>CAZMWB010000017.1:0-42441 GCA_964569955.1 uncultured Klebsiella sp. | reverse complement strand
TCATAATTCATAATTCACATCTGCGAGCGATATTCCCGCATTAAGCTCGGCCAGCGCAAAACCTGCGGTGGCACGATAGCCCTCGGTGACCTGCAAAATCTCTGCGGGCGAAATCACCGCATCAATCGAAGTAAACCCGTTTGGCGCTCGTTCTTCGACGAGTTTCATCGGCATTTCTGGACCAAAGCCGCGATTGGCGAGCACAATGTTGGCCGTAGCCGGGCGGCGAATCTGGTCGTAGCGTTGTAATGCGTGTGCCGTATCTGTGGGGAACGAGCGCAGGCAGCCGACCAGCACCCGTGCATCCAAAATGGCCTGAGATGCGCCGTTTGAGCCGATGGGATACATGGGGTGCGCCGCATCACCGAGCAGTGTGGTATGGCCAAACGTCCATTGTGGTAACGGGTCACGGTCCACCATCGGGAAGCGGTAGGTGCCCGGTGCAGAACGAATCAGGGCGGGGATGTCCAGCCAGTCAAAATTCCACGCCTCGAAGCGCTCAATGAAATCGCTCAACACACCGGGCTGATTCCAGTCCTCGCGTTCGCTGAGCTGTATCTCCGTGGTACGGAATTCAGCGATGAAGTTGAAGAGCTGTTTGCCGTTGGGGAGGTCGCGGATCGGATAGCCGACAAACTTGTGGTCGGGATGCCCCGCCCACACCATGGTGCGCCCATCAAAGACGGGGGGAATCTCTGCCGTGCCACGCCAGAGCAGGGCGCCGTTCCAGCGGGGCATCCCTTCGTCGGGGTAGCGCAGGGCACGCGCCACCGAATGAATCCCGTCGGCGGCGATGACCATACTCCCGCGCACGCTGGCCCGATGTGCCCCACGCCGCCCCGCACTAAAGTGAGCGGTGGCGCCGTGAGCATCACTCTCGAGTGCTGTCAGATGATGCCCCGTATGGATGTGGTCGGCACCGATGCGTTCCTGCGCGATGCGCAACAGGGTGGTTTGGAGTGCACCACGGTGAATGGAGAGTTGTGGCCAGTGGTACCCAGCTGCTCGCCCCCGTGGCTCGCTCCAGATTTGCTGGCCGCGCCGTGTGAAATAGCGTAGCGTGGTGGGTTGGATGGCGCTGGCGGCCAGGGCGTCGAGCACGCCGAGGGCGTCGAGCTCGCGCGTGGCGTGGGGCAGGAGGTTGATACCAACCCCCAGCGCACGGATTTCGTCCACCGATTCGTAGATGTCACACGGGATGCCGGCAGCGTGTAGGCTGAGTGCCGTCACGAGTCCACCAATGCCGGCACCGATGATGATGGCTGGAGGGGGCATGCGTCACACAATCCGGCCAAACTGGCGCGCAAAAACGTCCAATTTCATCACGATGATGGTGGGGCGCCCGTGTGGACAGGTGCGTGGCCCCGTGCACGCGGCGAGCTGGGTGAGTAGCGCCTGTTGCTCGGCAGTTGATAGCTGTTGCCCCGCCCGAATGGACGTATGGCAGGCCAGTGTGATGAGCATCTTTTCGTGCCAGTTGGGTGGGAGTGAGCCACCCGCACCGTTGAGGGCATCGGCAATTTGTAGCAATGCGGCCTCGAGCCGGTTGGGGCTGACGGTTGTGGGAATCGCCCGTATGCTCAAGTGGTCGTCATTGACAACAATGCGGAAGCCCCACGAGGCCAGCATATCCACATTGTCGGCCAAGAGGGCGTGTGTGGCTGGAGCCACGTGCACCTGTTGCGGAATCAGCATCGGCTGCATCTCGATTTTGCCGTTGGCGTGTTGTGCCATCAGCCGTTCGTAGTTGATGCGTTCGTGGGCGGCGTGCTGGTCAATGATGTAGAACTCTTGGTCGGGACCTTCTGCCAGAATATAGAGCCCTGCCAACTGCCCGATGATGCGCAATTCGGGGAGCGGGCCACTCTGATTGGTGCGCTGTTGTGCCACAAGCCCCGCCATGGCCGTGCCAGCCGCCTGGGCATCGGGATTGGCGAGTGGGGCGGGGCGAGTAGTGGCGTCGAAGCGTGTTTGCTGCGGTGCTGGTGTGGGTGCCTCAGGAAAGAGCGGACGTTCGCGTTGTGGCGTCCGTGGTGGTTGTGGTCGGTCGAGATCGCGCAGGTATTCGATGCGTGATTCACTGCTGGTATGGGGAGTGGGTGGGGTGGGTGTTGGTGGCGTCTTGGTGGGAGTGACGCCCCAGTCTTGGATGGCCGGAATCTGTTGCAGGATGTGGCGCATGGCACTGGCGAGATTGTCACGCACATAGTCGGGATCACGAAACTTGACTTCACTTTTGGTGGGGTGCACGTTCACGTCAACGGCTGCAGGATCCACGGTGATGGCCACCACCACATACGGGAAGCGCCCTTTCATCAGCAGGGTGTGATATGCCTCGTCAAAAATAGCTGCCAATTGGCCACGTGGTGCGATGGCCCGCCCATTGACACTGATGTGCATGGCTTCGCGGCTACTGCGACTGATGGTCGGGTCAGAGATGAGCCCGTTGATGGCAATCTGAAAGAGACCCTCGCCACGTGCAAAATCAATGGGCACGAGATGGGCGACCACGTCCGTCCCATAGACGGCGAGCATGACATCGTTGATGTTGCCACTGCCGGTACTCGCCAAGCGCGGCTTGCCATCTACGGCGAGTGTGAAGCGGATGTGCGGGTATGCCAGGGCATAGTGGGTAATCACCGCCGTAATTGCGGCAGTTTCTGCACCAGGGGAACGCAAAAACTCGCGACGCACAGGCAGGTTGTAGAACAAATTGCGGATGAGAAAGGTGGTGCCGACGGGGGCACCAACGGTGCGTTTGTCTTGGATTTCGCTCCCGGCGATGCGCAATTCGACTGCATGATCGCTTGCCACAGTGCGACTCGTACAACTCACCTGGGCTACGGCGGCAATGGAGGGGAGTGCTTCGCCACGAAAGCCGAGCGTGTTGATGGCAAACAAATCTTCGGCTTTACTCAGTTTGGACGTGGCATGGCGCGCAAAGGCGACTTCGATTTGGTCGGCGGGGATCCCACTGCCGTCGTCGCGGATAATCATCTCGGTGATGCCGCCACCACGGATTTCAACCGTCACGGTGCGCGCACCCGCATCAATGGCGTTTTCCACTAATTCTTTGACCACCGATGCAGGACGTTCAACAACCTCGCCAGCAGCGATTTGGGCGGCAATGGCAGGTGGGAGAATTCGAATCATGTGTACACCTCGCACGCTTTTCTGTATTATAACGTACAGACACGAATCGCAACGAGAGGATGGGGCAGTGATGCATCGTATTCGCACATTTTGGCGCTGGTTGTGGCCGATTTTGTGGGATCTTGTGCTGATGAGCGCAGGTGCCGCAATATCCGCCATCGGCACACGCATATTTCTCATCCCCAATCAGGTGGTAATTGGTGGGGTGACGGGTATCGGTATCATCACCAACAGCTTTTTTCAGTGGCCTATCGGTATTGTCGTTGCAGTCATCAATATTCCGCTACTCCTCGTCAGTATGCGCTATCTGGGGGGATGGCGCTTTGCGTTGCGCACCCTCTACACCATTACCGTGATGTCCGTACTCCTCGAATATTCGGCCAACTATCTCGGCGCTGTCACCCAAGACCCCCTGTTGTACAGCCTGTATGGCGGGTTGCTGGTGGGTGTTGGTGGTGGGCTGATTTTCCGGGCACGGAGCACGGGGGGTGGCTTTGACATCGTGGCACGACTCCTCGAAATGCGCTTTGGCTTTGCACCTGGGCGGAGTGCCTTGTTTCTCAACGGCATCATTTACGCGGTGGCGTTTGTCATCTACGGCCCCGAAAAAATCCTTTATGCGTTGCTGGTGAGTTTTGTGGCGAGCCGGGCCGTTGACATGGTGTTGTCGTTGGGCAGTGGCATGAATCAAGTGTTCATCATCACCGACCAACCACAGGCGGTCAGCGATGCCGTGATCAAATCGCTCAATCGCGGTGTGACTATCGTCTCCGCCAAAGGGGGCTATACGGGGGCCGAACGTGCCATGTTGCTGTGCGTGATGACCCGTAGCGAAGTCCCCAGTTTGACGGCGTTGGTGGCAAGCACCGACGCCAAAGCCTTCGTGGTAGTTGGTGAAGCCGTAGAAGTCTTTGGTAAAGGGTTTCGTGCTCTCCCCGGTTAGTCGGCGATGAGTTGTGCGGCATCCATGAGGCGTGTGACCCCGATTCCGGCACCGCAGGCAACGACACCAACCACGCGACCGCGTAGTGCGGTGCCGAGGTGCTGTGTGGCCGCGAGTGCGACGCCTGCTGCCCCCTCGATGAGGTGGTGTGTCGTGTCAATGTAATCAATCATGGCACGTGCAATTGCGTGTTCGCTGACGAGTACACTCATGTCTACCAGTGACCGATAGTTGGCAAAGGTCACACTGTCTGCTTCGATGCCACCCGCAGTCCCATCCGACAAGGTATCGTCACTGGGGATGTCAACGATGTGCCCGGCACGCACCGATTCGACCATCACGGCTGAATGCTGTGGGAACGCCCCAATCAGCTGTACATGGGGGTGCGTAGCTTTGACGGCGGCTGCGACCCCACCAATCAGCCCACCACCCCCTACCGCAATCACAATCGTGTTGAGGAGTGGAATTTGTGCCAACATTTCGAGGCCGAGTGTGCCCTGCCCTGCCATGATGAGTGGATCGTTGTACGGCGAGATGTACGGTAGGTGATGTGCATCGGCGTAGCTTCGGGCGGCTGCTTCGCTAATCACACTGTCGTGTCCGACGAGTCGGACTTCGGCACCCAAGGCGCGCATGGCAGCGATTTTGACGGGTGAGGCGTGCTCAGGTACAAAAATAATGGCACGACAGCGGGCGAGGCGCGCACTATACGCCACCGCCGCCCCGTGATTCCCCGACGAAGCTGCGACCACGCCGTTGCGGCGTTGCTCGGGTGTAAGCGAAAGCACGGCATTGAGTGCTCCACGTAGTTTGAATGAACCGGTGTGTTGCACATATTCCTGTTTTATCCAGACATCGGCCTGGCAATAGTGACTCAAGGGATGATGGCGGGCAACTGGTGTGCGGGCGATGTGGGTGGCGATGCGCTGGGTGGCTGCCGTACTTGCAGCGTGTTGTTGTGTAATGTTCAGCATGCTTCCTCCTTGATGTGTTCCATCATACCGCATCATGGCAGGGATGAGCCACTACCGGTGCTAACCCAAGTATGGATATGCGATAATGGGGCCAGATGATCGTAGGCGCACGTGGCGCCATTTGACGGAATCGTGTCATGCCGCACCGTATGCGTCTGCTTATCTGGGATTACCTGCTACTCACGGTTGGTGCCCTGTTGTCTGCGTCGGCAGCACGTTCGTTTCTCGTGCCCAACCAGGTGGTGTCGGGTGGGGTAACCGGCCTTTCCATCATCCTCAACAGTATCATCGGCTTGCCGGTGGGCATCTTGGTCATCGTCTTAAATATTCCACTCTTCATCTTTGGGTGGCGGGCATTGGGTGGACTCAATTTTGCGTTGCGAACCATCTATGCCACCGTGCTGCTTGCGCTGGGAATTGACTTCTTGGCCCCGTTTGCACCCGTCATCACCACAGACCCACTACTCTATAGTCTGTATGGCGGGCTGCTCGACGGGGTGGGTGTTGGTCTGGTGCTCAGGGCTGGTGGTACTACGGGTGGTACCGACATCGTGGCGCGTATCATCGAACGCCGCTGGGGGGTGGCTCCTGGTCGAGTGATTTTGTTCATGGATGCTGCCATCTTGCTGGGGGCATTCTTTCTGTATGGACCCGACAAAACGTTGTACGGATTGTTGGTTGCGTTCATCGCCACACGTGTCATTGATGCGACGTTGGCTGCAGGCAAGGGATCACGTCAGCTCTTTATTATCACCAGTGCCGCAGATGCCATTGTGCGAGATGTCTTTGCGGAGCTCGGGCGTGGCGTAACGTTGCTCGATGGACGGGGCGCCTATACGCGCAAAGCACGCACGGTGTTGGTCTGTGCAGTTGCGCGCAGCGAGATGGGGATTATCAAAGAAATCATTGCTAGCCATGACCCCACCGCATTCGTGATTGTTGGCGAGGCACTCGAAGTCATCGGTGAGGGGTTTTCACGCCCATCACTAAGTCCCAATTCGCCTGTTCCACTGGCAAGTGAACATGCCACGTTGCCACTTGCTCACGACGAGGAACCCACATAGCAGGAGACGTATGCCATGGCGACTACCAAACCACTCCCTGTTGACGCAGCCGTGATTACCCGGGCAGTACAACAGTTCCGTACCCCCTTTCATTTGTACGATGAAACCGGTATCCGCCAAGCCATGCGTCGTATGCGTGCCGCATTCGGGTGGGCTCACAATTTTCGCAATTACTTTGCCGTCAAGGCATTACCCAATCCAGCCATTTTACAGATGATTTTGTCGGAAGGGGGTGGGCTCGACTGTAGTTCGTTTACCGAACTGTATATGGCGGCCCAACTCGGTGCGCGTGGCGACGATATCATGTTTACCTCCAACGATACACCACTCGATGAATACCGCATGGCACTCAAACTGGATGCCCACATCAACTTCGACGACGTCGGGCATCTCGACTGGCTTGACCAGCACCAGATCCCCCTACCAGCGCAGGTTTCGTTCCGGTACAATCCGGGTGCTGCCCGTGAGGGGAATACGATTATTGGGCGCCCTGCAGAAGCCAAATTTGGTGTCACCCGTGACCAACTTGCCGACGGGTATCGGCGGGCACAGACCCTCGGCGCATCGCGCTTCGGGTTGCACACCATGGTTGCTTCCAATGAACGCAACGCCGATTATTTTGTAGCCACCGCCGACATGTTGTTTGCGGTCGCACACGACATCCACACGCAAACTGGGATTGAGTTCGACTACATCAATCTCGGGGGTGGCATCGGCATTCCCTACCACCCCGACGACCAGTCCGTTGATCTCGAACTCGTATCGGCGGGTGTGGAACGTGCCTTCCAGCGCCACATTGTGGCGACCGGTATGCGCCCACCACGGATTGTGATGGAGTGTGGGCGGGTGATTACGGGACCATACGGCGTGTTGGTGACGCAGGTGCGCCACGCCAAAACCACGTATCGCAACTACATTGGCGTAGACGCATCAATGGCCGACCTGATGCGTCCTGGCATGTATGGCGCTTACCACCATATCAGCGTCCTCGGCAAAGAGACCCACCCAGCCAGTGAAACATACGACGTGGTGGGGTCGTTGTGTGAAAACAACGATAAATTTGCCATACACCGCCAGTTACCCCCCATCGCGGCCGGTGACACGTTGGTGATTCACGATACGGGGGCGCATGGGCGGGCCATGGGCTTCAACTACAACGGTAAACTGCGCTGTGGTGAAATATTGCACGGTGCAAATGGAGAGCTCCACATGATTCGTCGTGCTGAAAGCATTGACGACTACATGGCCACGTATGTGCCGTTGCCAGATCACGCCGAGTAGTCGGAAACACGCATCAACCAGCGTATGAGTGCGTCGTTGAATAGCTGCGGACGTTCGAGATTGCTGATATGTCCGCATTGTGGCACAATCACGCACTGACTGTTGGGGAGTGCATCCGCGACTAACTGGCTTTCCTCCACGCTCATTATCGGGTCATCAGTGGCACCAATCACGAGACTAGGCACCTGGATGGTGGGCAGCAGTGCACTGGCATCTGGGCGGTCGCGAATCATTTCCATGGCATTGGCGAGAGCATCGGGGCTGGCCTGAAGTGCCAT
Source organism: uncultured Klebsiella sp. (assembly GCA_964569955.1). GTDB lineage: Bacteria > Chloroflexota > Chloroflexia > Chloroflexales > Roseiflexaceae > UBA965. Next base: position 34,748 of record CAZMWB010000017.1, on the reverse strand, counting down.
CGTGGCCACATGTGCATGGACGCTTGCCGGTGCATATGCGGAGAGAAGGCGGGGCATCATGATGTCGCGAATAGCTGTTGCCCCGTCGGTACGGGCAATCTGCGCATTGCGTGTACGCACCGCTTTGGTTGCGTCGTCGTCTGCACGTGCGCGGCTGTTACAGATGGCAATCCCGCGGATTCGTGTGGGTGCGTGTCGCCACATCGCCAAGGCTACATAGCCCCCCATTGACAATCCCGCTACCGCAAATTGCTCTACCCCACGCTGTGAGAGTTGTGCCAAGAGTTGTACTGCGAGGTCGTCAATGCTCCGTGGTTGTGTGGCAGTGAGATGCCATTGTGACGTGCCGAATCCCGCATAATCGAGGGCAATCACTGGCGCATAGGCGTGCAGGGGAGCGAGCTGTGGTTGCCACATGCTGCCATTCAGTGGATATGCGTGTAACAGTACGATGGTCATGTGTGTGTGCTCCTTGTCTCACGTGTCATGCTTCATGATACCGCGCTGTGCTTCTCATCTCTTTCCCATCCATGCTGTGTATACTCACAAGTGTTTGGTATGTGAGGAGAGATATGTTCCAACGTATTCTCGCACTTTTTATTGCGCTGATGAGTATGGTGGTAGTGGCAAGTGCCGCAGTAATCGTCTGGTTTTTGGTCATTCACCCATCTCAAGTAGAAACAACGCGTACACCGATTATCCCAGATTGGGTGGCAATTACCAGCGATGGTGAGTTGCAGCTCCACCACAACGGCTATACGCACGTCTTGCGGGATGATGCTGTCGTGGATGCGGCCACACTCCCCGTGATTTCGCCGGATGGCACACGGGTGGCCTATGTGCGCCAGACGCAGGAGCAAATCACCCTCAGCGTGTTTGTACTGGCAAATGAAACCCTCATAGACGTGTATCCCATTGATGACGCAGTTGTCCGCATGGTGCACTGGTCGCCCAATAGTGCCCTCATTGCGGTGACGAGCAGTGACGGGGCAGTAATGGTGGTGTCTAGTGATGGCACGCAGCCGGCTGTCAAGGTGGCGTATGGCGAACTCGCGTTTGTGGATTGGTCCCCAACCAGCACCGCCTTGTTGGTGCGCCTCGGATTGCTGGGTCGTGATGGTGGCTTGTTGGGGGTCTACGATGTGGCCCAGCAGCGTATTGTCATGTCGCACAGCGATGTGGGTGATTTCCAATCGGCACAATGGGATCAGACTGGTAGTGGATATTACTATGTCGTTGATGCCGGCTTGTTGGATTTGTTGTCAACGCCACGTTCGGTGATTCGCTATCAACGCTTGGATGGGGTGTTTTTGGATATCGTTGATGAAGGCGAAGCAACGATTCGGCTGTTGCCTGCACCGCAACGTGACCAACTGGCCTACATCGCGTCGAATCAAACGACGCGTGTGCTGCGCATTTGGCGCAACGGTACCATCGAGACTATAAGTGAGAATAGTCCACTCACTGCGTGGTGGTCACCAGATGGACAGATGTTGGCCACACTCACCATCGTTGACGATGAGCAGTTGCGCTGGGAAGTCATTGATGTGACCACCGGTGAGACCAGCGTGTTGTCTACGTTTGCACCCAACGAGCGCATCATTGACGTGTTGCGCTACTTCGACGGTACGTCATTTTCGCCGTGGAGTAGCGACGGGCGTTGGTTGTTGACTACCACACAGGACATAGTGCAGGCGCAAGCAGTGGCTGGGGGTAGCGTTGTGCCACTCGGACCCGGTATTTACGCACAATGGATGCTTGCGAATTTGGTACGATAGGGACAACTGCAGGATTACATCTGCGACGAGAAAGGACGGACGCATGTCACAACGAATATTAGTTGTGGAAGACGAACCAGAGATTTCCGGATATTTGCGTCGTGGCTTGAGCTTCGAAGGCTTCGTGGTTGAGACTGCCGCAGATGGGCAAGCCGCCCTCATTGCGGCCCGTGAACGACCACCCGATGTCATCGTGCTCGACATCATGTTGCCCAAGCTGGACGGCTTCGAAGTCGCTCGGCGCATTCGCACTGCGTCCGATGTGCCCATCATCATGTTGACCGCACGCGACGCCGTACCCGATCGTGTCCAGGGACTCGAAGTCGGTGCCGATGACTATCTCGTCAAGCCATTTGCCTTCGAAGAATTGCTCGCCCGTATCAAGGCTCAGTTGCGCCGTGTGCAGGGGCGGAATGCGGGATCCACGTTGCGCTACGGTCCCATCCAAATGGATGTGGCCGCACATGAGGCATCCATCAGTGGCCGTCGCATCGAATTAACGGCCAAGGAATATGAGTTGCTCGAGCTGTTCATGCGCCATCCACAACAAGTGTTGACGCGTGACATCATCTACGACCGTGTGTGGGGCTATGACTTTGGTGGTGAGAGCAACATCATCGAGGTCTACGTGCGTTATTTGCGCCAAAAACTCGAAGCACACAACGAACCTCGCCTCATCCACACGGTGCGTGGTGTGGGCTACATCCTGCGTGAAGATGACGACAGCGCATCAGCGTGATTCGTCGCGTCGTTGCAACAATTCAGCGTTTTTTTGTTGTACCCAGAGTGGTGGCACCGCATAAAAAGCACGCTCGGCGTCTGTGATCGTAGTATCAACGGCGCCGAGTGACCATTTGCCGTCTATTTTTACGAATTGTGTGCCAAAGCGTTGGGGACGACGTTTGGCAATCAAGAGGCGGTCCCAGGTAGCTGCAATCACCGACCATGCCCGTGGTTCGGCCTGTTTGGCTGCTGTGCGTGCAAAATGGAGGGCTGTTGCAAACTCTTCGGGTGTTTCACCGTGGAGTAGTACCACCGCAGCATAATAAAAGTCAGCACCACTGACGATGCCCCCTTCGACGGCAATATCACAGACGCGTGAACAGCGTTGACGGCGGGCGGCGTCTGCTTCGTTTTGGAGTTGTTCGTCGGCCAAGCGTTCGAGTTCTTGCGAAAACGATTCCGTCATGTGCGTATCCTCGTTTAATGATATGCCCGGCTACTATCTTATCACGTTGACTCATGGATGCGGGGGAGTCCGTACCAGAGGAGCGACGGAAAGAGGCGCGGATAGGCACAGCGTGCAATCTGGTAGGCAATCCCGGCACTCCCTTGCATCAGTGCCGGTTGTTCGTACATTCCCGGTACACCAGTGGTAGTGACATAACCGCCCCGTTCATGCGCACGGGTAATCATCTGCGTGACCCAATAGGTGGCACGCTCGGCGTAGTAGGGCTGGTGGAATTCGCGTGAGACACTCAACAGGAAATCAATGCTCCCAGCCATGCCACAGCATAACCCGTCACCATCGTGCATCCCTGCCTGGTCAATGCCATCGAGCAGGGCGTGGAGCTGCGCAGATGGTTGTCCACTGCGGTCATGGCTTTGTAGGACGAGTCGTACCATGCCGGGACCGAGTGTGCCATGACACCAGGTGAGGGGGTAGGTGGGGGGGTGTGTGCGTGTATCGGCCCAACCACCATGTGCCTCGTCGTAAAAACGGTCTTGGTGCTGCACAATATCGTATACCGCTCGTAAAAATCGAAAATCGTGGGTGAGCTCGTAGAGGCGGGTGAGTGCAAGGGCGATGCCACTACTGCCGAATCCCCCGAGTGAGAGTTGCTGCCCTGCCCACGTGCGCTCATTCTGCGGGTTGCGTTGTCGCAGTTGCAACAAGCGTTCACCGGCCGCGAGGGCCAGCATCTGCCAGCCACGCAGTGGTTCGATGCGGTGCAACGCAATAAATGCGATGACCGTACTTGCGATACCATGCACCGCATCTGCGGCCGGGTGGGCATACATGTGAGGGAGATTCATCTCTTTGACGTGTTTCCACAACATGTCACACAAATGCGGCAGCTGGAGCATGGGCGTCGCGAGTGCGATGGCGTATCCCACCCCTCCGAGATGATGTGGTTGATGTTGGAGCAGACTGATGGCATGGAAAAAGCCACGAGCAGCCGTTTGGATGGTGATGTCGTCGTTGCTCAGGCTACTGAGCGCACTCAACGCAAGCGCAATACCACTGACCCCGTCCACGAGTCCGGCATCCGCATAATTGACACCGCGCGTATGGTCGTCGTGGGGCATCACAAACCAAGTACACCCCGTGGGCATGGCCACCTGATTCGCCACAATAGTTGCAATCAGTTGGAGCGCTTCGCCACCGAGTTGTTCACTCGTGTAATTGGTAATTTGTTTGGTCAACCAGGGGGCGCGCCCATCAGGTGTATCACGGCAAGGAGTCAATGCGAGATGGAGTTGGGCGGCATGCCACAGTTGCGTGTAGCGCGTCATATCAGTCAGGCGTGCAATAATCGCCGTGTAGTCGCTTGCTTGATAGAGCTGTGGTGTACGCATGCGGGCACAGGCGTCAATGATGGTACGTTCCGCGGTATGACTATTGACTTGTACGGGGATGGTACTGAGGATTTGGGCGAGTACCATGCTGGCTTCGAATCCATCGCGTACCCGTGGAAATTCGTAGAGCAACGGCAGTAGCTGATACCCTTTGGGAGTCGGTGAAAACGCCACCCGTTGCTGGAACATGGGTTGACTGTAGAGGGCGTGCACGACATCCCGGGCGCGTTGCAGGATAGCATCGCTGGTGTGTTGGTACCCGGCTAGGGTGTCATCCACGTACCGATCCAGCCACGGGCGTGTGTCGTCTGCGTGGGGGGCCAAACTTGTCGGCCACACGCTGTGTGATCCCGCGGTGCGTTCGCTACCCACAATGCCATGTGCAAGTGATGCACCATCAACGGGTGCAATCATGCTTGCATCGAGCACCCACACATCACGGGCACTCGTGAGAATGGCGTCACGATTGAGCTGTACGATGCCACACACCGTACAGAGTGCGGCCAGGCTCCCGAGGGCATACGCGATTTGTGGCATGGTGTCGGGTGCTGGTGCCACAGTCGCAGGCACGGCAATCCAGTGGGCTTCGTCGCGTACTACGCGTGCAGGGAACTTGATGGGGATCTGTGCTCCACGGCGATTGAGCCATGTGGTGATATGGCTGAGCACGTCACTTTGTGGTGCTGGATGGGGCACATACGTAATCTGCTGGGTTGTGAGCAGAATGGTGATGCCACCGACATGCTGATAGATGGCCGGTGCATCCGCAAACCCACTAATCTGGGGAGTGGCTCCTTGCATGCCACAGTGCTGACGCAACAACAACCAGTCACGCGTGAGATGGGTAATGGCGGCCGTGAGTGTCGTCGAGAGGTCGGCAATGGTGGTGGCCAGCATGCGCATCAGCCAGGGATGGTCGCTGGCAAATTGGTGCCATACGTCGTCGTTGAGGAGTGGGGACAAGGCGTGCGCACGACTCGGTATCGCCCCCCGCATGGCGCGTTGTGCCGTCCACGTGCGGACTGCGTCATCGGCGATGCTGACCAGCCGGGGGAGCACCCACGCATGAATGTGCGCAGGGGTATGTGCCACGCTGAGATGGCTGGTCAGCCAGTGGGCAAATGGTGTGACGACGGCCAGCGTGTGTGGCGACGCCTCTGGCACGTACTGCTGGGCGCCGTTTAGCTGGTCGTTGGTGACGACAGCATCCCAGATATCGGTGAGGATGCGTCCCCAGTGTGGCAGGTCGTCGAGGGCAGCCACATACGTGGTGTCACAACATAATGTAACTAGTTGCGGCTGCCCCCAGCCGTTGCGTGTCAGATAGCTTTGCCATTCAATGTCGCTGGCAGTTGCTATGGCGTGTTGCCACGATTCGATACGTCGCTCGATACGAAACGGGTCGAGATGTTGTGCGCCATAGTGCCCGCTCAGTCGTTCGTAGACGAGTGAGGCCTGCCCGATGAGCGTGCGAATTTCGTGGTCGCTACTCACACCGTACTCCCTGGTGCTGGGCGTTCGCCAAACAAGGCACGCCCAACACGCACCATCGTGGCACCCTCTGCGATGGCCACATCCACGTCACCACTCATCCCCATCGAGAGTTCGTTGAATGGGTGGTGCGGGCAGGCTTCTGCGAGCAGGTCGCGCAACATGCGTAGCGATGCAAACACCGGTCGCACCTGTTCGGGATCGTCGCTATAGGGGGCAATCGTCATCAGCCCACATATGGTCAACCCGGAGAGTTGTGCCACCTGCTGGACCATTGCGACGAGTGCGGTACGCACGTCACGCGATGTTTCCCAGCCACGTGCATCAATTCCCTCTTTGCTGAGTTCTCCCGAAATATTGCACTGTAGCAGAATGTTGCGCTGTGCTATGCCGAGGTCTTGGGTGTGTCGGCTGATGCTCTGTGCGAGTTCGATGCTGTCAACCGAATGAATGTAGTCAAACAACTGTACGGCACGTTTCGCTTTATTGCGCTGTAAATGGCCAATGAGATGCCAAGTGAGTTGACTACGCACGGATGCGAGTTCTTGGATTTTGCCCTCGGCTTCTTGGACACGATTTTCTCCAAAATCATGCAACCCGGCCGCAAGTGCTTGTGCAACGAGTGATGCGGGGTGTGTTTTGCTGACGCCGATTAAGCGAATCTGCTGAGGGTCACGTCCTGCGGCCACTGCCGCCTGAGCCAGCCGTTGTTGTATGCGAGTCACTGCCTGTTGCATCGTTGCGCCTCCGTTTTTTCAAATTGTACCATGGTGTGTCGCTTTCTACCGTACCAGCAATGACATGGTGGGATGTGCGCACTCACCACAGACACGCACCCATCCCGCACACACCAAGGCGTGTAGGGGATGGGTGGTAAGCGATGGTCGAGGAACGCTACTGTTTGGTTTCAGCCAGTCCAGCTTCAACCAGTTCGCGTGTGACTTCTTGGTGACCACGTTGACGCGCCAGGCTTTCGATGGTCATCTGGAGTTGTCGAGAAGCCGAAATTCGTGGTAGATAGGGGAGCTTCTCGAGGGTGCTGTCGAGTAACGTGCGGGCATCACTCGTCCAGGGAATATTGCCGTGACTATCCGTTGCAATGGCAGCCGTTGGTGAGCGCAACGCGGCATAGGCCGCATCAACGGGGAGGAAGTTGAGCAAGCCTTCGTAGAGACGGTTGACGACCTCTTGGCAGAGGTAGACACACCCACGGAGCCCCATGTAGGGCGTCCCCACGGCGCGACGTACTGCGGGGCCGGGAAAGGCTGCTGGAATGAAATTGGTGTATTTGCTCCCTGCTTCGCGCAAGTAGATGCGTTCATTCATTGACCCAAACAAGAACGACGGGGCGCGTTTGTGGATGTGCTGACGAATGGATTCATTGTCGTAATCGCCGGGGCGTCGTGGTCGTGCCGCAGCAAAGACAACTTTCATGCCCATTTCATCGCCCAAAAAGCGCACAATACCTTCGGCATGTGAGAGCCCGGCTACCACCCCCATGTCGAGTGTGCCAAACCAGTCACCTTGGGGGCCACGCCATAAATCCCAGACGGCTTGGAGTGTGGTGCGTTTTTCGTTACGGATAAAGGCTTCGGCCTGCGCACTCGTACCGAGGTGTGCAGCTAATTCGCGGATAAACGAGATACTGTCTTGCATGCCAAAGGGCGCATACAAGATGGGTTTGCCGAGATCGGTGGCCAGCCCCGTGCCAAACTCTTTGTAGAGCACCACATTCACCGCCGCAGCAGCCAAGCGTGGTGTGTCGCTGAGGGTGGTTTCGTATGGGTAGACGATATTGACCGTGCCACCTGCACCTTCGATCATGCGTTTGATTTCGGCCAGCTCGGAGGGTGCATTAAAACACCCATAGGTGGGACCGATGATATTGACTGCGGTGGGGATAGTCGCAATTCCCGCACTCTGAGTGGCCCCGTACTCTTCCCACAACCAGCGTAATACGCGGTCACGCCCCGCCCACTCGTCTTCGGCGAGTGAATTACTGTAGTAGAAGCGTGTGCCGACGCCGAGCTGTTTGACCAGGGCTGAATGATCGGAGCCAATCATTTCGGATTCTGCAGTCGAGACAACGATGACATGCTTGTCTTTGAGGATGCCCTGGGCCGCCAGGTTGTCGTATGTCCACTTGACTTTATCTTGGGTCCCCTTGCCACCGACCTCTTGCTCGGTCATGGTGGCAGGCGTCAGATTTTCGATGTGGGGTACTGCGTCCGTGTAGTCGGGGACGGCGGTACCCACCAAATTAAAACAGCCCACTGGTGCATCACAGATGACGTGCACGTCAGGCATCGGGCACATGCTCCATACGGCCGCCCAGTAGCCACTCGTATCAGACAAATCACGCAGAACGGTTGGTGGCATCACTGAATCTCCTTATTCTGCTGACGTAAAGAACTCTTGCATCCAACGATAGCGCTCACCTTTGTTTAGTACACTTGCCACAAACTCGATGGTTGCAGTCATGCCACCAGTCAAGAAAAAGGGACGTGAGGCGAGTTGGTTGGTAAAATACATAGCTGGTATACCACGCTCTTTGGCCACACTTGCCAGCGGTGTCGTCCCAAAGACCAAGTCGGGCGCATAACGGTCAATGGCAGCCACATCCTCTTCCAGTGCTTTGCGGTAGATGACTTCTTTGGTGCCATGTGCCTTCAACCACAGTTCATCGGGGAGCACGAGAGGGTCTTGGCCGATGCTGGTTGACACATAGGGCACCTCGGCGCCAGCTTCGACCAACATGCGCGCATACGCTAATTCGGTGCCTTCGTAGCCGGTGACCATGACGCGGCCACTGAGGGGGCGTTCGGCAACCAGCGCCGTCGCCTTGGCGCGCTCTTCGTCGGCCACCTGCTGGACGAGGGCAGGGTCGAGCCCAAGGATATTGCCAATACTTTTCAGCCACGCATACGTCCCCGTGATGCCCACGGGGGCGCCACCCACCACCGGCATACCCCAGTTGCGCGCCGTGTTAATACTTTCCTTGTAAAAGGGGTGCAGTGGTGCGAGCGCGCCTGCGCGACCTGCCCGCCGGAAGTCGTCAATGGAGCGTCCTGGGAGAAATATGGTCTCGCTGACACCCATGCGCCGTAAAATGGCGTCAATCATCAGGGGGTCTGCAGGGAAGACTTCGCCAAGGAGGACCACGCTTTTGCTGTTGACCTGTCCTTCGCGTTCGGCCAAGCGGTTGAGGAGTGCGGCCACTGCGATATCTTTGGCTTCGGGATGTGAATGAATGGCATATGCGGGGACGCGCACAAGTACCACTTCGGCATCACCGATTCTGCGTGGGAGGAGTTCTTCGGGCATTCCTGCGGTTTCGGCCACGCACAGTGATACCACGGGAATCAGGCGCGCACCGGGCTCTTTGGCGGCCACCTCGATGGCGGCCCGGGTGCCTTCGACCACTTGACCACTCATCAGTTCTGCGGTGCCGAGCTGTGGTGCCACAATTGATTTGCTGGCTCCATAAAAATGTGTCACGAAGGTGAGCCCGTACAAACAGCCGGTATCTGTTGCCATGACGGGGTGTGACCCTTCGATGCGGGTCAATATGCGCAACGAGCCGAAGGCAGGGCACATCGACTGGGGATGTAATTTGCAGGGTTGAGTAGTTGGTTGGGTGGTCGTTGCAAGTGGGATAATATCACTCATTATCACTCCTTTTGTATGATGTCGTACAGATTTGATACTACACACGTCACAAAGAACGGGGGGGAAATCCCCATTCTTCGTGGTAGTTTACTCGTCGTTGACTGTTGCTGGGTCAATCCGTGCGTAGGTATCGGTGGCTTGGCGATTGGTGTAATACGCTGCCACAACAAATCCCACAATCACGAGTGCCAGCGGGACAAAACACAACACGAATCCAGACGTTGATATCCCTGATCCCATACCTGTACTCTCCTTCCCATCCACTCTATCGCTTCACGTGTTGCCACTATGAGCTTCAAATTACGGGTTCTCCGGCAGTTGTACCCGCAGGAGCATGCGACGGCATAATCAGCTCGCGCATTTTGGCCGGGTCAAAACGAAAATTCGCCATCAAATCCAATACATGTTGGAAGTGATGTGCGGGAATCGTCACAAACAGTTCACCTGGTGCGAGGCGGTTGTGCATGCGCCCGCCCCCATCCCCCGTCGCAAAGACACTGTTGCGTTTGTTGATGGGAGTGGCAAAAATGGACGCACACGCAGATGGCCCAACTTCGCCAATCGGGAATTCACCTTCACGTACCGATGCTGCACCAGCGATTTGCATGGCGTGGAGTGCATCGGTCACGACGATGACCGAATCAATGGTGACACCCTCGGGCACGTCGTTGAGGGGGGCAGCCGCGAGGGCGATAATGCTCCCGTCGGCGAGGCGTTCACTCTGGGCCTTGTTGCGCTTGGCTGCTTCTGGGGTAAAAAACCCCTGTGCCATCGTCAAGTATTCACCTTCGGTGATGAGTGGCGCTGCCTTGGGCAGGAGACCGAGATGCCACAACCCCACGTAGCAGTCGTGGTTGTGCGCATCCACATAGACACGCCGACCACTTTCTGCTTCGCGGACAATCCCACACGCTACCACCTGTACCGGTTCGTATCCCGCAGGAATAGCGGTACGGCAGTAGGTAATGGCCACTGGTGGGCGTTTGACTTTCATCATGTCCACGAGCACATGATGCAGTTGTTTGGGGTCTACGGTCATGGCTGTCTCCTAGCGATAGGTTGGGGCATCCATCTCACGCAAATCGACATAACTAAATATCTGGCCAGAACGCCGGAGCGCCGATAGGAACGCCGCCTTGTTGTCAATGTCATCAATGGCACCAATGCGGATTTCGACGGAACCAGATGTCACGGTGACGCCCTCTTGGTCACTGCGACTCAAATCGGTCACGTACAAGCCAATTGACTCCATCACCTGCTTGACCTTGAGTTGCACGGGGTCTGTCGTCTGGACTTGTGGGATGATTGACGGAGTCAACGACAACATGGGGATGCCCTTGCTGGCACTTGTCCCCGCAAAGAGTTCATCTTTGCTGGCAGATTCCGGTTTACCTTCGGGCTCCTCGGCACCAAAGACACGCAAGAAATCATGGTATTCGAGCGGGGTGTAGTCGGTACATGGTGGAATGCTGTTGGTGGCGATGCGTTGCGCTAAATCAGTGAAAATCGCATCGAACTGTTCGTCTTCGAGCGCCAATTTACAGGCATCTGCCAGTTCGCGCACTTTGCGACTCAGCGGGATGCGCGCCAAGATGGGCAGTCCGACGGCCCGGGCATAGGTGTCTGCGGTATCGCTCCCGTCATCGCGATTGATGACCAGTCCGAGAATTGAGGTGGTGCCCCCCATCTCACGGAAGTAGCTTGCCGCCTTGGCAATGTTGTTGGCGGCATACAGGGATTGGCGATCGTGCCCGACCACGATGATGACGTGTTCAGCGAGTGAGCGTGCCAGTGGGGTGGCAAACCCACCACACACCACGTCACCCAAGAAATCCATCACCACGTAGTCGAGATTCCATTTGCTTAGCCCCAGGCCTTCTAGCGTTTTGAATCCCGACGAAATACCCTGTCCACCACAGCCACGTCCGACTTCTGGACCACCGAGTTCGCAGCCATACAACACGTAGCCGGGTTTGAGCTCGCTCCGGTAAATGACATCGCCGACGCTCAGCTCGTCTTCGCGACCCTGCTCTTTGTAGAGGCGCCACTGTTCACCGAGTGTGGGCAACGAACGTCCCGCAAAGACCGTATTGCACGAGTCGTGCTTGGGGTCACACCCTAGCTGTAAGACACGATGTCCATCAAATGTCAGTCGTGAGGTGAGATTCGAGGTAAAGAAACTCTTCCCCATCCCGCCTTTTCCATAAATAGCCAGCATGCGTGGTGCCATAAGTACCTTCGCTTCTATGCTGACGACCATGTCAGCAATAATTTCAAGCAACGTTCATCATGAAGGGCGATATCGTAGGCCATCTGGATGTCGTGAATGGAGCCTGAGTGCGTCAGCAACGCACCCACATTGAGTGCTCCAGATGCAATCAAATCGCGGCAACGCACCAAATCACCTGGTGCCCATTCCTTGGCAGTGAGCACTTTGGCTTGTGCCAAAAAGAGTGGCATATAGGGGATGCGGATTTCATCGTAGTAACCGAGCAGAACGATGACACCATGTGGTGCGAGGCGAGCCAAGGTGCTCTGGAGTGCGCCCATGCTGCCGCTGGCTTCGACGATAATGTCAAAGGGTGTGCTGGTCTGCGCGGTGAGCGGAGTCTCCGAGACGTCGTAGATGGTTGTGGCCTGTGCATGAACCAGCCGCAATGGGTTCTTGTCGATCACACTTACATCGGCACCCCGCAACAGGGCGATGCGCGCTGCAAGTTGTCCCACTGGCCCCTGCCCTATCACGAGCACCCGCTTGTCCTGGAGATCACCGGCTACATCAATGCCGTGCATGGCGGTAGCGGCGAGTGCGAGTAGCACGCCGTGCGTTGGTTCGACCCCGTCGAGCGGCACGACACGACGATAATCTACGTGCACGCGCTGTGCCTGCCCCCCCCACGCAGGATTCACCCCTTCGTAGCAACGGGCACCCCCCACGTAGACCATTTGCCCCAGCATTGCGACGGGGACATCGGTGCCGGCTGCACAAATCTGACCGACGGTCTCGTAGCCGGGGATGACCGGGAACTGGAGCATGGGATGAGGCATTTGCCCTGCCATCAGCATGCGTTCTGTGCCGGCACTAATCGAGGTATAGTGTGTCTGCACGGCTACCTCGTGTGGTGCGAGTGCCGTCAATGAGACTTCTTTGATGGCTACGGTGTTGACCGCAGAGATAACGACAGCAGCGGTATGTTCCATTTAGTAACCCCGTTGGGCTTGACGACGTTGTTGCCCTGCCATGATGCCGCGTCGTACGAATTGGGCACAGTTGATGAGGTAGGTGGCATATGCACACAGCATGGTTGCCATGACTGCATCATCGCTCCAGCCCAGATAGCGCACCACAAAGTACATGTTGTGGGTGAGGATGGCGATCAAATTGCCGACATCTTCCCAGTAGAATTCTTTGGCCAAAAAGTAGTGACCGAAGATTTCTTTCTCCCAAATCATGCCAGTAATGGTGATGACCCACAGAATCGCAATTTTGCAGATGATGCTCAGCGTGGCAATCTCGTAGCCGCTCTGTGTGCGCCACGCCTGATAGACGAGGTAGGCACTAATCACGAATACGATGAATTGTGTGGGTGCCAAGATGGCTTGCACTTTGGTCCAGATGCTCTGATCGCGGCGTGCCAATTGCTCGGCGGTGTAGGCAAGCGACATGTGCACCTCGTATCAACATGCGTGGTCATTACCTACGATTATAATTGGCGTACTTTTTCTTTACGGTATGCAATACATACACAAAATCTGTATCTTTGGCGTATGTAGGAATGTCCCCCAATGCCGGGTGACGAGCGCACACCAATCGGCGCCGAGGTGCGACATGCACCAGCAGCGCCGATCGTCCATTGGTATGAGATGTGGGCACGGCTTATGAACGAATTCCGACAGCGGAAACAATCATGCACCACACAAATATCATCACACCACTCGCGTTGTAAAAAATAGCACGCGCCCGTGGATCTGTCATCGTGAGAAATTTGCGTTGGGTGGGGATTTGACCGAGGCCGAGCACTACCATGATGGCGGCTGCATAGGTGTGTCCACTGACAAACATGTAGATGATTGCTGCCAACAGGGCCACATTAATGGTAATCACTGCACTCATGGCTGCCCAGTTTGCCCCCATCTGAGCAGGAATTGATTTGATCCCCATCTGGCGATCACCTTCGATGCTTTTAAAATCGTTGATGGTCATAATCCCGTGGGCACCGAGTGAGTACAGCGCAGCTAGGAGCAGACTACTGCCTGTCAGTTCTGCAAATGCAAGATGACCGGCAATCCAGGGCAACCCTTCGTACGAGATGGCGACCAGCGTGTTGCCGATCCAGCCCAGCTTTTTGGCGCGCAACGGCTCTGCACTATATGCGATGGCCAAAAAGATGCCGAGAAGGGTGATATAGACCACTGGCAATCCATAGATGGATGCAATCCCGACGCCGAGTACAGTGAGGACAGCAATTGTCCAGAAGACGTGACGCATCGAGACGAGCCCGGCGGGGATAGGGCGTTGTGGCTCATTGATGGCGTCTACTTCGCGGTCGCAGTATTCGTTGATGACTTGCGACAAGCCGCACAAAATGGGGCCCGCCAAGAGGGTGCCGAGGGCGATACGGGCAACGGTGACTGCTTCGAAATAAGTGGCGCCCGATGCGATGGTGCCACACAAAAATGCGAACACGGGGGGGAACCATGTGACTGGTTTCATCAGCATGATTGAACGCGCTACCATGGTCCGGATCGACATGGGTTCACGTGCCTGGGTGGTTGTGGGTAGTGGCAGATTTCCAGCCATGGTGATCTCCTCAAGGCCGTTGCGTGGTGAATCGTGGTGCTATGAAGGTTGCGAATTGTGCCTCAATCATACCACGAAAGTGATAATTGCAAGCAGACATCACACAAACGCGCCGTGCATTGCACGGCGCGTTTGTTGCATCACAAGAGGATTAGGGAGCCGATGATGTGGTTGACAACACATCAGGAACTTGTCCATCTTTGGCTGCACCCGGGGGAACCACGGCACCCTGGTGACACATCCAGCACGATGGCGTCTTGTTTGCCATAATCGAGCTGTAGTTGTCTTTCATGTGCTTGGACATCTGCAACATCCAGATGGCATGTTGTTTCTGGTCACGGCCGCCATTCTCTACCCCGGTGGCGGGGAAGTAACGAGCGTTGTGACAGAAGGTACACCCTTGGCCAAGGCTGAGGTTCATGTGGTACATCACGTACTGATTGAGCTCAGCTTCGTCCAACGACTTCGATTCGTCGCCAGTAATGACCAACCCACCCGGGTATTCGCGGTCAAGTGGCAAGCGGAAGTTGTTGGGCAGCGTGTTCTGGATTTCCACTGGGTACGTGCCCTTGGTCAGTACGGGCTGACCATTGTGACACGTGGCACACGTAATCTGGAAGCCAACCTTTTGCCCTTCGAGGGGCACAGGGAGCTTGCTGATATAGGTGCGGTTAAGATCACCAGCCATCAACATCATGGCACGCGCTTTGACTTTTTTCTCGTTACCGTCATCAGCGAAGTTGTTGATGTTGTGGCAGTAGCTACAATCTACTTTGAGCCCACCAGATACCTGTGCCGTCATGTACGCGGTAATCTGCTGCGTATTCCAGCCCTTGAGCACCTGAACGTTTTTCGGTTCCGGGTTCTCTTGGGTGTACTTCTGCATGGCCGCCAACGACTCGGGTTTCAGGTAGTTTCCTGCCGGGTCATAGTTGTTGTAGATTGGTGATGTCGGGATGGGCTTTGGCGCTGGTGGTTGTACCAGGGCCCAGATCCACCAGAATGCGACGATGCTGAGGACCATGGTTGTCGCAGCCACAGCACCTGCTACCAAGTTGAACTTGGTATCTTCATTCATTGGTGGGAAGACACTCGGGTTACTCGACATATGTGTTCCTCTCCGCAGGTCTTCTGCGGTGGTGTGAGGCGCATCACCACTGGCGATGCGCCGTATCACACATTACTTGCTGAAGACGTACTGCGACCAATCCTCGGTGGACATCGGTGCAACGATTTGAGCACCCTGTGCCCATACAAACCAGTTGTCGATGAGCGTGCCACTGATGAGGATACCAATTGCACCCGTGATGGCGCACAATGCGGCAAACCACCACGCCCACAAGTGAATGTTGTACGAGTTGGCATTAAAGCCCATCGTCCAGCGCCAGAAGAGCTGGGCGCGATGTGTGCCCGAACCTTCCACCAACATCTCGTCAATTTCGCGCTCGGCTCCCCACTTGGAAGTGGCCACGATGGTGGCACCGTGAATGGCGAGCAACAGCACTGAACCGAGCAAGAAGAAGATGGAGACCATGTGCAGTGGATCGTAGTAGATGTTGCCAACTTGAATGTTGACGTAGTTGGTCCAGTCAAGAACCGCCCGGAATCCCTGCCCTGGTGCATCTGCCCAGTAGCCACGTAAAATTGGCCGGAACAGGTAGATCGTGAAGTACAACAACAATGCTGACCAAAATCCTGCGGCCAAATGGGGGGCTAACCCCGTCTTGCGTGCCCGCTCGTAGAGCCGTGCGGCCCATGCAACGACGGCGATGTGCAAGAACAAGGTTGCCACCAGGTAATCGGCACCGTCATACCACGGCACATTCCACGACAATCCGTACTTCCCTGCTGGTGGCATCACCGCAAGATTCCAGAATTCGCGTATGAATGCAATCGGATTGTTGCCGACTTCATGCATGTAGCTGGTGAGAATAATGAAGACACACACCATGAAGGCTGCGAGTCCAATAACACCCCATACCCCCACATGAATGGGCAGGACGCGCCCGTTGCCGAAGAGCCGCTCCATGAATGAGATGTGCATGGGGCTACCGATGGTGCCGTCGAGACCCTGGACACTCTCAGCAGCGTCGAGATCGGGTTGGGGATCCAGCCCGTCACTGCGCTTGGAAAAGACAATCCCGAGACCGACCAACACGACCCCAGCACCGGTACCACTCCATACGGGGATGCGATCCCAGAAGGCCCAGAAGGCATTCCAGTCGTATACGAGCGTACCAGAAAGGAAGATACACACATTTGCAAACAACACCGATGCGGCACCTGCCCAGAACGCTAAGCGGTGAATGCCGATTTCGCCGATACTGTAGCCGAGAATGTTGCGCCAAAAGACGTCAACGTTGTGCTCGGTTACTGGCCGACGTGCAGCACTCAAAATCGCTGAACCGTGCATGTGCAAGAAGAGCGTCGAAGCAAACAGTAAAGTTACACCAATCGCATGGAATGGATTATAGAAAAAGTTGTAGTACTGATAGCCGATATTGCTCAACCAGTCGAGGTGATGCGTAATACCGAGCGGGAATCCGTGCCCCCACGCACCCATCGCAACAGGGCGCAGAATCTGCAAGGTCACCCACGACGAAACTACGGCCCCGAAGGCAATCGGAATCTCTAAACCCATCTTGAGCTTCAGGCTGATATCAACCTGACGAAGCATCCAGCTGACAAAGGCGATGGTGGCAAATGCCACGATCCATTGCCAGGCAAACCCTGGCTCACCCAAACCAACAATCCGCAGCCCAGCACTAATCGGCGGTGGCTCAAGCGCCGTCGCCAAAATGTTGAACCGCTTCTCGATGAACATGGCCTGATAGAAATACGTCAACACACCTAATGCAATACTGACGATTGCAGTACCACCAAAGAACCCGACGTAAAAAGGACCAACCCAGAAGTCTAAGGGATCGTGCCCAAAAATCTTCTCGGCTAACGTGCCGCCTGGTCGCTTGTAACGCGCCTCGACTGCCTCATAGCTAATCTCGGCGGCGCGAAGGCCTGCGCCTGTCGAGCTCGCTGAAGCCATTGAAGTGCGATACTCACCATCGGGTTGCAGCAGTGGCTTTTGTGGCGCATCAGACATCGCAGACACTCGCTTTCTAGCGTGTGGCAGAGATCAAATAAGCACCTGCCGTCTCACCACGGGCTAATTCCAAAACTTCCACCATACCCATACACATCAGCGGGCCGAACGGGAGCCGCTCGACCCGCCGTGCTCGTCGCAGTGCGACGTTCCTACAACTTACTGACCAAGTGCCCCGAACACGCTGCTGTACTTGTCGGAGCTGAGAACCACGAAGTGATTCAACAACGCCATCACGATACCGAGCAATGTACTGAGTACTACCGCTGTCTTGAATTCAATTGGACGATTCATGACGCTATACCTCTACTTCTTGCTGCTACACACCGGGTAGCCCATCAACACTAGAACCAGGGTCTCCATGTCCAGATCAAAATGTGGGCGACCAGTGCGATTGCACCGAAACCATACATCGTTTTCACGACGATCCCGTGCACCAACCACTCTTCGTTGTTAAAGAGCGACTTCCATTGTGCCGGCACCAAGTCATTCTTGTTGTCCGCCATTGTTGTCACCCCCTTTCCTCATCACTATACGTTCTGGGTTTGGTTGCCCCCCCAAGCTCCCCTTCGAGCTTCGTCTTGCGACGCCATCTACCGTACTTGCTTGGTTGGACTTGTCTCGATTATAGGATTGAAAAAACCCCATTGTCAATTGTTTTATTTACACATTAGATATATATTCGCTATGCAAAAACTGTGCAACACGTGTTTGTTCCATTTTCGTCTCTTGTGTGCACCAGTTCGATGCACTGCCGACCATATCAGCTCGGATACGACGAAGTTATAACTACAAATCAGGCATCTGATAGCATCATAGGTCTTCTTTCTACGACATACTCTGTACTACAACATAGTGCAGATTTGTTACTACGTCTTTCCCTGTTCAGGTGACATTTTTTGCCGTATATCGTGAACTTCTCCTACTCCATGTGACTCCGTAGGTAGACGAACAAGCAGACATGTGCTGCCAAATAAGCGCATAATAATTTACACATTAGCAGGGTGTGATGTTTGTGCGTGGCAAGAGTCGTGCTGGTGGGAGAACATCCAGATGGTCGGTTCGCACATTTGGCTGGACAATTGCACAGAAATTTAGGCACACCTGTCCTGTACCCACTGATCGTGCTCCTGTAGGTACGCACTGGATGAGAGACGGCGGATAAGTAGAAAATGATGAGATAGATTATTGGAATGCGCCAACGAAGTACGATTGACCACGATGAACGTGTTGCAAAATAATTAACACTTGCATAAACAACGAAAAGCGGATGATGAGAATATCTGTGCATGTGCAACGGTTTGACAATACATATACAGTGGGTATACAATCAGGGCGAAACGGTGTCAGTTCAAAGAAATGGAGTAAACGATAACGTTTCTCGTATATGGGTGAGATACCAAGGCAGAGTGCCCGGGTATATACACCAACGAAACGAATAGGTGGTGTTCGATGATTGATCAAATTCGACACCTACTCGCCTTCTCCAACACTGCGCGCTACAACATCAAGGCAGTAGTTCAACAAACGCAAGTCAATGTTTCGACATTGCGTGCTTGGGAACAACGCTACGGCGTACCACGGCCGACTCGCACCGAACATGGTCACCGTCTCTATTCTCAACGTGACATTGAAATAATCAAGTGGCTCAAAAAAGCAACCGAGGATGGGATTGCGATTAGTCAGGCTGTATCACTGTTACAGTCCGACCAAGAGCAGGCACCAGACATGGTCGCACAAGCACCTGATACTGCTCGCGGTCGTATGCTCCATGTGGGGGATGCTGGTTGGCCAGATTTGCAGCATCAGATTTCCGATGCATTGGTAAGTGCAAACATTCGTCAGGCACATGCACTGATGAATACGGCGATGACGCTCTTTCCGGTGGATGTGCTGGTGCATGATGTGATTTTGCCGATATTGGACGAGCTGGGCAATCGCTGGATGTACGGCAACGAATACACGTTGCAGCTACAGATTGCGGTGCAGTTTGTGCGCCAGAGGCTGATGAGCCTGTTGCAGGTGCATGCCACATTCGGCAGTGGTCCACGTGTGTTGTGTGGCACAACCACTACCGATGAACACGACATCGCATCACTGATTTTTTCCGTGTTGCTCGAACAACAATCATGGGAAGTGGTGCATATCGGGCCCAACATCGGGATTCATGGGATTAGTGAGCTGATGGTGACACAGGCTCCTGCTATTCTGGTGCTATCCGCATCAATGGCTGAACATGTGGTATCACTGCAACAAATTGGGCAGTTAATGGTGTCATTGCACCATCATGGATTGCGATTTGCCTATGCGGGACGGGCCTTTGTGCAAAACCCAGAACTGTGCCGGCGCATGCCGGGGACATATTTAGGCGACGATTTTGTGACCGCATGTCAAACCATGCAGGTCATCGGTGATGAGTTAATGGCAAGTGGGGCATTTGCAGCACGTGAGCAACGCGGGCGTGTCCGGCTGGGAATGCAATGACACACAAAGGAGCCGAAGATGCGTGCGATTGATGATTGGCTGATAGAGCACGGTAATCGGGTAGCATCCGAACTGGACCGACGCGCTGACCAGATTTGTCGAGCGGTGAGTGCACAACTCGAACGTACTTACCCCGGCTTGTGCCTTGATCTCGACCGTGCAGATGCAGTGCAGTTCCAAAAGCAGATGTTCGAAGCGTCACCACGACGCATGCACCGCCTGCTCCAGACCGCCCTGCGCTTGCGTGCCGTTGAAATCATTCAACGTGAATGTAAGTGGATGCTCGATTTGGCACCACAGTACGGCGTGACGAGCCACCACATGTATGCGATGGCACGCTGGTACTTCGAAGCCGCACGCACTCTCGCCACCATTGATTCTGCCGATAGACGGGCACTCGACATGATCGAGCAACTCTTTTTGCAGACGTTTGACTACAAAGGGGCGGCAACGCGTTAGTGTGGCATGCCTGTTGTTTTGTGTGATAATACCCCGTAGTCAATCGTTGTGATACGGGGTAGGGTGGATATGCCACGGCTGGTCTGCTTTGGTGATAGTATCACGCAGGGGAGTATTGGGGCTGCATATGTAGCCAAAATAGCCCAGGCGTTGCCGCATG
Organism: uncultured Klebsiella sp.; assembly: GCA_964569955.1. Classification (GTDB taxonomy): domain Bacteria; phylum Chloroflexota; class Chloroflexia; order Chloroflexales; family Roseiflexaceae; genus UBA965. The sequence continues at coordinate 14,226 of CAZMWB010000017.1, read as the reverse complement.
TGGATGTACTCAATCGCGGTATTGATGGTGATACCACGTATAATTTGTTGCAACGTGTCGAACACGATGTCATTGCTGCGCAGCCCGATGTGGTCAGCATCATGATTGGGCTCAACGATTTTGGCACTGCATACGGTGAACGGCTCAGTCGTGCCTATTACCGGCTGCTCAAACATGTCCCTGTCTCCATAGATATCCCCATATTTGAAGCCATATATGCTGCCGTCATCGAACGGCTACTTCGTGCGCATATCACCGTTGTGCTCTTTACGCCCACGACGCTCGGCGAGATGCCGGATACACCGGGGCAAGTGCTTCTCGATGGATACGTCACCGCAATATATCGCCTCTCACGCCACTACCACGTGCCTATCGTGGATGTGCGTGCAGCGTTTGTGCAGGCGATGCGGGCACGGCCATTTGCTGGCCCCGTCTACCATTTGTGGCGTGTTCCACTCGACAATTTGGCGATTCGTGGTGGTGATACGTACGACGCGATTGCGCGCCGGCGTGGCTTCCAATTACTCGTGGATGGTGTCCATCTATCCGATGCAGGGGCTACCCTGGTTGCCCACACTGTGTTGCCCACGTTACAGCAGCTGTTGCGCATGGATACCCTGCAGACAGCCACCGAGGAGACATAATATGCAGGCGATTCCCTTTGCGCTGGCCGTTGCAACAATCCCCGATATCAACGTGCGCTCGGGTGATATGCAGGTTGCCGTGCAATCGGTGAGTTACGATTCACGCACGGTGCAACCGGGCACGATCTTTGTGGCATACCGTGGCTTCCATGCCGATGGGCACGCCTATATCGGTCAAGCAATTGCTGCAGGTGCCACCGCGGTAATCTACGAAGATGGAGCCTTTGATGGTCAGATTACGGTGCCGGCATTGCGTGTCTCCAATGCGCGTCCAGCCCTCGGGCATGTGGCAGCCGCCCTCGCCCGCTATCCGGGGCGTGACCTGCGCGTGGTGGGCATCACCGGTACCGACGGCAAAACGACGACCACCTACCTGACCGCCCTCGCCCTCGATGGTGCTGGGCGCTCGTCGGGGTTGGTGGGGACAGCTGATTTCAAGGTGGCAACACGCCTATGGGCGAATGCGACGCGGCAAAGCACCCCCGAAGCACCCGAAATCCAGCATATGCTGGCCGAAATGAATGATGCCGGGTGTACGCACGCCGTGCTCGAATCCACGTCACATGCGCTATCTCGTGAGTGGCAACGTTTGGTGGGGTGTGCCTTTGATGTGGCGGTGCTCACGAATGTGACCAGTGAACACCTCGATTTCCACAAAACAGTGGCTGAATACCGACGTGCCAAGATGCAGCTCTTTGAAATGCTGGGTGAATATGGGGATACGCCGTTGAAATCACGTAAAACGGCAATTGTGAATGCAGACGACCCGCATCATCGTGACTTTTTGTTGGCGGCACCACTGCGTGCCGACCGTCTGACCTATGGGGTACACCAGGCGGCCGATGTGCGGGCCCGCAACGTGGTGAGTCATATGGACGGGCTCGACTTCGACCTCGAATCGCACTGGGGCAATCGGCACGTCCATCTCAACCTCACGGGTGATTTCAATGTGTCAAATGCACTCGCCGCATTAACAGTGGCGTTGAGCGAAGGAGTGGCACTCGATGACGCCCTGGCGATTATCAGCCGTGTTGATGGGGTGCGTGGACGCATGCAGCGCATCAATGCTGGGCAACCATTTGCGGTGCTGGTTGATTACGCACATACCCCTGCGTCGTTTGATAAAGTGATGAAACTGGTGCGTCCCATTACCCCAGGACGCCTGATTGTCGTCTTTGGCTCTGCGGGTGAACGTGACCGTGAAAAACGTCCCCAACAAGGACAAATTGCAGCGACCTACTGTGATATGGTCTTTGTGAGCGACGAAGATCCACGTGGCGAAGATCGCATGGCCATTCTCGAAGAAATCGCAGTAGGGGCGCGGCGTGGCGGACGGCGTGATGGGCACGACCTCTTTTTGATTGCTGATCGGCAGCAGGCCATAGCAACTGCGTTGACGATGGCGCAACCGCGAGATATGGTGTTGCTGCTTGGCAAAGGGCATGAGGGAAGTATTATTACTGCCACGGGCTCCATCCCGTGGGATGAAGCCCGTGTGGCGCGTGAGATTTTGGCGCAAATGGGGTATACCGCCTAACGCGATACTACCGTGGTAATTGCGGTATCGAGTTTGTGGATTAATTCGTCAACATGACTGCGTTGCAACACGAGCGGTGGCACGAGGCGGATGACATCATCGCCGGCAGTAGCCACCAGCAAGAACTGGTCATGGCCGGCTTCCCGGACCGCATTGACGGGGATTGACATGCGAATCCCGCGCATCAGTCCTTTGCCGCGGAGTTCGGTGATGTGGTGATGGCGTGCCATCAAATCCTGGAGTGATTCATCGAGGTAGTCGCTGACTTCGCGGACATGGGCCAGGAATTCGGGGGTGTTGATTTTGTTGAACACCACCTGTGCCACGGCCGTGATGAATGGCCCACCGGCAAACGTGGAGCCGTGATCGCCGGCGTGTATGGTGTCGGCGATTTTTTGCCGCATCAAAATTGCACCGATGGGCAAGCCACCACCGAGTGGTTTGGCAATGGTCATGATGTCGGGTGGTACGTCCGTTGGGTGCCCCCAGATGTCACCAGTTCGCCCCATCCCACACTGAATTTCGTCGTAAATCAATACCACGTCATGCTGATCACACAAGGCCCGGATTTTGCGCAAGTAGGCAAGTTCGGCCACGCGCAACCCACCCTCGCCCTGAATCGGCTCGATGACGACGGCACAGACATCGGCAGTAATCAGGTTGTCGAGTTGGCTCATATCGTTGTAGTTGCCAAAGCGTACGTCGGGCATGACGGGTGCAAAGGGGGCACGGTATTTTTCGCGGGCAGTGACCGCCACTGCCCCCATGGTGCGCCCGTGGAATGAGCCGTCAAAGGCGACGATACCGGTTTTGCCTTCGCCGTGGCGATCGCGTGCGTAACGCCGGGCAAACTTGAGGGCGCCCTCCATGGCTTCAGCACCACTGTTGCTAAAAAAGACGCGGTCGGCCCAAGGGGTGGCATCAACGAGCGACTTGGCCAGTTTGGCGCCACTTGTGTTGTGATAGAGATTTGACAAGTGGAGCAAGCCACCTGCATGTTGGGCGATGGCGGCTGTCACATCGGCATCACCGTAGCCGAGTGCATTGACGGCAATCCCTGCCACACAATCGAGATAGCGGTTCCCCGCCGTGTCGTAGAGGTAACATCCTTCGCCGCGTTCAATTACAAAGTTGGCACGTGCATAGGTCTGCAAAATGTACTCATTGTCGAGTTCGATAATCGCCTGACTCATGGTGATCCCTTCTGGTGTTTGTGTGTGACAATCAGCAATTACTGTGATGAAGTACCGTTGATTTCAAACCGCGCCAATTGTTCGAGCGCCTTAACCAGGGCATGATTGCCCTCGTGCCCCAAGCCTGCTTGTTGCAGGGTGCGGTAGAGCTGAAAGATGAGCGCCGTGCCCGGCAACGGCACACCGAGTTCATCGGCGGCACCGAGTACCAGCCGTAAATCTTTCTGTTGTAGGTCAATGGTAAACCCTGGTCGCCAGTCGCGGTTGAGGATTTGTGGGCCACGATTGGAGAGCATCCAGCTCCCTGCTGCACCCCCACTCACCGCTGCCAAGGCTTTTTGCACATCTACGCCCCCAGCCTGCGCAAAGAGGAGAGCTTCGCTCATGGCGAGTGCGTTGCCCACCACGAGAATCTGATTGACTAGTTTGACGGTCTGACCGGCACCTTGGGCGCCCACATGCACGATGTTTTTGCCCATGGCCTGCAAGACAGGCATGGCGCGTTGTACATCGGCTTCGTCTCCACCGACCATGATGCTGAGTGTGCCTTTGGCGGCACCTTCACTGCCACCACTTACCGGTGCATCCAGCATGCTGCCCCCTTTGGCGCGGATGGCGCTCGCAAGGGCCACGGTAACCTGTGGACTAATCGTGCTCATGTCAATGACAAGAGTCCCCGGACGGAGTCCGGCGATGACGCCATCTGCACCACGAATTACGGCTTCGACGTCGGGGGTGTCACTCACACACGTAATCACGATGTCGCATTTACTGGTCAAATCAGCAGGAGATGCAGTTGGTGTTGCCGCCACGTCGGCCATTTCATGCATGCGACTTGCCGTGCGGTTGTACACGTAGAGCGGGAAGCCAGCACGGGCAATGTTGCGTGCCATACCACGCCCCATGATACCGAGCCCGATAAATCCCACAGTGGGTTGTGTCATACGGGTGTGTCCTTTACCATTAATTCTTTCATGGCTTCATCATACACCATCTGTATGGCATTGGTTGGCATGCTCAGAGTGCCACATCTTGGCCACGATGCTGTTGCACGGCAGCCGTATAGGCGATTTGAGCCACGGCCACATCTTGGGCGGCATTGCCCACCGATTTAAAAAAAGTGATTTGCGCATCATCACGACGCCCGGGTGCATCACCGTTGGCAATATCACCGATCTGGACCACTTTGGTCGGGTCGAGTAGCCCGTGCTCGCGCGCCGCAATGAGCTCGCCTGCTTCGCTCCATGCTGCCGCAAATTGGTCTACGGCCACATAGGCCCGCCCGACGGTACGTGGATCGGCTTCGATCATGGTATGCGTAAACGAGCCGATTCCGTTGATGTGGGTGCCCGGCCGGATTTCGCTGTCTGCAAAGACAGGGGTCGCCGACGATGTTGCTAAGCAGACTACATCGGCGTGGGCGAGTGCGTCTGCACGCTGTGTGGCGACGGTAATCGTGCATGTGGGGTGATGCTGGCGTAGCGTGTCTACGAGTTGTTCGGCACGGGGGAGACTGCGATTGACGATGGTGATGTGGCTGATGGGACGCACGGCACACACCGCAGCAACCTGGGCCCATGCCTGGGCACCCGCCCCAATGACGACTAGGTGGCGACTGTCTGTGCGCGCCAAGAGGCGGGTTGCCACACCGGCCGAGGCACCAGTGCGGAGCACGGTGAGAAATGTACCATCCATCATTGCAAGTGGGCGTCCCGTGTTGGCCTCGATTAGCATCACAATGGCATGGATGGTAGGGAGCTGATGTGCGGTGCGATTGTGGGGAAAGACTGAGACGATTTTCATGCCGAGACTACTGCCGTCTACGAGTGCGGGCATGAAAAAGGTGTGCGATTGATGCTGCGCTTGGGCAGCGTCTATCCGAAGTGGCACGGTGGTGGTTCCTGCGGCAATACTTGCATAGGCGTGATGCACTGCATCAATTGCTACGGGCATGCTGACAAGTGCCTGGATATCTGTGGCGGTCAGGATTTTGAGATTGACCATGAATTTGCTCCAATTTCCTTTGAAATTCCTCGCGAATGATGATATACTACCAGAGGTTTACGCCTCCATCGTCTAGCGGCCTAGGACGTCACCCTTTCAAGGTGAAGGTCGCGGGTTCGAATCCCGCTGGAGGTACCAACACACCACGAGGAAGCAGTGCTTCCTCGTGGTTTTTGTGGTATGGAGAGTGCTACAATAACGGTAATTCTGATGAACAAGGTGAAAATCATGGATTCACCGACTTTGTGTTTCGCACTCACCCCGTGGTTGTGGGTCGGCTCGTATCTCGGTGGTGATGATGTCCGAGTGCGTGCGCATCTCGATTGGGTGCAATCACATCAGATCTCACTGGTTATTGATTTGACTGCTCCCGCAGACGAGCTCCCTAGTTATGCCGAGATGTTGGCGCAAGTGGCGCCACACATCAGGCGTAGCCCCTTTCCCATCAACGATGGTGACACGCCATCCCCGCCACAGATGTTGGCGATAATTGACACGTTGCTAGCAGCCCACGCACAGGGTACTATCGTTTATTTGCATAGTTGGCGTGGTATTGGTCGCACCGCCATGGTATTGGCGTGCTGGTATATTTCCCAAGGGTACACGGCACGTGATGCACTCGCAATCCTCGCCGCAGTGCCGCAATTTCGTGGTAATCATCTGCTCGGATTCCATGCTCAGACCGATTTCGTGTTGCGTTGGCAGTACCCGGATGCCCATACTGCCGCCCATTGGCGCCGGTTGCGTGCGGCGTTTCGAGGTGTGTGTGTAGGTGGGGCGGTAGGTGATGCCATAGGGCTCACCAATGAGTTAGGTGGGAATACTAACCTACAACAGATGCATACGATTGTCGGTGGGGGGATTTTTGATGTTCCCGCAGGCACGTGGACGGATGATACGTCGTTGATGCTGTGTGTGGCAGACAGTCTCATCGCACAGCAAGGATTTGATGCCCACGATCAGGCAACTCGATTTGTGCGGTGGTGGCGTGACGGCTATTTGGCATGTCATGGCCGTACTTACGATATTGGTAACGTGACTGCAATGGCACTCTTTCAGTATATCCAGACCGGAGTGCCGTATAGTTCGGTTGTAACCGAACAGGCTGCAGGTACCGGTGCCATCATACGTGTAGCGCCGATTGGGCTCTACTATGCGGCTCATCCCCGTGATGTCGCAGAATACGCCAAATTGTGTTCAGCCATTACGCATGCGGCGCCATCTGCCGTATTTGCCGCACAAGTGGTTGCAACGGTGGTGGCACGTGCGCTCTACTACACCGACAAAGAGACCATCCTGCATGATGCGTGGGTGTTTCATCCGCTCAATGCGGCCATTCAAGAGGTTGTGGCCGGCTCGTACCGGGTACGTCAGCCACCAGAAATCCACAATTCGACCCACGTGGTGCGCACGCTCGAGTCCGCATTATGGGGATTTTGGCACCATGATACCTTTGCTGATGGGGTGCTCGCACTTGCCAATCTAGGGGGGATGTCGGGGGCAGCGTGTACGTTGTATGGGCAGATTGCGGGGGCACTGTACGGCGAGGCCGCAATTCCAGCAGCGTGGGTTGCCCAGTTGCATCGCCGAGAAGAGATAACATGGTACGCTGATTTATTGCTGCGTGTGGCATGGCGGTCGTTGACACACACCACGCCACCGAGTGAGTTGGGTTCGATGATGGGTGCGCCATAACGCTGTTGTGGTGTGCCGAGAAAGGAGTATCCATGCACAAACCAGCACGACTATACCAGGCCGATACACAGATTTGGGCAGGTGCCCTGCTCGGTGATGCCGACTCCACGGTTGTGCGTGCCCGCATTGACTGGCTCCAGCACAATGGGGTGACCCATATCATTGATTTGACCACACCCGCAGATGCCTGCCCTGCGTATGCGCAGTTGCTTGCACTCCATGCCCCTAACATGGTCCGTCACGAATTTCCCATCCGTGACATGGGTGTACCATCACCTGCGTGTATGCTCGCCATCCTGGACACTATGTCGGCCATCGTGGCTCGTGGGGCAACGGTCTATGTGCACTGTTGGGGGGGCAAAGGCCGCACCGGTACCGTGATTGGCTGTTGGTATGTGCGCCAGGGCATGGCAGGTGCCGACGCACTGGCCCGCATCGTACAGGTCCGTGGCGAGATTACGGGCCCCTCGCCAGAAACGGATGCGCAACACGCCTTTGTGATGGCATGGCGTGAGCCGAGTGCCACGGAAGCCACCCAGTGGCGCCAGTGGCGAGATCGGGCACGGGGTGCCATGCTGGGGTTGGCGGTAGGTGATGCGGTGGGCACGACGCTCGAATTCCAACGTCCGGGCACATTTGCACCGCTCACCGACATGGTGGGGGGTGGCCCGTTTCGTTTGCCCGTCGGCGCCTGGACCGATGATACGAGCATGATGCTGTGTTTGGCCGAAAGTCTGATGGTGTGTGGTGGTTTCGATGCCACCGATCAAATGCAGCGCTATGTGCGCTGGCAAGACGACGGCTACTTTTCAGTCACTGGACGCTGTTTCGACATTGGCTCGACGGTGCTCGGGTCGCTCAATCGCTTCAGACGGAGCGGTGACCCCTTTGCCGGCGACCCACATCCCATGAGTGCCGGCAATGGTTCGTTGATGCGCCTGGCGCCCATTGCCGTGCGCTATGTGGCCGACGCACAGCTGGCGCATTATGCCCGTGAAAGCTCACGCACCACACACGCCACCGCCACCGCACTTGATGCGTGTGCGGTGATGGCACAGCTGATGGCTGTGGCGATCCGTGGCGGTGGCAGGCACGAGGTATTGGCACAGGTCGCACAGCTCAGTACCGATCCACGACTCCATGCGGATATTCGGCGCGTGTTGGCTGGCTCGTTTCGGCGTGAGCCACCCGACATCCGTGGGACAGGCTATGTCGTGCAGTCACTCGAAGCTGCACTCTGGGCATTGGCGCGCCACGATGATTTTCGGAGTGGTGTGCTGGCGGCCGCTAATCTGGGTGAAGACGCCGATACCACGGGGGCTATTTTTGGGCAGTTGGCTGGTGCAATCTGGGGAGAATCAGGTATTCCGGTGCAGTGGCGTGATAAGATACTACAGGCCACGGATATGACGTGGCGGGCAGACGAGTTGCTGGGGGCTGCCTGGGTACAGCTGTGTGTGGCCTAGTTGGTCATTCTTAGCTGATTCTCATTTTTGATTTACGTGTGGTTTATATTCATTTGGCAAGGTGATTGAGTACCTTTTCTCGAATTGGTGAGTGGTTCTTTTGGGGAGGATTCATGATTGAAGTGACTGGACTGACCAAACGGTACAACGATGTGACCGTCGTGGACGATGTAACCTTTTCGGTTGCACGCGGTGAAGTATTAGGGTTCTTGGGACCAAATGGCGCTGGCAAGACGACTACCATGCGCATGCTCACCGGGTTTTTGCCGGCGAGTAGCGGGAGTGTGAGCATTGACGGATATGATATCCAAACGGAGTCCCTACAGGCCCGGCAACGCATCGGCTACCTGCCCGAGGGTGTGCCATTGTACCCGGAAATGACGGTGGCTGGCTATCTCGACCACATGGCTCGGTTGCGTAATGTGAAAGAGCGCGACGCTGCAGTCGAGCATGCGATGGAATTAGTGCACTTGAGTGATCGTGCGGATGATCGTATCGGCAAATTGTCCAAGGGGCAGCGCCAGCGCGTCGGGCTTGCCCAAGCACTGTTGCATAACCCGGATGTGCTCATCCTCGACGAGCCGACGGTGGGGCTCGACCCGCGCCAAATCATCGAGGTGCGTGAGTTGATTCGCGAGTTGGGCGCCACGCGTACCGTGATTTTGAGCACACACATCCTGCCCGAAGTCAGCATGTTGTGTAATCGGGTGGTGATTATCAAAAAGGGGCGGGTGGTGGCCGTTGATACGCCACAGGCACTCACATCACGCTTGCAGGGGTCAGAACGCATCGAGCTTACCGTGCACCAGATGCCAACTGATGTGAGCGCGTTGCGCGCCATTGCTGGGGTACTCGATGTGCAACACGATGCCCGTGGTGTGATACAGGTCGAGGTTTCACCGGGGCTCGAAGTGCGCCCACAATTAGCATCAGCGATTGTGGCCCACGGCTGGGGATTGCTTTCGATGCAAAAAATCACCCTCAGCCTCGAAGAAATCTTCCTCGAATTGACCACCCAAGAAGACGACGTTGCCGATGTTGCCGAGGCTACCAGCGTAGCCAGCAACGACGGTGGTGAAGGAGCATCGTAATCATGCGTACTGCCTTGGTCATTGCACGCCGAGAACTCTTGGCGTATTTTATTTCGCCGATTGCGTATATGGTTTCTGCCGTGTTTCTCTTGATTTCTGGTTACCTGTTTGCCTTGATTCTCATCCAGAGCCGGCAAGCCACCATGGATGGGCTCTTTTTCAATGTGACAGTCGTCCTCATCTTTATCACGCCACTCTTGACGATGCGCCTGCTTGCAGACGAGCAAAAAACGGGCACATTGGAGATTCTACTGACGGCCCCTGTGCGTGACTGGGAAGTGGTATTGGGCAAGTATTTGGCGGCCATGGGCATGTTTGGTGTGATGTTGCTGTGTACGCTCTACTACCCGTTTATTCTGTGGCGTATCGGTGGGACTCCTGACTGGGGTCCGATTGTGACGGGCTACCTCGGCTTGTTGCTGTTGAGTTCGGCGATGTTTGCAATCGGGGTATTGACGTCGGCACTCACCGAAAACCAGATTGTGGCTGCCGTCTTGGGCTTTGGCGTCTTGTTGTTGTTGTGGCTGATTGAAGCCGCTGGCAACGTGCTGACGGGGGCAGCCACGGTGCTGACGTATCTGGCCATTCCCACGCACTACAATGATTTTGCGCGTGGGGCAATTAATCTCGAAGACGTGATTTATTACGTGAGTGTCACCGTGGTTGCCTTGTTTCTGGCCACCCGTACACTCGAGACACGGAGATACCGCTAATGCAGACAGTACTTGCCCGCATCAAGGCCGTGCTCGGCCTGCGTTCTGTGCGGTATGGTGCTAACGCCAGTGCCATGTCGCTCCTTCTTATTGCTTTGGTGGTGATGATCAACGTGCTGGGGGTGCGCTACCACCGACGCTTTGATGTGACCGCCAACAAGGAATTCTCGATTTCGCAACAGAGTAAAGACATTGTGCAGTCGCTGCAGAAGCCGCTGGAAATTGTGGGGTACTACGGTGAACAAGACCGTGCCCAACAAGATGACGTGGAGAGCCGGCTCAAAGAATATCGCGCGGCATCAACGCAGCTATCGTATCGTTTTGTCAATCCGGATACCGACCCGATTGCAACCCGAGCCGACAACGTGAACGCCTACGGTACGCTGGTGTTCAAGTACGATGGGCGCACGTTGCAGAGCACAACGGGTGATGAAAAGGGCATTACCAGCACCATTTTGAAGCTGACACAAAACGTGCAGACAACGGTCTACGTGCTCACCGGGCATCGTGAGCGTTCGTTGGACACGATGGATCAGACGGGTATTAGCGAGTTGAAAGTGGTGCTCGAAGAAGACAACTTCAAGGTTGAGCCGATTAATTTGACCGTGGCGTCCACGATTCCGATTTCGGATAGTGTGCTGTTGATTGCTGACCCACAAGATGAAATTACGCCTGCGGAATTCAACAGCATCATTGAATACACCAACCAGGGTGGGCGCTTGGTGCTGTTGTCGAATCCGCTCAGCACACCGCCGCTCGCCATGCTGATGCAAATCTGGGGCTTGGAATGGCAAAACGACATCATCATCGACCAGCAGTCGCAGATCGGCAACCCGGTTGCCCCCGCCGTATTGCAGTACCCGTTCACAGAACTGACGCGCAACATGGCAGGGCAGGCGACGGTGTTTAATTCGGCGCGCAGTATCAAAGAGACTGGGCAACAACCCGAAGGATATACGCGCCAAGTCTTTTTGGCGAGTAGTGATCGTAGTAGTGCGGCCACCGACTTTAGCAATGGCGAAATCAAGACGCAGGAGAGTGATGCAGTTGGTCCGCTCAACTTCGGCTACATTCTCGAATCACCGACCACGTCACGTGTGGTGGTTATCGGTGATGCGGATTTTATCAGCAACGGTTACATTCGTGCGGCACAGGCCAATGCCACTCTCATCCGCAATGCGATTGCGTGGGCGGGAGCACAGGATGCGCTTATCAACTTGCCGTTGCCCGAGCCCGTGGATCGCCAAATCTTTCTGACGGATGACCAGAGTTCGCTGATTTTCTACAGCTGTGTGCTCGGCCTGCCGTTGTTATTTGTGGTGACGGGAATCGCGGTCTGGTGGCGCCGACGCTAAAGGGAGTAACACAATGAATCCACGCATGACATTGGCACTGCTGGTGCTGTGTGCGGCAGTCGGCGCCTACTTGTACTGGGTACCAGCACCCGACGAAGCCGCTGAGACGGGGGCGCCTGACGCCACCATTGCGGTGACCAATATCGAGTCGCAACAGGTAGCAACGCTCGAAGCAGTCAATGCCGAAGGGGCAGTCTTTCGAGTGGAACGTTCCGATTTGGGGTGGATGATCGAGCAACCTACCAAATTCCCTGGCGATGAAGTGGTTATCGGTCCTGCGGTACGTGCGGTAGCTCAGTTGATGGCAACTACGGTGATTACACCGACCACGAGCGATTTGTCGGCGTATGGGCTGACCAATCCCAGCATAACCATCACCTTGTCGGATAGTGCCAAACAACCGTTGGTGACACTGTTGGTGGGTGGTAATAACCCGGTGGGTGATGCACAATACGTCAAACGTAGTGACAGTGATACCATTTACTTGGTACGTGATTTCAATCTGAGCATCATTGGTACTTGGTTCACGGCCACACCACTCAAACCGACGGCACTGCCAACCTATCGCCCTGAGACAGAGACCCCGACGACTGCACCATGATGGTGTGTGTCACCGCACAGGATGGGCAGGATGCAGCGATGTATCCTGCCCTTTTTGTGTGTGTATCAATGAGGGACATCGATGGACAGGATGAGGGGGATGGAAAAAAAGAGACATAGATGGACAGGATAGGCAGGATATCCTAGCCGTAACTGGTGTTGGGGCAAGGGACAGGAAGTGATGTGTGGTAGAGCATACAAGCCGTAGGTTGCGACGATCAATGCGTGTCGAGTGCCACTTGGTCGTGGTTGGGTGATGGTGGCGTTGTACTGCACCCTTGTAGGTGCACCACCCGCAACCCCGTATCATTTTTAATTTTCAATTTTCAATTTTCAATTTTTCATGCATGCGGTTCAACGCAAATGCTAAAATTTGCATGATGAACTGACCATACGTATAGCCGGCATGGTTGCTCATGATGGCTAATTTGCTATCGAAGTCGATGCCCGGATTGGCGTTGATGTCAATCACATATACTACACCATCATGCACGCGCATATCGAGGCGCCCGTAGTCGCGTAGGCCGAGGGCGCGGTAGGCGGCGACGGCATTGGTGTGGAGCTGTTGCATGATATCGGCGGAGATGGTGCTGGGGAAGTGCCAGCCGGCCGTGCTATGCCACAGCGATTGATACATGGGGTCGTTGAACTGCCATTTAGCCATTTCTGTACACAGTTGGTCGTGGTAATCGGCGATATACGAATAATCAATAGCGCTTACCGGTAAAATGCGTAGATCGTCGCCATTGCCCCAGACGCCCACGTGGTATTCGATACCGGTCAAAAACTGTTCGACAATCACTGGACCCGCATACTGCGCCATCATGGTTGCTACTTGGGCGTCGAGTGCAGCCGGTGTGTCAACCACGGAATGGCGGCTAATGCCTTGGGAGCTGTGTACGCGGCTCGGTTTGACAATGGCTGGGAAGATGTGCCAATCAGCGACTGGTATCCGATCGACGATGCGCGATGGTGCCATCACCACATGCGCTGCCTGGAGCATACCACGTGACACATCTTTCTGCTGTTCTATGCGCATCACGGTGGAACTCGCACCCGTAAATGTATATCCCAAATCCTCGAGGATGCTAATCGGTGTGGCGTAGTTGAAGCTGTCGTTACCCCAGCCTTCGCACCAGTTTAATATTAGATACGTGTTTGGTGCATACGGGGCGAGCAATTCTCGTATCGTTTCTGGTGCCACCTGCAGGTGTTCGATATTGATGCCCAATGTGCGCACATCGGTGAGCAGGGTTGTCAGTGCGTTTGTGGAAATGTTGCTCGGATGCGTTTCCCAGCCACTAGTATCACTTGTTAATACAAGGATGGGAGGAAATGCGGATGCATGTGGGAGTGACATTGTTCCTCCAGATGTTGGTGTGGATGTGTAACACAATTATACGCGTATTTGCTCATTTGTCATCTTTCAATACCTACGCCAAAATGACTTGCATCATTGTGTTTCCCGTATCGTTTTGGAATCTGACCTGCACACATCACCGCCGCGTCCCGGCACACTCTGCGTGCAAAAACGACGTTCGGGGCGCCAGAAAACGACATTCGGGACATCATGGAATGACGCCCTTACCGAATTCATGATGCCAAATCGCATTTCGGGCGATATGGTATTACACACACGTCCGCCCGCGGTGCAGAATGTATTAAAAATCCCGCTTAAGGGAGCATTATTGGCGCAAGGGCGTAATGCACCGCCACACCGGCAACGTGCTGCCGAGATTGGCGTAGGTATTGTTCTTTGGGAATTTCGAAATCTCATTTCGTCATTTTTACTATTTTCTATCCTTCAGTCACACAGAGAGCAACATCCACCACAACCCTAACAGAATATCCTGAAAATCCTGCCCATCAATGTTCATTACAAAGAATATCCTGAAAATCCTGCCCATCAATGTTCATTACAAAGAATA
>CAZMWB010000016.1:0-47887 GCA_964569955.1 uncultured Klebsiella sp. | reverse complement strand
TCGTTGGTGAAGCCCTTCTGGGCGTAGAATTCCTGTTCGCCTGCAGTAAACACAAATTCTTGGTTACAGTCACGACAGGTCAGTGTCTTGTCAGCGTAGCTCATCGCTAGCTCTCCTCTACCTATGGATAAAACATTCCGGGTTCTGGTATGCGCGGACCAGGGAATTGGCGTGACAACCGTGGCATAGCTTCTATACATGCACGAATATTGGGTACACGTCCAATCTATCGAAAAGTGTAACACAGTTTTTTTAGTATTGCAACTATGTTTATCTTCTCATCTTCGTTAATTGCATCACAATAAGCAATTGGTTATATAAATTATTTACATCATGTTTAGACTCTCATTAATTTATCATTTTAATGATGATGCAAAGAACGTGTCTGACAGGTTGACTAACGTTAATAATAAAAACACAAAAAATCAGTTTTACCGTACTGGATGAAGGTGATGAATGACCAATAAAATGCCATTCCGGATAAAAATCTGAGCGGGTTGGGCGATAATCACGTTGCTTACGCCACGAGAACGTTCAAAATACAGGGTCGCATCACGGAGCGGGTAGGCGAGTCCATAGGTCGTAATACCGTCAACGGTTGGTGTAAGTGGCAACAACGACACGGTATCGTCAACATGGCCCTCGAGGGATAACTCATCACGTACGATGCACAGCGTTTGGTCGTCGGCATAGATGCGGATATGGCACGATGCAAGCATCGGTTGGCAAAGCATTGCAATGGTGGCAAACGTGTGATCCCAGCGTCCACCTAGTACACCACATAGGTCTATTTGAGTGGCTCCCAGTGAAACCGCTTCAATGAGTGCCAATTCGAGGTCGGTCTCGTCTTTGTCACGTGGAAAGCGTACCACCTTGACACCAGCCGCCATATATGCGGATAATTGTGCATCGGGTACTGAGTCGAGGTCGCCTATCAGCAGATGGGGCATGATGCCCGCATCCGCTAATGGCCGTGCACCGCCGTCGGCAGCGATGATATAACCAGCAGTAGCAGCTAGGTCGGGTAACCGCCTATCTGCTGCGCCTGGGGCGTTCGCAACGATTAGAATACGCACTGTACCGTATACTTGATGTATGAAATGGTGAATAGTCTGTTCATGTGTCTATTATACGTGATATTGGGTGTTGATTCGATACCGCAATCATAATACGAGGGCAAGATGACAATTCCTGCAGGCCTCTGGGAAGAGCGTTGGCATCCACTCCGTGAAGAGTGGGTGATTGTGGCTGCGCACCGGCAGAATCGGCCATGGGTCGGACAAACAGTTACCACACCACCACCCCGTGATCCCGTCTATGATCCACAGTGTTATTTGTGTCCAGGAAATGCCCGTGTGAGTGGCCACGCCAATCCACCGTATCGTGGTGTCTATGTATTTGACAACGACCATCCATGCGTCGGTCCGGCGGCTCCTGCACCCGTCATGCCCGTTTACCCGTACAAGGCACGTCGCGCAGACGGCACGGCACGTGTCATCTGCTTTAGTGCGGCGCATAACTTGACCGTGGCTGAGCTTCCGTTGCCCGATGTCCAAGAAATCGTGCGTGTCTGGCAACAACAGACCTACGACTTAGCCCAACGTCCCGAAGTCAATCACGTGCTCTGTTTTGAGAACAAAGGTCAAGTGGTGGGGGTATCCAATCCTCATCCACACGGTCAAATCTATGCCACCAATTTCGTCTTTAAAACGATTGAAACAGCGCTGCATGCTGCTTCGCGCTATTGGCACGAACAGCGCCGAGTGCTCATGCACGATATCATCGCTGCGGAGCAGGCAGATGGGCGCCGGATCCTCTACGAAGACGAACACGTGATTGCGTTTGTCCCCTATTTTGCGCGCTATGCATACGAAGTCTACGTAACTTCCAAGCGTACCCACCCACATTTGTTTACCATGGATGATCGTGAAACGCAGGCGCTTGCACAGGCCA
Organism: uncultured Klebsiella sp.; assembly: GCA_964569955.1. Classification (GTDB taxonomy): domain Bacteria; phylum Chloroflexota; class Chloroflexia; order Chloroflexales; family Roseiflexaceae; genus UBA965. The sequence goes on along the minus strand of CAZMWB010000016.1, from coordinate 45,934 downwards.
TCAAAGAAGTGACGATTCGGTATGATAATTTATGGCAGATGTCGTTCCCGTATGTGATGTCCATACATCAGGCGCCCACCGATGGGAGTACGTTGCCCTATTTCCACAGTTACATCAGTTTTCATCCTCCGTTGCGCCGACCCGATTTGCTGAAATACCTGGCTGGTCCCGAAATCGGTGGTGGCAACTTTTTGAGTGATACGGCACCAGAAGCAACAGCCGCTGCCTTACAAGCAGTTAGTAGTGTGCATTTCCGCGCATAGAAGGGCTTGACTAGCATGCATCAGCAGGTGTTGCTCCACGAAATCATGCGCATCCATGCGGTTATCCGTGATACCGTTGTGCGCCAATGTGAAGCCATGGCCCTCGAACAGCTTGCCACGGTCTCGGCATTTGAAGGTGGTGATACCATCTATGCCATTGACCGTGTCTCCGAAGATGTGCTCGTCCGCGAATTTACGTACCTCGCACAGCACTTCGCATTTCGCCTGGTAGCCGAGGGTCTCGGTTCAGATGGGATACGCGATTTTCCCACCGGTGTTGATGAGTCCGCCTTACAGTACACCATCATCGTAGACCCCATTGACGGTACACGTGGGCTGATGTATCAGAAACGTCCTGCCTGGATTTTGACCGGTGTAGCGCCCTTTCAGACGCAGGGGAATCGTCTCGATGAAATCACCCTTGCGGTGATGACCGAGATCCCCTTGGTTAAGCAGCATTTGTGCGATACGTTGTGGGCTGTCAAAGCGGGTGGCGTGCAGGCACACCGTGTGAATCGTTTGGATGGCACCACTGTTGCGATAACCCCGAATCCATCACAAGCAGACACGATTCTCAACGGTTTTGGCAATATTGCCCGTTTCTTTCCAGGGTCGCGTGCACAACTTGCCGCAGTAGACGATGATCTGACTACGCTCATGCTCGGCGAAGCGCCGGCTGGGCGTGCATTGTCGTTCGAAGACCAGTATATTTCCACGGGAGGTCAGTTTTATGAGCTGTTGATGGGGCATGATCGTTGGCTAGCTGACATCCGCCCATTGCTTGTACCTCCTCCCCAACGGATGCACGAGCGCACCATGTTATGCTGTCATCCCTACGATGTCTGTGTCGAGCTCATTGCCCGTGAAGCTGGTATTGTGGTCTGTAAAGCGAACGGTAGCGCACTCGATGCGCCACTCGACGTCCACAGTCCAGTTTCGTGGGTGGCTGTGGCCAATCCTGTGCTCGCAGCTCGTATTCTACCCGCCTTACAACAGGCGCTCGCACACCATACTATCGCATTGGAGGAGTAAACATGTGGCAGACCACGACGACAGTTGCCCCTGAAACCGCACAGAAAGCACGTCAAATCATCCAGCAGTGGATGCCAGCCCCAACACCGGTGTGGGTGGCTCATGCACCTGGCCGGCTCGATGTGATGGGGGGGATTGCCGACTATTCGGGCTCGCTCGTGTTGCAGTGGCCACTCGACGTCGTTGCAACCGCCTACGTGCAACGCCGCACCGATGACAAGGTGCATGTAATCAGCCTCGCTGGCGAACTTCATGGGCAGATGACTGTCACATTTGATTGTGCCGCCATCCAACAACGCGATTATCGCGCCGTACGTGACTTTCTACAGCACCATCCGCACACCGCATGGGCGGCCTACATGGCCGGCATCATCACCGTGTTGTGGGGAGAAGCCGATATCGCTTTTGCGGGTGGAGTCACCATTGTGATGGATTCGCAAGTGCCCCTCAGCAAAGGGGTGAGCTCGTCAGCAGCAGTGGAGGTTGCAACCATGCGTGCGTTGTTGGCCATGGCAAACCACCATGTGGACGGGCGTACCATTGCACTATGGTGCCAGAAAGCAGAAAATCACGTGGTCGGGGCACCCTGCGGCGTGATGGATCAAATGGCGTCAGCATGTGGGCTCGCCACGCAATTTATGGCACTACGTTGCCAACCCGCAGAATTGCTTCCTGCAGTGGCGTTGCCCGGTGATTTGGCCGTTTGGGGCATTGATTCAGGTGTGCGGCATGCTGTCTCTGGTGCCGATTATGGTGCAGTGCGCATTGGGGCCTTTATGGGGTATCGCATTCTGGCCGCACATGCTGGCCTTGCAGTATCTATCACTGATGGCGTGGCAACCATTGATGATACACGGTGGCATGGCTATTTGGCCAACATGACTCCGTCGGAGTTCGTACAGGAGTTTGCGCAGCTCGTCCCCGAAACAATCAGCGGTGCGGAATTTTTGGCAACGTATGGTGCTACCAGTGATGCAGTTACCCGTATCAATCCACAGACCACCTATGCGGTGCGTCAGCCCACGTTTCATCCTATTGCGGAGCATCACCGTGTACAACTCTTTGCCACCCTGCTCCAGCACTCACAGACTCCTGCACAGACGGCCATCTTGCTCGGTGAACTGATGTACCAATCGCACGCAAGTTATAGTGCATGTGGTTTGGGATCAGTGGCCACTGATGGCATCGTGCAGGCCATTCGGCATGCTGGTCCAGCGCACGGTTTGTATGGCGCCAAAATTACGGGTGGTGGGAGTGGTGGAACGGTTGCCGTGCTCGGTCGGCCAGACGCTTACCCATTGGTTGCGCAGATTGCCCAACGCCATGCCACTGGCTTGGTGTTTGCGGGGTCATCGGATGGCGCAGTCGCACGCCCAGTTGTCGTTTGGGAACAGACGGCACTCGCTTAGTCGGGTGGACCCACGATGTGTTGACGACGAAGCGGTGTGTGTCCGAGATAGGGCATGCGTGCGAGGGTGGCCGTGGTGGTGCGATGGATGCTGATGCGATGCCACCGTGGGCTTGGAATTGGTGGTGTCAGTGGTTCAATATCCGTCAACGACAGCACCACATACGGTTGTGTGGCGCGTGGATGATGCGGTTGGAGTGGCCAAATCAGCTCGCGAATCTGAATGGAATATGACATAATGCGTGCCACGTGGGTCACATGGCGTGGATGCGTGGGGTGCCAGCCGGGCATGTAGCACGCCAGCATGGACACGTCTGCAACGGTGGCCATGTACCGAATTGGCACGCAGTACTGTTGCTCGATGATAAGTTTGTCGTAACTTGCCTGATTGGGTATGATTGCCAGAATGAGTGGCATCGATTCATTGAGTGTCAGCATTTGTGTCTCCGTTTTGGATAAATGGGATAAGCTCTGGGGCTTTGTGTTGGATTTCGCGGTGCAGACGGGTCCATGCAGCAATGCCCGCCGGACTTTCAATTTCGATATCGCAGCCGTGACCCGTGGTTTGTAGGCTACGCAACAACCAGATCACCACACTGCTATCTACCACGGTGCCGTGCTGTGTCGGTGATCCATGTGCACTTGCGCTACTCATGTGCCACAGTGGTCGGCGTGCGCCCCAGCGTGCTGCCCATTCACATAACGTGCGATCTGGGGTGTATGGCCAAGGGGCAGCGTGGTGGTAGTGTTGCCAATCAAAGATGGGGGGGATGCCCACCTGCGCCGTGAAGGCACCGAATCTGTCTGGTGCATGATGGGTATGCTCGAGTGCCAAATAGTGGCGTATCGTTGGATCGAGACTCCTGAGTAGTGTGGCAGTTGGTGCATCGAGCTGCGGTACATGGCAGATGATCACCGCATCAGTGCAGTCAAGTTGTGTAAAAAATGACACCCATGTGGACATATCGGGGATGAGCTGGGAGATGTGTGCGAACGGAGCATGTACCACAAGGCGTAGCCGGTGTTGCTGGACGTATTCACGCACATAGGGAGTGGCATGCGCAGGGAGTGGGCTGGCAAGTGCCGGTGGAATGCGTACCACACTCAAGCCATGTTGGCACGCTACGGCGCAACGTGCGTAGAGTTGACTCGGCTGATCGCTGTGTTGTGGCCGGAGTTGGAGTGCACAACCAAAACGAAACACGGGATGGTTCCTTTCGTCGCAACAACGTACGTACGTCAGAACACATGCCCGTGCAGTCAATAGACATATGCATTTCTCATACCATTATACTCATGGTACTGGCGTTTTTCAATCATCATTCCAAAGCCGCTGCTGTTTGCCTTGATGTGCCGGCCCCCAGACCAGATGCGTATGCGCCGGCATCGCCTGGATGCTCCGGTACGCATTGACGCGTTGATGCATGGCCAATACGTTGCGTACGGTGCGTGTTGCGAGCTCCGCACTGTTGGCTTCTTTGGAAAGATGTGCCAACCACGCATCCCGTTGTTTGCCGTCACGTGCGAGTTCGGCGAGGAATGCCCCTGCCTGCATGTTGTCGAGATGTCCCGTTTTGCTGGCAATACGCAGCTTGAGTTGTGCATCGTAGCGACTCAGACGGAGTCGTTCCCGGTCATGATTGGCTTCGATGACGACGAGGTCTGCCGCTTGCATGAAGTGCACGAGGTCGTCATCCCACTCCCCTAGGTCAGTGGCAACGGCCACACGGTGCACCCCGTCATCTACGCATACGGCAATCGGTGCTACGGCATCGTGACTCACCGGACATACGCGTATCGTAAATAGCGTGTCGTGTACTGGAACGCCGTATTGGAGTGGCATAAATGACGTGACATGTGTTGCTGAAATTGCGGCTTTGGTCGCAGGCATGGTGTAGAGTGGAATCTGCAATTTGCGTGTCAGTGCTGTAATGCTGGTGGTGTGATCGCCGTGTTCGTGAGTCAGTACAACGCCACGGAGCTGTGTTGCTGTTGTCCCCACCATGGCACAGCGTGCCAACAGTGTCTTGAGGGGCAAGCCTGCATCCACAAGCAATGCCCCATCTGCGGATTGGATGAGTGTCACATTTCCGTGGCTTCCCGATGATAGCGAAACAACTTGCATACGTGTCAGTTAGCGTTGATCGAGTGCGTGGGCAAGATCGGAAATGATATCGTGTGCGTATTCGATGCCTACTGACATGCGAATCAAACTGTCACTGATACCACGAACCTGTCGCTCTGCGGGAGACAGACCACGGTGTGATGCGCGTGCAGGCACGCTAATCATGGTGTAGATGTCACCGAGTGTGCTCGCCGGCAGTACCAATTCGAGTGCATCTGCGAAACGTTGAACAGCACTTGCATCGTTGAGTTCGAAGGCCAGCATCGCACCAAAGTTACCGTTGAGTGTACGGAGGGCGGTTGCATGGTCGCGGTGCGTTGCAAGTCCCGGGTAATGCACGGTTGCGACTGCGGGGTGTGTCGCGAGCCACTGCGCAACCTGGAGTGCATTCTGGCATTGTCGTTCGACGCGCAGTGGCATGGTTTTCATGCCACGCAGGATTTGTAGCGCTTCGAATGGACCAAGGACCATACCCAATGTCGCATTAATGTGGCGTAGTGGAGCCATATCGGCGTCGTGGCGTACCACGACGAGTCCACCAGTTGCATCTCCATGTCCACTAAAATACTTGGTCGCACTATGTGCCACAAAATCAACGCCCAGTCGGAGCGGTTGTTGCACGATGGGTGTTGCGATCGTGTTGTCTACAACGGTGCGTGCTCCACACGCCTGTGCGCGTTGGGCAATTGCTGCCATGTCTACCACGCGAAACAGTGGGTTGGAAAGTTGTTCGGCGTAAATAATATCTGGCGGGTGTGTGGCAATGAGCGCATCGAGTTCGGTGAGATTGGTCAAGTCGCAGGTATGTATGGTAACACCGTATGGTGCCAAAAAATCACGTAACAACACGGTTGTAGCACCGTACATATCACGTGCAGCGATGATCTGTTTGAGTGGGCGTCCGAGTGACATGCCTGCAGCCAAAATTGCTGTGTAGATGGCAGACATCCCCGATGCAGTGGTTAATGCGCCAGCGCCAGATTCGGCTGCAGTAGCTGCGACTTCGAGGGCGGTGTTGGTCGGGTTGCCGTTGCGACCATAGGCGTATCCATGGCCTCCAAGTGCAGCATCGAACGCAGTCATGTCATCGTGGTAGTAGGTAGTGCTCGTATACAACGGTGTCGTGCTTGGTTTGCCAGGGGGGTGTGGTAACCGTTCGCCGGCATGTACCATTTGCGTGTGGTAATCCCACTGCATATTGAACTTTGGAGGCATAATTCCATTCTCACTGCTACAACGAGTTGCCGCCCAAGTATACCACAAGCATTCCATCGTGATTGTGGATGACAAACCCAACGAAATCAGAGTATGATTGAACATGATGAGGGTCATAGTGTGTGGGAGTGTGAACGAATGCGTGATTCTTTGTTGGCACGACGCCGGATGCTGCGTCTATGCACGTTGATGAGTATTGGGATGCTGAATTCGGCGTGCACAACGACACCGCCGCAAGCACCCGCATTTGCACCCACTCTCCCCCCCGAATTAGTCGCCAGTATGCCTACTCTCACCCCATTCGTACCGGCTACGCCTACGAGTGCATCACAACAAGCAACATCCACGCCACCACCACGTCTGCCATCTGCACCTGCGGCTGGTCCGGTGCGGTTGAGCGACGTCGGTGATTTTGCTGAACTTGTGAAACGTGCTCAGGCCGAAGCCGAACTTTCTGTGATTGGCTTGTCCCGTGAGTGGCTTAATTACGGTGAAATCATCGAATCCTACAAAAACACGTATGGCATTCGTGTCATCGAACAAGCCCCTGATGCGAGCTCGTCGGAACAACTCGCCACCATTCGACAAACTGCCGGGCAATCGGGTATCCAAGTTCCCGATGTGGTGGATGTTACGCTCGATGCGGCGGTGGGTGCTGCCGCACAAGGCATCTTCCACGCTTATCAGACACAATTTTGGAGTGATATTCCCGATTCTCTCAAAGACCCAATCGGTCTTTGGTGTGCCACTTACTACGGGGTGATGACGTTTGCGGTGAATGCTGATGTGGTCAAAGCTCCCCCTAAAGGCTGGCAGGAGCTTCGTAATGCCATCTATAAATCACAATTCGCTATGCCCGCAGACCCGCTACAGTCGGTCACCGCCCAGTATGCGGTGATTTCTGCGGCACTTGCAAACGACGGCTCAGCCGATGATGTGTCTGCTGGCGTGCAGTATTTTGCAGAGCTCAACCGACTCGGCATCCTGAACAATCAAATCGGTGACCGGAGCCGACTCTTAATCGGTGAGACGCCCATCGTCCCGATGTGGTCGTATATCGCATATGCATTGAAGGTGAGTAGTGCCAACAATCCACAAATCACCGTCATTCTCCCCGAGCCAGTGGTAGGCAGTGCCTTTGTGCATGCCATCAATGCGTATGCCACACATCCGTATGCGGCACGCCTCTGGATGGAACACGTGCAGTCGAATGCAACGCAGCTGATGTACGCCAAAGCATCGGCGACGCCGGTGCGTCTGGCCGCACTGGCATCTGCCAATGCGCTTTCCACAGAGTTGCTTGACCGACTGCCTGCCATTAGAAAAATGAGTAAAACACAGTTCTTGTCGGCAACACAACAGACCCAAGCGCGTACGACAATCACTGCACAATGGCAAGATGTAGTGCAACTCGCCGTGGAGCAATAACCGAGGGAGTATTTGGATGCTGACACGCCCACCTGCGCTCGTTATTTTCGACAAAGACGGTACGCTGATTGACTTCCAACAGATGTGGGGGCGCTGGGCGTATGCCTTTGCGGAACGCCTCAGTGGTGCGATTGCGTACGATGTACGCCCACAGATTGCAACCGCGTATGCCTACGATGCTACGACGGGGCGGATTGACCCACAAGGTCCATTGGCCATCGCAACCATGGCGACCATGCAACAGATGGCAGTGCGCATCGTACGCGCACACTGTGCTTCCGAGACCATCGCATATCAACTGGTGCAACAGGCGTGGCAGCCACCAGATCCCAGTCGTGAAGCACTGCCACTCGCAGATTTGCAGACACTGTTTCAGATCATTCGGGCGCGTGGCGCACGTATCGCCGTTGCTACCGCCGACAATCGTGAACCGACCATCGCGACCATGCATCACCTGGGTGTTGCAGCGCAAATAGATGCATACGCATGTGCCGATGATGCAGGGGTTGCTGCCAAACCGGCACCTGACAAAATATACGCGGTATGTCGTGCGTTGGGCATTGCACCTGCACAAAGTATTATGATCGGGGATACCCCCGCCGATATGCAAATGGGACGCAATGCTGGGGTGATGGCACGCATTGGTGTGACTTCTGGTTTGAGTGTGGCTGCCGATTTACATGGCGACGCCAGCTGGATTATGCCGAGTGTGGCCAATCTGCTTGAATATTGGCCAGCCGCATAACATGTTATGGGCGTTTCGTCGCAGTAGCAGTGGCATTACGTACGGTGGGACTCGTCCGTGCGCCGAGTGGTGTGCGGCTGGCAGTGGCGCTGGCAGATGCAGTTATCTGCACCGTGTTACTCGCCGTTGTCGTGGACGAAGCCGTCTGTGTTGCAGATACACGGGGAGTACGGGTGCGCGTAAATGTGCGTGATGGCCGTGGTGTGCGCGTGCGCGTAAACGTGCGCGACGGGCGTAATGTGCGTGTGGGCGTGAATGTGCGTGATGGCCGTGGTGTGCGCGTCGGTGTCAGCGTGACGGTGGCGGTGTCGCTAGGCGTCAGTGTCCAAGTCGCAGTTGCACTCGGTGTGATTGTTGCTGTATAGCTGGGTGTGATACTCGCTGTGGCGGTGTGGGTTGCCGTTGGTGTCGCAGTTGGGGGAAAGACGACCTCAATCATGCCACCCGCATACTGCATCACGCGTGCACGATCCACGCGGTAAATACCCCAGCCGATGAGCCCAAGCACGACGAGCGCCAGGATGAGTTGCAATACCCAACCGTACGACGCGAGTTTGAGATTCTCTGCACCATATGACACGATCGGCTCGACCTGCTCTGCGTATTTGAAGTTGCGGTAGTGATTGAGTGCTTCATTTACATCCATACCCAAGTACCGCACATATTTGGTGATGATTTCTTCAGCCATACGCCCACGTGGCAAATATGAAAAGCGATCTTCTTCCATCGCTTGGACATGCGCCATATGCACACCGATAACCAAGTCAATTTGTGAGAGGGGAATATTGCGCTTCAAGCGTTCGTTGCGCATACGCATGCCGAGCGTCTCTTGGCGTGGTGTAGATGCTGTGGAATTTGGTGCCGTTGTGGGCAGTCCGGCGAGAAGTTGTTCATCGGCATCACTTATCCCGATACCCAACGTGTCTTCACGTGGGGTCGGTAAAGACGGCACTACGGGCTGTGGTTCGGTGCGTTGTGTGCGCTTGCGCGGTGTACGTACCGTCTTACTATCACCCTCAACAATTGGTTGTGATGCAGTAGCACGCTTACGGGGTGGTTTTTTGTTGCTCGCATTTCCCTCAAGAAAGGGTGTCAGCACGTTGACAAGGTCACGCATCAGGAACGGTTTGGTGAGCACGACCGCACACCCTAGTGATTCAGCTCGTTGGCGTGTGGCATCTGTCGGGTCATGACTGATAATCACTATGGGTACAGTCGCCACCCATTTGGTCACGAGTTGCCAGCCGTTTTGCTCTTCAAGACTGGGATCAATGACGACAACAGTTGGGGTTGTCTGGCTGTAGTGACTCAGTGCTACGGTGATGGTATTGGCACGTTGCACGGTATGCCCCACGTGACCGAGCTGGAGATCCAAGCTCATCGTCAGTACAACATCTTCGTCAATTGCCAAAATGACCGCCATGCAAACCTCTCCACACCGGTAACCGTGCGTATACGGTACAATTTATACAATATGTACAGTATAGACGATATCAGCGTGATTTGGTATTCGCTGCAACTGATAAATGCGTGAGGAATGCTAAAGTACGGTGTAAATATGCGGGTGGAATCAGCAATACGATGATTTCGAGAATAGCAACACTGGCAAGTAACACCCAAAATGTTGCCGCAATTTGTAGTGATGTTGTCGTTGCGGTAAGCGCATGGTGGCCAGCCCAGAGTAAAATCATAGTTGCCACGCCGAGTGCGATTATTGCAAACCAATGATTCCGTGTAGGACCAAAAAACGCCGTGATATACGATAAATGGGCAGGTAACCAGTCACCACGAAAGTTGCACACCCCGAAATAAATACTCAATTTGGAGAGTTGATGGAGCACATAGAAAAGCACCACTGTCAGTTGTCCGGTGTTGTTGGCCGCCCCAATACTACTGAGTAGCATGATCGCCACAATCACCAAAGACACTAGTTCGTGATACAAGCTACTCCGTACTGCGACCCGAAAACGCTCCCCGTTGCCCATCGCTGTTTCTGGGATGTGGGTGGCCGGTCCATGGATGAATCCCGTGTAATAACTCGTGAGGTTCCACCCCCATACAAGCGTACCTGCACTAAACGATGCGTAGATTGCCCATGTCTCAGTCGTGTGGCGTGTCAAAATAATTGCAACAACGCTGGCTGCTGCGATCATCGTGGAGATGCCAAACGTGGCATCGTATGTCCATGGTGCTTTGCGGTAGAGTACGATGATGACGCCCGTACTCACCCACCAGAGGATTAATGCATAGCTAATTGCGGTCACATAGAGCATGTATCACCTGCACCTAGTAGATAATCTGATCGGCGGGGATATCCTGTAGTCCACCCCATGGTGACGTAATTTGGCCTGATTCCAGCCTGCGTCCAATGTGAGTGACGGCCATGTAGATGACCATGACGACCAACAAGCCTCCGGCTACTGCATATACACCGACATACCCGAGCAGGGGATTGTTGTACTGATGCTTGATGACATCACGTGCCACCCCCCCACCAATCGTGCCGAAGCCCTGTGCCAATGATTGCACCACTCCCCAAATTCCGATGAATAGCCCAGTGTGGTTGCGATCTGCGAGGCTCATGACGGTTGCGATGCTGCCCACAATAAAGAGTCCGCGACCAACGCCGATACACATCACGCCAAACTGAAAGCTACCAGATAAATTGACATAAGCACTCATGCTCACACAGGCAAAACCAATGATGCCAGCGATACCACCGAAAATCAGCAAGCGGGCACCACTGCCGCCCCGCCACAACCAGATGCCAGCAAACACGATGGCGAAAATCATGGCAACACCCCACAGTGCAGTGAGCAGTGTGGTGGCAGTTACACTCATCCCCAGGATTTCGGCACCGTATGGCTCGAGCAAGATGTCATGTGTGCCGAACCCGAGTGTGGCCACAAAGAAAATAAAGAATAGACTACGCAATGTGGTTGATTGCCAGACTTTTTGCAATGATTCACCAAGCGCGAATCGGATGCGTTGCGGTGGTTTGTTGACGAGTGTCCCGTCTGGGTTCATTTTTTCTTGGCCGATGATCGAAATCACTGCACAAATCATGAAAACGACGGAGCTTCCCTGCATCACCCCAATCAGGCGCCGATGCGAATAATCGGTGAGCATTAACCCTGCCACCAATGCCCCCACCACGGTACCGATGACCAGCATCAACCACAAAATGGCCAGCGTTTTACCTCGATCGTGATCCTCTGTGATATCACCAACCATCGCCACATATGTCGTTTCTACGATGTTGACACCGACGCCGTACACCGCAAAGATGATGACACAGATGACGTAGACAATTGGTCCCTGTAGATTACTTTCCGGACTAAACAAAATCAGTGAAAAGGGCGCTGTGGTGAGCCCTCCAAATGTCAGCATGGCACCGAGCAATATATATGGGGTGCGCCAGCGTCCGACACTCCGTTGCGTGTCAGATGAGTGCCCGATTACGGTGCGGATTGGTGAGATGAAATAGTGAATCGCCATCAGAAACGCAACATATCCTGCTGATAAACTGAGTTCGTTGATGAGCACACGGTTGAGCGTCCCGGTAATTGGGGCGAGTGATACACCAATGCCAAATTGAAATAATCCGAGGCGTAGCACACGCGCCCACCACTGCAATGCGGGGCGGAGCGCGAGCCATTCCGCGATCTCGGAGTGGGTATCTTTGACTGACGCAAATAGCGATGCAAAGACTGAATCTTGGCGTGATGCCATGTGGACTCCTTTGCCAATGGGAACCGTTGCGGCAATCATAGCATACTCACTTTGGGTGTTACTATGCATGGTGCTCACTTATATGATTTGTAGAGTGAATGTGCTGATATTGTGTACATCTATCTGTAGAACACATCAGGTAAACGTGACATGCATGGGAGATATGTGGTTCGTTATAATACCACTATGAAATACGAAGATACCATTGTGGCTGTGGCTACTCCACCCGGACAAGGTGCACTTGGTGTTGTGCGTGTGAGTGGGCCACAGGCATTCCCCATCCTCAATAGCATATTTCGCCCACGCCGTGCAGGTACGTGGCGACCGCGCATGGTACGCTACGGCCATGTCTACGATGCCACATCAATACTCATTGACGAAGTACTGGCTGTGTGGATGCCTGGACCACGGACCTATACAGGCGAAGATGTGGTCGAAATCTCATGCCATGGGGGGCGCATGGCCATCGAACAGGTGCTTGCCACTGTCATGGCTGCAGGTGCACGTGCCGCCAACCCCGGCGAATTCACGATGCGTGCATTTGTGGCGGGACGCATTGATTTGAGCCAAGCCGAAGCAGTCATGGATGTGGTTCAGGCACAGACCCCCCAAGCACTGAGTCTCGCACATGCCCACTTGCAAGGATGGTTGCGTACCCAGATTGCCGAGCTCCGTGATGCCATTTTGTATGAACTTGCTGCAGTGGTGGCGCGCATTGATTTCCCCGATGACGTTGATGAAACTGCCATCAATGTGCAGTCATTGCATGCTGTCATCGCCAAACTCGATGCCTTGATTGGTGGTGCCCGTGGTGGTGCCGTTCTGCGTGATGGAGCCACCGTGGTGTTAATTGGTCGCCCAAATGTGGGCAAATCGAGCCTGCTCAATGTCCTGTTGCAGCAAGACCGTGCCATCGTGTCGCCAATTGCGGGCACCACACGTGATACCCTCTCCGAAGTCGCAAATATACACGGTATCCCCGTGCGATTCATAGATACCGCCGGTATTCGTGACGATAGTCAGGATGTCATCGAGCAACTCGGGATTGCACGGTCGCGTATGGCCGCACAACAGGCCGATTTGGCACTGTTGCTCATTGATGCATCTCAGCCGCTCCATGCCACGGATGTGGCCGCACTCTCTGCTCGTGGTCAGCTCCCCACCGTGTTGGTTACCACCAAAGCCGATCTGCCGTATCACCCCGACATGCATTGCGCACTCCGTGATGCCGTTGCTCCACCGTTTATCGCTGAAGTTGCCGTGTCGAGCGTCACGCAGCTCGGTTTAACCACCCTCACCGCCCGCATCGCTGAATTTTTCCTTGGACATGTGAGCACTCACGATGTTCGTGTCAGCAATAGTCGGCATGTTGATGCGCTGCGTCGTTGTCGTACCCATGTGGCCGATGCCGTGCACGCCATTGGTGTCAGCATGACTGCCGACCTAGTAGCCGTAGATATGCAGGCTGCCGTGGCGTGTTTAGGTGAAATCACCGGTGAAGATGTGAGCGAAGCATTGCTCGACACCGTATTTGCGCGTTTTTGTATTGGAAAATAGCCGTGACACAGATGACACACACTCGCATGGTTTCGCCCTGGTATCGCCCACTATTGCTCGTGCTCCTCGGCATCTTTCTGCTCATTGCTGCCCAAGGTACCGGGGTGCTCTTTTTTGCGCGCATCGGGTATCTCATCATAGGTGTGGTGTGTGGGGCTGCACTATGGGCGTTTCTCGGGGTTGCCGGACTCACCATCACGCGCACGTTACAGACCCCACGTGTGATGACAGGCGAGTACGTGCGTGAGCAGATTCTGGTCGTCAACCAATTCCCGTGGCAGCGGGGCATCGTAGAAATTCTCGACGACACCACATTCATGCGCCACATGACCGGCTTTGTGGTTACACTCGCTGCCCGCCAACAGCGGCAACGCACCTGGCGTACCATTGCCCAAATTCGCGGTACTTATGTGATGGGACCTACCTACATCGTGGGCAGTGATCCCTTTGGTTTGTTCCGCATTGAGCGGCGCTTCACGAGTACGCAACAGCTAATCGTTGTTCCTGCTCCACAGGCGATGCCATTACCCACCATCGGTAAAGATGTGATTTCAGGGCGTCCGCAGGTGGTACGCCAAATTGCAGCCCATGCACCTACCATCATGTCAATTCGCGAATATCGTCCTGGTGATGCGGTGAGTCGCATCCACTGGCGGAGCTCGGCCAAACGTGGCAATCTCATGCTCAAAGAGGGCAATCATGAGCCAGGTGCCCATATTTGGCTCGTCTACGACGCACAGCGCCAAAGTCATGCATGGGTCGATTTCACCAGTATTCCCATGCCGATTCCGAGCGATGATTCCACCGAAGAATATGCCATTCACGTCTTGGCAAATCTGGCAGATGCCTGGTTGCGTGCTGGACATGCCGTCGGATTGTGCATGCATGGGAGTGAACGTGTCGTTTTGGCACCGCAACGGACTGTTGCGCATCGCATTGCCGTATTTGATGCACTCGCTGCAATTAGAGCTGTTGGTGATGTGGCACTCGACGATGTACTTGTGTACTTGGATGCCTACAACGCGGCACACACCAGCGTCTGTGTGGTTACCAGTCGTGGCGATGCACGTTGGGTGCCGCTACTCAAGGAAGTCAGCGGTCGTGGTGGTGATATGAGTGCCGTGTTAATTGATGCGGCGTCGTTTGCTGCGCCACACGATTGTCAGGCAAGTGAGCAGGCGCTGGTCGAAGCAAACATCCCCCATACGGTGGTCGTACGGGGGATGGCGTTGAGTGGGATCGTGTGGCGTTAAGGTGCCACGACACCTAGGGCAGCGGCAATGCGTGCAAGGGCGCGCTCACGGCCGAGGGCAGTGAGCGTTTCGAAGAGAGGTGGTGCCACGGTGCGATTGCTAATGGCAACACGGACCGCACCAAACAACTGCCCTGGTTTGAGTTCGAGTTGTTCACATAACGTACGGAGGGTGGCTTCGAGCGTTGCTTCTTGACCATGCCATTCCGCAACTGCGCTCAACGCTGCATGAACGGCAACGAGTGCGGCGTGTGTGCTCTGAGCATCCATCTTCTTGGGAATCAGCATCTCGGCACTGGGTGTTTCGATGTCCGTGAAAAAGAAGTCGAGTAACTCGGGAGCTTCGCCAAGCTCTTTCAGCCGCTCGTGAATGAGTGGCGTGAGTGTGGCAATGTAGGCTGCTGTCTCGCCGTCCACGGGTGTAGGGACAAGACCTGCCTTTTGCAGGAACGGTGTGATGGCCACAGCCACGTCCGTACTGCTCATGGCACGGATGTAGATGCCGTTCATGTCGAGCAATTTGGCTGGATTCCACCGTGCTGGTGAAGACTGTACACGGTCAATGCTAAAGCGTTCTACGACTTCGGCGCGGGTCATGATTTCGGTATGATCGTCATAACTCCACCCTTGGAGCGTCAGATAGTTAAACATGGCATCTGCCAAATAGCCACGCTCCCAGAAGCGATTAGCAGAGACATCATCTTTGCGCTTCGATAATTTGCCATGCCCGTCCTGGCGTAGGATGGGTGGCAGGTGGGCAAATGTTGGTGCATTCCACCCCAAGTATTGGTACAAGAGCACATGGTACGGTGTCGAAGCCACCCATTCATCACTGCGTAGCACGTGTGTGATTTGCATCAAATGGTCATCTACGAGGTGTGCCATGTGGTAGACGGGCATCCCTGTTTTTTTGATGAGCACGATGTCGTAGAGTTCGTTGTTGTTGATGCGAATGCCGTCTTCACCACCGCGGACCAAATCATTGAAGTGAGTACTTCCTTCGCTGGGTACCTTTAGGCGGATGGTGTAGGGTACGCCGCTTGCGGCCATTTCTTGTTGTTTGGCGAGTGGCCAGTCTCGTTCTGGTCCGCGGAAGCGAAAGGCCTTGATGCCACGAGCTTCGGCGACGGCTTTCATCTGTGTGAGTTCTTCCTCGGTGGTAAACGACATGTACGCCAGCCCCGCTTCGAGGAGCTGATTGGCGAATGGCATGTAGACACCTTGCTCACTGCGCACGGATTGCACGTACGGGCCAAAAGGACCACCGATATCTGGTCCTTCGTCCCAGTCAATGCCAACCCAGCGCATCGATGTCATTAGGTCGTCAGCAGCACCAGGTACGAACCGTTTCTCGTCGGTATCCTCGATGCGCAACAAAAATTGCCCACCGTAGTGTCGGGCAAACAACCAGTTAAACAGGGCGGTACGTACGCCGCCAATATGCAAAAAGCCGGTTGGGCTTGGTGCAAAACGGACACGTACTGGGCTTTTGATGTCAATCATGGCTCTTCTCGATGTATTGAATCCTCATCGTTGTATTATAGCAATTTCATCTGTGCCTTGCGTTTTGATGCACTATGGGTGGACACTGATTGATGATACATTGAAACATCTCATAGAATTCTCAGAATTCCCTCTTGATTTTGTGTAATTCACTTGCTACAATCTGATTCGTTGTTCTTTAATCAATCTTTTTCATAAATCGCCTGTTCGCTCTTTCACCCACTCACTGAGTTCGCCCGCATGGTCATTGCCATGCATAGCCACCTGACACGCCTGTGGGCGTGCGCCAGCTGGGTGACGCCGTGTGCGCCCCAGGTACCTTGACAATCGAATCGCCGCAATTGCGCAAACCCCGGTTTCCCACGGGGTACCGTCAGGCAACTGACGATGTGGTTACTGCCCAGCAAGCAATTACGCAATGATAACTATGATGTGATTAGAGCTGTGGCCGCAGTGCCCTGCACACAATGTGCCTCTTACGCATACTATCACCGGAGTAATGCTATCTACTCCATGTTCGCCCAGTCCACGGACGAATTTAATAAGCAAACACAGTAACCCGATAAAAATACCATGCTAGCGGAGTATGGATCCGGTGAAAACCCGGTACGGTGTCACATCAGGGAAACGCGACACCACAGCATTCGGTATCACCCTGAGGTGAGCGGTGCTCGAGTTAGGCACGTGAGTGCGTAACTGTTCTCTCGCCATTGTCCGCACAATGCCGGTACCCAGCCCGAACTCAGACACCCGCCATTCGTCCATGGTTGGTGTCTGAGTAAATATCCTCACAAGTGCACAGGGAGTGAACGCCAGTTATCACCCGGTGCGAAAGCGTTGGAAAGCGTACAACATTGACATTTCAAATGATTGGAAAAGTTGAGAAATGCGCATACGTTGGCTGATGTGCGTCGTCTGTGGATGGCGAACCTCAGCCAACGATGTTGCCACTGCTGGGCAAACTATGCGTACTCAATGCAATAAACAGTAGAAAAAATAAGATACTTGACATGCAATCGTGAATGTGATATTGTATGAAAGTAAATTTTTGAAACGCCCGATCGCTTTTCCACCCACTCACCGAGTTCGCCCGCATGGTCATTGCCATGCATAGCCACCTGACACGCCGCAAGGTGTGCGCCAGCCGGGTGTCGCCGCGTGCGCCCCACGTACCTTGACAATCGAATCGCTGCAATTGCACACATGTCCCGTGCCCCCACGGGAACACCATCAGGGAGCTGATGGTGGGGTTACTGCCAGCAACCATCAGTAAAATCATGTTTTCCCATTGAGAAGCGGCCACAGTGCCCTGCACACAATGTGCCTCAAATAACATGCCCAATAACCTAAACCGCGTAACAATGCGAATTGTTACATGTTCGCCCCGTCCATGGACGTATCAAGTATCAACAGTAACCTGATAACAAGACTACTCAAGCGGGGAGTATGCCGGTGAAAGCCCGGCCAGTGCCAACGGGGGACTTTTGAGCACATTCAGCATTGGTATCATCCTGTGGTGAGCATCTGCTGTGGTTACCTCCAGCAATCAACATCGTCGTCACAAACGGTAACCTGTTACCCCACCATTGTCCGCACAATGCCGGTACCCAGTCCGAACCGCATCCACACGCACCACTCGTCCACGGTAGCGTGTGGGTGATGCATCATGATTAGCTCGCTCTTGTAATTCTAAAAAACACATAAAAATACATACTTGACACGTTATCGTATGTATGATATTCTTAAAATATAAATTGTTTAATCAATCGCCCGATCGCTTTTCCACCCACTCACCGAGTTCGCCCGCATGGTCATTGCCATGCATAGCCACCTGACACGCCGCAAGGTGTGTGCCAGCCGGGTGTCGCCTTGTGCGCCCCGTGTACCTTGACAATCGAATCATGCGCGATTTTCCCACCCAGTCGTCCAATGGGTGGTGCCAGCAGTAACATGCTGGTGTGGTTACTTCCAGCACCACAACAACATCTGTTCTGTTGAATAAAAAGTAACCAGTCACTCACATCATGCTGCGGAGCATGAGTCGGTGCAAATCCGACGGTGTGCACGGAACCATTCGACACGCCAGCAGATGGTATCTCCCTGTGGAGAATGTCTGCTATGGCTACCTCCAGCAAATTCATTACTCTTGTTAAATGTAATAACAAACGGTAGCCTGTAACCCCACCATCGTCCGCACGATGCCGGTACCCAGTCCGAATCCACCGGTTACTGCCGTGTTACAGTGGCAGTGACCGGTGCCCAAAACCTCTCTGCGCACGGAGTGAACGCCAGTTATCACCATGCGCTAAAGCGTTGGAAATTATAAAAAATAAAAAGAATACATCGCCGCCGGAGCGGGGGCACTCCTCAGCACCTGCTCCGGCGTTTGCAGATGTATCCCTGTGGATATAAGCATTGCTGCCGCAGTGTGGTGGCAATGTGGACATAGATCATTGACGGAGTGAACGCAAGTTATCGTCGTCAATGTGGTTAAGTCAGCATTTTTTATTATCTTAACCTGTGAAAAAGGAAAACCTCATGACTACTTTTACTTCAGCTGTTATCAATCAGCCAGCGCGTACTGCCAACGGCATGTTGGCGCGCGTATCGACTGCCTCTGCGCTAGTCGACCTCTTCTACAAAATCGGTGCTATGCGTGGTGGTGATGTGCTGCCGCTCTTTCAGGCGGCATTGCTCGAGGATGCCGAAAAGGCCTTGCGCATGGCGCTCTGGAGCCGTGATGTGCGTGGTGGAGCCGGTGAGCGGCAACACTTCCGCAATATGCTCATCTTTCTGGAGCAACACTATCCACAGTATGCGTTGGCGCTGTTGCCCAAGGTCCCCGAAGTGGGGCGCTGGGATGACCTGTTGGTCTTTACCAAGCAGCTTCAACCAGCCGCCTTTGCGCTTATCCGCGAGGCGTTGCAACAAAAAAACGGTCTGGCCGCCAAATGGATGCCCCGCAAGGGCAAAGAAGCCGAGCAGTTGCGGGCGTTTTTGGGCTTTTCACCCAAGCGCTATCGCAAAACTCTTGTCACTTTGACTGCTGTGGTGGAATCGCAGATGTGTGCCAAGCAGTGGGATGCCATCAACTATGAGCATGTGCCATCGCAGGCAGCTGCGCGGTACCGCAAGGCATTTAGTCGCCGTGACAACGAGCGCTATGCTGCCTATGTGGCGAGTGCCGTCAAGGGTGAAGTCAAGGTCAACGCGGCGGCGATCTTCCCACATGACATCATCAAACCGTTGATGGTGGGGGCGCCTGAGTGTACTCCCGACGATGCCACTGTGATTGATCACGTGGTAGCGCAGTGGAATGCACTGCCCAATTATGTGGGTGATGCGCGAATCCTGCCACTCTCGGATGTGTCAGGTTCCATGTACTGCAAGATTGCTGGCAGTGTTCAGGCAGTTGATGTCGCAGTAGCGTTGGGGTTGTATTTGGCGGATAAGAATGTGGGTGTCTTCAAAGATACCTTCTTGACTTTCTCCTACATGCCCCAATTGCTCCACCTCACCGGCAATATTGCCGAGAAGCTGCGTCAGATGGTGCGCTCAGAGTGGGGTATGAATACCGACCTCCACAAGGCCATCGACATCATTTTGCAGACTGCAATTGCTGGGCAGGTCCCAGCCGATCAGATGCCGCAGATGCTGCTCATCTTGTCGGACATGCAGTTCGATGCTGACAGTATGCTCGATCGGCGCGCAGTGCAGATGCTGAGTGATAAATACCAGGCTGCAGGTTATCAAATGCCGCAGGTGGTGTTTTGGAACCTCAACGGCACTTCCAATGTGCCAGCAGAGGCGCATGAAACTGGGGTTGCTATGGTGAGCGGTTTTTCGCCGAGCATCATGAAGGCAATCTTGGCGGGCAACGTGGCGGAATTCTCGGCCTACTCCATCATGGATAAAGCCATCATGGATGAGCGTTACGCCATTGTAATGCCGTAGCAAAAACGCCCCCTGTACCAGATAGTACAGGGGGCGTTTGGTTGTTATTTGACTTCGGCAATCAATTCGACTTCAGCGGCATACGTAAACGGAATAACCATACCCACTGCACTACGGGCGTGCTGGCCATTGATTCCAAAGACACTGTTGATGAGCTCGCTCGCACCATGCACGGCTCCTGTGGTATTCGAGAACCCAGGTGCCGTATTGACCATGCCAAAGACCTTGAAGATGCGCACCACGTTGTCAATACCGACGAGTGAATGGATGGCTTGCAAGGCGTTGAGTGTACTCAGTTTGCATGCCTCGTAGCCGTCTTCGATTGTCAGATCTGCACCTACGAATCCCTTGATTTCGACGCCCCCGAAGCGTGACACGCTCCCCGACGTATACACCAAGTTGCCGTGTTGCACGGCGGCAACAAAGCGCCCTTCTGCGAGTACGAGAGGTGCTTTTTCGAGGGTGTATCCCAGGCGTTGCAGTGTGGCAAAGTATGACATCTCGTTATGCTCCTGTTACTTGGTTGCGCAACATTGTGCGATAATCGGCCATATCAATCACATGTTGGGCGAGGCGTGCGTCTTCAGAGGCGAATGCCAATAGATGTGATTCAAGTGATTCACGAGCACTACTACGTGGAGCTGCATGACCGCGTACGGCTGCAATGAATCCACGCATAATCCCCGTGTCTCCGCCGCCATGACCAGCGCGACCATCTACGGCAATGACTTCAGCGAGACCACGGTGTGGGCGAATTTCGATGCGGCCACCCTGGGCATCAAAGAATCCCTCCAGTGTGCCTTTGGTGCCATCATAGCGCATATAGCGATTTTCTTCGCTACTCACCCCATGCATCGTGAGTGTGGCACTAATCCCGCCAGCAAACTCCATGCTGACCACCTGATGATCGACCACATCGTTGTCGCAGGCAAACACACAGCGTCCGTAAGGACCATTGGTGACTGCGTCGAGACGGGCGGCATAACTCCGATCGTGGGAGACCACATTAAACGGCCACTGATCTGGTGCGACGCCGTTTGCCAAGTGTTGGATATTTGGCCACGGTTCGAGGTCGAGGTAGATGCGTTTCGCCGACCATGGGCATGTGGCTTCGACGGCACATCCATCGAGACAGCGTGCCGTACTCCCTGTAGGGGCACGTTCACTGCGATAGAATGAGCGATCGCCAATCGAGGAAATGCGTGTGCATTCGCGCCCAATGTTCCACACCATGATGTCAAGGTCATGACAGCATTTCGCCAAAATCATGGGCGTGGATTCGTCCTTGCGCCGCCAGTTGCCCCGCACAAAGCTATGCCCCATGTGCCAATGTGCCACATTCTCGCGGTGTGCAACGGTCACAATATCACCAATAGTACCCGCCTGGAGCACATCATGGAGCGTCGAGAAGAAGTCCGTATAGCGCAACACATGTCCAATGACGAGATGTTTGTGTGCTGCCTCAGCAGCCATGACTAGCCGTGTGCAATCGAGTGGAGTAGTCGCCATCGGCTTTTCGAGAAGCACGTGGTAGCCGAGTGCGAGTGCCGCCAACGTGGGTTCAACGTGCATTGCATCCTGGGTGGTGATAATTGCTGCGTCTGCAATTTTGCCCTGCGCAAAGAGCGCCTCGTAGCTGGTGTAACACTGATCTGTACCAATATCGTGGAGTTCGGCTAGCGCATTTCGCCGTTGGGTGTCTGGTTCAGCAACGGCCACAATACGTGCGTCGTGAGGGAACTGCTGTGCATAGGGGGCGTAGGCGTGCGCGCCACGTGACCCTGCTCCAACGAGTACAAAGGTGACGGGATTCTGTGTCATAGCACTCCATCTTCATTGACGAACGCGAATCGCACCCATCATACCATAGCACGGCGTGATTGGTGTGTCGTACCATCACACATACACGAAGACTTGGTGTGCACCAACTGGCAAATTTTAGGGAACATTTGTGGAGTTGTGCATCGCTTTAGGGAGAAAACAAGGGTAGTCGTGCATAGTGACACCAACGCTTACGAGGTGTCACATGTTCATGCAATTCCGCAGAGATATCGTTTTTGTGATTGGTAGCACTTGTTTCGTACTACTGTGGTTCATCTTTCCATTCAATGATCCATATGCTGCCGCAGATGACGTGACGATTTGGACTGCGCTCGCTGTTACTATCGCTGCTGTCGTCGTCCGTCTGCGCTACGCTACCTTGCTCGTATGGCGTGATGTTGCGCATTGGCCGATGGCACTGGCTGGTCTCGTGTTATTGCTGGTGGTCGCAATCCGGCAGTGGTGGCAATTCACCAACATTGATCTTGCACTGACCGGCGAAGAAATCATTGATACCACGGTCACGCTGAGTAGATACGGCGTAACACAAATTGTCATCTGGGTGATTGGTTGGAGCTATCTTGGTGTCGCAGTCTGGCCATCCGTACAGATACACCAGTGGTATGACACACACAAGCGTGAAATCTGGGGTATCAGTGCGGTATTGGTAATTGCTGCAATCCTCCGTTGGTATCAGCTTGGTGCCATTCCCAACATCATCAATGGAGATGAAGGTCTGATTGGGATGTGGGCAGTGCAATTGCTGACGCAGTATGGCACACTCGGGCACGTCTTTGTCAATATGGATGGTGTTGGCACCAACTATTTGTTGATAATGAAGGGTGTCATCAACGTATTTGGCCGTACCGAATTCTCCGTCCGGCTCATTCCTGCACTCTTTGGTCTTCTCGCTGTATTCACCAATTACCTCTTCGCACGCAGTTTGTTTGGTGTACGCGTTGGCATGATCACCGCGATTATGCTTGCAACGGCACACGTCGCCCTTCATTTCAGCCGGACTGTGGCGGTGTCGTACACCTACGCCACCGCACTCGTGCCATTGTTGTTGTGGGGGATGTGGATGTTGGTACAGACTCGTCGCACATGGCCGATGGTTGTGGCAGCACTCGCCCTCTCATTGCATGCAAATCTCTATGTGGATGCGTGGGCGTGGAGCGTGTTGGTCGTCATCTTAATTGTTGCGTGGGCAATCGTGGATTTCCGCACGTTGCAGCCACAAGTGGGACAGGTCGCACAGATGTTCGGGCTGATGCTGCTCGGGTTGTTGCCGATGCTAATCTGGGGGATCTACTTTCCCGGTGATTTTTTTGCGCGTCTGAGCACCGATGGGTCATTTGTTTCGGGATGGCTCGTGCGCGAAGCCGAGGCACGGAACATTGGGGCAATTTGGATAATCATCGAACTTTACCAGTATGCATTTTCCACGTTCCTGAACACACCATTCGAGGATTTTTATCATGCAAGTGTACCAATTCTCGATCGCCTTAGTGCCATCTTTTTCTTGATTGGCTTGGTCATCATTCATAACCGCATGCATACGTGGCGCATGTTGATGGTGCTCGGGTGGTTTTGGGGGGGGATGACGGCATTAGCAGTCTTTACCATCCCAGTCAGTACATATCCCTACCGGTTACTCGTGATTCTCCCCGTTGTCATCCTGATAGCCGCAATCGCCATTGATTGGGTCGTTGAATTCATGCGCATCCCGCGTTTTTCGCTGGGTGTAATCGGAGTGGTGGTCGCAGTAATCGTCTTTTTGAATGTTGATATTTATTGGGTAAAATTTGCTCCTACGTGTAAATATGGTGGTGACACCAAAACAGAGCAGGCAGGGACACTGGCACGCTTTTTGTCGGACAATGCGCGTAGTAGTAGCACCGTCGTCGTGCTTGGTTCAGCCCCAGATGGTTTTTACTTTGGTCCGTGGCGATCACTCGAATTCCTCAATCCGACACTCGCTTTTCGCAATGTCGAAGATATGCCTCAGTTGGAGGAAGCAGCAATTGGTGATGTGTGGTACGTGGCGATTCCTGAACGGTATGAAGAGCTCGCGCAGTATGCAGTACAATATCCACAGGCAGAGCCGATTATGCCAATCCAGCAGTGTGATGCGACGCTGTTGTATGCGATGAAAATCCCACAACCATGAAGCAGATTTGGTTATTCCTACGCACAATCTTGCAAGTTGATTTTGCCTGGGGCGGCATGCTCTTTGTCGCAGGCAGTCTGACTGCATTGCTTGTTGTGCCAACCTGGCAAAACAACACATTGGCTCGATTGCGCGAACAAAACGTCAATGTCTCACAATTTGTCGAAGACATCAACGATTTGGAAGTCACTATCCAGGATATGCGTTTAGCATCCCGTGGCTATATCATTACGCAAAATGTCCTTTTTCATCAACAGTACACTGATGCGAGTGCCCGCCAACAAAAAATCGTGACCAAACTCATCCAGGATGCTACCCTCCTCAACGATAGTTTGACTGTCAATGAGTTAGTTGTGCTTAAGCAAGCAATTGATGACTGGCGTGTACAACGCCTCGACCATCAGGTTGCGTTGGTCGAAAGCAACAACGTGGCGGCTGCGGAGGCAGATTTTGTGCAGGGTACTAAAATCCGGGCCTTTGATGCGATACGCACGCGCATTGATTCGTTGCGCATCACGGTACGGGCAACCCAAAACGTGTTGCAAGAAGAAACCCAACGAGTTCATGCCATCAATCTCAGCACGAATACTGTGTTAGCGGTTGTGGCGTTGGTTGCATTGACATTGGTGGTAATCGGGGTGTGGCGCCAAGCACAACTCCTCACCGCATTACAGCACGCCAAAAATGAATCACAGCAGTTGACGTTGGCACTTTCTGTGCGTATTGATGAAGTTCATCAGCAACATACTCTCCTTGCCACGGCTCAAGACATCGTTCAGCAGTCGATGCGTTTTGGTGACGATGTGTATAAAGCCGATCAAATCGTACAAATCATTCAGCAGACATTGAATTTTCCGGTAGTCGTCGTGTGGTTTGATGACATCTACACCAACGATATCATGGTACGCAGTGCAATCCGCGCCCCAATCACGCTCGCAGATATCGAAAAGAGCATTGATGTGCGTACAATTACACAGATACGCGCTGCAGGGGGGAGTATCGAGTCGCGCCGTATTCGTGTGGCCAATCGTGATCTGTTGCTCTATCCGCTCGGGAATGCTGAACGGAGCGTGGGGGTGCTTGGAGTGATGAGCGAGGATGTCAAACCCCTCGATGCACTCACCTTGCTGCAGATTACCTTATTGATAGACAATTACCGTTTATTTACCGCATTACAACGCGAACAAAACCGCTTGCGAATTCTGTTTGATGTGGTTCCCCTTGGTTTCGTGTTAATTGATGTGCGTGGTGGCGTACTCGTTGCTAATCAACATGCACAGCAACTGTTACCCGGCTTGGCCGTGGGATCGTCAATTCACACCGTGTTTACGCAGTTACCCTGGTGGGGAATTGGTGGGAACACCGTAACCGCCCAAGAATTGCCACTTAGTGTGGCCATTGCACGTGGGGTCACGAGTAGCACTGAAGTGATGCATGAGATAAACGACGAACGTATCCCCGTGCGGCATCAAGTGGTCGCAATTCGAGATGCTGTAGCGACGCACGGCTTTGTGCTCGTGCTTGAAGACATGCGTCATCGCTATGAACTCGATCGCCTCAAGGCCGACTTTGTCAGCATGATTAGCCACGAATTGCGCACCCCACTTGCGACGATTGTCGGAGCGACTACCATGTTGCTAAATACGACACCGACTGTGCCACGTGATGGTCAGCACAGCATGCTTCAGCTACTACAAAATCAAGGACAACGGTTACAAACCCTTATCGAAGATGTGCTCAATTTGTCGCGCATTGATAGTGACGGGATTCGGTTACAACGTGAGCGCGTTGACGTATTGCCGTTGGTACAGCGCATCCTGGCGAAGTATGCACATACACGGCGCCGCTTACACGTGGTTACACATGGCACATTGAGCGCCGTGTATGGTGATATCAGTCGAATGGAGCAAATTTTCCATAATATTCTCGATAATGCAGAAAAATACGCACCACCCGGCGATGTGGAAATCACCATACAGCAGATTGCTGGGACGCCTAGCCTCATCCAATTTGCGATTCGCGATTATGGAACGCCACTCAATACCAATGAATACCTACGCGTATTTGACCGATTTTATCAGGCCAATCATCGTCCAAACAAAGGTGGTGTCGGGTTGGGATTGACCATCTGTAAATACTTTGTCGAAGCACATGGTGGCGAAATAGCAATGCACGCGGCACCAAATGGTGAAGGTACGGTAGTCACTTTCACGATTCCAACCGCAGAAGCAGAACCGGCTGTGGTAGAGAGCAGTCGCACACCGCGGGTGTTGTTACTCGAAGATGAGCCAGCAGTGCAACGGGTGATGCAACACATGCTACAGAGCCACAGCATCGAAGTCACGGTAGTGAACACCATTTTTCAGGCACAAGAAAAAATCGAACGGAGCCATTTTGATGTGTTAATCGTTGATATCATGTTGCCGGATGGCTCTGGGCTCGATTTCGTGCGTGATGTACGACTATGGTTGACGATTCCCATTTTGGTTGTGACGGCACGTGGCAACGAATCCGACGTGATTGCCGGGTTGCGTGCTGGGGTAGACGACTACATGGTCAAGCCGTTTAGTAACGATGAATTCATTTTGCGTGTGCAAGCGTTGTTTCGGCGTGGACAACTGCGACAGCAGGCCGTGAATGAGCCGGTGGTTACGATTGGAAATGTGCAGGTGGTGATTGCCGATAAGCAAATCCAGGTCAATGGGGTGGCTCTCGACCTGACTCCCATCGAATATCGCTTGCTGATGTACTTTGTGCGGCATGCTAGTCAAGTGCTTTCGCATGAGCAGATTTTGCAGGGAGTGTGGGGCGAACGGTACGAACAAGAGAACCAGTACTTGTGGGTGCATATTTCTCATTTACGGCGCAAAATGGCGCAATTAGAACTGCAACAGTTATACATTGAAAATGTGCGCGGAATCGGGTATCGCTTAGTCTATCGTGAGCCTCGCATTGCGGTCAACTCATCATCCGCATAATTCTCATCATTCTATTCGTGCGTGCGCAGATGCATCTGCTATAATTAATCGTAATGAATTCTTTATTGCGAGGGTGCATCATGACTGTCCCTTTCGGTGATTTCAAGCGGCAAATTGCATTGATTCGTCCGGAGCTTGATGCTGCCATTGCACGTGTATTAGATGGTGGCGCCTATATTCTCGGCTCAGCGGTGCGTGAATTTGAAGCCCACTTTGCCCAATACTGTCAGTCTACTCACTGTGTTGGTGTTGCCAACGGTACCGATGCCATTCAGCTCGGTCTGCTGGCACTTGGTGTCCGTGCAGGTGACGAAGTTATCACTGTGGCCAATGCGGGTGTGCCTGGCACTGCTGCAGTTGTCGCAATCGGTGCCATTCCCGTTTTTGTTGATGTAGACCCGCTGACACGCAATATGGATGCATCACTCATCGAAGCTGCGATTACTCCGCGCACTAAAGCGATCATGCCTGTGCACCTGTATGGGCTGATGGCTGACATGCCGGCTATCATGGGCGTCGCACAGGCCTATCACATCCCGGTGCTCGAGGACTGTGCCCAAGCGCATGGTGCGACCATTGCCGGCAAGCGCGCTGGTAGCTGGGGGGATGCAGCGGCGTTTAGCTTTTATCCGTCTAAGAATCTCGGTGCAATTGGTGATGGTGGTGCAATAACCACCAACCGCGAAGATATTGCACTCCACATCCAGCGCTTACGACAGTATGGCTGGGAGCGCAAGTATTACTCCACCGTCGAACACGGAATAAATTCGCGGCTCGACGAATTGCAAGCGGCCATTTTAGATGTAAAACTCAGCCATCTCGACCAGAGCACGCAACGCCGCGACGACATTGCGCGCCACTACAACGCGCAATTCAAGGGCCTCCAGTTGGTGGTCCCACAAAATCCCACCCACGATCGTGCAGTTCACCACCTGTACGTGCTGGAATCACCGCATCGTGATGCGGTCATGTCGGGGTTGCGTGATGCAGGCGTTGGCTGTGATATTCACTACCCGTTGCCCACACACAAACAACCCATCTATCAGCGATATGCACCGAGTTGGCGCTTGCCGGTCACGGAGCGCCTCGCCACTAATGTCTTTTCGTTGCCCAATTTCCCCGAATTAAGTGATGCTGAAGTGACACAAGTCGTACGAACTGTGCGGCATGTGGTATCGGCATTGTCAGGATAGTGAGCCAATATGTCACTCTTTCAGCGCTGGTTTGGACGCGGAACTGATGCCCCTCGTGACGAAGCTGAAGCCACAGTGGAAGCGTCACAGTTGGCGAGTGCCACCCTCCGTACCAGACAGGGGTTTTTTCAACAGATAAGTCAGCTCTTCGGTGGAGCTGCGCTCAGCGATGACATCTGGGATGATCTCGAGGCGTTGTTGGTGCAGGCAGACGTCGGCGTTGAAACGGCCACCTACCTGGTGAATCGCACCAAGGACCGCGTCAAGCGTAACGGTGTACGTGAACCGCAAGAGGTACGACGTATGCTCCATGCAGAAATGGTGCGTGTCTTGCAAGATCAGCAGCACCATACGCCGAGCGAAAGCCAGAAGCCGCATGTGATTCTTGTGGTGGGTGTCAATGGTGCTGGGAAGACCACGTTAATCGCCAAGCTCGCCCACCGCTATAAATTACGCAACCAGCATGTGATGCTGGCAGCAGGTGACACCTTCCGGGCTGCGGCCACCGAACAGCTGGAAACATGGGCTGAACGTGTGGGGGTCCCCGTGATTACCCGTGGCCAGGGTGCAGACCCCGGGGCAGTTGTCTATGATGCGATGGAAGCCGCCACAACTACACCGTGTGATGTGCTGATTGTGGATACTGCGGGACGTCTGCATGCCAAGACCAATTTAATGCAGGAGCTCACCAAAATACGCAATATCATCACACGCAAAATAGCGGATGCGCCACACGAAGTGCTCCTGGTGATTGATGCAACCACTGGTCAGAATGGTGTCCTCCAAGCCAAAGCATTTGCGGCTGCAGCGGGTGTCACCGGTGTGGTGATTACTAAAATGGATGGTACAGCCAAGGGTGGTATCGCATTTGCTGTGGCTCAAGACATCCAACGGCCAGTGCGGTATGTGGGGACTGGCGAGAAAATGACCGACTTGGCACTTTTTGATGCAGAGACGTTTGTTGATGCGTTATTTGCACACGATGCATGATGATGAGGGGGTACGCGATGAGTGTGGAAACAACGGTGTGTCCCGAATGCAAGCAACGTCTTGCAATTCAGTCCTATACCACGGTGGGGACGTTGTTGGTATGTGCCGATTGTGAGACCAATCTGCGCATCGTAAAGATGGCGCCCGTCAAAGTCGAGCGTGTTGACATTGATGAAACGCGCAACGTTGATTCGCGCCCCGAAGCCTATGGTTAGATGGAGTCTCTGGTTGGCCGTGATGCTGGTGCTCTCTGCGTGTATGATCCGTTCGGGCGCGCAAGTCCACGTCATGCAACCGGCTCCCGATGAGCTTGCGTGGGCGGTTGCATTTGTCGGTGCCGAAGGCTTCAGCGAGCGCACGTACACCGATTTGCAACCCAACACACGCTATACGGTGACTATGACCGGGCAGATTGCATCGGGAACCATGCAACTCGTGTTGTATGATGATGTGCGCGCACCGGTGACCACGCTGGTGGTACGTGCCGGTTCCATCGTATCAGCGCAGGGTGAAGTCATAAGTACGGCACGTGGACACATCGTCATCGCAGAGTACATGGATGCGGTGCGCAAGGGTGAATACCAAGTCTGGGTACGACCCGTGAAGTGATTGTAGGAGGGGTGGTGGCCGGTGAATGTGACCATTGATGATATCATGCAGCGTGCCCAGCAACAGCACGTCGAGTTTATCAGTCTGCAGTTCACTGATATTGCAGGCATGCTCAAAAATGTCACCATCCCGGCATCAATGCTTGCGGATTGTCTCGACCACGGCGTGTGGTTCGACGGATCCGCCCTAGAAGGTCCTACCCGTGTCGCTGAAACGGACATGTACCTGATTCCTGACCGTTCCACCTTTGCGGTGATTCCATGGGATGGTGAGTCTGGGGTGACCACCGCACGTCTCATCTGTGATGTCTACTCTCCCGATGGTCGCCCCTATGCAGGGGATCCTCGTCGTGTTTTGCGCCGTGCTGTGGCCGATGCCCACGCAATGGGCTTCGTTTACAATTTGAGTGCCGAAGTTGAATTTTTTCTGTTTAAAGCCGATGCAGATGGGCGCCCGGTACTCGTCCCAAATGATAGCGTCGGCTATTTCGATGCGACCAACGATTCACTGACCCGCTTCCGTCGCCATGTGGTCAAAGCCCTTGGTGCGTACAACATTGAAGTGAATGCTACCCACCACGAAGGTGCTGTTGGTCAGCATGAAATTGATTTACGCCTCGAATCTGGCTTAGCTGCAGCAGATGCGGTGGCAACGATGCGTCAGGTGTTGCGCTCGATGGCGTTGCCTCAAGGGTTATTTGCGTCGTTCATGCCCAAGCCGATGATGGGCAGTGCGGGGAGTGGCATGCACGTGCACCAGAGTTTGGCTGACGCAAAAACGGGTGTGAACCTCTTCTATGATGCTTCGGATAGCTATGGATTATCGGTGATTGCCCGGCATTTCATGGCTGGCTTGTTGGCACATGCCCCGGGGATGCTCGCCATTTTAGCTCCCTTGGTGAACTCCTACAAACGCCTCGTTCCCGGATTCGAGGCTCCCATTTATGTCAGTTGGGGGCGTACTAATCGGGGGGCGCTCATCCGAGTGCCACGCGTCTTGCCAGAACGTCCACAAACCACACGCATCGAGCTGCGTAGCCCGGATCCATCGTGTAATCCGTATCTGGCGTATGCGGTGATGCTCCAAGCTGGCCTTGACGGCATTCGTCGCGAGTTGCCACTGCCTCCTGCCGCCGAAGAAGATTTGGTGACCATGCACGCCCGCTCGCGTACGTATCCCATGTTGCCGATGACACTCGGTGATGCGTTGGTCGAATTACAGCGTGACGAAGTAATTGCTGACACGTTGGGACCACTCGTCTATCAGCGCTTCGTAGAGTTGCGCCAACGTGAATGGGAAGATTATCGGCAACACGTCAGTAGCTGGGAACTCGAGCGTTACTTGCCCATTTTCTAGCACAGAAAGACGATTTCGGCACATGTCGCAAGAAACACCAACCAAGCAGTATCGTATCGAACCAGCCGCAAGTGCGTGGATGATTCTGACGGTCTTTTTTGTGCTTTCAATGCTACTGGCCGTGTGGGTCTTGCAATTTGCGTATCGCGGGTATGTGGATGCAATGCGCACCACCGAAGGCGCAATGCTCCGTGGGCATGTCACAGCTGGAGTGGTCATGCAAGAACCACGTAGCCTGACAAGTCGTACGCTTGAACGATTGCCGGGTGCTCTTGATCCGTGTCCCGGTGAAACAGATGTATGTGTGCCACTCACCATCGGTGATCGAATCAAAACGTTGCCTGCAGCAGGATATGGTCCAGTGGCATCACTGGTGCTTCCCGATACAACGCACATCCAATTGTGGGCACAAGGTACTGGGAGCGATATCGTCTATCGCACATACCAAGTATCGCGCTGGACGTATCGGCGCCAAATTGTGAATTTACAACAAAACGCGGGGTATGCACGTTACGACATTGCTGCCAATCAGGGGTATCAGCGTGTGGAATATAGCGTCACGCTGGCCAACAAAGTTACCATTTGGATGACGCCAGGTGGCAGTTACAGCATCAACGTGATTCCCGATGATGACGCACTCGATACCGATGTCCAATTCGAACTCGCCGTGCGTAGTGGTAGTGCCACCGTGGAGCGTGACGGCGAAACCGTGCAAGTCGCCCAAGGAGAGATTGCTGAGGTCACCCGTAGTAATCAGCTGTTGTCACCGCGGTTAGCCACCTGGCAACTCATTCAAGACCCCGAATGGCGCAACATTCAACGTGAACTCAATAGTGAAAACCGCTATGCTTGGCATGAATTCGCCCGTGCTGATGCTCCAAACATGAGTACCGGTGAACAAAATGGTGTCGTTCAGGTGGTGACCACGTGTAGCCCGCAATCCCCCGACTTGTGTTCGGAATCTGAACAGGTACGCACGCTACGCTTGCGGCGTGACGGTAATCAGCTTCGTCCGTATGCGGTGGGAGTTGCACAGACCCTCGATGCAGATGTATCGGAATACACGTCGCTGCGATTGAGTGCATGGGTGCGCGTGTTGACGCAGTCTGCGCCGATGGCCGGGATTGCTGGCTCCGAATGTCCGATTCTATTTCAAATTACCTATAAAAATCTTAGCCCCGCCGATGTACAACAAGAGCGTTCCTACTGTTTGTATGCATATGACGAACGTGATGTGCAGGTCGAGGATACAGGAAACCTGCGCTATCGTGCGTTGCCACCCTTTCAGTGGTATCAGCTGGTCGTTGACTTGCGTGACGACGAATTCATCCGTACGGCACGCTATATCCAGAGCATCCGTATCGAAGCACGAGGACACGACTATCTCTCAGAAATCACTGATCTCACACTCGTAGGACGGCAGTGATGACACTGTGTGTGCGTACCGGCATTGATATCGTGCATGTTCCACGCATCAAGCGGATGCTCGATTTATATGGTGTGCGATTTGTGACACGAATCTACACTGCGTCCGAAGCTCACAGCTGTGCCGGCCGTGCAGAAGCCTTTGCGGCGCGCTGGGCCGCCAAAGAAGCAGTTGCGAAGTTGCTGGGTGTGGGGGTGGCCGGCTTTGGCAGTGGTCCGGATGCCATTTCTTTTCGACACATCGAAATTACGCGCTTGCAGAACGGTAAACCGCAGGTTACGCTCCACGAGCGTGCTATCATTGTTGCCCGCCAACTCGGTGTGACCGCATTCGACGTGAGTCTGTCACACGATGGTGACTATGCGGTCGCTAGTGTTGTGGCACTTGCGCAAGTGCCTGATGCACCAACGCCATCACCTCTGTGAACGCTTCTTCGTGGGGGACGTGCCCCGTATTGGGGATGATACCAACGTGTGCATTGGGCATGCGCTCGACCATGGCAAGTCCGTGTTGTGCAGGAAAGACGGGGTCATCTGCACCCCAAATCGCAAATACGGGACAGGTTATTGAGGCGAGTTGCTGGGGGACGGGCTGGCTACCATCTTTGGGAGCCGCAGACTGACAAATTTGGCCACGTAAATGCCCGACCACGCGTGCTGACATGGCGTAATGTGCCTGCTGGGCATCTACCCACTCAGGGCGTTTGGATACCCCACGTAATCCGAAGCGTACGAGTGCCGGTGCCGTTGACCAGAACGCGAGTGCATAGCCGATGACGGGTATCACCACCAGTTTGGCGATGGGAGGGCGTGAAGTAGACATAACTTCGGGTGCAAATGCAATAACGCGTGTAACCGACTGCGGTGCATACACGGCAATTTGCAACGCAATGCGTCCCCCATATGAATGACCAATCAGTGTATACTCTTCAATCCCCAACGATGCGAGGAGTGCCATAACCAACCGAGCCTGGGATTCGGTGGTGTATGCGTTTACATCTGCGGGCCGTGCCGATGCCCCAGCCCCCAGTGCATCCACACTAATTACGCGGTAGCCGGCAGCCACCAATGCGGGTTGCATGGCATGCCAGGTCACATGCCAGCCACCAAATCCGTGGAGCAGGACGATTACTGGTCCGGTGCCATGGTCGTAGTAGGCAGTATGACCGTGTTGATGTGCGAATATGCGACCGCCGTCAGTACAGAGTGTCGTTGCTTCGATGTATTCACGACGGCGTATGAACAGATATGGGGTGGCCAATACGGCAAGAAGCATTCCCAAGAATAGATACATCGGCGTCACACTTTCACGCTGGTGTGGTGGGTGTTGCAGTTGTACGCAGTGTGCGAAGTTGGAAGGCAACTACGGCACCCACAGCACACGAAACGGCCGCAATACAGTATGTCCCAGAATATCCAATCGTATTGATCAACACGCCACCCACAATCGGAACGATGGCCCCAATTCCGAGCAGGGTGTTGGCTAATCCCATGTAGAGTGGGCGTTGTTCTGCAGGGGCGACTTCCAGCAAAAAGGTCATACTTGCAATGCCGGTGCCATCCGCAGACATGCCGATGAGCAGACTAATCATGAGAATCCAGGCGAGGAGTATGTTCGTCCCCAGTGGCACCAACAGCGGGGCGGCCAGCATCATCAAGGGTGGCAATACGGCTAAACTCCCCGTGAAGCTGAGCAGCCATTGCATCCCTTTGCGATCCCCTAGTCTGCCCCAGAGCATATTCGACAGCGCAGCTGCCACCGCACCCGCGGCAATCAGTACGCCAGAGGTGCTGTTGGGGAGATTGAGTTGTTCGGTAATGTAGATGATATAAAACGGTTCTGCGATGCGACCAATAATCAGACAGAGGCGTGCCCAGATAAAGCGCCGATAGAGCGTATTGCCACGGAGCATGTGTGGTGCTGCGCGTAGTGCATCGCGGAATTGCATGGCAGGAACGACTTGTGGTGCTTTGGGTTCTTCGACAGTCGCAAAGACTGCCATGGCCATCGCGTAGCAACACAGACTAAACAGACTAATCACGGCAAAGTTGTACGGGAATGCGAACGGGCTCGTATCACTCAGGAGCCAGCGTACCAATGGACCGCCGATGGCAAACGCGAGTATCCCACCACAAAGTTGGCGCATGCCAAAAAAGCGCCCACGCGTGTTACTCGGGATGATTTTGGCGACCACATCTTGGAAGCTTAGTGTAGTGACGCCACCACCAAAGTAAAATAGCGCATTGCAGACAATAATTGCAGTCAGGGCGAGTGTGTTGTCTATCTGTGTGGCGTAGACGCAGGATATCACCACTGCCAGCATCGCCACGATACGTAACAACGCAAAACGTCGGTATATGGGCATTTTATATGCGAGTGCTTGTACCCGGCCCCCCACAACCAATTGTGGTAACAAGTAGCCGATATTCTGAATCACGGGCAATAGGCTGACGAGAAAGAACGACCCTCCCAGTTGACGAACGAGCAACGTGAGCACTAGCCCCGGGTTGCTTGCCGCTTCACCAAGTGAAAAGACTGCTCCATTGAAGACGCCTTTGAGGTAGTTTTTGCGCATGGTTGGCGCTGAAAGATTGCCGTGTTCGTTCACGATCGCGTTGCACTCCGCATGACATGCACGAGTTCTTGAGGGAGTCGCCCTTCAACAATCACGCCATCACCGTCATATTCTTCGTGAACAACGACACCGCGTTGGCGCCACATTTGGAGTAAATCGGCTCTGCGATAGGGGAGATATGCGCGGAGTTCTTGCATGCCTTGTTTGAGCATGTGCTCGATACGATGTGCGAGGGTCTCTAGTCCCCATTGGTTTTGGGCGGATACGGCAACATAGTCTTCTGGTAAGCCGAGTGCTTCAGCCATACCAGCTACTGCTGATTGGTCTACTCCTGCCAGCTTGTCTATTTTGTTCAAGACGGTGAGCATCGGTTTCTGATGCACCTCGAGCTGTTTGAGTGTATCGAGCACGGTTTGCATCTGTTGTTCTGCATTTGGATGCGTAATATCAAGCACGTGGAGCAACAAATCAGCATCAGCGATTTCTTCGAGCGTCGCACGGAACGCAACCACCAGTTCAGTCGGCAATTTTTGAATGAATCCGACAGTATCCGTTAGCAGATAGTGTGTGCCACCAGGAGTGCTGACTTGGCGTG
Source organism: uncultured Klebsiella sp. (assembly GCA_964569955.1). Taxonomy (GTDB): domain Bacteria; phylum Chloroflexota; class Chloroflexia; order Chloroflexales; family Roseiflexaceae; genus UBA965. Next base: position 10,007 of record CAZMWB010000016.1, on the reverse strand, counting down.
TTGTTGGGTCGAGTGTCGCAAACAAGCGATCTTCGGCGCGCACACTCGCATTGGCTACGGCGTTCAGCAGTGTTGATTTGCCAGCATTGGTATACCCCACAATTGCAACAACTTGGACACCTGCACTCCGGCGCCGTTCGCGATAGACTTCCCGTTGCGTGTGGATTTCTTTGATGTGTTGCTCGAGCACGCTGATGCGTTTACTCACCAAGCGCCGATCTACTTCGAGCTGCGTTTCACCCGGTCCACGCAAGCCGACCACGCCACCGGCCGAGCCACCGCCACCGCCAGCTTGGCGCTCGAGATGTGTCCACTGACGGCGTAGCCGTGGTAGGAGATGTTTGTATTGGGCCAACTCGACTTGGATGCGTCCTTCGCGGGTGCGGGCGTGCCGTGCAAATATGTCGAGAATGATGGTGGTCCGGTCGAGCACGCGCACTTTGAGCGTTTCTTCGAGATTGCGTGTTTGCCCAGGGGTGAGCTCATCGTCGAAGATGACCAAATCGAAGCCCAGGGCTTCCTTTTGGGCTGCGATTTCGTTGACTTTTCCAGGCCCTATGTAGTACTGCGAAAAGGGTTGTTTGAGCCGCTGAAACAGTTGCCCTACGACGTCAATGTCTGCAGTATCCACGAGCATCGCCAACTCTGCGAGTGAGTCTTCGGCTGGCCAACTACTCCGCCCACCCGTGAGCTCTGTCCCAACGAGAAAGGCTTTATCGCGTGGGGGTTTGGTGGCGTGCAGTTTGGTGCCACGCTGTGTTTCGATATATCCGTAGGTAACTTCTTTTTGGATGTTACTCAAAGCGAGGTGCCTCTAATCCGTGCCGTGTGGCTACGATATACAGTGGGCGCCGTTTGACTTCGTCATAAATGCGCCCGAGATATTCCCCAATGATTCCCAAAAATATCAGCTGGATGCCACCAAGGAAGAGTACGCTGACCAAGGTGGTCGCCTGACCGGCAATGCCATTGCCGGTGATACGTAAGATGATTGCCACCAGAATCGCAACCACACTACACCCGGCAATCACAAACCCACTATAGGTGGCGAGTTGCAAGGGTAAGTACGAAAAACTCGTGATGGCGTCGAGCGCAAAGCGGAGCATCTTTTTGAGGGGATACTTGGTGACGCCTGCTTTGCGTGCATCACGGCGATACGACACACCCGCCTGTTTGAATCCCACCCACACCGAAAGCCCACGCATGAAACGATGATGCTCACGCATGCTCTTCATGGCCGCAACGACTCGTTCATCCATGAGCCGGAAGTCGCCGGTGTCGAGTGGGATGTTGATATTGGTAATCCGCCGAATCAGGCGATAAAATGCACTCGCTGTGGCCCGTTTAAACGCTGTTTCTCCTTCGCGTTCTGAGCGGACACCGTAGATGACTTGGTAGCCTTCACGCCATTTGTGGTACATCTCCACGATGACTTCAGGTGGATCCTGCAGATCCGAATCAATGACGGCCACCGCCTGGCCGGTTGCATGATCCGTTCCCGCGGTAATCGCAATTTGGTGTCCGAAATTCCGTGAGAAATGGATAACTTTGACCCGTTTATCGTGGGCATGTAGCTCATCCATGATTTCGCCGGAACGGTCATGTGAACCATCATTGACCAGTACAATCTCGAAACTCACACCAAGTGGTTCTATGGCTGCAACCACACGCCGATAGAACTCAGGGAGCAATATTTCTTCGTCGTATACAGGTGCGACAATCGAAAGTACTGGTTGTTGTTGCTGCATATGTATCCTCGTTGATGGTTGTGGCGTGAGGTGGGCGAGACGTGCCGTCTATTATGCGTATTGTATCATATCGCAATTAGGGCTGAGAAAGCGGTGAAACACCCACCACATCATATATGATGAGTAGCGTTTCCCCATTTTCTTTGAAGAGGCGTGATTCATTCCCCCCCGGATAGTGTTGACGCACCAACGCTAGCTCGGCGATTCGTTCTGGGGTAAAGACAAAACTGTTCATGGGAGCATTCAACTGCCACGGAGGCGAACTTGTCAGTGGTGGATATACATCAATGCCACTGACTTGTGGCGCAAGCAGTGCGATTAACGCACTTTCTTCATAGCTGAGTACTGGTTGTGTGAAAAAGTAGACAACCGATCCCGTAGGATAGGCTTGTATGTGTTGACTTATTTGCGCAGCACTCTGGTCGTTACGAGCATCGTTGCGTGTTTGGTTGAGCTGCATGTAGCGCACTCCGTCGTAGCTAGCGAGCCCCACGGCGAGGACGATGCTCAACGCTTGGGTGACCACGAGTGGGATGCTCCAGTCGCTTTGCAACCATTCAAGACGAAACCACTTGCCAGATTCCGCTAATCCAATGCCGATTACCACGGCCACGAATGGTGTGATGTATACCATGCGTTGGGCGGCAGGAGTGTCAATACTCAATGCTGCCACTGCCACAGCACTACTTAGCCCAATAAAGAGTAGCCAGTACCGTGGATCTTTGTACTCGCGCATCATTAGAAGCAGGCCCACAATGAACAAGACGGCGCTAGGAATGCTCAACATGGCACTCCCTACGTCGTATCCGTCGCGCAGTGGTACCGCCACAAACGCAGCGGCTGCATCTCGAATCGTGATGAGTACCATCATCCAGGTTGGCATGGCCGATTGAGCGCTGATTACATCTATCCATGCCGTGGTATGACGCACACTCGTGCCAAACATGCTGACGACCACCATGGCGTCATACCAACGTTCCCAGTGTTGTATCAGATTCCAGTACATGGGTAGTGATACGACAATGCTGGCAAGCCACATCAGGGTGAGATGCCGTTTGCGCGATTCAATATTGTCCCAACTCTGCAATGCCACCGTAAGCAGCCAGATGGCAAAGATGACTGGAATGATTTTTGCACTGTGATAGGTGTACTGGCAGAGCCCGAGACCGAGTCCTGCGAGCATATAGTAGCGCCGTTTACCCGTTTCCCACCCGTAGGCGACCATGGCCAAAATCACACAGAGGAGACCAGCATCAGCGATTACATTGAGCCCTACGCGGCTATATTCGAGATGGACGTTGAGTGTGAGTAAGGCGACGGCGGTGAGCCATGCTGTCCGTTTATCAAAAAAGATACGTGTGGCAAGATAGAGTAGTGTGACTGTGAGACTCCCGATTATCGCGGAAAGGACGCGACTGCCGACGAGTGAATTGCCGAAAATCTGCATTAACCCACCCTGCACGATTGCATAGAGGCGTGAAGCAGGGTCAATGCCGTAGGCAAATGGATTGACTGCTTGGGTCGTTTGTGTGGCGAGTGCATCGAGACCGAAGGTGGCTTCGAGATTACTCGCCACAGGGAGAGTGTCAATGGCATAGAATCGTACGGCGAGTGCTGCAATAGACAGCAGCACCAATCCGAGGAGCTCAAATGACGATAGATGTGTCGTTGATTCGCCAGCATCGTGTCGTGGCACCCACACAATGGTGATAACCACGAAAAGACCGATAGCTGTGACCATGGCGCATATGCCTGGCCAAAATGCGTATATTACAGGTTCGATGCCCCAGCTCAGCACGGCAATGACGTGATAACAGAGGCAGAGCAGCGCCAGTGTGATAAAAAACGGTGCAGGTTCGTTCTGGCTTATCTGTCGTACCATATAGATGGCCGTGCCACTCGTGAGTATCGTGAGGGCGAGCACTCCCCATGCGGCACCGTGTGTGTATGCATCGTACACCACAAGCAGGGGGAGTACGGTTGCGGCGAGCATGAGCCAGCTCATCAAGAATTTGCTGACTGTGTCGTCTGCATCAAACCGTTGCATCAGCCTATGTGTTGGCCGGCGTGGCGCAAAAGCCATGGATTCACCTACTCTGTAGCGTTTCGGTTATTATACCAAAGGCTCTGTAGGTGCGGATTTTTGTTTATTGAGTTGCAGTGATGTGGCCAAAATCAAAAGAAGCGTTTCGCCGACATTCCACCAAAAATGCACGTCAAGGCGGACGGCAGTGGTAACCCCAGGCAGGCGACATACGAACGTGTCACGTGTGGCATCACTCGTGGCCAACCACCCATCGCGACCAAAAAAACCGGGTAGGCCCTGTGCAGATGTGCCCCATGCACCAAGCACTGCGAGTTCGTTGAGCGTCTGCTGGTAGCGGTACATCAGGTAGGTGTGCTCCGCGGTATGCGCAGTCGTCCAGGCCAACATCAACCAGGCGGCCCAGTTGCGAAGTCCCCCTTTGACGAGTACGATCATGATGATGAGCACCATCCAATTCCACAAGAAATGTACCCATTCGGCGTTCGCAGCAGAAATAATCCCACTCGCACGAAAAAATGGCCAGCGTAGGATGTGATATTGAATCCACTGCACCACATGTTCGACCCCGTGAAAGCTCTGGGCCGCCACAAGCATCGTCAGTAGTGCGCTCCACCATCCGTAGCGGGTATAGATGATATACGTATGTCGTGCATATGCCGGCAACGCCCCTGCGATGATGAATGCGGCCATCACCCACAATGGCATTTTTTGTTGGGCAGCGATATACGCAAACAAGCTACCGACTGCGAGCCCGTACATGAGCCATACGATTTCGGCACGTAAGTCAAATATTTGGCGGAATCGAAATTGGAGTGTGCTACTTACCATGTTAACTCCCCCGTGTAATGGTAATTGTTGTATCCACTGGTTGTTGTTCGAGCTGTGATGCGTTTCCATCCGGCCATATCACGATGATTTTGTCAATGCTGGTTGCTTGACCAACGCCGACATGAACAATTGCGTCATCTCCCGATAAATAGCCGGAGATAGCGGTGACCGTGCGTGTGTATATTGTATCACCGACATGCACACGTACTACTGCCCCAATAGCAGCCTTGTTTGCGGTACTGTTGTCAACCAGCTTGACTTTGACGCTTTTCCCCTGACACAGCGTGTTTTCATACACCACTGCGCCATCATTGAGTGGGTTGATGACCACATCGAGTCGCCCATCGTTATTGAAGTCCGCAATACTCATACCCCGTCCACTACTCGTGTCGTTGAGCCCCCAGTCCACGGGGACAAAGCGTTCTCCACGCTGATTGTGGAAGAGCATGTTCGCTTCAACGAGCTCTTTTTCGGGAATATGGGCAAACAAATCTTTGGCGATCATCCCATTCACCACATACAAATCCTGCCAGCCGTCGTTATCAAAATCGCCAAATTTGCCAGACCAGCTCCATCCACTCGAATCAATCTGCAAATCGTAGGCACGGTCTTCCCAGTTGCCGTTCTGGTACATCTGCAACGAATTTTCCGGGTATTGGGGGTCGTCTGCGGTGAGCGGTCGTGTCAGTTTGCTCATTACCGGTAGCCATTTAGCCATGGTTTCCGTACTTTGGTCGTATGGTTTCATGTCGGTAGCGAAGATTTCGAACATGGCATCGTTGTTGATATCTGCAACAACCATCCCCATGGTATTTTCGGTGGTTTGGCGAAATGGTTCATCGGCCTGCCACCCACGGGGGGTGGCCAGCCAAATCATGTCACGACGATTGAAATCATTGCCTACCACGATGTCACTGAGTCCATCATGATTGATATCCGGGAATGCTACTGCAAGCGCATCGGCTTGATTATTGAGGCGTTCTCCACGATACCCTGTATCTGTGCGATAGTAGACGAAAACACCACCACCACCGCGTTGGGTAAAGATGAGGCCCTGTTCTTTGAGCTGTTCAGTGTCATATGTGCCAAAGACTACGTCGAGCCGTCCATCACCATTGAGGTCATGCCATCCCATGGCATAAAACGCTGTGTAGACATCAGGCATGTCGGTGAGTGTCAATGTGTTGTCTTGCCAGCTCCCGTATACCGGGCGTTGGAAGCGCCGTGTAGCTACCACCTCGTTTTGACCATCTCCGTCCATATCAACAATCGCCAGAGCGCGTACATCGCTTAGTGTTGTTTGATGCGCCGTAAACGAGAATCCCCCCTGATTTATCAGGATGCTGACGGGTCCATCTATGTTGCCGAGTGCAATATCGCTTAGTCCATCGTTGTTTAGGTCGCCGACGGCTAGCCCGCTACCGTTGCTGGTGTAGACATAATCACCTGCTGGCCCTGCGCTCGTTGTATGTGCTAGTTCGTGTCGCACAAACGTATTCGCACACGCTTGTACTGGTGGCTTGGTGCATTCAGATGCATTCGTCGCACAGATCTCGCTGCCGAGATTGCCGAGCATAACGTTGCCCGTATCGCTTGTAGCATCGGCATGTAATTCAAAGCGCCGACGCTCGAAATACTGTACTGGGCCACTCCAAGTGTCACCTTGGGCAATGTAGCGCCCACTAATCGGGTAGCCAAAGCGCGTCAGTCCACCATTCTGTTGCCAGTACGACAAAAAGGGTTCACACACGGCATACCCGGTTTCAGCAAAGAGTTGACAGCCATCGGCTGCCACATCTGCGCCGGGTACCCAAGGACGCCCTTGTTGGATTAGGGCCGCCACACCGAGGCGTCCACTCAGCACGCCGGCACTGCCGTGGTCTTCGAGCCGATCGCGTTCGAACCACTGAATTGGACCTGTCCAATTTGCATCAACGCGTGACACAAATACATCGCTGATTGGGTAGCCGAATACGCTCACCCCGCCATTGTTTTCCCAATACGCCAAGATTGGGTCGCTAACACAATACCCGGTTTGGTCGAAGCATTGGGAACGAGTCGTGTCGGTGACCGCATCCGCATATGCTGTGGTTGTCACATCTACTACCACACTCGGTTGGATGGGTGGTAATACAGAAGACTGCACACCGCTACATGCGAGAAGCATGAGCGATGTGCAGCTTACAATGAAAAAACGGAGCAATGACGCCATAGAGACCTACGTTTGTTACTTCACAGCACCAGCAGTTAAGCCGGCCATGAATTGCCGTGATGCCATAATGAAGACGATGAGGATGGGAATAATTGCGATGCTCGACCCGAGAATCTGGACTCCGATTTCGGTACCGCGCAACGAGCGCAATGTGCTCAACGCCACAGGGAGCGTGTATGTTTCCTGGGCCTTGAGAATGAGTAGTGGGAATTGAAATTCGTTCCATTTACCCATGAACGTGAGAATCGCCAATGCACCCAAGGCAGGTGCAATCACCGGCAACACGATGCTCGTATAGATGCCGAATTCGTGTGCACCATCAATGCGTGCCGCATCCATCATGTCGTTGGGGACGGCGCTTTCGATATACTGGCGCATCCAGAAAATCCCAAACGCGTTAGCCATGCCAGGCACAATCAGCGGGTACCATGTTTCGATCCAGCCAAGTGTGCGCATGACAACGAACGATGGAATCAGACCAAGTGCACCAGGAACCATCAGTGTGGCAATCAGGAAGGCAAAGAGTACATCGCGCCCCGGGAAGCGGAATTTGGCGAACCCATACCCGGCCAACGAACAGAAGAAGAGCACGGCCACGGTATGGAGCGATGCAATTGACAAACTGTTGATGACTGATGTCCAGAAGTAGGGCAAACCGTCTTGTGAGAGAAGCTGATTGTAGTTCTGCATCCATGCTTGACCAAACCAGATTGGCGGAGGGATGCGCAGAATGTCAACGGTGCGGTACGTCGATGTCACCAGCATGTAGTAGAACGGGAATGCTGATGCTAACGCAGTAATCGTCAAGATGACGTACAACACCATCATCGTGACCGGGCTGGCCAAACGGTCACGATTACGGCGGTTGCGTGGTACGGTTGTCGTCGCCATATTAGTTCTCCGTTTGATTCTGGCCGTTGAAACGGTTGTAGGTGTACGAGAAAATGACGATCATGAAAAAGAGCACAAACGACATCGCTGATGCGTAGCCAAACCCACTCTTGGAGCCGGTATTATATTTGAAGGCAGACCAGTAGAGTTGCATCATCGCGGTTAGCCCGGCTTGATCGGTCCCACCAGGGGCTGACGACTGTGTGCCACCTGCTAGCATGACTGGGATGTCAAAGTTTTGCATGGCGCCAATGATTGACGTCACTACTTGGAACAAGATTACTCCCTGCATGAGAGGCATCGTGATGCGCACAAAAATATCTGTGGTATTTGCACCATCTACACGTGCCGCTTCATAGAGCTCAGGATTAATTGATTGGAGCCCGGCCAGAAAGATAATCATCGAATAGCCAGTCCATTGCCAAAGGACGACCAGGGCGATGGATGGTTTCAGCCAGAGTGCTGAGCCGAGCCAGTCAATGGCACAGCCCAGAGAGTTTGTTTCGATGGCCCATGACACACACTTGTCGCCACTGCTCAGCATCGGTGTGATACCGATTGCAGATAGGGCATAGTTGAACATGCCATACTGCATACCAAAGAGTGATGTGAAGAGAATGCCGACCGCGACGGCTGATGCCACAAATGGCATGAAGTAGGCGGCTCGGAAGAAGTCCTTGAAACGGACATAGCCACTATTGATGATGAATGCCAGAATTAAGGCAAATGCTAATTGCGGTGTTGTTGCACCAAAAAAGAGCCACAACGTGTTGTAGATTGCCTTCCACCATGTTTCATCAACGGTGAAAAGTTTGACGTAGTTTGCTACTCCCACCCACTGCATCGGTGAGATACCATCCCACTGGTGGAACGATAACCAGATGCCGTAGAGCAGCGGGAAGAGCCCAAAAACGGCGTATAGAAAGTAAAACGGACTGACGAACACGTAGGCCCACGCATTGCGTTTTGCCTCTTTGCGGCGCGTGCGGCGATCCTGTGCAGCGCGCTCTGCTGACGAGAAAGTCGTAGAAGCCATGAGCACCTCGCGTATTGTTGAGGAAAGTGGGGGGAAATAGGACGGGAGAGGCTTTTCACAGCCTCTCCCGTACATCACAAACGAGAATTACGGAGTGGCGCCTTCGATAGCCTTGAGAGCGGCGGCCTCGGCATCCTTCATGGCTGCAACGGGGTCCTTACCCTCCTTGAGCACCTTGGTGACTTCGGCGTTGACGATGTCGTCGGCCTGCAAGTCGTACGGGCTACGTACGATTGAGGCAACGTTGTCGGCGATGTCGGCCCACATACGGAATGCGCGCTGACCACCGAAGAACTCGACTGGCTCGTCGTACAATGGGTCTTTCCAAGCTGGCTTGTAGGCGGGGAAGACACCAGTCGGCTTGAACATTGCGTTCTGACCTTCGGCGCTACAGCAGGCCCATGTCACGAAGTCCCACGCCATTTCTTGGTTTTTGCACTGCTCGGGAATGGCACAGAATGAACCACCCCAGTTGTAGCTGGCTTCGGGGGCTGGTACGATGCGCCACTTGCCGTTAAGCTGGGCTTGGTCGCGGCTCAAACCACCCTGCATCCAACAGGCAATGACCATGCCGGCGAAGGCGTCGTTCTTGACACCAGCGGCCCAGTCAGCACCCCACCAACCGATGTTGGCGTCGAGCTCTTGCTTGCGGAAATCAGCAGCCAATTGTGCGGGGCGGGTGGCTTTTTCTTCGATCATGACCTTCATGCCATCGAAGTAGCCTTCACCACCCTGACGGAGCGCACCACCATAGACGTCGGTACCGGCATCGGCAACCAACTTGGTCTTGCCACCGCTCTTCTCTTTGACCTGTTGTGCCAAAGCGAAGAAATCTTCCCAGGTCTTACCCTTGGTGTGTGAAATCAATTCCTGAACGGCTTCGGGCTCGGTCGGCAGACCCAGCTTCTCGAAGATGTCGGTGCGGTACCACACGCCGGCAGGACCGATGTCCCAGGGCATGGCAACCAAGCGACCGTCAGCGGTTGAACCCTGCGTCCACTTGTACTTGACCATGTCGGCTTCGTACTTGCCGCCATCGAATGGGGCTGCCTTGAGGTCCAAAAGACCACCCTTGGCAGTGAAACCACCGACGCGACCGATTTCGAGTGACGCAATGTCTGGCGCACCTGAGCCTGAAGCAAACGAGGTGAGCAGCTTGTCGTGTGAGTCGGCGAACGGCGTGTTCACGAACGTCACCTTGGCACCGCGGTTCAACTTGTTGTACTCGTCAGCCCAAATCTGCCC
>CAZMWB010000015.1:0-49060 GCA_964569955.1 uncultured Klebsiella sp. | reverse complement strand
TGGGGGGGGATTACGGGCGAATGGTATTCGCCCCTACGATGGGGGGGATTACGGGTGGTATGGAATTCGCCCCTACGACGGAATACATGCAGCCAAATCGCATGTCGGGCGATATGGTATTAAAAATACTTCCGCCCACACTGCAGAACGTATTAAAAATCCCACTTGAGGGAGCATTTTTGGCGCAAGGGCGTATCAATGCACCGCCACACCAACAACATGCGGCCTCGATTGGCGTAGGTATTGTTGACACAAATAGTTTTATTCGAATATAGTATAGTTACGTTACATTAACTTCAGGGAAACTGACATGCATGCAGATTCATATGAAGACGAACCAGCGCCCTTAGTTGATCAAGACATCTTTGATCGCTTTATCCAAGCGAGCACACACCTGCGGCATCACTACGGCATGAATTTATCACTGCACGATGCCATCGTGCTTGACGCATTACTCCGCCACCATACGGTGCGAGCAGCAGCAAAAGAGTTGAATATCACGCCACATACACTATCAAACTATCAGCACACACTCCTCAAACGATTCGCATGTAAAAACCGACAAGAACTACGCATGTACTGTGAAAAACGTGGCTGGAGCACCCCTATTGCGGCGGTGGCTGCACGTACCAGCGTGAAGCGTTCGTCGGATACCATGGACTACTAAGCTGAAGCGATCCCGTGGTCGCTTGCAATCGGGCACCGTAGATGATGGTGGTAATCGGCCGACTCAACACGTGTAACGGGTATTGTTGTTGCAGGGCAGCCAGCAAATCTGCATACAGATGCTGGCGTGAAGCACTTTCATAGGTGTCGTGAATACGTGCCAACACCGCATTGACTGTCGTATCTTGGATTCCACTCAAATTCAATGAACCCCGCGTATTTGGGATGCCGTCATTACGCTGTGCACCATCAAAAAGCGCACGCACATCTGGTTCATAAAACAACGTATCCGCGTATGAACTACTACTGCGACCACCAGAAAGTTCCACGAGCATTACATCAAACGGATAGGGTGGGATGAGTGCATTCAAAAAATCGGCTCGTGCCAGATTCTGGCGGACCACGGTTATTCCCAACGCTTGCCACACTTGCTCGAGCTGATCGGCATGGGTCATCAATACCGTATTATCACTGGCCACAACAAGTGACACCTCGAGTGGCTTGTCTCCCCGCTGACGGATTGCAGTATCGGGATTGATGCGCCAGCCGGCCTCATCGAGGAGTTGTGGTGCGACGGCGAGAGTGGCACTCGTGGTAACGACTTCTGACACCCAACTCTCTGGAAGAAACAACGCATGAGCGGGCGTGTCAAGATGAGCACCGAGGGCACGGCGGATTGTTGCATCACTGGTCACATGGCCAGCACGCATATTGTAGATGGCAAGAAACATCTGATGTTGCGCATATGTTGTCGTAGAAAGAACCACAGTTTCGGCGAGTGGCGGTGGTGTCTGAAACTCGGCGATGTCAACTGTCCCCGTCTGCACATCGGCCTGCATCTGTTGCGGAGAACGCCCAACATAGAGCATAATCTCGTCGAGTAACGGTGCACCGAGTACGTAGTGCGGATTTCGTGCCAACCGCACTGTGCCATCCTCTGCGTGCGAGGCGTACGTGAATGGTCCTGCGCTCACCAACAAATTCTTCATGTTGACATCAGCAACTTGTTGTGTGGCCAAAACATGTGACGGCAAAATAGGCACTGTCCATAACGTGAGAATCGGTGCATAAGGACGCGATAGTGTGAATCGCACGTGTGTATCATCCACACGTGTGACGGCAGCAACAAGCGCCAACTCTGCGGTCAATGGTGACGATACAGGCAACGATTTGAGTGCATCATACGTGAACACGACATCGCTTGCAGTCAGCGGCGCACCATCCGACCACTGCAGGTCGGCAGTAAGCGTGGCCGTAATCACACGCCCGTCGCTCGATGCCCGCCAATCAGCAAGGAGCTCTGGTTGTGGCATCCCCGTGGTATCGAGCCGCATCAAGCCCGCATGCGTCAGCGACACAAAAACTTCAACCGTGCGATTGGTGATATGCCACGGTTGTACAACCTCGAGCCGGTCTGGTAGCGCTATTGTTGCTCGCCCTCCAACGGGAAAGCCATTCGGCGCTTGCCAAATATCGGTCATCTGTGGTAACGATTGACATGCACCAATCGTCAACGCTGTAATGAGTAGCAACAGCCACTCGATGAAACGTCGCACTATATGTACCTTTAACTAAAGTGCTACCACACAACCGTCTTTGCGTGGATCAGAACCACCAAACGCGACGCCATCTTCGACCACGATGATTTGACCACCACCGAATCCACCAACAGCTGCCGGAACGATTTCATGCCCGAGGGCACGCAATGCGGCTTGGGTGGCATCATCGTGTTCGAGTGCCAACGTGCGCTTGCCTTCGTACGGCTCGAGTAATTCGTAGCGTGGAGCATCGAGCGCTTCTTGGGGATTCATGCCATAATCGAGCATATTGATGAGCATCTGTGCATGCCCTTGCGGTTGCATGAATCCGCCCATTACACCAAAGCTCGACCATAGGTCGCCATCCTTGGTCACCATACACGGAATAATTGTGTGGTAAGGACGCTTCCCGGGTGCGAGTTCGTTGGGATGACCTTCGGTCAACACAAAACAGGCACCACGATTCTGCATGCAGATACCCGTATCGCCCGCCACAACACCAGAACCGAACCCGTAATAGAGACTATTGATAAATGACACCGCATTCCCATCCTTGTCCACTGCGGTGACATAGACGGTATCATGCGAGATAGGCAATTCACCAGCCACAAAATCACCAACTTGGTCAGGACGGATCTGTGCACGACGTTGTGCACTATACGCATCAGACAAGAGTGCATCCATGGGTATATCTTTGAACGCAGGATCAGCGATATAGCGGGCAGCATCTGCAAAAGCCAACCGCATCGCTTCAATTTGCACGTGAAGTGACTCGGCAGAATGTGCAGGCATTGATACCATATCGTATCCTTCGAGGATGCGTAGAGCGAGCAGGGCTGTTAATCCTTGACCGTTGGGCGGGCATTCGAAAACATCATACCCACGATATTTCGCCGTGGCAGGAGCCACCCATTCACTGACGTGTGCTGCCATGTCATCGGCTGACAAATAGGCACCATCACGGGCAAGTGCAGCCACAATACGTTGCGCCAACGGCCCACGATAAAAACTTTCTGCCCCACCACGCACAATTTCCTCGAAGGTGCGGGCCAGATCCGCCTGAACAATTACTTCACCCAGTCGCGGTGCCCGCCCCTTGGGCAAATAGATGCGTGCCGCATCCGCATGCTGGCGGAGCTTGGCTTCTGCGGATGCCCAGCCACGACCAATGATTTCTGTGACAGCAAAGCCGTTTCGAGCGTAGTGGATGGCAGGTGCTAAAATGCGCGCGAAATCGAGTGTACCGTGATCCTTGATGAGCGCATCCCACGCAGCTACCGCACCAGGTACCGTTATGGGCAACACTCCCGTCAGCGGAATCTTGCTCAAGCCTTGTGCCGTGAATACATCGCGTGTGAGCCGGCGTGGAGCTGGACCACTTCCATTGAGTGCCTTTACCGTCTTGGATTTAGCATCATAGACGAGTGCAAAGGCATCTCCACCTATCCCCGTACTCATCGGCTCAACGACATTTAACACCGCTGCCGCAGCGATCACCGCATCTGCGGCACTCCCTCCTTGGGCGAGCATCTGCAAACCAGCTTGTGCTGCGAGTGGGTGACTAGTCGCCACCATACCACCACGGCCAACAACTTGAGACCGACGCGACGGATACGCACTAAAGCTCTTCATGTCAACTCCCGTTACTTGGCACTTCGAATTTCTTGGATGACAGCGTCAATGGTCGGACGTGAAAGTTGCCCTACGGTGCGATAGACTTCATGGGCATTTTGATCGAAGAGGAGGTACGTGGGCGTCATGCGCAAGCCGAGCTGAGTTGCCACAGAACGACTCGCACTATCACGTGCATCAATGCGGTAGACGTTGAGAATATCGGCGTAGTCGGCTTCTATCCCATTCACGATGGGCTTCGCCATGACACACGCCATTCAGAAATCCGAGTAGTACTCAACCAAAACCAGTTTGTTTTCTGTAAACGCAGCAGGCATCGGTGTACTGCTGGCACTGCGTTGGCTCCAAACCAACACTCCACCAATCCCAACAGCCACCAGACCGACCACCAGCAGACGTGACATCTGCCACGACCCCATGTATGCCCATACAAGCACACCACAGAGGCATACGACGGCCACAAGCAAGAATGAATATTGATTCAAAATCATACATGCCTCCGTAATTCTATTTACGAGAATTGTACCACGGGTGATTTATTACCATATAATACCTATGTAGCCAACGGAGGTATGTGTGTACGAAGATAAACCACAACATGAATGCGGCATATTTGGCATTTTCGCACCCGACGAAGATGTAGCGCGCATGACGTTCTTTGGGCTGTACGCATTGCAACATCGTGGCCAAGAAAGTGCCGGTATAGCTGTCGCCGATGGGCGCGCTATCAACATGCACAAAGACATGGGGCTCGTTTCACAGGTGTTCACCGAGGACAAGCTCAAACCACTCACTGGGTTCGTGGCAATCGGCCACAACCGCTATTCCACGACTGGTTCTTCACGTTTACTCAATGCACAACCTTTCGTCGTACAAAGTGCACTTGGACCATTGGCAATCGGCCACAACGGCAATCTCACCAATGGCAATCAATTGCGCAACGAACTATTCGAGCGTGGATTTGGTCTTTCTTCGACCAGCGACAGCGAAGTCATTGTGCAGATGCTTGCTGGTGGTCGGGGACAGACGTGGGACGAACGCATCAATTCATTCATGGTACGTGCCGAAGGGGCATACTGTTTGACCGTGCTCACCAAAGACACCTTGTATGCGGTGCGTGACCCGTGGGGTGTGCATCCACTCTGTATTGGACAATTCGGGAAAGGCTGGGTAGTGGCATCGGAAAGCTGCGCACTCGCCACCATTGGCGCCACGTTTCTGCGTGAACTTGATCCCGGTGAAGTGGTTGCCATTGACGGCGACGGTCCACGCACCATAGGACGTCATGCGGCACCACGACGTTCGTTGTGCTTGTTTGAATACATCTACTTTGCCCGACCAGACTCACAAATAGATGGGCATACCCTGCATTCGTCGCGCGTGCTCGCTGGACAAATACTTGCTCAAGAATCTCCAGTAGAAGCAGATGTGGTAATTCCCGTACCAGACAGTGGTGTTCCCGCTGCCATCGGCTATGCACAGGCATCCGGCATCCCATATAGCGAAGGTTTGATCAAAAATCGCTATATCGGTCGGACCTTCATTCAACCCGACGACCGACTACGCAAGGTGGGTATCCAACTGAAATTCAACCCACTCGGTGACAACTTGAATGGCAAACGAGTCATCATCATTGACGATAGTATTGTGCGTGGCAATACGTCGGGCCCCATGGTCAAGTTGCTTCGGGCAGCTGGTGCCAAAGAAGTACACATGCGCGTCTCTTCCCCCCCCATCCGCCATCCATGCTACCTCGGTGTGGATATGGCCACCTACCCAGAACTCATCGCACATCGCATGGAAATCGAAGAGATACGGCAACACCTTGGTCTCGACAGCCTGGCCTATATCAGTCTGACGGGACTCGAACGTGCCACACGGGCACACGGGTTCTGTAACGGCTGTTTTACCGGTAACTACCCAGTCGAGATTTCACTGGTGGACAAAAACATGTTTGAAAATCGCTGACGATGATGCCAACGCTGGCTGACACCATCGCCGATTTACAAACACACTTTTGTCATGAACCACACTGGTGGCCGTTGCATCACGACGACCGTCCATTTGAAGTTACTGTGGGCATGGTACTCGTGCAACAAACACGCTGGGAAGCAGTCGAAGCCGCTGTGCTGCGATTACTCGCTACCGGCATCACCTCGTTTGCGCGACTCGCTGACGCAGACCCGCATGTTGTTGCCACATTATGTAGACCGTGCGCCTTCTATACGCGCAAAGGAGCGGCACTCGTAGCGCTAGCTAAGCAAATTGTCGCATATCCCGGTGGCATGACAGCATTGCTGGCAGCACCACGCACGATTGCCCGCCAGCAACTGCGCGCACTCCCACAGATCGGGCGCGAAAGTGCCGACACCATCCTGCTTTATGCGGGTGATGTACCGCTCTTTATCGTGGATGCGTATGCCCGCCGCTTTCTCAGTCGGAGTGGAATCATCGCATCAGCCATGGATGCAGCAACAGCCCCATACGATGTGGTGCAAGCGTACGTCGAGGCACTATTCCCATTGACCGATGCTCCTACTGCCCGCGAACTCCATGCCATGATGGTCGAGGTGTGCATTCACCACTGCACCGCCACCCACCCACGCTGCCGCCGTACAGGGGCGCAACGGAGCTTCGTGGATGTGCGCAAATGTGCTGACCACTGCCTGAACTGCTACACATGCCCGGCGCAGCGCTATTGTCGGCATGCCAATACGGTTACAGGTTGACCGATTCCGGTTTAAATGCCAACTGCCAATCAAATAGCCCATCGTCCCGACGCACACCATGCCAGATTCCTGCGGTCGGCGATTGATTGCCGTAATCGTACCGGTGCATCGAAAGATCAATGGTATCGTTGGTCGTCAGTTGGAGCGTCGCAAGCACACAACACCCGTGTGTCACCAGCATGACGTGTGTGGCGGGTTGCGTATCGAGTTGCTGCAACAACGCATGGATACGGGCACGCACTTTGTGATGGTCTTCCCCAGGCGCACCTTCGCGAATATCATCGAGGTAGCTGAACGGGATAAGCAACTGTTCGCTGACAATGGTAGCCGTTTGTCGTGTGCGCTGAAATGGAGACACGTAGGCAATGTCAATAGTCCGGTTGCGCAACCACTGTGCGGCCTGCTGTGCTTCACGCTGCCCAATTGCGGTGAGCGGTGGACCTGGTGGCACGTTGTAGGCAATGGTGCTGGCACGGTCTGGGGCTGCGTGGCGTAATAAGTAAATCTCTTGTACCATAGTGTTGTTCCATTATTAAGTGTGGTTATGAACGTCAATATTGCTATTTTCGCATAGAAAAGGAGTGCGTGCATGAGTAATCGCTTAGCTGGCCGAATTGCGATTGTGACTGGAGCAGGACGCGGCATTGGCAAAGGGATTGCCATCGGCTATGCGCGTGAAGGCGCCAAAGTGGCACTCGTAAGCCGTAATCACGCCGAGCTGGCCGATGTTGCCAAAGAAATCAACGATGCAGGTGGTGAAGCGCTTGTTACTCCTGGTGACGTGCGCGATGCTGCGGCGGTAAATCACATCGTTGCAGACGTGGTTCAACACTGGGGAACAGTAGATGCACTCGTGAATGCGGCTGGCATCCCGATGGCCGTGCCAACCACCGAGCTCAGCGATGAAAAATGGCAACTCACGATGGATATCAACGTCAACGGCACCTTCTTTTTCTGTCGTGCCGTTGGACCACACATGATTACCCAACAACGCGGTACCATTGTGAACATTGGCTCGCTTCACTCGTTCCAAGGTATTCCCATGCGCACGGCGTATGCGGCATCCAAGGGGGCAGTACTCCAACTCACCCGGTCACTGGCCACCGAATGGGCACCACACGGCATTCGCGTTAACTGCATTTCGCCGGGGTGGATTCGCACACCACTCCAAGATGAAATGGTGCGCCAAGGACGCCTCGATCGCGCACCAATCACGGCACGCACTCCTATCCGACGCATCGGGGAAGTCGCCGATGTGGTCGGTCCTGCCATCTTTTTGGCCAGCGATGAATCTGCATTCATTGTTGGTGAACAACTCGTTGTCGATGGTGGCTGGGGTATCTACGGCTTTCTCTAGGGCGTCAATTCGAGCGTATGAACAAAACTGTTCGTCACTCGCTGTCTAATTTCATCGCGTGCCCTGCGAAAATCGTGCACCGTGCCGATTTTTGCAGGGTCGTCAATACTCCAATGGATGTAGGTGGCCGTTGGCCAGCGTGATTCTACGGCTTTGCGCGCATAATCACAGACCGAAATCACATGTGTCGGTGCAAAATCCACATCGGCGATCGTTTTGGCAGACTGCGTGACCAGGGAAATTCCCACTTCGTCCATTACGACTTCGGTAAGGGGATGAATGTGACTCACATGCAACCCAGCACTCTGCACCACGACTGCAGGCAGACCAAGACTACGGACAAACGCCTCAGCCATCTGTGAACGCGCACTGTTGGCACGACACACGAAGAGCAGACGTATGTCAGCGTTGGTTACATTAATCGTAGGATGGCAATGCGCCCACAACGATCGCACATAGGCGGCAATAACCAACGGTTGTACCCGATAGTACGACTCGCGGCTGTCGAAGTCACTACGATGCACACTCACCACACCGGCATCCACCAATACTTTGAGTTGGTACGATGTAGCACTCGCCTGTATTCCCATTACGTCAGCAAGCTCGTGTGCGGTTAAATCGGTTTGACTCAGGGCTACGACGGCCGCCATGCGCTTTGTGTCTGCCAAGGCCGCTGCAATTTTCGCTAACTCATGCATACACATTCTCCTGCACCTACTATACCATGTCTTGTTTTTATTTCAAATATCATGTACTATTTCAAATATATTTGAATTATCACCATTGGAGGTACCCATGCGTGTAGGGATTAATGGTTTTGGGCGAATCGGGCGGCTCGCACTCCGGATTGCCAGCACGCTCCCAGACATCAGCTGGCATTGTATCAACGAGCCCAACAGTGACAGCACGATTGCAGCGTATTTATATAATTACGACAGTGTGCATGGGCGGGCAACAACGATGGCAAGTGCCACGGAGACGGCATTGACCGTCGGTACACACCAAATTCCGTACGTGTCACAAAAAGGAATCGAGGCACGCGACTGGGAAGGGTGCGACATCGTCCTTGAATGTAGTGGTAAATATCGCACGGTGGAGAGTTTAGCTGGTTTTTTTGCGGCGGGGGTCAAACGAGTCATCGTAGCGGCACCTATCAGCAAACAGGCCATCAACATTGTAATGGGGGTCAATCAGCAACGCTACGATGCACGCACCCACCGAGTCATCACTGCGGCCTCGTGCACGACCAACTGTTTGGCGCCAATTGCCCATATTATGCATCAGCAAATTGGTATTAACCACGGCATGATTACTACGATGCACTGCATGACCAATACCCAAAGTGTGGTGGATAAACCGAGCAAAGACAAGCGCCGCGCCCGGGCAGCCTCACTGAATATGATTCCCACGAGCACAGGATCGGCTTCGACGATTGGACTGATTATCCCGGAACTCAACGGCAAACTCGACGGCATCGCCATCCGCGTTCCCATGGTAGGCGCATCGCTGCTCGACTGCGTCTTTGAAATGCAACGACCAACGACCCGAGACGAAATCAATGCACTCTTGCAGCAAACGAGCACTCAACCCGCATGGGCACACATTATCGGCTACGACGATACCCAGCTGGTCTCAACAGATTTCCGCAGTGACCCACGCTCTGCGATTGTGGATGCGGCGAGCACAATGGTTACTGCACAGACGCAAGTCAAGATTATGGCATGGTACGACAACGAAATGGGCTATTCACAGCGCTATGTCGAACTGTTACAGCATGTGATGCAACAGGAGCACGTCACACATGGCTAACCATTCCCAACCAATTCGGATTGCAATTGCCTATAATTTGTTGACGATGAGCGACGGTGCATTGCGCATGATTGTGCTCTTCCACTATGCATCATTGGGCTATAGCGCATTTTCATTGGCTGCCGTATTTGCCGTGTACGAGCTCTGTGGCATCGTTGTCAATCTGATAGGAGGCGCACTCGCACAGCGACTCGGTGCAGTAGTAACACTCCGTATTGGGCTCATTTTACAAACTACCGTACTTGTAACGATGGCCATCCCGAACGCGCTCCCTGCAGTGTGGATTATCATGCTCTTACAGGGGTGTGCGGGTATCGCCAAAGACTTGACCAAAATCAGCGCCAAAAGCGCCATGACCGCACTTCACAACCACGACAGCACAACTCTCTTTCGGGCTATCGCCTGGCTTACTGGTGCCAAAAACACACTCAAGGGTGTTGGTTTCTTCATAGGTGGGGTGCTCTTTGTGAGCATCGGAATTCGCGGGGCACTCCTCGGATTAGCTATCGCTGTGATTGCAGGTGCTCTGGGCACAATCGGGCTCCACAACGACGCAGTGAAGGCAAAAAAACGCACATTCCAGTCGTTTTTTTCAACACATCGGGCAGTCAACATCCTCTCCGGGGCGCGTGTGTTTCTTTTCGGAGCGCGTGACATCTGGTTGGCCGTGGCGCTCCCACTCTTTTTGGCGCAGGCACCTGGCTGGGGATTTTGGCAATCTGGCAGTGTCATGGCCGCCTACACCATCGGTTACGGCATCATTCAAGCAGCGACACCACGCATCCTTGCTGGTCGACCAGCGCCAGATGGTCGCTTCACCGCGCTCCTCGCACTCGTACCACTCATGGTTTGTGTTGTCACAGGATGGTATGCACGAGGTACAGACGTAGCGGTATGGCTGATGCTTGTCGCAGTATCACTGTTTAGTGTCAGCTTTGCGCTTAATTCCGCCGTACACTCATTCCTGATTGCCGCGTATGCACAACGCGACGCTATCAGCCTCAACATTGGCGCCTATTACAGCGCAAACGCCCTTGGGCGCTTGTGTGGCACGTTGTTATCGGGATGGTGCTATAGCCAATGGGGAATCAGTGGTGCACTACTGGCTGCCGGTGTTGCCTTTGTTCCGGCAGCCGTACTGGCAATTCCGCTACCTGCCCCAGCCGGATACATTACGGCAGATGTAGAGAGCGACTAATCAGTTAGTCGAGTTTGTCGGTATACGGTATGAACTGCACGAGGAGTGCCGAAATGATGTAGCTGATACCAGAAATAATTACCACCACACTAAAGCCACTACTCTGCTGCATGTATCCACTCAAGATGGCTGACCCTGCCCACCCCAACGACCAGGTCATGCTACTCATGCTGGTCGCAGTACCACGCTGTTGCAACGGCACCGACTGCATCACCAGTGCCGAAAAGAGCGGGAAGGTCAGACCGACTAATGCGCGATTCAAATCATAGGCTGCGGACACCACATAAAACTGTGGAATCAGCATCAGAAACATCATCGGAGCAGCCATAAACCGCGAAAGGGCGGTAGCACGGCGTACACCCATCCGTTTAGATAACGGCCCGCCCATGATGCTACCAATCCCCATTGCCAATGATCCGAGTGCGATGCTCAGACCCACCAAACCATCATTCGCGTTGAATTCCTGGCGGAAGTAAAGATTCTGAAATGGAATGAACATCCCGCCCGCAATCCCAAAAAACATGGATGGCGCAGCGAAGAGCAAAAGCCGCGTGAACGGTAGCCGCGCAGGAGCCGCAGTGATAACCGGTTCTGTGGACGTGGCTGGAGCAGGCTGCGATTTTTGCGCTCTTTTGACTCCCGACAAGGGAATAATGGCGAGAATACCAAAGATGCTCACGCAGTAGAGCGCAGTTCGATATGCGGTTTCGGATGTCGCATCCACACCGACGATATAACCTACCCAAGAGGGAAGCAAGCCAGCAAAGATGCTCCCCACGAATCCAATCATCGTTGATGCGGCAGCATTAATACCAAACATGGCCGCACGCTGTTGTGGCTCGATGATGGTACTCAGCAAGGGCACTACTGCCGTGTAGGTGGTCATGTTAGCGGCACCAATGACGAAGTAGACGATAGAAATCATGGTCAACGACGAGAGCGATCCAAACGGAGTCACCAACGGCGCATCACCGATCAACAAGAGTACTAACCAACACAATGCGTAGGTTGAAATGCCGATATAGAGCATGCGTTGCGCACCAACACGATCAATGACCATGCCGATGGGAACACCAAACATGACCCCAGCCAGACGAAAGACCGATTGCATTTGACCCGCCACTGCATTATCGTATCCCAAACTCTGCAGGTAAAAGTTGAACAGCATATCGCTGATACTAAAGGCCATACCAAAGAGCATGCCGTGCAAGAGGATCCGATACACATCGGGAGATCCCCCTGCTAAAAATTCCCGCCATTGGGATCGCAACGTTACCACAAGTCACCTCGCATAAAGGTACGACACATCCGTGCGTATCAGTATTGTACTCAGATTCATGAATCAATGCTGTGGTCGTGTAGTCGTCCTACACTGATGCAGCCTGCAGATTAGGTTCATCCGTTGGTTGATAGCGCGGGAATGGGACGACGTAAAACCATATACCCACCAAGAAAAATGCACACGCCGAGAGCGTGATTGGCCAGAAAAACCCGCTCCCAACTTGGAGTAACCCACTTATCCAAGCAGCAACCGCCCAACCGAGCGACCACATCATGTTGGATACACTCGTGGCAATCCCCCGCTGACCAGGTGCAATCATTCCCATGAGCAAGACGTCAGCCAAAGGAAAGATGAAACTGACCATGCAAGCACACAGACTGAAGACGAGCGTAAACAGCCATGGATGAGGATAGAGTACGGCCAACGTACTCACCCCGGCGATACAGCC
Organism: uncultured Klebsiella sp.; assembly: GCA_964569955.1. Taxonomy (GTDB): domain Bacteria; phylum Chloroflexota; class Chloroflexia; order Chloroflexales; family Roseiflexaceae; genus UBA965. The sequence continues at coordinate 36,401 of CAZMWB010000015.1, read as the reverse complement.
AGCATACAAAATCCCTGCCCGACTACCGAAACGCTCCATGACACGTCCCACAAATAACCCAGCAAGTGTTGAACCAAGTGCAAAAATAGCGATGACGGTACCTACCGTGGCATCTGGCATGTTGTACTGTTGTCGTAGAAATATATTGATGAATGGAACGAATATTCCACCAGCAAAACCAAGCAGGGTACGACCAAACGATCGAAAAATAATGACAGACACGGGGATATGCTGTTCGACGTTCCCAACTGTCGGCGCATCTGTGGCTATTGTGGATGTACGAATCTGCGCGTCGAGTCCCCACAACACTCCAATCACCACCACACACAATGCGATGATGCTGTAGAGCGCCGTCCGATACGCGGTATCCGACATGGCGTCTACAAGCAACCACTGTGCACACCACTGCGGAAGCCGCCCACCAATGAGTGCACTCACCACACTCGTTGCCATCAACACGGAAAAATTAACCCCAAACAACATGGGACGCTGCACCGGGGTAGAGACACGCGCTATCATGGGGATAATGCTAATCGCTTGTGCCGTAAAAAAGACTCCCGATAGAAAATACAGCACCTGAATCGAAGTCACATCCCGTACACTGAGCAGAGCTCCCCACACAACCATATTAACAACGGTTGCAATTTGGAGTGTGCGCACTCCACCGATACGATCAACAGCCAATCCGAGTGGAATACCTAATATGAAGCCAGAAAGCCGCAAAATACTTGCAAGCGATCCCGCCACCGCATTGTCGAACCCCATGCTGAGGAGATAAAAGTTAAACAGGATGTCGGGGAGGCTTGTGATTAGTCCTACAACAAATGTGAACGTGAAGAGGCGCACAAGCAATGGTGAATACCCAGACGCGCGCAACCGTGCATACAACATGCTCATGCATGACCCTCCGTGTGTGTGAATGGAGATGCGAATCACACGAACGATGTGGTGAAGTCGTCACTCGTGCACTGAGCCGAGCTCCCCACTACACCACCAACCGCGCTACCCGATTTACGACGCCGAAGCAGGCTGCTTGTCGCTATCACTAAACGGGATTACAAAAAAGAGCAATCCGCCCAACAAGTACATCAAGGCAGACGCGGCAAAGACCCACACGAATCCATATGTTTCTTGCAGATACCCACTGAAAAATGCGGTGATGGCCCACCCCAACGACCACACCATGCTGGTAACGCTTGCCGTGGTACCGCGTTGGCTAGCGGGTACTGATTGCATGACGAGCGCATCAGCGAGAGGAAAGGTGACACCAACCATCACACGACTCACAAAATACGCAGCAGCAGAGACCCACACCGAAGGCACCAACATGAGGAGTAGGGTGGGTGCAGATAACAGGCGCGTAAGTGCGGTAGCACGCCGTAGACCGAAACGCTTGGAGAGTGCCCCACCAACGGTGCTACCAAAACCCATGGCGAACGCAGAAATGGCCAGAATCATGCCAACAGAAGCATCAGGTAACGCGAACTGCTCACGATAAAAAAGATTCATGAACGGCACAACAAATCCACCTGCGACACCGAGCAGAAACGCTTGTGACGAAAGCACCAAAATATGCATGAACGACACCCGCTCAGTAGGGTCAGTATTTGTGCGCGGACCCTGCTGGCTGTTTTGCTTGGTAATTGCGGCGTGCATGCCGATGAACGGAATCAAGGAAATAAACCCGATGATGGACACACTCGACAAGGCGACACGATATGCCAATACATCGGTGGCAGCCACACCAAGAAACGGTGCAATCAGCGATGGTAATGCGCCACCGAATAGAGAGCCCACAAATCCCACTGCGATTGTCACACCCGCGTTAATGCCAAAAATAGTCGCACGCTGCTGCGAGTCCACGATAGCGCTCAACAAGGGAATCACTGACGTATACGTGGCGATACTAGCAGCACCAATCAAAAAGTACATCACACCAATAAACCGGATATCACCCCACGCAAGGAGGAGCACCCAGCCGATGGAATAACAAATCATACCCGCAAGAAAAACGAGTTGCGCTCCTTTGCGGTCCATCAACAACCCGAGTGGCACACCAAAGATGAATCCAGCCATTCTATACAGTGAATTCATCTGCCCGGCTGTTTCGTTCCCGTAGCCGAGGCTTTCTAGATAAAAATTGAATAACACATCCGACACACTTGCAGACAACCCAAACAACACGCTAATGAGCATGATACGCAGTACAACCGGTGACGTGTCGCGAAAGAATGCGGACAAACGGTTCACAGAAACCACAAAGTACCTCCTTATGTGTTCGGCGTATCATTGTATCATGGAGCATGGACGAATGATGCAACCACTCGTGTGTGAGGAATGATATGCGCATTGCGCTTTTTACTGAAACATTTCTTCCCAAAATAGACGGCGTAGTCACGATCATCCATCAGATGCACGAACAAATTCATGCGCGCGGTCACGAAATGATAATCTACGCACCTCCCGGAGCACCATCATCGTTCAATGGCAGCACCGTCTACCCATCATGGGGACCACCGTTTCCACTCTACCCCGAGCTCCACTGTTCGTTCCCGACGTGGCAAGGCATTCGCGCTATCTCGTCGTTTCGACCCAATATCATCCACGTGATGAATCCAACGTTTATCGGAGCGGCTGGTATTACCATGGCTACCATAGGCAAGGTGCCACTCGTCGCCTCAGTCCATATGGATATTAACTATTATGTCAAACAATACGCAGGTACCTGGGGTTTGCCGATTGCCTGGCGTTTTTTCAACTACTGGCACAACAAAGCAGACATCAATTTGGCGCCATCACAGGTCACTTGCCAACAGCTACGCGATCACGGCATCGCACGCGTTCAGCAATGGCAACGTGGGATTGATCTGACACGATTTCGCCGCTACCACGTTGATGCACAGATACGCGCACGGCTCTGCAACGGCGATCCTACACGAGTTGTCGCTCTCTATGTGGGGCGCCTTTCACGGGAAAAGTGCATTGCTGATTTGGTTGCCGTTGCATCGCTTGCACACGTGCAACTCGTACTGGTCGGGGGTGGACCAGAATCCGCTCACATACAAGACCTCTTCGCCGGTACGGGGGCACATTTCACTGGAATACTTCGTGGGGAGGAATTAATTGACGTCTACAACAGTGCCGACATATTCGTTTTTCCATCACAGAGTGAAACGTTTGGGCTGGCGCCGCTCGAAGCCATGGCATGCGGCTTACCGGTGGTTGCACCGTATGTGGGTGGGCTCACCGAAACAATGCAACACATGGAAAACGGGCTCGTCTACGATGCCGCAGACCCATCTCAACTCGTCACGCACGTCATCCGGCTGCGTGATGATGGCGTGCTGCGTGCACGCCTTGCAGCGCAGGCCTATGCCTATGCACAAACGCGTGATTGGCATCAGAGCATGGATGATTTAGTCAATTGCTACGAAGCGTTGGTAGAAAGCAAAACAAATGCAACTCCGTGATGCAGTCGTGATTGTAACAGGCGCAAGTGCGGGCATCGGGTTGGCCACCAGCCTGGCCTTGGCCGAAGCAGGTGCACATGTCGTGGCAGTAGCACGACGCGCAGAGGTCCTTCAATCAGCAGTTGCCACATTTCCCGGTCACCATAGCTGGTTTGCCGGCGATATCGCCCAACCCGAAACAATGCACCACGTCGTCGCGCACACACTCCGCGAGTTTGGCCGCATTGATGCCATCGTCTGTAATGCGGGAATTGGGTTGAGTGCACCCGTGGCAGAACTCAAATGGGCTGATGTCATCGCCTGTATGCAGGTCAACGTGGGTGGCGTCCTCAGTGCCATTCAGACCGTATTGCCGGTCTTTCAAGCACAGCAACGAGGAAGCATTGTGGTGGTGTCCTCGGTCGTCGGCGTACAAGGGCTACCCTACAGTGGCGGATACTGTGCCAGCAAAGGTGCGCTCGAACGACTGTGTGATGCGTTACGCATCGAACTCCTCGGCACCCCTATCCGGCTCAGCGTTGTACGCCCCGGCACCGTGGCGAGTGAGTTTTTTGCACACCGTCTGGGATTCGCCGGGGAACGGCGCATGCAGGCACAGCGCGGCATCCCCCCCACTACCGTAGCAACAGTCATCTGCAACACGTTGCGTACCCATGCACGCATTCGCTATACACGCTGGCAAGACCGCCTGCTCCTCTTTGCGAGTATGCTAGCACCACACCTCGCCGACCGCGTGTTACGCCGACTCATCCAGTGGCACACACCATGACGGTCACACGCAGGGCGAACCCTATGTGTGACCGTCATGGGAAATTCAGCGCGATGCCCGGAGCAGAGCCAATAGTTTGGCGAGGTCGTCACTATCTATGTTGCCATCACTGCACAGCGATTCGTGTGCACATCGTTCAGCGAGTGTGGTACTGACGCTGGTAATTGCGGCCCGTACCGCCGAAAGCTGAGTGATGACATCCTGGCAATTACGCCCGTCATCGAGCATACGCTTGACGCCACGTATTTGGCCTTCGATGCGACTGAGACGTGCGATCACATCGACCCGAGCAGCCTCACTGAGGGGAAACAACGGATCGGTCATGGCACACCTCTTACGCCTTGATCAGCTGTTCAAAGTCTGCTTTCAGGGCGGATTTGGGCTTGGCACCAACCATGCGTGTGACTTCCTTGCCATCCTTGAAGACGATCATGGTTGGAATGGCCTGGACACCGTATTTGGCTGCGTTTTGGGCGTACTCATCGGTGTTCACTTTGACCACGCTCACCTTCCCCGCATACTCGCCAGCGAGCTCTTCGAGAATTGGCCCTACCACACGGCACGGACCACACCAGGGTGCCCAAAAATCAACGACAACGGGTGTGCTTGACTTGAGCACGGTGCTCTCGAAATCGGCATCGGAAATGTTGCTCACATGTGCTGACATTGCTGTCTCCTTTCATACTTCTTATACCCCTAGGGGTATAGCTCTACTATACCAATTCAGCACGCAATGAACAAGTAAGAAGAGTATTAGAATGGCCACACCTCAGCATCACGATGCACGGGTGTGCCATGCACGGCAGTATTCGTCAACGTTTGACACAGTAATGCAGAAAAGGTATACTAAACGTTGGTAAATTGTTCTACGCGTTGCGTGGATATTGAATCGTAGTTGCGGCGCCAACGGATTGCCGTTGGGAGATGCAGCGGCAAGGGAGAAAACGTTGTACGCCATCATTCGTGATCGCGGTATGCAGTACCGCGTACAAGAAGGGCAAGTGCTTGATATTGCCCTGCAAAGTGAAGCAGTCGCAGGCAGTGAGCTCGTCATCAGCGAAGTCCTCGTACTCGGTGGTGAAGAGACCGTCGTGGGAACGCCAACCGTCGCTGATGCCCGCGTCCATGTCAAAGTCATCGGTGCAGTGCAGGACGACAAAATCGTCGTCTTCCACTACAAGAGCAAGAAGCGCATTCGTCGCCGCACCGGGCATCGCCAGGATCTCACACGCGTGCAAGTCACAAAAATCGAAGTCGGCCCAGCCGAAGAGAAGAAGCCAGCCAAGAAGAGCCGCAGCAAAGCAGCAGCGAGCGCATAGCAGTCAAACGCAGAGGAGAATTGTGTCATGGCACATAAGAAAGGTGTTGGTAGCTCACGCAACGGTCGTGATAGCAACCCAAAAATGCTCGGTGTGAAGCGCTTTGGTGGGCAAGTGGTTGGCGCTGGTGAAGTGCTTATCCGCCAGAACGGCACCAAGTTCAAGCCAGGCCAAAACGTTGGTCTCGGTCGTGATTACACCATTTACTCAATGATTCCGGGCAAGGTTGTGTTCGAACAATATAGCCGCTCCCAGAAGCAAGTAAGTGTCTACGCCGTCGAAGGCGAGAAATAAGGAGCACACGGTGAAGCAGGGTATTCATCCAAAAACATACAAGACGACCTACACGTGTGCCGGTTGCGGCACCACATGGCCGACAGTTGCTACCAAAGAATCATTGCGCTTGGACGTGTGTGCCAAGTGTCACCCATTCTACACGGGTGAGCAACGCATCGTTGACACCGCCGGGCAAGTTGATCGCTTCATGAAGCGGCTCAAGGCCAGCCAAGATCAACAGGCCACCAAAAAGAAGTAGTCCCATCAACACACAACGCCCCGCTGGCTGTAGAGCCAGCGGGGCGTTTGGTATCAATAACGCCCTAAACGAGACCTGAATAGCGAATAGCGAACATAACCACGATGAGCAACGTCCCCCACACGGCAATCCGCCGCAAATCATGGCTAATCATGCGATATTCGCCACTGTAGTCAACGTGCTCTGGCACACGCAACACACGGCGCGTGGTACGAACGGTACGCGGGGCTTCTGGTTCGGCAAAAGTAGCACCCACGTCAGCATATCCGTCATCGTGAGTCTCAACCGCAGCAACGGGTTGTTTGTGTTGCGCATTGGCAATGTCACGCGCCGTCTGACGGCGACGTTCTGCACGGGAAAGTCGTGCCATACTGGGCTCCGTAATCACTTCATGCAAATCCTGCATACTTGACGTATTATACCATAGAGTGACGATTCACGACAACCATGGGCCGTAGCGGAGCATCTCAACATGGAACGCATGACTTCTCTGGCCACCACACTTCTCGTCGCCACATTAAGTGGCATCCTCTTTGGACTCATCTGTCTCATCCCCGTGTCACACACCATTGATGTGGGGGGCTACGATAGTGCCTACGTACAGGGCTTCTTTGATCAAGAGCCAATTCCCAGTCAATTTGCCACAGACGGAATGGCACGCTGGAGCGGTGCAGATGCAGCCGTCATTCTGCCCCAATTCGCCACCCCCATGCACGTCCGCATGCGCGTCGTTGCACCACACCCGCAAACGGTCACCATCACCGCCAACGGTGGCAACCCCGTACTCCAACAGTGGGTTGACACATCGTGGCACGAATTATCGTTCGAAGTGCCCGGTGGCGAATTCAAACCGTTCACACTCTATGTTGCACTCCAAAGCGATATAAAGCCGTGGCAAACGGGAGATCCGCGCCAGGTGGGCATCTTGGTGGATAGCATCACTATCACCACCCTGCCACCCAATTTGCCCTACCCGTGGCCTATTGCATGGGTGATACTGTGTAGCATGTTATGCAGTGCCATACTCCAAAGCCGACAATTACCCAACTGGCAACAACGATGCATTGCCATACTCGTACCCGTTTGTGCGGCCATCGTCTCGTGGCGCGGGCAATTCTGGTTTCCGCTCCCACAGGGTGTGGCCATCGTGTGTGGCCTATGTGCACTCATGCTTGCTGTCCGTTACCAGCAGCGAATAACGCGACGCATCCCTTGGTGGGGTGATGCCCTCAGTGGCATCACCATTGCTGTGTGGAGCACGAGTAACGTGTTCATGCAACGCATGCATCTCACATTGGCTGTCCCCGGTGTCGAAAAGGATTTCCGATCGTTTGCAAGTCGTTCCGATAGTCTTACTACCGTGTTCACCGCAGATCCTTTTTACAACTACGGCTATCCTTTCATCCTCCATGTCATACAGCAACTGAGTGGTGCAAGCGCATTCGACAGCGCACGCTGGTGGGGTGTAATTGTGGCAACAGGAGCACTCATCGCCACGTGGTGGCTTGCACGCTTCATCTTTGGGCAGTACTGGGGTGCATTTATGACCATCACTGTGGCCACCAGCGCGCTCTTTACGCAGTATGCACTAAGCCTAGGGAGTGACATGACGTTTAGTGCGTTGACCACGCTCGCTTGTGCACTCCTCGTACGCACACCCGCCCGCCCACGCTGGATGATCGGCGTAGGGGTGATGGCTGGGCTGGCATTTACCGTGCGCCATACCGGAATCATCCTCATTGCGGTCATAATACTTTGGACCATTGTACAGCGTCATAATGCCTCCAGCATCTTCCGCCAGCTCCTGTGGTTGGGCGTTGGTTGGCTCATCGGTGCAGGGGCACAACTGGGCATCAATTATAGTGACACCGGACAAATCTTGTTTAGTCATCAAGCCAAAAACAGCTGGTTGGCCGTCTATGGAAATCTCGACTGGGGGCGATGGGGCGATGTGCCTGACACAATTCCAATGCGTGACGTGATACTCAATGATCCGGTACGATTTACTCGCGCGTGGTGGTACAACATAACCGCCATTTGGGGCAGTAGCACGGCCGCTGATGAGCGTGCCATCTTTCAACGCCTGCTCAGTTTCCCCGCCAACTGGCTGAGCGTGGCAGGAATCGTGCTCCTCATCCAATGGTGGTGGCGGTTTGGTATGCCACGCACGCATCAACTCGCCAGCATCTGGCTGGTCGGATTTCTCAGCGTCTCTGCATTGGCATTCGTGTTGCCACGCTTTCTCCTGCCGCTGATCTGGGTGGCAGCCTTTACTGCAACATGGTTGATGATACGGATTATCCGTGCCCTGCCCGCGCCGTGGCGCATCTGGGTTCTACTTGCAGTTGTCTGCATCCAAAGTGCTGGTGTGATGCAGGGGCATGCAACAGTCATCGCAAGCCAACCACGTGACGAATACGCCGTACTGGCGCACGTGTCGCGCACATATCCGCACGCACGCATTGCATTTGTGGCTGGTCGCGAAAGCCCCATCGGCAAATATTCTGCGTTGGCTGATGCCCGCACGTTTCGCACCATCACTGCGCCAGTAAATCTGAGCGCACTCTGTGACACCCAACCAGACCTGATTATCTGGTCACGCGAGCTCCAGCCGTTGCCCACAGATGTTGTACCACTCTGGCACGAAGCACGCTATGCGGTATTCCATGGAGATATGTGTGCAACGCTACCGTAGCTTGGTATAATAACGGCATTGCAGAATTGTGCATCAATGCACTGAGGGGGTTGCATGTCAGCGCCACACCAATGGCCATTTTCAATCAGCGTTGTGATTCCAGCACGCAACGAAACACACACCATCGCTACCGTTGTGCGTGGAGTCAAAGAAGTGGTGCCGGATGCCGAAGTGATCGTGGTTGATGATGCGTCGAGTGATACTACGGCGGATCAAGCCGAAACTGCAGGTGCACTAGTCATTCGTCGCCCACACAACATTGGCAACGGTGCCGGCATCAAAACCGGTGTGCGTGCAGCCCGTGGAGATGTGGTGGTCGTCTTGGATGCTGACGGGCAACACAATCCAGCTGACATGCCCAAACTCCTGCGCCATATTGGTACATACGACATGGTCATCGGCGAACGAAGCCGTGCCGGTCAACAAAACACGATCCGTTGGCTGGGGAACTCGCTCCTCAACAAACTGGGCAGTTACCTCATCGAAATGGATATGCGCGATTTAACGTCCGGATTTCGGGCCATGCGCCGTGATGTTATGCTCGAATTTTTGCATCTCCTCCCCAACAAAATGTCGTGGCCGACCACCAGCGCACTCGCCTTTGGCAAGGCCGGATACCATGTACGCTTTGAGCCGATTGATGTGGCACCACGTCGCACCGGCCACAGTGCACAAAAATTACTGCGCAACGGCTTTCGCTTTACAGGGATTATTTTGCGCATCACTACGCTCTTTGCACCGATGCGTGTTTTCTTTCCAGTGGCCGTCTCAATGGGGCTCTTGAGCATCGTGTCATTCCTGGTGAGTTATTTCATCACCGACATTGGTCGCTTTCGCATCCCCAATTCCGCAGTCGCCCTCTTTGTGGGTGGAGTAATTATATTCATGTTTGGGCTACTCGCCGAACAAATCGCCGGGTTGCGCTTTCAGCGTCGCGAGGAGCGTCGTTGATGCGACCACAGATTACACGCTGGCTGTTGCGCATCATAGGACCATTGTTGTTCATCATTTTCTTGTGGCGCACCGATTTATCGCTGTTGTGGAGTGCCCTCAACGATGTAGATTGGTGGCCGGTTGCGCTGTCACTCGCATTAATGCCGTTCTTTATTATTGTGAAAGCATGGCGCTGGCACGTCATACTCCGTGAACTCGGCTTACACCCTCCTGGAGTATGGCACCTCAGTCGCATTTATACCATAGGCCTCTTTCTCGGAGGGACGACACCAGGACAAAGCGGTGATTTCGCCAAAGCACTCTATTTGCGCGCACCACAACGCCCCATGCCCAGCCTGCTGTTTAGCATTTTTGTGGAGCGGCTCTGTGACGTGGCTGCCATGGCTGTATTAGCATTCATCGGCTTAGCGGCACTCGCGGACACGTTGGATGCCACCAGTCGCGCAGCCATCCAACAAACCACCATTGGTGTTGCTACGGTCATCTTTGCCATGCTCCCCGTGCTCCTCATCCGCAAGAGCCGGAATGTGCTCTTTGGGATATTGCGCTACGCAGTCCCACGGCGCTGGCAGACACGCTACGACGGCATCACACAACAATTCGATGCGCTCAATATATCGGGCACAAGTGCGGCCATCCTCGTGGTGAGCACCACATTGTCGGGATTATCCACTGCCATTCGCATCGCATTGCTCTTTACGGCCATGGCTCTCACGGCAATCCCCCTGGCAGCCGTCCTCGGCTCAACGGGACAAATCGCACTTCTCCAAGCCTTACCAATCAGCGTTTCCGGCATCGGCATCCGCGAAGCCGTCTTAATCGGACTCCTCCAGGCTCACGGCTACGCAAGTGCCTACGCAATCGCGCTGTCAGGGCTCTTTTTAATCATCAACGTAGAACACATCATCGTGGGCTTTCTGGTATCACTCCGCTATCCGATTCCCGCAGGAACAGACGATCATGCATAGATTTTTTGCAACGGTGTGCCTGTATTTGGTAGTGCTTCTGTGTAGCGCCTGTAGTGCAGCTCAAACGTATCAGGGGAGCACAGACCGCTATACAGCATCGCTCACGCTCACAATCAGACCAGTGGTGAATCAATCGCAGGCTGCTATCATTCGCCTCAGCAAAGATAATCAGGCATTTACCGCCACAAATGTGTACTGTGACATGCAAATGCCTGGAATGACGATGGGCAGCAATCGACCGATTGCCGATGCACAAGCCGATGGCAGTTTTCAGTGTGGCGTGCTCTTTACGATGGCCGGTGAATGGGTCATCATCGTGCATGGCACCGATGCGGGGAAAACGTTCGCTATCCCTGTAAATGACATTATGGTAAGTGAGTAATCGAGTTTCTCCGCATCAGTCACCGAAAATAATACCAATTCCCTTGGATGTACGCACCAAATCGCTGTGCGGACGGATTGTTTTGAGGTGACTCACCGCTTCGGCAATGGGCACGGTGGTGATATCTTGGGCCTTGAGTGAAACCATTTCACCCGTAATCCCTTCGTGGATGGCACGCACTGCGGCGGCACCAAAGCGAGTAGACAAAATCCGGTCGTAGGGTGTTGGCGTGCCGCCACGCTGCAAATGTCCAAGCACCACACACCGTGCTTCCTTGCCGGTGAGGGCCTGGAGTTGATCGGCCACCGTTTGCCCCACACCGCCGAGGCGATTGCCCGAATAAATCGGCTTCCCCCCTTTAGGAAATGCGCCTTCGGCGGCCACAATGATGTACGACGTGTTGCCACTTTCATCACGTTTGGCAACATGCTCGGCGATTTTATTGATATCAAACGGGATTTCAGGGATAAGAATGGCATCTGCTCCACCAGAAATCCCGCAGTGCAATGCAATCCAGCCCACATGCCGCCCCATAACCTCGAGCACCATGACGCGATTGTGGCTCGCAGCAGTGGTGTGCAACCGGTCTAGCGCTTCGGAAGCAACTTGAATGGCGGTATCAAAGCCAAACGTACGATCGGTCCCAGCCAAATCGTTGTCAATGGTTTTGGGCACGCCGATAACCGGTGCACCCATCTTGCTCAATTCGAGCGCAATGGCGTGTGTCCCCTCACCGCCAATTGTAATCAAGCCAGACAAGCCAAGTTTGATGATGTTGTTGTAGGCTTCGAGATACGGGTCGTCAGGAGCACCTACCACACGCGGACCGTTGAAGTGCCCCTTATTGGTGGTGCGCAAAATGGTGCCCCCCACCGACAACAGGTCTGTTACGTCTTCATCGGTTAACGGGCGCAAACGTGGCGTACCAAGCAAACCTTCGAAGCCATCCTGGACACCGAGCATTTCGTATCCGAGTGTTTCACCCATCTTTACAGCAGCACGAATCACCGCATTGAGTCCTGGTGCATCGCCACCACTTGTGAGCATCGCAATCCGTCGAGGAGACCGTTGTACAGCCATCACATTTCCTTTCTTGGCACGTGTCATCGTATCCCTTCCAATCATGGTTGGCGACACTGCCAAGACCACTTCGCTGGTGTCCGTCGTTATGGCGGCGATTATACGCCGATTAGCGTGATTGTGCAAGCCAATCAGCGACAGCACCGAGATGTGGCAATTCGACCCAACGGCGTGCTTCAGGTGGAACATCAACATGTTCGTGCTGCCAAGTGAGGTGATACGGCACGTGGACAGCACGCGCACCCAATTCAAGCACCGGCAGCACATCTGAGCGGAGGGAATTGCCCACCATTACGAGTGCTGCGGGATTGATATCGTAGCGCCGCAACAGGCGTGCATAGGCAGCAGGCGTTTTGTCACTGACCACATCTATGTGTGTAAAGTAATCAGCCAAACCAGATCGTGCGATTTTTGCATCTTGATCGAATAAATCCCCCTTGGTGATTAACATCAAGGTGTAGTTGTTTGCTAGTGCTGGCAGCACCGTTTCGACAAATGGTAACAGGGTGAGGGGTGCATGGACCATCTCGCGTGCCAAATCAATGATTTGACCGATTTCATGTCCTGTAATGGCGCCGTGAGTGATATCAACGGCTGTCTCTATCATGGACAAGGTGAATCCTTTGATACCGTACCCAAAGTAGGCCAAGTTGCGCTGTTCGGTCTCGTAGAGCTCCTGCGCGTCCCAATCAGGGCGATAGCGGTGCAACATGGTCATATACTGCGCTTGTGCAGCCACAAATAAATCTTCGTTGGCCCACAACGTGTCATCGGCATCAAAAGCAACATGGGTGATGTGCGTCATTCCAACCACTCCTCTACTGTTTTTCGAATTATAGCATTCTAGCGCATCATGTTCATGCACATATTCGATAAAAGACCACATTTGTGGATAGCATTTTTGCTATGCTTAGTACATATACCTGTTTACGTAAAGGGGATATTTATGCTCAATAGAATTTGGCACCTCACTATCGTGGTATTTGTGTTGAGCACGCTCCTGCCCGCACGTCAAAGCCAAGCCGCAGGTGCGATGTCCACAAGTAACGAAATCAGCACCAGTACGCGTTTTGTAGATGTTGCGGTAGGTGATAATCACACCTGTGCCCTCAAGGCCAACGGCAGTGTGATGTGCTGGGGCTACAACGGTGATGGTCAGCTCGGCATCAACGATTCGCTCTTGCGCTTTAGTGCGTATCCCGTTGACGTGATCGGATTGAGTGACGCAATTGCACTCAGTGCAGGGGGCAACATGACCTGCGCCATCAAACGTGATGCGAGTATGGCGTGCTGGGGCACGGGGTATCATACTACCAGCACCAACATGGAAACGCGTTGGGCACCGTCGGTAATTGCAGGCATGCGCGATGTGGTAAATATCGCAGTAGCTCCTCTTGGCGTCTGTGCCAAGCTCACCCAGGGTTCTGTGGTGTGCTGGGGGTACAATTCATACAACAACGAATTCTGGATGCCCATTCCCGCGTATGGCACAGCTAGCACCTATTACCCACGCGTCTATGCACACGGCGATGTGAAAGCATTTGCAATTCGCAACGTCGCACACATGGATACAAATCGGCGCTTTTGTCAGCTGCGCTACGACGGGCGTCTCTCGTGTGGTGGTTCGAATTTCCAAGACCAGCTTGGTGTAGGATTTACGGCATCATACAATCACAACATGTTTGCCGTACTCGGGCTGGGCAATTTTGTGAGCAAATTTGGCCTGACCGCCCAGGGTGGTTGTGCCGTCTTGACAGATCAAACCGTGAGTTGTTGGGGTGGGTCGTTTGGGACGCCAGCGGTCAACTACCCAGTACCCGAGCCCATGGTGGATGTGGTCGGTTCGTCGGCCAATCGCCTTTACTTCATCGGTCTATCGGGCAAAGTATATGCTGTCGGCGACAACACCAACGGCATCCTGGGCATCAACAGCATCATCAACCCGTGGAACACACTCACGGAGATTCCCGAGTTGTATGCGGCCAAACGTGTTGTTGGGCCAGACGTATCACCCAATCAGCATGGTTGTGCGGTACTTGCCAATGGACGGGTACGCTGTTGGGGGCACAATCCGTGGGGTCAACTCGGTAATGGCACGCAGAGTGGCTCATACGTACCCATCAACATTGCGTTACCCGGAGAGCCGGTCATCAATGCGGTCACCACCAACGAAGACACGATGAGCGACTTAATCAAAGTCCGGCGCCACCCAGAAGACGGCGCAGAGACCGCATTCATGCGCATCACACGGGTACTTGGCGGTACACTCTACCGCGCGGATGGTACCACGCCCGTGCCAGTGGGGAGCTATTTGCCGGTGAGTGAAACAGAGCGCGGGTTGCGCTTTTTGCCCAGCCCCGATCTCAATGGTATTCATGCTGGTGCAGTGGCCGTCCAAGCATCCACCAAACCAAACATCACTGGTGTGAGTCCGACGGTGGTGACTGCAACGGTCACAATTAACGCGCTTGCAGATGCGCCACTGATTAGTCAGGCAATCACCGATGAAGACACCCAGTCATATGATGGTTTGGTCATCACGCGCAATCCAGTAGATGGCGACGAAGTCAGTCATATCATCATCGCTGGCTATAGTGGTGGCCAACTCTACATGCCCAATGGCACGACTATCCTGCCGGTAGGGAGTGTGATTGACATTACCACGGCGGGATTCGGTTTACGCTTTACTCCGGAACCCAACCGTACGGCACCGGCGAGTGTCACTGTCAAGGCAGCCACATCGGCGTCAGGAGCTGGCGCTAGTGCGGCAGCAACTGCAACCGTTGTCATCCGACCGATTGTGGACGGCGCACCAACCGTGAGTGGATCAACCACCAAAGAAGATGAAATGAGCCGGGCAGACATTGTGATTTCGCGCAATGTACTCGACGGCGATGAAGTACGATATTTCCGCATCTTTACGAATTTACCGGGACGACTCTACCTCAACGACGGGGTCACCATGGTAACCAATGGTGGATTCGTCACGGCTACCGCAGCAAGTGCCGGGCTCCGCTTCCGTGCCAATCCGCACGTCTTTGGCACATACACACTGCAAGCGCAAGCCGCAATTGCACCTACCGTCGAGGGTGTAGGTGGTGATATTGCAACGACGAACTTGGTGGTTACTGCGGTCCCCGATATGCCCCGTATCAGTACGACCAGTGTAGATGAAGGAGCCCTCTCAAATGGCGGACTCGTCGTACTCCCTAGTCAATATGATGGTGCCGAAATCACCCATTTCCGGATTGCGAGTATAGTGGGTGGCACACTCTTTCTCGCTGACGGTATGACAACACTCGCCGTTGGTCAGTACATCACCACCAGTCAGGGCGCTGCCGGCCTTCGCTTTGGCGCACCACTTGCGTCCATGGGGAATGGCCATGTGGAAGTCCAGGCGGCCACCGCGGCCAATCCTGCCGCAACGAGTGCATTGCGCGCCAATGCGATTGTGAGCATCTCTGATCGGACGCCACCAATGTTGGTCTTGCCCTATGACATGATTTTGGATGCATATTACGACAGTGGCACTGCGGTCACATTTAGTGTGAGTGCAACCGACTTGCGTGATGGCGACGTGGCAGTGACATGCGACAAAAACTCAGGCATCCTCTTGCCGGTTGGTGTGAATGTGATTCAGTGCAGTGCGCGTGACAACAGCGGAAATGTGGCGACGGCATCGTTCACAGTGGTCATTCAGAAAGTTGCTCCGGCAGTGCTTTTAAGTCCGGTGGACAACGTGTCTTCGCGTGATGTGTCACTACGCTGGAGCCTGGCAGAATCAATCGCCTTGCCGTACAAATACGAAGTCCAGCGCCGTGCCCTACCGAGCGGAGAATGGGTGACGGTGCTTCGTGAAATCACGAATCGCGATGCACTCGTACGCACCATAGGCGAGCTCAGCTATGCGTTCCGTGTACGTGCATACCTGAATGACGGCACACTTGGTGGCTGGTCAAATGTGGTCAACACGACCATAGACGAGACACCACCTACCATTCAAGCGTTTATCAATCGTGGTCAAAGCACGGGAGTCAGCGCCGAAGCGACCACATCGAATCGTGTACGGCTCAGCATGGTTACCGCAGCCAGTGATCCGGCAGTCATGTGGCGCTGGAGCACCGATGGCGTCGCATATAGCCCGTGGTTCGCGATGACGTCGCGTGCAGACATCACCCTTGATGAAAGTGACGGCTACAAAGAAATCCGCATTGAGGCACGTGATCGTGTCGGGAACGTGGCAACCACCTACGCGGGTATCATCGTGAATCGCACCAGTGGTAGCAGTTATGCCGTGAACATCAACAATGGAGATGAGTTCACCAATATTGACACCGTCAATCTGGCGATGAACGTCCCGAGTAGCACATTCCCACCGATTGCAGAGATGCAACTGAGTAGCACGGGTGTCTTCGATAACACGACATGGGAACCGTTTGCGCTCGGACGTGCATGGCAATTCACTGATCCGTCAACGAGCATGTATCGCATCTATGTGCGCTACCGCAACGTGGATGGTGCTATCACACAAGTTGTGTTCGATGACATCCTCGTAGACCGTTCTGCGCCATTTGCGTCGTTGAGTGTGCGCACGAGCAACGGACAGGCGCTCGTGACGGTCAAGGGCACGGATCGCCCAAGTACGGCGAGCCACGGGTCGGGCATCGTAAGCATGCAAATCGCTGCTGCCGATGAATTTGGCACGGCCACATGGCAAAACTTCGCCACGAATGCGCGCGTACGGGCGTCGAGTGTGGCAATTTATGCACGCTTCCGTGATAAAGCGGGCAACGTAAGCACCGTCAGCTGTATCACGGTGACGTCGCAACAGTGTACCCCCGAACAAAGCATCATTGCGAATTCACCTCCTGCAATCACTGTGAGTAGCCCGTACCGCTTGCGTGCAAATGGCTACGTGATTCTCGATGCGAGCACCATCACCAGTAGCGACAGAGAAACGAACGCCAATCAGCTGGTCTACGTACTCCAAGCAGAACCAGTGAACGGCTGGATGCTCTTTAACGGACAACGCATGAGTGCCGGAACGCGCTTCACGTTGGCCGATCTACAACGCAAACGGATCGTATACCGCCAGAACGGAAGTAGCAACGAGCACGACCGAATTATCATCCAGGTCAGTGATGGCGCATTGAGCTCACCCGCAAGCACGGTGTGGTTCCTGCTTGATGGTGTGGCAGACCCGGAACCAACAGCCACACTTCCAGCCACCGCTACCGCGACACAGATTCCTACGCAGACGGCTACTTCAACCCGGACAGCCACTGCAAGCCGGACTGCCACGCGGAGCAAAACCGCTGTACCAAGTCGGACTGCAACGCGCACCCGCAGCGCAACCCGGACTGCGTCGCCCTCCCCGGTCATATTTCTCCGTCCATCAGCGACCCCACGCCGCTAGCCTGCACCCCTCCCCACGTGCACAACAGAGAATTGTGCACGTGGGGACTTGCATTTATTACATTATGTAGTATTATTATGTGTAAGACTCACACTGGGCAGAGGAGTGAGGCATGGACACAATCGTACTACATTTGATTCCGATTATCTTTACCATGCTCGCATTAGGGCATGTGCGGTCATTGGCTGGGCGACGTAGCCCCATGCGTGAAAGCCTGACCACCACAGGTGCCGTCATCATCATCTTCGGGTTGAGTAGCAAAGCCGTACTGATGGCGTTAATGGTGCGCGGTGCCATCGGCGGATTAGAAGGTATGGGTGCAGTCTACGCCATACTTTCAGCAGGATTCATTCTGCTACTCTATGGCTTCGTGGGGTGGGATCGCATGTCCCTATCGCGCCCTGGCTGGACCAAGCCGCTTGTGACCGTTGCCGTGTTTGAATGCATTTTTTACGTGAGCCAGCGCATTTCACCGGAATGGTGGATCATTGAGCCGATTGGTGTGGTGGTCGGCAGCTTAATTGTGATGGACCTCTTGTTACTCGGCTACACGTTGCGCCAGCGCTATTTTATTGCGACACCTTTCATCCTACTCCACATGGTATCTGTGGTCATCAACACACTCATTGAAATCCAAGGGTACGCCTACACACCTGTCGTCCAAGGTATCATCGCAACCGCATCCACGAGTGCGTTACTCTTCTACATCATCATGCGTTTGATAGAACGGCACACCTATCGTGGTCGTATGCTGATTGTATGAAATCGGGCATGCACATTTGACATTTGGCTGTAATTCGGCTATACTCACAACTCGTAAGTAACGAAACGCGCAATGAGCGACGTACTTGCCGGAGTGGCGGAATGGCAGACGCGATGGTCTCAAAAACCATTGAGGGCAACTTCATGTGGGTTCGACTCCCACCTCCGGCACCACTGAATTCGGGGCGTGGCTCAGCCTGGTAGAGCGCAGCGTTCGGGACGCTGAGGTCGGAGGTTCGAATCCTCTCGCCCCGACCACGATGGTAACCGGCTCCTTCGTAGGAGTCGGTTTTTTTGTTGGTGGGAATGAGAGCAACCTATGCACGCACCCAACCGCAATCTCTGGCTCCTCGCTGCGCTCCTCGGGCATAGTGCCTGGGGTGTCTACCCTGTGCTGGCACGCTACCTGCAAATAGATGCCCAATTACCCGGATTAACGCTCCTCATCGTGGCCAACGGTACTGCCATGCTCGTCATGGTAGCCGTGGTCTGGTGGCGAGGAGAGCTTGGTCAACTCTGGATTCGAGCGGGTTGGATGGTTGCATTTTTTGCAGCAGCCCGAGCGATAACCAACGTACTGGCCGCACGCTACGCACCGGCTGCTCAAGTCACACTCATCGGGTTACTCACCCCACCACTCGTTGCCGTAATGGGATATTACTGGTTCGAAGATCCACCACCCCCCCGGACTGCTTTGGTACTAGCCGTGTCTTGTCTGGGTGCACTTGTGATGTTGAGTGGCGACATGCAACACGCAGATTTTTGGCAAAGTGGCAGCACGAGTAGTTGGGTCGGGGTGGCGCTCGCCACGCTCAGCAGTATCTTGCTTGCGCTCTACATGCTCATGGTCAAACGCACATCCAATGCAGGGATTTCGAGTGAAGCGACGTTTTTGCTCCAGCTAATTGCTGTGGTAGCAAGTGCGCTGATGATGAGTGGTGCCCAAGGTGACAGCTGGGTAGCATGGTCTTCAATTACCAACGCGCATCTCGTTGCCCTGGCCGTTTTTGCATTCGTGATAGTGATTGGCGCGAACTTATTACAGGTCTATACGCTACGCACCCTTGGCGCACCGCTCGTGACATCCGTCCAAGCATGGCGTTTACCGATGGCCACCATTGTTGCAGGCGTAATCATGGGTGAGTGGCTCACCAGTGCAAGCGAGTACATTGGTGCGTCAATTACCGCTGCTAGTGTAACCTGGTACTTGCTCAGTCAACGGCGGCGCGCTTGACCCATGTGGGCGAGGGTGCTATAGTACAGTCGTTGGCTCTGTAGCTCAATTGGATAGAGCGCCACCCTCCGGAGGTGGAGGTTGCTGGTTCGATTCCAGTCAGAGTCACCACACGATGCGCCTGGCAGATGGTGACACCATCTCTGTTGGGCGCATCATGATTGTTGAAAGGAAACCCGTAAAGATGATTGAAGCACGTGGACTCTATAAACAATTTGGAGACGTGATAGCCGTACAGGATTTGGACATTGATGTGCGTGCAGGCAGTGTCTATGCACTACTAGGGCCAAATGGCGCCGGAAAAAGTACAACCATCAACATGCTAACCACGTTGTTGCAACCTGACCGGGGGCAGATTACCATTGCGGGGCATTCCATTGCACACAATCCAGATGCTATCCGGCGCATCATCGGTGTCACGTTTCAAGATCTGGTACTAGACCGTGACTTAACCGGACGTGAATCATTGGATTTTTATGGGCGTTTGTATGGCCTCAACGCCCAGACACGACGCACACGCAGCGTTGAACTGCTCGAACTAGTAGAACTCACCGCTGCAGCAGACCGCTTGACCGGTACCTATTCGGGCGGCATGCGCCGTCGTCTCGAACTCGCACGTTGTCTGATGATGCACCCTCAGCTTTTGTTTCTCGATGAACCGACCCAAGGGCTAGATCCACAACACCGCGCCATGATTTGGGAATACTTGCGCACGCTACAACGCACCCGTGGCATGACGGTGGTAATTACCACGCATGCCATGGACGAAGCCGAACTGCTCGCAGACTATGTGGGAATCATTGACCACGGCCGCATGGTGACACACGGCACCGTGGATGCACTCATCAGCCAATTCGGTGATGACATTGTGCGCCTATGCATCCCATCCCACGCCGAAGTAGCGTGGGATGCATACCCATGGGTCACACAGGCTCACTGGGTTGGGCACGAACTCTTAATTGGCGTAGACAATGGTGCACGCCGCTTACCAGAGTTGCTCAATGTTGTACGCAGTCATGGTGCAGAGGTGGTCGAAGTCACCATGCAACGCCCGCATCTGGGTGACGTGTTTTTACGCACAACAGGCAGAGCACTCCGCGACGAGGTGGCACAATGATTCATGCGACATATGCAATTTGGTTGCGTCACATGCACAAATTTCTACGTAACCGCGAAGAGCTGGGTGGGCTCCTCATCCAACCCATTCTGTGGGTCGGTCTCTTTGGGGTGGGCATGGGACGCATGCTCGCGAGCCAAAGTGATTATCTCAGCTTCATGCTCCCAGGAATCTTGGCACTCACCGCACTCGGTGGGGCAGCCGGTGGAGGCATGATGTTCCTCGACGAACGCTTGCGTGGAATCATGCGCGAATACATGGTGGCGCCGATTCCCCGCTTGAGTATTTTGCTCGGTCATATGCTCGCCACCGTCAGCAAAGCGTTTTTTCAAATCAGCATTGTGTGTATCGTTGGTGTGCTGGTGGGGGCTGCGTTGCCGGGTTCAATTGCAAACGTGGCACTCGGTCTCCTTGCACTCTTGTGTTTTACACTAGGATTTGCTGGGATTGCCCTCGCAGTAGCCACTCGGTCACGGAGCATCATGGGCTATCACGGCATGATATTCCTGTTCAATCTGCCGTTACTCTTTGCATCCAACGCCCTTTATGATCTCGCCACGGTGCCTACATGGATGCAATGGATAGCACTGTGTAATCCAGCGACATGGCTCATTGCAGTGATGCGTGGCGATGTGCAGTCTGCTTGGTATTTGGGTGGGTTAGTATGCTTCGCATGTGCTGGTACCTGGTTTGCCTTGCGACGCTTTCACCACCTCACAAAATAGACGTGCACAGCATATCAGATTCAATTACAATGCATATAGCACATATGTGCAGATAGAAAAAGGTAGCTCTTATGTCTCGTGATAGTATCGTTATCCGTGGTGCCCGAGAGCACAATCTCAAGGGTATTGATATCACCATCCCACGCGATAAGCTTGTGGTATTGACTGGTGTTTCCGGTTCAGGCAAATCATCATTAGCCTTTGATACACTATATGCAGAAGGACAACGTCGTTATGTCGAGTCTTTATCAGCATACGCACGACAATTCCTTGGTCAACTCGAAAAGCCCAAAGTAGACTATATTGGCGGGTTGTCACCGGCAATCGCAATCGAACAAAAAAGTGCGTCCAAAAACCCACGTTCGACGGTAGGCACCGTCACAGAAATATACGACTATCTCCGTCTGCTCTACGGCAGGGTGGGAACCCAACACTGTCATGTCTGTGGACAACCGGTTGCATCGCAGAGCCCCGAACAGATGGTTGATCGTGTCCTCACGTTTGCTGCCAATACACGGTACATGGTGCTCGCACCGTTGGTATCACGTCGCAAAGGCGAGTACAAAGATGTCTTCAACGATGCGCGGAGCGAAGGGTTCACACGTGTGCGCGTGGATGGCGAAATCATGGATTTGCAGAGTGAGATCAAACTCAACAAAAAAGTCAAGCACTCGATAGAGGTAGTGGTAGACCGTCTGGCAGTGCCACAGCGTGACAGTAGCGCGGATGGTGTTCGTGGCAGTGGCAAGGCCAGTGCAAACGCCCAGAGCCCATGGGACGCATACGTGACGCGCTTAACCGACGCCATCGAACTTGCAGTCCGCACCGGCGAAGGGGTGTGTGTGATAAGCATAGTAGACCAACCAGGTACCGATGCGCCGAGCGACACCGACAAAGAATTCATCATGAGTGTGGAAAACACGTGCACCACGTGTGGCATTTCCTTTAGTGAGCTCACCCCCCAAATGTTCTCGTTTAACTCGCCGCAAGGTGCCTGTGCTGATTGTGCCGGATTGGGTACACGCATGGAGGTAGACGAACGATTACTCGTACCCAACCACGATATTTCCATTCATGACGGCGCGGTCACGTATTGGGGTGAACTGCGCAAAAAGAAAGATGGCTGGGGATACAAGTCGCTCCAAGTCATAGCAGCCCACTTCCAGATTGACCTCGATGCACCATGGCACACGTTGAGCGAACAGGCACGGAATGTGATTATCCACGGTAGTGGCAAAGAGCGCATTCAATTCAGTTGGAACAACGAAGAAAGCGGTTCACGGGGAGTATTCATGCGCACCTGGGAGGGACTAGCCAGCGAAATCCGGCGGCGCTTTCACCAGACAGGGAGTGACATGAATCGTGAATACTACACGTCATTCATGAGTGAACAACCATGTCCGACGTGTCATGGCGCTCGCCTGCGTGCAGAGAGCCGCGCTGTCCGCGTTGGAGGGTGGTCTCTGAGCGAAGTGTGCGCCCTCAACGTGAGTGATTCCCATGCGTGGGCGATGGCATTGGCAGCACCGCAACATAGTCAATTACACCAACGCACAGTGACGCCGCTGAGTGGTAATGCACTCACCATTGCACACGACATCTTGAAAGAAATCCAAGAACGGCTCGGATTCCTGTTGAATGTGGGATTGCACTATTTGACCATGGCACGAGCGGCACCGAGCCTTTCTGGCGGTGAAGCACAACGCATCCGCCTGGCATCCCAAATCGGCTCAGGGCTCGTGGGCGTGATGTACATCCTCGACGAACCGAGTATCGGTCTGCACCAGCGCGATAACCGTAAACTCCTCAACACACTCATCAAATTGCGCGACCTCGGCAATAGCGTGATTGTCGTCGAACACGACCTCGAGACCATGGCAGCCGCAGATTTCTTGATTGACTTTGGGCCAGGTGCCGGCGTGAAGGGAGGGCAGGTCGTAGTAGCAGCCACACCTGCCGAGGTCGCGACACACCCGACATCGCTCACTGGCGCATACTTGTCGGGGAAACTGCAGATTTCGATACCCACGCAACGCCGGCGTGGGAATGGTCACGTGGTTGAAATGCATGGCGCCACCATGAACAACCTGCGCAACGTCAGTATTTCATTTCCGTTGGGGACGTTCGTGGCAGTAACCGGCGTGTCAGGCTCTGGCAAATCATCGCTCATCAATGGCACCCTCTACCCAACGCTCGCCAATCGGCTGAGTCGGGCTACACTCAGTGCGGGGCCGTTACAACACATTAGCGGGCTCGAACACCTCGACAAAGTGATTGATATCGATCAGCAACCAATCGGACGTACTCCTCGATCAAATCCTGCAACATATGTCAAATTATTTGATCACATCAGAGACATATTTGCACAGACACCAGAAGCCAAAGTACGTGGATATGATGTGGGGCGCTTCTCGTTCAACACCAAAGGTGGGCGCTGCGAAGCATGTGAAGGAGCTGGAGTCCAACTGATTGACATGCAGTTTTTGGCGGATGTGGCCGTCCGTTGCGAAGTATGTAAAGGGAAACGTTACAACCGTGAAACACTCGCAGTAAAGTACCGTGGCAAAACCATCGCTGATGTGCTGGAAATGGACGTGCAAACAGCACTAGAGTTCTTTGCGCATATCCCGCGCATCACACGCATCCTGCACACGTTACACGATGTTGGGCTCGACTACATTGCACTTGGTCAAGCAGCCACCACATTGTCTGGGGGCGAAGCACAACGCATCAAGCTGTCGCGTGAACTCGCACGCATTGACACTGGCCGCACCATCTACATACTCGACGAGCCGACCACAGGGTTGCACTTCGCCGACGTACAACGATTACTCAACGTGTTGCACCGCTTAGTAGATGCTGGCAACACGGTGCTCGTGATTGAACACAATCTGGATGTCATCAAGACGGCAGATTGGATTATTGACATGGGTCCAGAAGGTGGCAGTGGCGGAGGAAGTGTGATTGCCATGGGATTCCCTGAAGCCGTTGCACAAGTAACTGCATCACACACCGGTTATTTTTTGCGCGAACTGCTGCCTGGGGTACAATAGACACGAAGTGATTATCACAAAGGAATTCATCGTGTCAGAACGTGCCAAAGTTGGGCTCGCCTTGTTGGCGACGTATACGATTTGGGGATCAACCTATCTCGGTATGAAGTTTGCGCGGGAAAGTTTTCCACCACTGCTGATGGCGTTCATGCGCTTCGGGTTAGCAGGTGGACTGATGTTCCTTTTCGCACTCTTTGAACGACGCAAACTACCCAATGGTCGTGAATTACTGGGTGGAATTGGCATTGGTGCTATTTTGCTCGGTCTCGGCAATGGTGGCGTGGTACTCGGTCTGGGCTATATTTCTACGAGCTTGACAGCCCTCATCCTGGCGAGTTCGCCCATCTGGGCAGCCATTTTTGCGGGGTTCTGGGGTGAATGGCCCAATCGCCGCGAAGTGGTCGGGCTGGTGGTCGGTTTTCTTGGAGCAGCCGTGCTCACTCTCGACGGCAACGTACAAGCATCACCTCGTGGGTTTGTGCTTCTCATCATTGCGGCGATGGGATGGGCGTTGGGCACTGTGCTTATCCCCAGGGTACCGCAGGCAACGGGGATGATGGGAAGTGCCGTACAAATGGTTGGTGCAAGCCTGGTACTCTTGCTGGGTGGCATTGCCACCGGTGAACAGCTCACCCAGATGCCAACGAGTACATCGCTATACGCATTCGCCTACCTCGTCATATTTGGTTCACTCATCGGCTACACCGCATATGCGTACCTGGTACCACGAGTTCGTCCCTCATTAGCTATCTCGTCGTCGTACGTGAATCCGATGATTGCCGTATTGCTCGGGTATCTGATTAACGATGAAACGATAAGCCCGTATATGATGGCCGCACTGCCACTCATCATTGGCGGCGTGTTGTTGATGGCACGTGCCAAAACCGCCAAAAGCACCACGGTAGTACCAGAAAACGCCACCGCATGATACCGCATACTACTTCCCGCGTTGGATAATCCCGTCGGTGACCCGAAATGCGTTAGCCATGATGGTCAAAAAGGGATTAAATCCCCCATTTGTCACGTGCAATGAACCATCCGCAACATAAATGTTGCGGGTGCCGTGAATTTTGCCCCAACGATCAGTCACCGAGGTGGCCGGATCATCACCCATACGGCAAGTACCCGCCTGGTGCTGACTCGCACTCAAGCCCAGTGTGGGCGGAGTTCCCCACCAACGTGTTACACCTGCGGCTTCGATCCATTCGCGTGCCCGCTCAAACATGAATGCCGCGGTGCGAAGCGATTCGGGGTGGACGGTGCCCGACAAGCGCGCCACCGGCAAACCGAAACGGTCACGGACCGCAGCATCAACGGTCACACGACTATCCGGATTGGGGATATCCTGGATGGGGCCTGTGACATCAATGAACCGCGGGTAGGCGTAACGCATAAAATCTTTGGCTGCTTTCCCCCAACGTGGCACATCGGGCGGTAAAAACCGCTTCCAGAAAATAATCGGTAACGTGATAAATTCATCGGCCAGCATCCCACCGCCGATAATATCCGGGTTGCCGTGGTTGAATTGCGTGGTACAGATACTCACTCCCGGTCCCTGGTGATCGATGACTTCGTCGGGCAGAATGCCAATCGCACGCGGATAGACATGCCCTTGGAGGTGGCGACCCAGTTGATCGGAATGATTCCCGATCCCGTGCGGATGTGCGCTCGTGGCCGAATTAAACAGCAGGCGTGCAGTTTCGATGGCACCCGCAGAGACCACGACCAGCCCGGCAGTCGCCTGGTGATGGGTACCATGTTCATCGGCGTAGGTGACCCCTTTGGCCGACTGTGCATCGTCCATGTCAATGCGAAGCACGTGCACCTTGGTGATGAGTGTACAGTTGCCCGTGGCCAATGCACGGGGAATCATGGAATTCTGCGTGCCGTTTTTTGCATCAACGTGACAGGCAAATCCTACACACAGCGTACATCCCGTACATGCGGGACGTCCAAGATATGGTTGCGTGTTGACCGCTAGTGGTGGCGTAAAATGACGCCAGCCGAGGCGTTCTGCCGCACTGCGCAACACCTGACCACGCCGGGTCATGGGCACCGCTGGCATCGGGTAGTCTTTGGCGCGTGGCCATACGACTGCGGATGTTGCACTATCACCTGCAATCCCGATTTCATGTTCGGCACGTTCGTAATACGGCGCTAAATCAGCGTACCCAATCGGCCAATCCGCGAGTGAGCTACCTTTGGGCACACCATAGCGTGACGCCATGGCAAAATCATCGGGAAGAAAGCGCCATGCTTGACCACCATACACGACGGTACCGCCACCAACGGTCACCGCATTGTTGTGGTAGTGCCCCTCGTGTGGTTGCACCACATGGGTGTGCTGGTGCGTGTCCACAAATACACGCGGATTACCCGGACCAGGGCCTGTGTTTTGACCGTACTGTGACAAGCGGTGATTCCGCAGATGATCCGTTTTTTCGGTGGCAAAAGAATGCGGACTTCCACGCTCCAACAACAGTACTCGTGCACCGGACTCCGCAAGCAACGCCGCAGCAATCCCTCCACCGGCACCGGCACCTATCACAATTGCATCGTAGTTCATCGGCGTTCCTCGAATCCAATCATGCGCCAACTCACCATGTCACGATTACCACCTTGACGTGGATCAGCATAGAACCCTTCAGCACAGTGTTCTGCAATAAGCGCCAACGACTGGCCAGGATGGTACGGCCAGTGTGCAACCGTATGGCCTTGGCAGATATCAGAGAGCAATGCATCGGCAGCATCCGCAGATAATCTTGCAAAGCCACATTGATGACGTGCATATGCCTCTTGCTCAATTGTATCAAGCACCACAAGATACTGAGCAGCAAAGCCGCTACCGTCATGCTGGAGGAATCCAAGCAAATAATGATCAACACCAGCATCTATTCCACCAGGGGTATCATCGCGTGGAATCATGCGGTCAACAACGGCACGCAATGTGGCATACTGCAATGCATCAAACATATGAACCCTCGCTGTTGTGTATTCGTGCACCTATAATACCACACCCCCTGTACACGAATGTACAGGGGGTGTGGTGTACAGATTGTGCCGTTTAGCGTGTCCGCGTCGGCACCATTGACCGTGTCAACGTCGGGGTGGGGGACGTGGTCTTGGTCTTTGACGGCGTCAACGAGCGCACGATACGTGTAAGCGACGCAGTCTGTGTAATCACTGGTGTTCGCGTGGGGGTGCGCGACACCAATGCTCTAAACAAACCCGATCCAAACGTGGTGATCGTTCCATCGCGTTGCATCACCACCGTATTGACGTTTGCAGCGGCTACCATGACCGCATCAACCATATCAACTGGGAAATTGCGTACGCCGAAGTTTGTTGTCCCCCAGCCTACGATAGTTCCCTCGAGTGTGAGTGCAACGGAGTATTCTTGACCAGCAGCAATTTGCACGACCTCAGTCAATGTACGTGGGACATTAATCTGACCCGACTTATTGTTGCCCCAGGCAACCACACGGCCATCGTCGGTGAGTGCCAAACTATGGTTGAAGCTGGCAGCAATAGCTACGACATTGGTCAAATCACGTGGTACATCGGTGGCACCATCGCCTGAGTACCCCCATGCAACCACCGTACCGTCATCCCTGAGTGCCAACATGTGACGAAAGCCGACAGCCACAGCAATGATGTTACGCGCCGTGCGTGGAATGTTGCGCTGACCATCTACCATGAGGCCCCACACAACCACGGTTCCGTCGTTCTTGACCGCAGCAACCGAACGCCCTGAAGCAGAGATGGCTTTGACATTACTTTGGGCGGCAAGTGGGATTGTGCCCTCACCAAAGTCGTTAGAACCCCACGAGTAGACACGCCCATCAATACCGAGTGCATAGGCTGATGTGTGACCAGCTGCTACATCTTCGAAACGCATGGTGCGCAACGACGCAGGGATTGATGTCTGACCGTGGCGATTGTCACCCCAGGCAACCAACGTATCATCGTCAAGCAATGCGATGACATACGAATTACCGACGGCTACTTTCTTTAGTGACCCTAACGGTGGTGATGGTGTAAATGTACGACTTGCAGTCAGCGTGTTTTCAGGAGTATCAGATGGAGTATATGTTTGCGTTGCCGTATTGGTACGTGTAGGTGTTGCTGTGTCTGTTGGCGTTACCGTATCTGTCTCTGTGACAGTCTCAGTTTCAGTAGCTGTTTCTGTCTCGGTGAGGGTATATGTAGGCGTTGCCGTACGCGTATTCGACGCCGTACGCGTATTCGACGCCGTACTCGTACTTGTACGGGTATTCGACGACGTACGGGTACGCGTAAATGTGCGTGTATTCGAGGATGTTACTGTGGGAGTATTTGACGCAGTAAACGTGGCAGTGGCAGTTGGCGTATTGGTTGCTGTCCGGAACAACGGTGTACTTGTCGGCACAGACGTATTCGTTGGACGTGGGGTATTCGTGCCGGCTGGATTTGGGGTACTGGTGGACGCCGCACTACCCACGTCAACGAGCACACATCCCGGACATCCTGGAATTACCCCTGGTGAACCGCCACCACCACCTTCACGGATGATTGGCTCGAGTCCGTTATACGCATCACTACCAAAGACGTAGGCATAACTAAACGAAACACCCGTCCCACCAGTAAGATTGGTAAACCGTTTAGCAATGCCTGTAGTCCAGTCTGCACGCAGTGCATTCCCACCACTATATGTATAATAAAAACTAGCGGTGGTTGACCAACCAGATGAAAGGCCAGTATTCACATCGGCGCCACTTTCACCCGTATAGTATCCCATTACAGCCTTTGAAGCAGTTGTTTCCGCAAAAACAATGTAATTCGCAGCAACATTTGAATAGCCACGTACATTATTCGTTTGCGAAGAATCTGAAGGTGAAATGCGGGCATCAGAATCAATTGCACGAGCAATATACGCAGTAGTGACATTATTCGTAGGTGTTATATATGTGGTAATTTCAATATACTGTTGATTTGTATTAAAGCGAATGTCATTTTCAACCTTAAGGTTTGCATCTGACATCAACTGTACGACACGATAGTCGTACGTCGTGCCGCGGTAGGGCACTGCGTTGTAGCGAGTCAGCTTTTTCGTAGGCGAAGACCACCCTGCTGCTGTCCCGGTTGTGTTATTGTTCACCTGATACTGCGTGCTGTCGAGCGTCACATTAAAGTTTTCCCATGGGGTACCTGGGGTCAAAAAGTCAAATGAATCGTTAAATGTACCGGAACAATTAAAATCATATTGAATGCCAGGATTAGTATTCCCCCCTACACCCATAGTCCCATCTGATTTCACGCCAACGCGGATACAGTTTCCTTGTAATATGAAGGTATTCGCCGTAGGTAATGGTGATGCAGTAGGCGTAATCGAAGGGGTCAATGTATCGGACGGTGTTGGCGTAATTGTAGGCGTATCCGTCTCCGTAAACGTGGGTGTTTCTGTCTCTGTTTCTGTTGGTGTTTCCGTGTCCGTCACCGTCGGGGTTGCCGTGTTTGTCGGAGTTGCCGTGTCTGTCGGTGTATCAGTATCTGTTTCAGTTGGTGTCTCTGTATCAGTCGGAGTAAACGTGTTTGTTTCCGTCTCCGTCGGAGTATCAGTATCAGTAGGCGTATAGGTACGCGAACTGGTGCGTGTATTGGATGATGTCCGCGTCCGGGTAAATGTACGCGTATTTGAAGGAGTACGTGTGCGTGTCGAAGTATATGTCGGCGACATGTATGGCGATGGAGTCGGTGTGCGCGATACGAGTGCACCAAACGTATTGGCACCGTACGCTCGTACTGCCCCACTCGGATACCCGACCACAGAGTTTACACCACCGGCACCAATCACATTTGCACCAACAGAACGTCTGAGTCCTGCGACATTGCCATCAGAATTATCGCCCCATGCCACCACCGTACCATCGTTGCGCAGTGCAGCTGAAAAATTCAACCCTGCAGCAATGGCAGTGACCCCCCGCAATCCTGGGGCTTTGCTTTCACCGTAATTATTGCTGCCCCAGGCAGCCACCTCACCTGTGCTCAACAAAGCCAGGCTGTGATCAACACCTGCAGCAATTGCGGTAACTCCCGACATTCCGTACGGTACGTTTAACTGACCACGATGATTACGGCCCCATGCAATAACAGTACCATCACTTTTGAGGGCAAGCATGTGCGTGGCTCCAGCCGCGACTGCAGTAATCCCTGTCACAGATGGGGGCACATTCAGCTGACCAAACGTGTTATTGCCCCAGACAACCACTGTCCCGTCGGATTTCAGGGCAATGGCGTTTGAGCCATTTGCTGATATGGCCGTCACACCACTTTGCGCGGCTACGGGTACAACATTTTCACCATCAACACAGAGTGGACAGTCAATTGGTGCTGGCCATGCAGACACTTGCCCTGTTGTATCGAGGGCATATGCCACACGTGCACCTGCGGCCACATCCGTAAATAATGTGGTTTTTAATCGGAATGGTATGGTGGTTTGCCAAAACCGATTGGCTCCCCACGTCACGAGTGTTTGATTATCGAGGATGGCAATTACAAAATTTGTGCCTACTGCCACTTTTTTCAAATTATATGGACCACTTGGGCGTGCAATCATCGCCCCATCCCGGGTTGGTTGAATTGTTGCCGGGGCCGATTGTGCGTATCCGGTTGTCGGCTGCACGAGTGTGCCTGTAATAACGAGCACTACGAGCGTGATGACAACCACAATATAACCGAATAGATGCTTGTTCATACGTAACCTCAGAATAAACTAACCAAAACATTTTAACACACTGCACGTTAAAGTTGAATCATCATAAATATATTATCTTTACATTTCAAAATGGCACAGATGAATAGATGGTGTTTTGAATGTAATAGATAGCCAGCACACCCTATTGTAGAAATCAATAGGGTGTGCTGGCGTAGATCAGCTACCGTGTCCGCGTCGGCACCATTGACCGTGTCAACGTCGGGGTGGGGGACGTGGTCTTGGTCTTTGACGGCGTCAACGAGCGCACGATACGTGTAAGCGACGCAGTCTGTGTAATCACTGGTGTTCGCGTGGGGGTGCGCGACACCAATGCTCTAAACAAACCCGATCCAAACGTGGTGATCGTTCCATCGCGTTGCATCACCACCGTATTGACGTTTGCAGCGGCTACCATGACCGCATCAACCATATCAACTGGGAAATTGCGTACGCCGAAGTTTGTTGTCCCCCAGCCTACGATAGTTCCCTCGAGTGTGAGTGCAACGGAGTATTCTTGACCAGCAGCAATTTGCACGACCTCAGTCAATGTACGTGGGACATTAATCTGACCCGACTTATTGTTGCCCCAGGCAACCACACGGCCATCGTCGGTGAGTGCCAAACTATGGTTGAAGCTGGCAGCAATAGCTACGACATTGGTCAAATCACGTGGTACATCGGTGGCACCATCGCCTGAGTACCCCCATGCAACCACCGTACCGTCATCCCTGAGTGCCAACATGTGACGAAAGCCGACAGCCACAGCAATGATGTTACGCGCCGTGCGTGGAATGTTGCGCTGACCATCTACCATGAGGCCCCACACAACCACGGTTCCGTCGTTCTTGACCGCAGCAACCGAACGCCCTGAAGCAGAGATGGCTTTGACATTACTTTGGGCGGCAAGTGGGATTGTGCCCTCACCAAAGTCGTTAGAACCCCACGAGTAGACACGCCCATCAATACCGAGTGCATAGGCTGATGTGTGACCAGCTGCTACATCTTCGAAACGCATGGTGCGCAACGACGCAGGGATTGATGTCTGACCGTGGCGATTGTCACCCCAGGCAACCAACGTATCATCGTCAAGCAATGCGATGACATACGAATTCCCCACGGCCACCTTCTTGAATGAACCCATTGGAGGAGATGGTGTAAATGTACGACTCGGCGTATACGTATTCTCGGGGGTGTCCGATGGCGTATACGTTTGCGTGGCCGTATTCGTGTTGGTTGGTGTTGCCGTATCGGTAGGCGTCACCGTATCCGTCTCGGTCACCGTATCTGTCTCTGTTGGCGTATCCGTCTCTGTTGGCGTAAACGTACGTGAGTTGGTACGCGTGTTCGACGCTGTACGCGTGTTGGTAAATGTGCGCGTATTGGTACGCGTGTTCGATGGTGTGCGAGTACGCGTGTATGTCTTGGTGAATGACGGTGTCACCGTGTATGACGGGGTGTTTGTACTCGTCAAACTCGGCGTAAAGGTGCGTAAGGGCGCTATATATTGGAGTGTCGAAGCACCTACGGCATTGGCCATTGAGGTGCTGGCAAAGCTACCAGCACTTGCACTTGTGAAGCCATAATTCCCCGGTGTGAGTGTGGTGACATCCACCGAGAATGTACAACCAGACAACGAATTCAACGAACCGTTGGCAAGTGTAACTACTTGACCAGTCACCGTTAACGTGCCACCACATCCATTGACTGGGTTGCTAATTATCAGCCCAGGTGGCAGTGTAAACGTCATACCCAACCCCGACCGTGTCGTCAGGAACGCATTGGTCATGGACACGTTTAACTTGGTTGAAGATCCGATTTCGAGCTGCGCCGTAGTACCCCACTGTGCATCCACGTTGACCTTCTGGAAACCGACATACGTGATATTTTCTTCGCGATACGTCCCAGCAGCCGGTGCAGCGGTGGAGTCACCGATGTTGTACTGAATCATGAATCCGGCATCGTGGGTACCCGCTTGGGCATAGAAACCAATATCACCACCCGAACCAACAGCGCCGTATGGATCGGTATAATAGCGACCAACAGCGCCCTCAAAAGTACTCATCCCCGTCGCTTGAGCGACCTCTTTCATGCCAAGTACCACACCTGCGTTCGCTTCGACGGATTGGACATTTTTGACCGGCAGAGGGATATACATGTCATTGGCTTGATCGCTACCGCCTGGTGCAGTATCACCACCCTTGTACAATTTGATGACCGCTGTATTCCCTGCAGGAACCACAACATCATAGGTATCGTTATAGTAGTAGTTGGGATACGTATACGTAATTGTGCGAATCAGTTGGTACACTTTGGATGAAATCGTCTTGGTGTAGATCAACTTCACCGAACCACTGCCGAGTTGACTCGTACCAGATGTATTCGCAGTCCCAGTGAGTTCTGTAATGGCGAGTGTATCAAAGAGTTGCTGTGATACACCCATGTTCCCATTACATGTTGAGTAGGCTACACCACCGATGTTCAAAAACACACACACATTACCGCTGTTCTCCACCATGTTGTAAAAGAAGTAACGATTCGTGAAGCGAATCTGCTCACCTGCGCCAATATTAAAGCGCATTCGAATACCGTCGCTACCATCTGTTGCAGCGCCACCACTGCCGTTGATAATAATCGGATTCTGCTGATTTGAACGCAACGTGGCTGCCGTAGGAGTTAAGCTCGGCGTCAAGGTATTCGATGGGGTTGGTGTATCCGACGGGGTCGGCGTATCCGACGGGGTCGGCGTATCCGACGGAGTTTCCGTCTCGGTATCCGTGGGCGTCACGGTATCCGTATCGGTCGGAGTCTCCGTTGCCGTATTGGTTGGCGTATTGGTGTTTGTCTCGGTTGCCGTATCGGTCGGTGTATTCGTCTCCGTCTCTGTGGGTGTTTCCGTATCAGTCGGAGTCTCAGTATTCGTCTCTGTCTCCGTCGGCGTATCGGTATCAGTAGGCGTATATGTACGCGAACTGGTGCGTGTGTTGGATGATGTCCGCGTCCGGGTAAATGTACGCGTATTTGAAGGTGTACGTGTGCGCGTCGAAGTAAACGTCGGCGAAATGTATGGCGATGGAGTCGGTGTGCGCGATACGAGTGCACCAAACGTATTGGCACCGTACGCTCGTACTGCCCCACTCGGATACCCGACCACAGAGTTTACACCACCGGCACCAATCACATTTGCACCAACAGAACGTCTGAGTCCTGCGACATTGCCATCAGAATTATCGCCCCATGCCACCACCGTACCATCGTTGCGCAGTGCAGCTGAAAAATTCAACCCTGCAGCAATGGCAGTGACCCCCCGCAATCCTGGGGCTTTGCTTTCACCGTAATTATTGCTGCCCCAGGCAGCCACCTCACCTGTGCTCAACAAAGCCAGGCTGTGATCAACACCTGCAGCAATTGCGGTAACTCCCGACATTCCGTACGGTACGTTTAACTGACCACGATGATTACGGCCCCATGCAATAACAGTACCATCACTTTTGAGGGCAAGCATGTGCGTGGCTCCAGCCGCGACTGCAGTAATCCCTGTCACAGATGGGGGCACATTCAGCTGACCAAACGTGTTATTGCCCCAGACAACCACTGTCCCGTCGGATTTCAGGGCAATGGCGTTTGAGCCATTTGCTGATATGGCCGTCACACCACTTTGCGCGGCTACGGGTACAACATTTTCACCATCAACACAGAGTGGACAGTCAATTGGTGCTGGCCATGCAGACACTTGCCCTGTTGTATCGAGGGCATATGCCACACGTGCACCTGCGGCCACATCCGTAAATAATGTGGTTTTTAATCGGAATGGTATGGTGGTTTGCCAAAACCGATTGGCTCCCCACGTCACGAGTGTTTGATTATCGAGGATGGCAATTACAAAATTTGTGCCTACTGCCACTTTTTTCAAATTATATGGACCACTTGGGCGTGCAATCATCGCCCCATCCCGGGTTGGTTGAATTGTTGCCGGGGCCGATTGTGCGTATCCGGTTGTCGGCTGCACGAGTGTGCCTGTAATAACGAGCACTACGAGCGTGATGACAACCACAATATAACCGAATAGATGCTTGTTCATACGTAACCTCAGAATAAACTAACCAAAACATTTTAACACACTGCACGTTAAAGTTGAATCATCATAAATATATTATCTTTACATTTCAAAATGGCACAGATGAATAGATGGTGTTTTGAATGTAATAGATAGCCAGCACACCCTATTGTAGAAATCAATAGGGTGTGCTGGCGTAGATCAGCTACCGTGTCCGCGTCGGCACCATTGACCGTGTCAACGTCGGGGTGGGGGACGTGGTCTTGGTCTTTGACGGCGTCAACGAGCGCACGATACGTGTAAGCGACGCAGTCTGTGTAATCACTGGTGTTCGCGTGGGGGTGCGCGACACCAATGCTCTAAACAAACCCGATCCAAACGTGGTGATCGTTCCATCGCGTTGCATCACCACCGTATTGACGTTTGCAGCGGCTACCATGACCGCATCAACCATATCAACTGGGAAATTGCGTACGCCGAAGTTTGTTGTCCCCCAGCCTACGATAGTTCCCTCGAGTGTGAGTGCAACGGAGTATTCTTGACCAGCAGCAATTTGCACGACCTCAGTCAATGTACGTGGGACATTAATCTGACCCGACTTATTGTTGCCCCAGGCAACCACACGGCCATCGTCGGTGAGTGCCAAACTATGGTTGAAGCTGGCAGCAATAGCTACGACATTGGTCAAATCACGTGGTACATCGGTGGCACCATCGCCTGAGTACCCCCATGCAACCACCGTACCGTCATCCCTGAGTGCCAACATGTGACGAAAGCCGACAGCCACAGCAATGATGTTACGCGCCGTGCGTGGAATGTTGCGCTGACCATCTACCATGAGGCCCCACACAACCACGGTTCCGTCGTTCTTGACCGCAGCAACCGAACGCCCTGAAGCAGAGATGGCTTTGACATTACTTTGGGCGGCAAGTGGGATTGTGCCCTCACCAAAGTCGTTAGAACCCCACGAGTAGACACGCCCATCAATACCGAGTGCATAGGCTGATGTGTGACCAGCTGCTACATCTTCGAAACGCATGGTGCGCAACGACGCAGGGATTGATGTCTGACCGTGGCGATTGTCACCCCAGGCAACCAACGTATCATCGTCAAGCAATGCGATGACATACGAATT
>CAZMWB010000014.1:46997-49645 GCA_964569955.1 uncultured Klebsiella sp. | reverse complement strand
GCGGCAGGTGCGCTGGTCGCAGAAGCGGCAGGTGCACTGGTTGTGGTGGTACTCGTTACGGTACGGCTTTGTGTCACACTTTGACTTGGCGTATTGGTCACACTCGGCGACCCGCTCCCCCCTGAAGTGGACGTTGGTGTGCTTGGTAGGGTTGGTGTCCGCGTAGCGGTAGCAGTTGCTATTGGCGTGCTAGTCTGCGTGGAAGTCGCCGTAGGTGTTGTCCCGGGGAGTGCCGTTGCGGTCACATAGTAGATACCATGTGTGGCAACGATCGTAGCAAATGTTGCATCAGTCGTATTGCCGTGGGGTATCACAATCGCCGTGTTGGTTGGTGGTATTGCAGTTGCTGTCGCATAACGAATACCTTGTTGTGCGAGTGTGGTTGCTACCATGCCATTCATGAAACTCCCGTTTGCAATGATGACCGCGGTTACCGTGGCAGTGGCAGTCGGTGTGCGTGTCATGGTATTACTCGCTGTGGCTGTCACATAATGAATCCCGATACCTGCCTCATGTGTGGCCGTTTGTGCCGCCAAGAATGCTCCAAAGTTTAGCAGAATGGCAGTGTTGGTAGCGGTAGCCGTATGCGTGACACTTGCCGTCACCGTATGCGTATGCGTTGCTGTGCGTGTTGCACTCGCTGTGGCCGTTGTAGTGGAAGTACGGCTCGCTGATGGCGTCGTCGTGGCACTCGCAGTGATGGTATTGGTGCGTGTCGTCGTTGACGATGGTGTTGTGGTATCCGTCACCGATGCGGTAGGTGTTGCAGTATCGGTAGGTGTTGCAGTATCAGTGGGTGTGGTGCTCGCAGTAATTGTCGGCGTTGCACTTGCCGTTTGGCTCGGTGTTCGACTCGAGGTGCTGGTACGTGTCTCACTCTGCGTGGCAGTTGCTGAAGCTGTGGCCGTGTTGCTTGCGGTTGGTGTATCACTCGGCGACGAAGTCACAGTGCGACTCGTGGTCTGCGTTGCCGTCATACTTGCAGTGAGACTCGGTGTAATGGTGTGACTCGCAGTTGGTGTCACTGTCAGACTCGGTGTACGCGTCGCCGTCGCCGTCTGGCTCGCAGTTACGGTCATCGTCTGGCTCGGTGTAAGACTGGCGGTGGCAGTCGCACTCAACGACGGAGTAGCCGTCACAAAAAAGACACCTTGTAGCGCAGCTGATGTGGCCACAAATGATATGACTTGTGTGCCATGTAGGACAATAATAGATGTATTAGTAGGTGTATTGGTCGGGGTATAGGTGTTGGTGTTGGTCGGGGTATAGGTGTTGGTGTTGGTCGGGGTATAGGTGTTGGTGCTGGTCGGGGTATAGGTATCAGTAGGAGTGGCCGTATCGGTTGGGGTATAGGTGTTGGTGTTGGTTGGGGTATAGGTGTTGGTGTTGGTCGGGGTATAGGTATCAGTAGGAGTGGCCGTATCGGTTGGGGTATAGGTATCGGTGGCAGTGGCCGTATCGGTTGGGGTATAGGTATCGGTGGCAGTGGCCGTATCCGTTGGGGTAGCGGTGTTGGTTCGCGTATTGCTACGTGTATGCGAGGGTGCATCGAGTGGGACGCTCGTGGGAAACGATGTATTGGTGGGGCGAGGTGTATTCGTCCCTGCCGGATTCGGTGTGTTTGTACGTGCCGCACTGCCCACATCATAGAGCACGCACCCAGCGCAGCCTGGAACAGTACCTGGACTACCACCAGCACCACCCATGCGAATAATCGGCTCTGCACCGTTAAATGCACCGTCCCCAAACACATACGCATAATTGAACGAAACGCTTGTGCCAGCCGCAATGCTGGTAAATCGTTTGGCAATACCAATGGTGTAGTCACCGTTGCCCGCATTGACCCCGTTGTAATATTCTGTTGCAGTGGTTGACCATCCGCTTGATATACCCGTGTTGACATCGGCACCATTTTCTCCCGTATAGTAGCCCATGACTGCCTTCGATGAGGTGGTTTCAGAAAAGACGAGATACTTGGCCGGGATATTTGAATACCCGCGTGCATTGTTGGTTGCAGAACTATCAGATCCACCAATACGGGCGTCAGAGTCTATCCCACGCGCAACATATGCGGTATTCACGTTGTTTGTGGGTGTAATGTAGGTGGTTATTTCCACATACTGTGAAAATTCATTAAACCGAATATCGTTTTCAACGGTGAGGCGCGGCTCAGACATGATTGATACCACACGATAATCGTAGACACTGCCACGATACGTCACGCCACTGTAGTTCGTCAGCCGTTTGGTAGGTGATGCCCATCCCGTCGCGGAGGAATTGTTGTTGGTGTTGTTGACGATGTATTGTGTGCCATCCAACGTCACGTTGAAGTTTTCCCATGGTGTGCCCGGTGTCAAAAAGTCGAACGAATTGTTGAATGTGCCACTACAGGTAAAGTCATATTGGATGCCTGGATTCGTGCTACTTCCCACACCGAGCGTGCCATCCGATTTTGTGCCAATCTTGATACAACGTCCTGCCAAAATGAACGTATTCGCCGTTGGGAGTGGCGTGCGTGTACGTGATGCGGTTGCTGTTCTAGTAAATGTTGCCGTACTTGTAGCCGTGTTTGTGGCCGTGTCTGTTGGTGTAAAGGTATCAGTCGGTGTGGCCGTGTCTGTCGGCGTAAAGGTATCGGTTGGCGTAAA
>CAZMWB010000014.1:20916-46897 GCA_964569955.1 uncultured Klebsiella sp. | reverse complement strand
GGCGTAAAGGTATCGGTCGGCGTGTTTGTAGCCGTGTCTGTCGGGGTAAAAGTGTTGGTTGGTGTATTGGTATGCGATGACGTCGGCGTAAAGGTATCGGTTGGCGTAAAGGTATCGGTTGGCGTGTTTGTGGCCGTAAAAGTCGGGGTAAAAGTGTTGGTTGGTGTATTGGTATGTGACGCAGTTTGGGTGGCAGTATTGGTCGGGGTATTGGTGAATGTGCGGGATGGTGTGAGTGTACTCGTGAATGTAGTTGTCGCCGTGTTGCTTGCGGTTGCCGTACTCGTCTGCGAAGGCGTAAATGTTTGCGTGGGGGTAAACGTTGAACTTGGAATGGGTGATTTGGTGACAGTAGGTGACCCAAAGTTGAATTCAATCGAAGATGTTCCCACATTGTTGACGACAGTTGATGGAGTGAGCGATGTTACACTACTGCTCGAAATGCTCACGGTGGTTGGCGACGGCACATTGACAGGTACATTGACATTACACGATGTCAGTGCACTACTCGACACCCCAGACACAACGATGCTACTCGCCCCCACAGCACCACTGACACTCCCACCACACCCGTTGGTAATACTGCCAGCGATTTGCATGGGGGCGGGTAGCGTGAACGTATAGCCGATGCCCGTAATACTTCCCGACGTATTCGTGTTCGTCAGGAGCAGTGACAGCGTACTACTCGTATTCGCTATTGCCGTTGCAAATGATGCTTCGAGGCTGGCAGCTTGGAAGTTAGTCAACGTTTCCATGGAGCGAGTGACTTCGCCGGGTGTTGATCCGAGAGTGAATTGCGCCCAGAGCTCGGTGTCGTGATTGGTGAGTGTCACGGTGGTCCCGATATCGGTACCGGTACGTACCGCCGTGCGTAGCGATGACGTATTGTACGGCCCAGAAAAAATGCCCGTAAACGTGCCACTTACATCTTCGCGAAAGCCGAGGATTTTTTTGGAGTTTGGTTCCACAGAAAGAATGGTATTGACAGGGGTGGTTACCCGATTACCCACACCTGAATCAGAGCCACCTGGCATGGTGTCACCACCCTTGTAGAGGCGTATCATAGAGGTATTGCCACTCGGGATGGTTACAACAAAATTTTCGGTGAAGTAGCGATTGGGATATGTGTAAATAATCTCACGCAAGACACGATAGGTGAGACCTCCGGAGAGAGCAGTATATTCCAGTAGTGCATATCCGCTCCCCAAACCACTGTTTCCTGTGATGCTCGCAGTACCGGAGAGTGCCAGGACGTTCTTGCTCGTCCAG
Source organism: uncultured Klebsiella sp. (assembly GCA_964569955.1). Classification (GTDB taxonomy): domain Bacteria; phylum Chloroflexota; class Chloroflexia; order Chloroflexales; family Roseiflexaceae; genus UBA965. The sequence goes on along the minus strand of CAZMWB010000014.1, from coordinate 45,628 downwards.
TTGTTGGTCGCAAAATTGGTACCAAACGAGTTACTCCCCACCGCCAGCACAAAGGTCACATTCGAACTATCGCTACCACCATAGTAGTTCGGGCTATTTGCAAATCGCACCTGTTCACCGACACCACCGGCGTTGATGATGATTTTTTGTCCGTCTGTACCTGCCGTATTGACTCCACCACCACCGTTGATGATGAGCGTCGAAGTGCCAAGTGCTACTGTATTTTGTGGCGATGTCAGCCCGCGCGCCTGTGCTACAGAAAAGTGACTTGTAGCATAGATGCAAAGACATATGACAAGGAACAAACGATGTGTATTTATGAAGAATGCACGATACGGCATAGATACTCGTTAATACGATACATACATATCATAAAGATAAATATGGGAAATTACTAGTATGTTTATAATTTCCCACACTTTATTATATCGTCTGACAATCGAAAATGTGAATATTGTAAGCGTATTGTCATACAGCAAGTGTGTGTGCTGTGGCATCCATTTGCCGTGAATTACTGATTGAGTGTCGCTTGTTGCGCCTGAATCTCTTCCGGCCAGGTACTTTTGATGTAATCAATAATCGCCTGTGCGTGTTGGGGTGTAAGCTTTTGCGCAAAGCCCGGCATCGCGTTCTGCGGATTTCCCGTTACTGCCGCTCCACCCTGTAGCGTCACTGCGATGAGGTAGGCATCAGGGTGGTGCCATGTATGCCCACTTGCATCGTGTGGTGGGGCAGGATTGCTACCGTCGGCTCGGGCGGTTTGCCAGTTGGGCTGTCCTTCGAGGTTAGCACCGTGGCAGGCCGCACAGTGGCGCATGTAGAGGGTGCGTCCATCACTCGACTTATTCTCTATAGCACGTTGTTGAAAAGCAGCAAGATTCTGGCGATTGACACCGTCTATCCCGACAATCACCCCAATAAAAAGCATAATCGCAAGCATCACATAGTGTAGTGGTTTCATCTGTTTCCTCCAAGCATCACCATACCGTCTTTGATGAGGAGTGCGCCGAGTAGCACCAAGAGCGCACCACTGCCAACGAGGATGCGTTGATAGAGCTGTGGTGAAAAAACACCACGATTGCGCCCGATGACGAGTGCTAGTGTGGCACGTACGCCGACAAGCATCAAATAAAAGCCGAAAATGAACGCTCCCGCCCCTGCCACGCCATATTGATTCCAGGCTTTGATGAGGTTGGGCCCACCCGCTGTGCCCCAAAAAAGGTAGGGATTGGGGTTGAGAAAATTAATAATCATGGCGTGAAAGAGCGACCGCAGACTCCCGTCGTCGCGCGATCCACGGCTCATACTGAGTGCGGCCAAATCAATTTGGCGTCCCATGGCTTCACGCATGCCTTTGATACCCAACCAGACGATGTAGGTGCCCCCAACGATGCCCAACCAGCCAAATGCGCTCAAGGGCAGGCTCCCAACCAACAGGGCGGCAACTACGATAATCGGTGCATCTGTACAGAGTGGCGCGAGGGTGACAATGATCCCTGACCGCGCACCATCACGCAGCGCACGTGATATTGCCAGTGTCAGCGATGGCCCTGGATTGACGCTCGCAGAGAGCCCAAATGAAATCCCCAACAATAAGAATGCCAACATCGTGCTATCCGTGTACATATGGTACCGACATGATTGTAGCACGGGACCACGGGGGGAATGGTGGCAAATAACGGTTATGGCGGGGGGATGGTGGCCGCACACGGTGCCTGGCAACGCTGGCACCCGTGCTGGGCAATCTCGTCGTGTACGGCGTGGATGGCACTGGCCGCATCCCAATAGATGTGCGTAGAACCGACGAGTGTATCAATGTGGAGCCGGGTGAGCATGGTGCGCACCGCCGGTTGTACCCCCGCCAACAAGATTTGGCCATTGCGGTTGTGGTAGGTGCGAATCAGTTGGCGTAGCATTTCGGCACCCATCACATCAATCATGGGCACGCCACGCATGCTGATGATGAGGGTGTGGCAGGTGTGCTCTTGCTGGAGGGCGTGTTGCATGGCGGCCGCATTACCAAAAAAAAGCGCCCCGCTCACATAGGCCACCCTGACACCAGCACACGGCGTGGTAAATCGTGCATTGGGGAGTCTGACGGGATCCACGGGGACAATACTCACCGCAGCCGCATCAGCTTCGAGGCGCAGGTGGATAATCGCAGAAACGGCGAGACCAATCAGAATGGCCTGGGTGAGATCGAGGGCGGCGGTCGCGAGTACGGTCACAAGTAGCCCTGCGATGGCGTGCTTGAGGCGTGCATGGTAGTAGCGCCCCAGTGTCTGCCAGTCGCACATGTGCCACGCCGTCCACAGCAATACTCCGGCCAGGCTGGCGAGGGGTATCAGGGCAATGATTTGACTCAGAAAGAGAATGCACAAGAGCAGAAATATGGCGTGTATGATGCTCGTTAGACGTGTGCTTGCACCGCTACGTATTGCCACCGCCGTCCGTGAGATGGCCGCACTCGATGGCACGCCCCCAAACCAAGGTGCTACCAGATTGGCCATCCCTTGTGCCATCAATTCTTGGTCGGGGTCAAACGGTTTGCCACTGAGTGCTGCGCCCGCAGTACCTGTCATCAGGCTTTCGATGGCAGCGAGTGCCGCAATCGAGAATCCAGCGCTGACCATGGTGCTCAGTTGATCCCAGGGGATGCGTTGCCACTGTAAATGCTCGGTGAGCATTATCGTGGATGGCAATGAGCCAATGCGGTTGACATCCCATCCTGCAATCACACTCACCACGGTGATGATGCTCATGGACCCAAGGGCATCGGGGATGCGGGGCACCCAGCGCCGCAATGCCCAGATGAGTGCAATTGTGCCTAGGGTGCAGATGAGTGCCCACTGATTGATGGTCGGGTGAAAGACGACATAGCCTGCTAGTTTGGCGAGTCCGGTATCGGCTGGTGGTGTGACCATCCCCAAGGCGGGGTCAATTTGTCCAATCGCAATAATGAGTGCGATGCCACAGGTGAACCCGGTAATCACGGGTGTGGGGATAAACACCACGTAGCGCCCAAAACGGAATGCGCCCATGACCAATAAGAGGGTACCGCCAATCAGGGTCGCAGTCCACATTCCCATCATGCCGGTTCGATGCAAGACGACCAACAGTACTGCCGACATGGCGCCTGTTGGTCCACTAATCTGAAACGCAGTTCCCCCGAGAATACCGGTAATGACTCCTGCAATGATGGCAGTGACCAGGCCCGCTGCTGGCGTCATGCCCCCTGCAATGCCATAGGCGAGTGCTAGGGGTAAGCACACGGCGGCCACCGTGATACCAGCAACGATGTCGGCACGTATATGCTGGCGGTCGTAGGTTTTGAATTCGTTGCGGATGAGATAGGCAAACTGTCGGAAGCGTAGCATTGTGTCACCTCCACCACCTGAGTTGACTGCATTATAGTACGCACCAGTGCCCGAGTTGTGGCACCATGTGATGACGCATACCCCACCCGTGAACCGATGTTGTATGCCATGCACTATACTCGTTTAGCGTATAATTTTCCCTAGAGAATGACCAAAGAAAAGGGATGGAGACGCATGAAGCAACAGGCAGCAGTGGTGATTATTGGTGCAGGTGCCATGGGGGCATCGGTGGCCTGTCATTTGGCGATGCGTGGTTGTACAGATGTGATCATCCTCGAACAATTTAGTACCGAAATCCAGGGGAGTACGGCGCGTTCGGCCGCCGGGGTGCGTCATCAGTTTTCGCATGAAATCAACGTGCGCATGTCGCTCTACGGCATCGAACGACTCAAATACTTCCACGATGAAATCGGCGGTGATAGCGGGTTGCACCAGGTCGGGTATCTCTTTCTCATCAGCGACCCGGCCAACTGGCAGGGGTACTGTGAGGCCACTGCCATGCAACAGCGCTTGGGCGTACGTACCCAGGTTCTCGCCCCTGCGGATGTACATGCCATTGTGCCCGATGTCAATCTTACCGGGTTGATTGGTGCCATGTTTGGCCCCGATGATGGCTTTTGTGATCCCCATGGTGTAGCCCTCGGCTACCTGACCCGTGCACGCAGCCTGGGAGTCACCCTCGAACGTGCCACGCCTGCCACTGCCATCGAAGTTGCCAATGGGCGCGTGGTGGCGGTTGTCACGCCCCGGGGGCGGATAGCGTGTGAGACCGTCATCAATTGTGCTGGCTCATGGGCGGGCGAAGTTGCCACGCTTGCAGGGCTCGATGTTCCCGTGCGCCCGTTTCGTCGTAACGTCTATGTGACCCAACCGACGCAGATTATTCCCGGACAGATGCCGTTGACTGTGGATGTGGAATCAGGCTTTTGGATGCGCAAAGAACACGATAGTCTGATTTTTGGGCTCTCCAAAGCCGACGAACCTCCCGGCTACAACGTGAACGTGGACTGGGAATGGCTCGACACGGTGCTCGATGCTGGGTTCATGCGGTTTCCCCGCCTCGGTGATGTACAGTTGGCCGAGAAACAATGCTGGGCGGGTGCCTACGAAATCACCCCCGATCACATGCCCATTCTGGGGCGGCACCCGCACCTCCCATCGTTCATCAATGCGGCCGGGTTTAGTGGGCACGGCATCATGCATTCACCAGCTACAGGACTGCTGATGGCCGAGGAAGTGCTTGACGGTCGTGCACACACCATTGATATTGATCCACTGCGCATCGAACGCTATGCCACGGGTTCGATCTTTGAGCGGAACATCATCTAAAAGGAACGCTATGACCACGCGCATGCATGCCGGTGAATACGACGTGACACCCGCAGTCGTCGCTGACTTGGTGGCAACACAGTTCCCGCAGTGGCAATCACTGCCACTGCAGCGTGTGGCGTCAGGTGGTACCGACAACACCATCTATCGTCTCGGCGACACGTTGGCGGTACGACTCCCTCGCATTGATTGGGCGGCGCCACAGGTACCCATCGAGTGTCGCTGGTTGCCCTATCTGGCGCCACAGCTCCCAATCGCCATCCCTGCACCTCTCGCACAGGGGCAGCCGAGTACCACCTACCCGTGGCCGTGGTACATCTATCCTTGGTTGCCAGGGCAGGCCTTGGCGCAGGCCACAGACGTGGATATGCCCCAATTCGCACAGGACTTGGCCAATTGGGTGCGTGCGCTCCATTGTATCGAAACGCGTGATGGGCCACGGGCTGGTATGGCCAATCATGGGCGCGGCTTGCCACTGACACACGAAAACCGTGACACACGTACGCGCCAGCATATTGTGCAATGTGCGGATTTCTTTGACACCGACATGATGATGCGCATGTGGCTCGATGCCATTGCAACACCGGCATGGGCAGACGACCCAGTATGGGTGCATGGCGACCTCAATGCCGGCAATGTGCTTGTTTCTGCTGGGCGCTTGTCTGCGGTAATTGATTTCGGCTGTATGGGTATCGGTGATCCGGCCGTTGATTTGCTCGCAGCATGGGATGTGCGCGGTGATGCCACGTATCGTCAGGTGTTCCGGCAGGCGATCGGCTATGACGCCGACACATGGGGGCGTGGGCGTGCCTGGGCATTTTCGGTGGCGGTGATTGCGCTCCCGTACTACCGCAATACCAATCCAGTAATTACTGCAACTGCACAGCAGGTAATCACCGCCACCATGGCCGAGTGGCAGACGACGCGTTAGGCGCTTGGAGTGGGTTTGTAGTGGGTGCGTAAGAGCATGACACCGCGGTTGCGTAGCTGTTTGATGGATCCTTCACTGCGGTTGAGCAGGTGGGCAATCTGACGAATCGAGTAGTCGTCACAGTAGCGCAACATGACGACTTTGCGTTGATCCTCGTTGAGGCGTGCAAGTGCCTGTTGCAGGGCCGGGTCGTGGTCGAGTGTATCGTGGTCGAGAATCAAGGCATGGTGATCTTCGATGGATACTGACGGGCGGCGTGCCAAGCGCCGGATTGCGTCTACCGCCTTGTCGTGTGCGATGCGATAGAGCCAGGCTTCGATGGGCAAGCCACGCTCGTCGTAGTGGGGCAACGCTTCGATGATGCGCACAAAGACGTCGTTGCACAAATCATCGGCGAGATCCATGTCACGTACCCGCCGGAACAGATAGCGCCGGATGTTGTCGGCATGGGCGTGGTAGAGTGCGGCTGCGTTGTGCTGATGCGTCATGGTCGTTCTCCTGTTGTAGTAAATGCCAAACCATGCGTGTACTATGCGGTACCTGCATTACGCAGGCATTACGGGGCAGCACCCGATAGCTGTGCTATAAAGCGCCCCTTCTGCTATAATGGGGGCGGTGTGTGTGTACCCGGGGTTTACCCAGAAAGGCAACATGAATGAACTATCCGCCCGTGACGTTGGGTGGTCCACAGCATGACGATATCGTCGAATTAGCGAAGGCGTGGGCGGGTACCACGTTGGCGTACGCCATCGTGTTGACTGGTGCCGCCAATCTGCTGAGCATACAAATCATCGAGTCGTTGTTGGTCTCGGCCATCGTTTGTGGTTTGGGGTTTGTGGTGCATGAACTGGCACATCGTCAGGTGGCACGGCGCTATGGCGCCACCGCCCACTTTGCCGCAGACATGCGCTGGCTGGGGTTGTCGCTCCTCCTGTCATTTACCGGTATTTTCATTGCGGCACCAGGGGCTGTCTGGCACACGGGGGTGAATGATGCGCGCCGCTTGGGGCATATCGCTTGGGTCGGTCCGGTATCCAATTTACTCCTCTCGTTGCTCTTTCTTGTCATCTATCCCATTGCCTATCTTGTGCAACTGGATTTTGATTTATTGCTGACGATCTGCGTGGTCGGGGTGGCGTTCAATGCCTGGTTGGGGCTATTCAACCTTATCCCAGGGGGGCCCTTTGATGGTGCCAAAGTGTTGGCATGGTCCACGCCCGTCTACATCGCCACCGTGGTTATTGCAGCCGCCATGGCGTTCGGTTTGGCGCGTCAGGACGTGTTGATCCAGGTATGGAGTGCCATGATTCGGCTGGCCTTTGGAGCATAGCGATTTTTTGTACATAAAAAAGGAAGCATCATGCGGCGTAAACTGATTGCTGGGAACTGGAAAATGCATAAAACCATCGCTGAGGCTGTTGCCCTGACTGATGCCATTGTGGCCGGTCTCGGCGCCATTCCAGCGGGGCGTGAGGTCTTGATTTGTCCGACGTTTACCGCACTCGGATCCGTGATCGCCCGCCCGCGTGGCGCAGTGGCAGTTGGTGCCCAAAACGTCTATCCCGAAGCACAGGGAGCCTTCACCGGGGAAATCGCCCCAGCCATGCTCGTAGATATTGGCTGCACGCACGTGATTGTGGGGCATAGCGAACGGCGTCAGCTCTTTGGTGAAACAGATGCCTTGATTGCGCGCAAAACGGCTGCCGCCTTGAGTGCCGGGCTGACTCCCATCGTGTGTGTGGGTGAAACCCGTGCCGAACGTGAAGCAGGTCGAGCTGAGGCTGTGGTGCTCGGACAAATCTCTGGTGCACTCAGTGGGCTCGCCGATCAGTTGCCCAATGTGGTGGTGGCGTATGAGCCAGTCTGGGCCATTGGTACTGGTCTGACGGCTACTGCTGCTGATGCCCAAGCCATGCATGCGGCCATACGTGGTGAATTACGCCGGATTGCTGGTGGTGCCGCAGATACCGTGCGCATCCAGTACGGCGGTAGCGTCAAACCCGACAACGTGGATGAATTGATGGCACAACCCGACATTGACGGCGCGCTCGTCGGTGGGGCATCTTTGGTTGCAGAAAGCTTCATCCGGATTGTGAATTATCGCTAGGGACGTTGCAGGGGGGCGAAGCACGTAGCGCTCCCCTGCAAAAAATAACGCAATTCTAGCACTTTTCATTTGCAAAACCACAGGCATTTGACGACAATGAAATTATGGGATAGAAGCATCAACTTTTCCCCCTAACAGAACGTCTAGAGAGTGCGTATTGTTTGATTGATAGGAATACACCATGACCGACGCAGTAACGGACAACACAAATGGCGCGCAGATGTATCCACTCGTCGTCCTCGGCGAAATGGTCATCATGCCCAACATGACCGTACCCCTGCAAATTGGTCAGGGGAAATCGTTTAAGGCGATTGAAGTGGCGTGGGAAGCACAACAACCGGTATTGCTGATTTTTGTGCCCGAAGAAGAAATCGAAGGCTACAAAAACGGCACACCACCCCCACACCCGACAGTAGGTGTGGTTGCTCGCCTCGAAGAATTCATCAAGCTCCCAGATGGGACTGCGCGCATCATCCTCGAAGGACAACAGCGCGCCCATATTGACGCCATGTTGCAGGTAGACCCCTACTATCAGGTGCTCGCACATCCCATTAGTGATGCAGTCATCATGAATATGGACGTCGAAGCGCTGATGGAAACAGTCAAGCAGCAGGTAGATGAATTTGTGGATCACCTCGGGGAAGTCCCCCAGGAAGCCGTTGCGTTTGTGCGCCGTATTGATACGCCGGGACACCTCGCCGATATTGTGACCTATGCGCCTGCATTTGATTTCAAAGAGCGCTTGGCGGTGCTCAACGAGCTCGATCCCCTCAACCGTTTGCACATCGTCTATCGCATGTTGGCACGCCATCTCGAGCTGATGAAAATCCGTCAGAAAATCCAGATGGATACCAAGGATATCCTCGATCAAAGCCAGAAAGAATACTTTCTGCGTGAGCAGATTCGGGTGATTCGCCGTGAACTCGGCGAAGACGATGAGCTCGATGATCCCGTTGATGAGCTGAAGAAAAAAATCCAGGCGATGGTGGCCCCCGAGTATGTGCGTGACCAGGCCATGCACGAATATCGCCGACTCAGCCAACAAGGCCCGGGCAGCCCCGAAGCCGGTGTGATTCGCACCTACATTGATTGGTTGATGACGTTGCCGTGGGATCTCGAAGAGCTCAAAGCCATCCACATGGAAGAAGCCCAACAGGTACTCGACGAGGACCATTACGGCCTCGACAAAGTCAAAGAGCGCATCCTCGAATATATTGCAGTGCGCAAATTGGTTGGTGTCAAAATGCGCTCACCGATTTTGTGTTTGGTGGGGCCTCCTGGAGTGGGCAAAACGTCACTGGGACGCTCGATTGCCCGTGCTTTGGGGCGATCGTTTGTGCGGATGAGTCTCGGGGGAGTGCGTGATGAAGCTGAAATTCGCGGTCACCGCCGTACGTATATCGGGGCAATGCCAGGACGTGTTGTACAAGGCATGAAGACTGCCAAATCACGGGCAGCCGTCTTTGTGCTCGATGAAATCGATAAAGTGGGCCAAGATTTTCGTGGTGACCCAACATCGGCGTTGCTTGAGGTGCTCGACCCCGAACAAAACGCCACTTTCTCGGACCACTATCTCGAGATTCCCTTCGACCTGTCGCAGGTGGTCTTTGTGGCCACCGCCAATCAGCTCGATACCATTCCGGCACCACTGCGTGACCGCATGGAAATCATCGAGATGAGCGGCTATACCGAAGAAGAAAAACTGGGTATTGCGACACGATTCCTTGTACCAAAACAACGTGAAGCACACGGCTTGACTGAGGCCATGTTTACGATAACAGATGCGGCCATCCTACAGGTCATTCGCGCCTACACGCGTGAATCCGGGGTGCGCTCACTTGAGCGCGAAATCGCCAGTATTTGTCGTAAAGTCGCCCGTAAAGTTGCCGCACTCGAGCACGACGCACCGTTGACCCATGTGGATGCCGATGCAGTCCAAGCATACCTTGGTGTGGAGCGATTTAGCTACGACAGGGCCGAAGAGCAAGACGAAGTCGGTGTTGCCATGGGCGCTGCGTGGACATCGGTGGGTGGTGAAACACTTTCAATCGAAGTCTTGACCATCAACGGTAAGGGGGCATTACAGCTTACCGGCAAGTTGGGTGACGTCATGAAAGAGTCTGCCCAAGCTGCAGTCAGTTACGCCCGTTCACGCGCTGAATCGTTGGGGGTGTCAACGAGTTTCTTCGACGACCACGTCGTGCACATTCATGTCCCCGAGGGTGCTGTCCCCAAAGACGGTCCGTCAGCGGGAATCACCATGACGACGGCCCTGATTTCGGCGATGACAGGGCGCAAGGTGCGCCGAGATGTGGCCATGACGGGCGAAGTCACGCTCCGTGGTAAGGTGTTGCCAATCGGTGGCCTCAAAGAGAAGACGCTCGCCGCCCATCGTGCTGGCATCAAGACCTTTATTCTGCCACAGGCCAACACCAAGGATATTGCCGATATTCCACAGCGGGTCCGCGATGAGCTCCAGCTCATACCTGTATCCTCCATGGACGAAGTACTCAAGATCGCACTCCGCTAACTGGGTGCATCCAACCAACGCAACGGCGGGGTTTCCTACCAGGAAACCCCGCCGTTGCGTGCGTATGTGCTAGTTATTTTTTGCGGGTTTGACTAAACAGGATGATGCCCCCGGTAATCAAGAGGGCCGGGATGGCATAGCGCCATGCCTGTGGCGCAAAGATGTTGATGAGCATGTATGCGCCCGCCAGCATCAGTACGATTCCCACCAGACTGCGATTACGGTTGGTGGCTGACGAGTCAAAGTTGTACGGCTCTACGATCATGCCAGGTGATTCGAGGGGCATGAGCATCCACAGGATGAAATAGAGCAATACCCCCGTACCAAAGCCGATGACGAGAATCAAAAAGATGAGTCGGATGACCCATGCATCCACGTCAAGCGCTCGGGCGATGCCACTTGCGACCCCCGCAATCATGGATTCGTCACGCCGGCGATAAAAACGTGTATGTACATTCATTGGTTGTTTCCTTTCCCGTTGCACACATGTCGAACGACATACTGCTTTGACGAGACGCATCTTGCTTTGGTTGCACTACCCCAGATTAATCACCATTAATTTGGGTTCTGTCATCTCTTCGATGGCGTAGCGCACCCCCTCACGGCCACTTCCAGACTGCTTGACCCCCCCGTAGGGCATCGGATCGAGGCGCCAGGTGGGCATGTCGTTCACAATGACGCCGCCGACCTCGAGTTGTTGGTAGGCCGCATAGATGCGCCCAATGTCACGGGTAAATACGGCGGCCTGAAGCCCAAAATCGCTGTTGTTGACTGCGGCAATCGCATCGGCGAACTCTTGATAGGCGTGTACGGTGACCACCGGTGCAAAGACTTCCCGACAGTTGACATTGAGCGTGGCCGCCGCATGGCTAATCACCGTGGGCATCACCACACCGTCATGGATGGTGCCTCCCGTCAAAAAGGTTGCACCAGCTGCACGTGCCTCGTCAAACCAGGCGCTGATGCGCTGTGCTTCTGTGGGATTGATGAGTGAACTCAGTTGTGCGGTTTCGTCGAGGGGATGACCAACGACCAGCTTTTTGACGCCAGCAACGAGGTGGTGCACAAATTCGTCGTAGACGCGTGCCTGCACGAAAATGCGTTGTACGCTGATACAGCTTTGCCCCGCATAGTTGAAGCCACCAGCCACACAACGGGCTGCGGCATCGGCTACATTGGCGTCGTCGTGCACAATCACCCCCGCATTACCACCAAGCTCGAGGGTGACACGCTTGCGTCCAGCACGGGCACGGAGCGACCAACCGACTGCTGGTGACCCGGTAAACGTGAGCATGGCGATGCGCTCATCTTCGATGAGTGCATTTGCATCACGACTCTGCATGGGCAGCACACTAATCGCTCCTGTTGGCCAGCCAGCCGCCACAATCAGCTCCCCTAGCATCAGTGCCGCAGTTGGTGTCTGCGACGCCGGCTTGAGCACTATTGGGCAACCAGCGGCCAGAGCTGGTGCCACTTTGTGAGCCACGAGATTGAGTGGGAAGTTGAATGGTGAAATGGCAGCGATGGGTCCAATCGGAAAGCGTTGTACGATGGCGTGCCGCCCTTCACCGCCAATAGCACGGTCAAGGCGGAGGACTTCGTCATGACTCTGACTGCATTCCTCAGCAGCGGTAAGAAAAGTAGTAATTGCACGTTGTACTTCACCACGGGCCTGTACAATCGGCTTGGCTGCTTCAAGTGCAATTACCTGTGCAAACACCTCTTTTTGTTGTTCGATGCCCTGTGCCACATGGCGCAGGATACGGGCACGGGCATGCGCAGGGAGTGCCCGTGTGTCCGCAAACGCTCGTGTTGCCGCTGCAATTGCATGGTCGAGATGGGCGGCTGATGCACGTGCCACCACACCGACCACACGCTGGTCGTAGGGACAGGTCACCGTGTAGTGGTCGGTGCTGGTGTGTGCGGCCCCTGCCAACAAAAACGGTCGTGGTGCATCGCTCATCTGCGAACCTCCGGCTACAATCATTCATTAGCCCCATTATAGATGAGGATGAGCAGTACACCGATGTTACTTTGCGAGAATCCACTGGGTGTAGAGGGGTTGGATGTCGCAGTTACAACTACCTTGTACAGCCCGCACAAATGCAGTACCGTCTACGAGGGCATAGCGATTGGTTGTATAGTAGCTTTTGAGTGCGGCACTGAATGCGGTGGCTCCGATGGTACTCCGAATAGCATCCACGTACAATGCTGCTTTGGAATAGCTCAACACACCATACTGGTAATCACTCATCTCGCTGATGGGACGATCTACGGCACCATCTTTTTTCTTGGCCTTGAGTTCCGCATAATCATCCACAAAGATGCGCTTTTCGTTGATACCAGCCTGTGTGCCACGCATGGCTTCTTGGTAGAGGACTTGACTGTAGCTGGTGATGCCCTCGTCTACCCAAGCATGATTTTGCACGTCGTTGCCGATGACACCATAAAACCACTGATGGGCGACTTCGTGTACCACCAGGCTTTCGTAGTCGGACGATACATTGAAAAAAGCTTGCTCGATGAGCACGAACCCGGGTAACTCGATGCCTTCAAATGTCCCCGCATTGACAGTGACGATATCGAGTTCGTTGTAGGGGTATTGCCCATATATACTATTGAAGAGACGCAACGCTTGGCTCGCATACCGGAGAGTGGCTTGTCCACCCTTGAGGTTGCCTTTCGGATAGTAGACCGTGATTTTGGTGCCATCAATGGTGGCATTGACACTGGCAAGTTTGCTGACGGCCAAGGCGAAATCGCGTTGTATCCCACTCACGATGCGTACTGTTTGATTGGTGCCGATGGTGCGTGTGCTCACCGCTGTCCCTGTGCTGATGACGGTATGTGTGCGAGGGGCGGTAATAGTCACATCATAGAAAGCCACAGGGCTAGTAATAATATCGCCGGTTGTATCGGGTGTTGTAGTGTCCCACGTCCCATTGGTATGCATGGCGAGAAGCGGGTATGCCATGGCAAGTGCAAGCGTCTGTCCGTCGCTATTGAGTGTGCCGTAGACATCTTCTCCGCCGTTGTTGGCTGCGGTAGTGGTGAAACTTACGACCACGGTGACGATGGCATTCGTGGCGATGGGTGTGCGCACATCGAGGCGGGCTAAATAGCGATTTGCTTCGTATACGACCGTGGTTTTGTTGCCGTTGACACTTGCAGTGCTGAGTGTGATGTTCCCGCCGATGTCGGGGAGATTCGCATACAGTCTGAGGTAGATGGAACGCAGTGTGCCCCCCGTTTGATTGGTGAAGGTGAGTATTTGTGTGGCTTGCCATGTGCGTTTGCTGGGATCAACCGTCCCAACAATCTGATACATGGGGACACTGGCGTTTTTGGAGATATCAGCGCGGGCGCTGGTATGCATCGCAGCCTGTTGATCGGCGACTGCACCTGGAGCTGCGTGTGTGCTGTGCGGGAATGGCATGCAGAGGATAATACTTAACAGAATGAGTGAAACAAATCGCAATATATGCATGACGCTGCTCCTTTTGTGTCTATAAATATAACACAAGAGACGTCTATTGTAATAATTTTGTTTCCATCCGTGCAAATCACTGTTACTGAGCCAGCACCCACTTCGTATAGAGTGGTTGAATATCGCATGCACACCGTTGTTGTACGGCCGTAGTAAACGCAGTATCATCTACGATGCGGTAGCGGTTATCGCGATAGTATTGTTGGATTGCTGCAAAAAAGGCGTCATCACCTACTTGTGTGCGCAGAGCGGCCATGTAGAGTGCGGCTTTGTCGTAGGCAAGCACATTGTACGTGTACAGGGTAAAGTCGCGCATATGCCGGGCAATTGGCCCATCCGCATTACGCGCTTTGAGGCGTTCGTAGCGTACCACCCAATCATCACCTTCGATTTTGGCTGCAGGTCGGCCCCATATCGCCTCACGGTAGATGACCTGTGCGTAGGTGGCGAGGCTCTCATCAACCCAGGCGTGTTGTTGTACATCGTTGCCAACCACGTTGTAAAACCATTGATGGGCAATTTCGTGTGCAATGATGCTTTCGAGTAACCACGATTTGGTAAATAATTCGCGTTGTATCAGTGTCAGACCTGGATACTCGACCCCATAAAATGTTCCCGCATCAACGGCAACGAGGTCAAATTCGTTGTACGGGTATTGGCCGAATCGGCTGTTGAAGAGGAGGATAGCTTGGCGTGCGAATTTAAGTGCAGTACGCCCACCACGCACGTTACCCGCAGGGTAGTACACGTTGATGACTGTCCCATCCACATTGCCACTGATACGCGGTAACATTGTGGCCAGGAGTGTGAAATCACGCTGAAGCCCACTCACAACACGTACTTCTTGGGTACCCCCCTGCCGGGTAATCTGAGTGGCAGTGCCGGTGGTCACAATCTGGTAGTTGCTGGGTGCGCGGATGGTAACATCATAAAATGCCACTGGACTGTTGACCATGTCCCCTTTGGTGTCGGGAAGCTCAGTTTCCCACCGCCCATTCGCAAAATGTGCCAGTATTGGATAGGCTGACGCCAACGAGAGGGTGGCGCCATCATCGTTCATGGCTCCATATAATTCACGACCCTTGTTGTAGGGCATGGTGGTGGCGAAATCAAGTGACACTACCAGCGATTCCCCGACCTGGAGTGGCGTTGCCAGGTCAATCCGCACAAGGTAATTGCCAGCTTCCATGGTAAACGGTACGGCTTGGTCGTTGATCCGCGCCGCATCAATGATGACACTACCCCCCATATCGGCGAGATTGGGAAAGAGGCGAAAGTAGAGCTGGGTGTGTGCCACAGGATTTGTGTTGACATAAAACAACGTTTGTGTTGCCCGCCATGTCCGTGTCTGTGGCACAATCTCCCCAGTAATGATGTAACGAGGTGCGGTTGGGTATTGCTCAACATCGGCCTGTGCACTCGTATGCATTGCTGCCCGTTGATCATCCATTCGGATAGGCTGGCGTGCGTGCGCACTGCCATACCAGGGTGCCAGCATGATAACTATCCACAGGAATACACCGATTCGCAGACTCGTATGCACGATTTATCCCCCGATGAAGCCGATTGCCCACATGACTATTACTAATACTACACCAGTTAGTAATAAAAAGCTAGTTGCAATAATCGGCCAACGCGATGCTGGTTGACTACGAATCGCTCCCACACTGAGCGCCCCGCCGAGAATAATCGCTGCCATATACGCATAAGCAGTCGTTGCAAGTTGGTAGGATGTCGGTACTCCAAAGAAGGTGTGATAGCCATAGTTTCCATCTGGATTGATAATATCAACGCAGACATAGATTACATACCCCAACCACACGATGGTGCTGATAATCATTACCCACTGTACGCCAAACAGGGTGCGTATCGCAGCATCTGGTTGTGGCTTTTGCTGAATGACGCGCAACGCCCATGCGAGTGGGCGGAGTACGGCTGCAATCAGCATGACCACGAGGCACGCCCCCATGGCAGCCAACGGCAAGTAGACGGATTCATTCAGACTGGTGAGTTGTATCGTGAACGGTGTTTCCATCACCGTATCAGGTGTCGCAAAGGTGACCTGTTGGGTGGCCACACACGTGGTATCGAGGGTGGCACGTGGATCCGCCAGAAACTGATTGGTAATCTGTACTGCACAGGCATTGTCAATAAACGCGCCGTGTGCCGCATTGGGGAGAACCACGTGGGTTGCATTGGCGAGCCCAGCAACCACCGTATCACCCATACTGGCTGGGGTGATGGGGTCGTAGCGGCCCGACAGCAGGAGTGTGGGGGTATCCGTGGTAAATGCCTTGTTTACGTTGGCATCGAGCGCAGGTACTGCGGCGGCTGCACACGTTTCGGTGTACCATTGGATATCACCTGCCACCATCTCTGCATCTATTGGCACAATCGGATTGCGTGGGATCAAGATTTCCTCTGGACGCGGTATGATTTCCTCACTACACATCGTTGCGTTATACATGCCTTCACTTATCGAGTCTTGAAACACGATAAAACTCGCCAATATGTTAAATACTTCGTACTCTTGGTTCGCGACTTGCGTGATAAACATCGGTAAGTAGGTCACGAGTTCGCTGTCGTAGTGCAGGTTGAATACGAGCCCCTCAAATGATTCACCATCAATCAGTGCGGCATGTGTTGTTCCGGTATCGCTATCCACTAAATCGAGTGTGATTGGATTTGCTTCGAGGGCGTTGTAGAGCGCAACATATGTCTGTTGTAAATTGGGGTAATGCGCATTACAGGCAGGGTCAGCTGCACAATCATCAAACATGTGTTGAAATGCATCAGTTTTTGACACCGCATATTCATAGTTTGGCTCGCGGTCTTTGGGCACCACACCATCGAGAATGACTGCACGCACCAAGGAGGGATGGCGTTCAACCACGTGTTGTGCCAACAATGATCCGTACGAGACCCCGTACAAATCAATTTGTGTGTGTCCAAACAGGGTGGCAATGGCTGCCACATCATCCGCATTTGCGAGGCTGTTGAATGCACCGACATCCACTCCTGCATCATTGAGGCGTGCTAGACACGCACGCCACGCCTTCTGGTAGAGTGCATTTGATTCGCGGTAACTCAGATTTTTGTTCAGCTGGGCAATATCGTTTTCATGCAGTTCAGGACAATTCAGGCTCGGTTTGCTCAGCGTGGTGCCACGTTGTTCAAAAAAGACGAGGTCGCGATCACGGGGCAGGACGCTGTCCGTTTTTGAGATGGCATAACTGAACGTATCAATCGTGTCGCCACCAGGACCACCTTGGAGCAAGTACAAGGGCAGATTGCTGTTGGGTGTCTCGCTGCGAATAATCATCACGGGGAGTTCAATTACACCCGGCGTACGGTTGTCGGCGTAGAGCGGTACGGTGACCACCCCACATTCGTAGGTGCGGTCACTCGGGATATCCACATCTGCGATGCAGTCTCCAGGGGCGTATCCCGTTTGTGTGGCCGCATGTGCGGATGCCAATGATCCCCACAGCACCATCACCCATGCGAGACACATGCTCGCAAATAATCGTTTTGTCATACTTTTCCTCCATAGTCAATCAATACTCATCACGATGTAATGTATGTTTGCACAATACTATATCATAAGGTATTGAATAATGCAAGGTACTAAAATACACACTGTCACTTATCCTCCGTTACGGCACCCATATGCCATTAATTGTCACGGTACCGTTATCGCCGTCTGCAACTGGATCGAGCCGCAGCTGTACCAAGCGGGTTGGTGATGATGCCAGCTTGCTCAAATCAATGATGTACGTGTGCATTCCCTCGGCGAGTTGCCAGCGTACCGATTGTGTTTCCTCGAATTGGTTGATACGGTCACTCACAAAGAGTTGTGCTGTGCCATCGCGTGTGCGATCTGCACGGAGCGCGATGGCAATTGTGCGTGGCATGGGCATGTCCAACACGGGTGACACGAGGGCGGGGTCACTCGCCACTCTGAGTTGCCACTGTGCACCTGCGACGGATTGCGCATTGAGCAATTGCCAGCCGAGTGGTGGAGCGCTCAAGGTGCGCCACATACCCATCTGGAATTGGTGCACGGGGCGTGGAATCTGGTAGTGGGTTGGGATGGGTGGTGGGAATGCCACGGCCTGCATGAGGAGCCGCTGTGGTGCGAGGCATTGGCTGACCACATCTGCACCGATGCCGAAGCGGTGTTGCATCGTCAGTGACGGTGTGAGAAAGTCATCGGCAATGAGTATGGCTGCTCCTGCCTGTTGCGTGCGTGTAATTGCCGTTTGGACGGCGTCACAGGCCTGTGCCCAGCTGGCGTATTGTGTTAGGAGACCATTCACTGATAAAAACTGTGTTCGTTGTTCGTAGTAGGGTAAATAGAGTTCTTGGAGGCCATCGGGAATTAGGAGCAGGTCTGCGGGCTGACTATAGGTGGCCACACTGCGGGCGATATCACGTTGCAAATCGCGGCGCGCATCCCCGCGGAGCGAGATTGCCGAGTAGTTGCTCACTGCAATACCGACAGCGAGCCCAAGCATCACACAGATACGCCAGTGCCACTGGGGGAGCTGTGCGAGCACGGTGCACCACAGCAATACGCACACGGGGGTAAGTGCAATCCAGAATTCGATGTTGTCTGGCTCCCACCAAAAAAAGAACCCGCCATAGCAGAGTACCCAGGCACTCAGCCACCAGCCCCAACTCCCCCACACTGGCCAGCGGCGTGCGGTGATGCCGAGTATCACCGTGGCGAGGAGGACCCAGCCACCGTTGGTTGTTGCCACACTCTGACTGATGCCGTCCGCGAGATCGGCGATGGTGCCGCGTCCACCCCACCAGCCGGTTTCCGCATAATGGAAAAGCCAGGCACGGATGTCTGCAAGATCACGAAACCCGCTAATGGCGATCATCACCACCGCATAGGCGCTTATCACGAGACCGGCAGCAACGAGCACCACCACCAGCCACGGTCGCCATTGTGTGGGGTGCTGGCGGATGGTACTACCAGCAATCACTGCGAGTGGTAGCACCATCAATACGTTGGTTTGATGGAAGAGAACCGCACCACACCATGCGACACCGATGAGCACTGCACGCCCTATGGTGAGCGTGGTGGCCCGGTCAATCAGCCAAATCATCCAAAGCAGGAAAAAAGCGGCCAACGTGTAGACCTCGACCTCTACGGCATAGTACCAAAATGCATAGCTGCCACCGAGGACGAATGCGCCCAATACGCCGATATCGAGGCGTTGCCAGCGCTGTCCAATAATCGCCACAAAGAGAGCCACCCCTGCGGCCCCAGCGAGGGCATTGATTTGTTGCATGACAACCGCAGCATCACCACCCTGTGCGAGCCATGTCGCCAACACACCCACGGGTCCATATGCGAGATGATGCGGGTGGAAACTTTCTTGCCATGGTTTGCGTGATACGTCGAAGATGTAGGAAAGAGCATCAAACGTGTGAACCTGTGTGAGTGTGGTGAGGTAGACGACAGCCCAGCCTATTCCACACAGCACGGCGAGTTGTTGATACGAGAGTCTACTGAAACGGTCACGCATGCGGACAACTTCCTGACTAGGGTGACGCAAACGACGCAGAAATAAACTGAATCCCAAGGGGGCGCCGATCGTTTTGCAGTGGATCAACTTCGGCCATAATCCATGGCACACTGCGTAGCTTGACCAGGATGGCTCCGGTGGCCGTGCTCGCGGTGGTGTCAAGTGCCGGTATGGTGACCTGTATCGTTTGGATGGAATTCCCGACTAGCTCGATGCACTGGAGCTCTTGCCACGTCGTATTGGCGTCGGTCTGGGGAATCACCTGAGGTGCCACGTCTATACACAGCGTGGCTGCCCCCAGCACCGCTGGACGACTCCCCGCAGAGAGCTGCAATGAGAGGGTGCGTGGTGCACTAGGTGCATCAAATCGGAGTACGGCGCGCCCAGTGGTCCAGGCAAATGTGCGCCCGTTAATGGTTTCTTGGGTGTAGAATCCACCCACCTGGGATGCGGTATCAGTCACATCAATGCGGGTGGCTAGTGGTGTACTCCCCTGTACGAGCTCGTAGCGTTGGTAGGTGACTGCAAGTTGCCCCACCGATGCTGGTTTTTGGTTGAGCAACTGGGAAAATTCGGGGACCACGAACGTGACCGGTGTTTGTTTGACAAACGACATGCCTGGAATCCAGAGTGCCCCGTTGGCTCCCAACAAAAAGTAGACACGGCGTTCTTGCGCAATCCAACGTCGGTACAACGTGGCTAAATCTCGCGCATAGTTGTCGGGATGTTGACTACGCACACTAAACACTTCGCGGCCATGAATCGCAACTAGGGGGAGTGCGAGCACATCACTCGCATCACGTGAATTGACGTAGCTGGGGGCTCCACCACGAATCAGGATGACGTCACGAGGAGTGCTTGCCGCTGCAATTTCGGCCACTTGTGCGATTGCACCTGCGTATTCGGGGGTCTGCAGTACCGGGCGCATGGTTGCCCCCAAAAAGAGCACGAGCAGGGTACCACTACCTGCACTTAACAGGCGGCGCCACCACTGTTCATTCCATGTCCAAACGATGGCGTAAGCACTCAGCAAGGCGAGTCCCGGATAGATGGTCGGCAGATAGCGGCGCATAATGTAGATGTAGGTCTGCGCACTCGTACCGTAACTCAGCTGAATGAAGATGATGGCGGTGGTCAGGGTGACGACCATGAAAAACCAATCGCGCCGCGTCAGCCCACGCCATAGCCACAACAAGAGGCCAACGGCGCTTGTGAGAATCCCGATGGGTGAGATGTACCAGCCAACACGTACCAAATTGGCCATCGAGTTCGCATACATGTCACGCAGTGGTTCGGTGGTTTGCGCTTGCCCACGGAGCCACTGGAGGATGCCACTGACGCGTTGAGAGATGGCATCTGCATAGGTGGGTGGGGCGATTGGCGCTCCGATATACCCTTGTAACACGAGACAGTGGTCGGTAGGGGTGCGTAGTTGTGTGGCACTGAGGCACGATGGTGCGGCAGTGATAAGTGCTGGGGTCAGGATTTGTGGGCGGATGAGATATGCATATGTGACTACCACAATACTGGTCACCGCCGCAATGCGCATCAATGGCCCATACCAGGGGGCGATCCAGGTTAGTACGCGTGTGGGTGCGGTACTACGCGTGCGAATGAACCAAATGGTGGCGACGAGCACCAGCACAGCGCCGATTTCAGCACCAATTCGACCATATTGCCACGGTGCATCAGCAATACTTTCACCGGGGCAGGGTTGCATGGTCAACGGTGAACAGGGGCGTACCTGGAAGACGCGTTGCAGGGTCGGCGTCAAAAATGGATAAATTGCAAGAGCGGTCAGCGCACTTTTTTGGAAGAGGGCAAAAAACGTATCAATGAAGTAGTTTTTCGAGATGGTGAGCAGGTGAATGAGCCCATGCATGCCACAAAACACGAAGCCACCAACCAGCCAGCGGAGTGGGCTGTCGAATTGTTGCGTTATCCAGCGCCACAGTATCCAGACGAGGAGTGGTGCCACCACGAAGACAAAATCAAGGCGCGTCAAGATGAGTTGCCCGGCAGCGGCTCCTGCCAGCAGTGCGGCATAGCGTGCATCTTGCGGTTGTGGCCGCTGGGCAATCCGTGCGATGCCGTAGACCACCACAAAGATTAACCACTGTGCGGTGGTTTCTGACATGGGGTAGCGACTAAACCAGATTTGCACGCTGTTGAGTGTCAATAACAGCATGGCGATGTTACCGAGCCACGACGAATGCATGGCGCGTCCCGCCATGCCAACGCTCCAGATGCCGAGCACACCAGCAAAACCCGTGGCTAACAGGGCATACTGGATGCCGAACACGCTGGCAAACAAGGCAATCCAGGCCGGAAAGAGGTGCAAAAATTGCGGTGTGAACTCGCCATCCTGCAGACGAGATTCGCTGATGAAGAGTCCAGCGAGTCGCATGCGAGATGACATAAAGCGCATCCCCGATTGTACCCCGAGCAAATTGCTCCAGCCTTGGGCTGCATCGCTGTCTTGTGCTTTGCGTTGTGCCAAATCGGCCACAATTGGATCGTATTGCTGTATGCTCCCCGTACGTGCAATCATCATGCCCGTGTTGGCATAGATGCCCGCATCACGCCCGCCGAGAATGACTTCACTCGGTGTGCCAAAGAGCACGATGGCACCAAGCAGGATGCCTGTTGCACCGAGCATGGCTGAGCGTTCGGCGGGCATGATGCCGGGGAAGCGCAGTGTAATCTGGTGTTGCCGACAACGGAGTATGGCCAAAACAACCACTACGGATACGCTGCCCAGCTGGAGCGGCAACGAAAAGATGCCGATGGCCGCCAGTGCAACTGCGATGCCACCGTGTACTATCGCACCCGTGATGGCGGCCTGGAATAACGAGTCAACCCCGTTGTCATGAGCCTCACGCCAGGCACGAATCGGCCATCCCGTCAGTGTGACGGCAACCACTGCCAGCAACAAGTATAAAATCGACACGCGTAACCCCGTTGTATGGATATCCCTGCGACGTATTGTAACTGAATATGTCTTTGGGGTGGTACTTTTTGTGCAATTACGCACAGAACTACAAAATTGCTTGACAATGATGCAAGACTACCCATATAGTGTGTAGTATTCTATTACGACACCTGTAGTATACGATTTTCGTATCGAGGAATATCTGCATGCCCGACAAACTGGTTATCGTTGAGTCACCCGCCAAGGCCAAAACAATCGGCAAGTATCTTGGCGCGGGCTATCGTGTCCTTGCATCTGTGGGGCACGTACGCGATTTGCCCGAAGGAAACGAATCCATTGATGTGGAGCATGATTTTGCCCCGACGTATGTGATTATGCCTGAAAAAGAGCAGGTGGTGTCGCAGTTGCGCACGTCAGCGCGTGGTGCGAGTGCCGTCTACATGGCCACTGACCCTGATCGCGAGGGCGAAGCCATTGCGTGGCATATTGTGCAGGCTATTAACATTCCCAAAAAAACACCGATTCATCGTGTCACGTTTACCGAAATCACCCCTAATGCGGTCAAACAAGCCATCGCACAACCGCGTGACATTGACATGTCGCTGGTAGATGCGCAACAGGCACGACGTATTCTCGATCGCTTGGTGGGGTATCGTTTGTCGCGTGTATTGTGGAAACGGGTGCGCCGTGGCTTGTCGGCGGGGCGAGTACAATCGGTGGCGGTACGCTTGGTGGTCGAACGCGAACGAGAAATCAATGCGTTTGTACCCCAAGAATACTGGAGCATCGAAGCCGATGTGTTGCAACAGACGGCCAAAGCGACGCCTTTTCGTGCCAGCCTCATCGAAATCGCCGGACGCAAGCTCGACAAATTTGATATTGCGAATGCGACGCATGCCAATCAGATTGTGACCGACTTGACCGATGCGCAGTGGCGTGTGGCGAATGTCAAACGGAGCGATAAACGGCGTAACGCAGCTCCCCCGTTTACCACCAGTACCATGCAACAAGAAGCGTCCCGCAAGCTCGGCTTTTCTGCCAAAAAAACGATGATGGTGGCGCAACAGCTCTACGAAGGCATTGACCTTGGCAGTGAAGGTACCGTCGGGTTGATTACCTATATGCGTACGGATAGTGTGAATGTGTCACAAGACGCTCAACACGAGGCCCGTGCCTTTATTCAGGGGCAGTATGGTGCCGAAGCAGTTCCCGTCAAACCGAATACGTATACCACCAAAGCACGGGGTGCCCAAGAGGCCCACGAAGCGATTCGCCCCACTGCGGTCAGTCGTACTCCGGCCAACCTCAAAGCACACTTGAGCCATGATCAATCACGCTTGTACGATTTAATTTGGAAGCGCTTTGTGGCGAGTCAGATGGCTCCTGCTGTCTTTGATAGTATGACCGTTGATATCGCTGCAGGGCGAAACCTGACCACCCCTGCGCCCTACACCTTCCGTGCCACAGGCTCCGTCCTCAAGGTGCCTGGCTTTTTGGCCGTCTACAACGTGAGTCTCGATGATGGCGAAGAAGACGAAGACAGCGAACGCCGTCTGCCACTCTTGAGTAGCGGTGAACCGCTGACACTCAAGTCACTGACGCCGAATCAGCATTTCACTGAGCCACCACCTCGTTACAGCGACGCGAGCCTCATCAAAGAGCTCGAACGCCTCGGTATTGGCCGCCCCTCAACCTATTCACCAACCATTGCGACCATCGTTGATCGCAAATATGTGGAGCAACAGAATCAACGTTTTGCGCCGACGGTGCTGGGGATGACGGTCAACGATTTGTTGGTGCAGGATTTTGCCAACATCGTAGACTACGAGTTCACATCCGACCTCGAAAAACGGCTCGATACAATTGCAGAGGGAAACATGCCATGGGTGCCAGTGGTGCGCTCATTCTACGAACCGTTTAATGCGGCTATTGTGGCAACAACGGGCGAACGTGTGGACGTGGGTACCGGATTACCGTGCCCCAAATGTGATGGGGGGATGCTGATTGTGCGCTTTGGTCGCCAAGGCGAATTCGTCGGCTGTAACCGCTACCCGGATTGTCAATTTACCAGTGATTTTGCGCGTGACGAACATGGCCGCATTGCCCTCAAGGGGCGGAGCGAAGATGGCGAACTTACCGTTGTACCCGATGTGACCTGCGATATCTGTGCTGGACCGATGGTGATGCGCAAAGGGCGCTTTGGGAATTTCTTGGCATGCACCAAGTACCCAGAATGCCGTGGTACACGCAAACTCGGACGCGATGGGAAACCGGTGGCACCACCAGAGCCGACAGGGGTGTCTTGCCCCAAATGCCAGCAAGGCCAATTGCTGGCCCGCCGAGGCAAGTTTGGACGCCCGTTTTATGGCTGTAATCGCTATCCGCAATGTGATTATTTAGTTAATGACTTGGCCGAAGTAGCCAATTTTGACCCAACTGCGGTGAGCACCACCACCAAGCCGGCACGCAAAACGAGCAC
>CAZMWB010000014.1:0-20816 GCA_964569955.1 uncultured Klebsiella sp. | reverse complement strand
ACCACCAAGCCGGCACGCAAAACGAGTGGTGCGACCGATGTGGTTGAGTCAGTAAAAAAGATTGTGATGTAGGATTTCCATCGTAATATCGGCATTGACGCGTCTGTTGTGCGCCGCACACAGGCGCGTACCGTTTTTGCCTGCAAAAACGGTATTCCTATGGAATCGTATGACGAACAGAGGAGAAAACAGATGGAAACGATACAGGAGACGCGCTTGGGGATGTGGTTAGCCTGGGGATTGATTGCAGGTGGTGTACTTTTGGTGTTGTGGCAGGTGCTTCATGTGCCACCCACGCACGAACTTCCCGTGGTGGCCGCGACTGAGATTGGCGGTGATATGGCGCTTCCCCCTACCACTGCTACGATGGTCGCATCGAGTGTGGTATATATAAGTGGTGCAGTAATCCGCCCCGGGGTCTATGCGGTAGCGGCAGATGCGCGTGTGGCAGATGTGGTATCACAGGCTGGCGGGCTTCATGCAGATGCAGACCTGGTTGCGATTAATCTGGCTGCGCCAGTGACCGATGGACAGCACGTTCATGTGGTAGCGAGTGGACCTACGGCGGTGTCGGTACAGGATGCAACTGGTGTGGGCGCAGACTCGACCCAAATCGCCATCAACACGGCCACTGCTGCCATGCTGGCTGAATTGCCAGGGATTGGTCCCGCACTTGCGGAGCGCATCGTTGCATATCGCACCACGCACGGTGATTTCCACAGCATGGAAGCACTCGGTGAAGTGCCTGGTATCGGCCCAGCGCTCCAGACGAAGCTACGCCCGTATATCCGCTTTACATGATTTGGCAAAGGACAGACGAATGCACCATGACAACCGCCGGACTCGCATTGTCGCAACCATTGGCCCAGCTACTGAATCAGATAGTCAGTTGGATGCACTCATTGCGGCGGGGATGAATGTAGCACGGTTGAATTTTTCACATGGTACCCACACCGATCACGCACAGCGCATCCGTGCCATTCGGGCGGCCGCTACCCGCAACGGGCAGTCTGTGGCGATTTTGCAGGATTTGCAGGGTCCCAAAATTCGTACTGGGGCGCTACGAGATGGCCAAGCGGTGATGCTCGAAGCGAATGCGGCATTTTTTATTACGACCCGTGAAATCATTGGCGATGTCCACGGCGTATCAACGACCTACACCCATTTGCCGAGTGATGTACGACGCGGGGATCGCATTTTGATTAGTGACGGACTCATTGAGCTCCAGGTTCAAGAGATACAGGCGGACACGGTGCTGACACAGGTCATCTCAGGGGGTGAGCTTCGACAACATCAGGGCATCAACTTGCCGGGTGTCGCGGTAAGTATTCCTGCCCTTACCGCCAAAGATCGTGACGATTTGGCATTTGGGTTAGCACAAGATGTGGATTACGTGGCGCTATCGTTTGTACGGCGTGCTGCCGATATGCAACTCATCCGTGACGCCATTGCTGCCCACGGCAAAAAAGTGGGGGTGATTGCTAAGATTGAAAAACCAGAGGCGTTGACCGAACTCGAAGGAATTCTTGCCCTGTGTGATGGAGTAATGGTGGCTCGAGGAGATCTCGGTGTGGAGATGGCACCTGAACTGGTACCAATTGCGCAAAAACGTATTATCGAGGCCGCAAATCACATCGGTGTCCCCGTGATTACAGCCACACAGATGCTCGATTCAATGATCCGCAATCCGCGCCCCACACGTGCCGAAGCAAGTGATGTTGCCAATGCCATTATTGATGGCACGGATGCGGTCATGCTGAGTGGCGAAACCGCCACAGGGGCGTGGCCAATTGATGCGGTGCGCATGATGCACCGGATTGCGATGGCAACTGAGAAGAGTGGGCGCTATGGTGATTTTGGTGCCCCCGAACCTGATGGGCACGGCCCTGCAGATATTACTGCCGATGCCATGAGCAACGCAGCATGCACCATTGCTCGGGACGTGAACGCGGTAGCGATTATTGCATTTACCATGTCGGGTCTCACTGCACGCCTAGTGTCACGCCACCGTCCCAATACGGCAATTATTGCCGTTTCCCCATCGCATGCCACAGTCAACCGTATGGCACTGGTTTGGGGGGTACGCGCCTATCATGCCCGTGCAGTGAGTCGCCTCGACGACCTCATCGAAGAGTTACAAATGCTCCTCGTCGGCAACAATATTGTTCCCGCAGGGAGCACTGTGGTGCTGGTAGGTGGTCACCCGATTGCAGTGGGTGGTGCGACGAATTTTGTAAAGGTGATGGAACTGTGATACAGCGCATGCGTGTGTTGGTGATTGGTCTACTCTGTGCTGTCTGTGTGTACCATAACCCGCAGCCTGTTGGAGCAGCTGGTACGGCGCAACCGCAGGCAGCCATGTTGATTATTGCCAGCGATGATACGCGGCAACTCATCATTGATGTGGGTGATGCCCGTGCTGACCGCGAAACGCTCAATTTGCCAGCCGTGGTACGTGCCCGCCCACTTAGTGAATCCCCGTTGCCTGCGCTGGTGCAACAATTCATGGTGCCCACCGTCACGCAAAAGTATCTCTTGCTCAAGGGGGAACCAACGGCCACCCCTGCGCCCACGGCCACCCCATATCTCCCGCGTCAAACGGCTTCGTTTCGCATCCAAGCCCCCAATACGCTTGACACCCCTGCAGGGCAGGCTGGAGCACGTTTTGTCGAGCTAACATGCCCGCAATGCCCACCAGCGTGGGAATCATCAATCTTGGCGCAGTTGCCCGCCTATGCGCCGATTATCGTCTATGCACCGGGTGCAGTCACGCTGCCTGGTGCATGGTTGATTCATATCCAGCCTGTTGATACACCCGCACTCCCACCACTGGGGCGGGTGGTGCACCTCTTCGAACGCCTGCCCGATGAAGCACTTGCGCAGGCTACATGGCGTGCAGGGGATGTTGCGCCTGCCACATACCCCGCACGTCGCATGCTCCAAGTTGATGGGCGTATGACGTTGCTCCGTATCGTCTTTTGTCTTGTTGCCGTCTTGTTTAGTAGTATTGCGTCGTTTTATTTGAGCATGGCGGTGCTCCGTCGCATGCATGCGGCGGTGGGTTACAAGCCGGAAAAATAGCGTGGATGCCGCTTGTCAGCGTGTGATGCTGAAATCCACGGTACAGCGAACAGTCACCGGATTAATCCGGTAGATGTTTTGCGCCAACAGTTGCTGGTCGGGGTGGGGGCGGTAGTACTGCGTATAGCGGATGACGCGTGTGCCGGTGATGCCGTTTTCAGACATCCAGACATTGGCGAGGTAGCGGATGCTTTTTTCGCGCCGGGTAAATGAACAATCCTTTGCCCCGATTTCGCCACGTCGGAACCGTACCGTGTTGCCAAAGTAAATGCGGTCTGAGCGGTGATAGGCCAAACGTGAGCCATCAACATCGAGAATGGGCAGTATGGTGTCTGTTTGTGCATCTGCCAGAGTGAACCAGTTGTCAACCATCTGGAGATCAATATTGTTAAACACGTTGATTGGTGCAATCCCATAGAATTGTGCCGCCATTACGATTGGGTGTTGGTCGTTGCCTTTAATACCGATATAGGGAGCAGGCATTGAGACTGCGTAGATGACGCTCAGCACTACGAGATGCCAACTGACGATATGAAAGAGTGGCGAGAGTTCGTTGCTCGGGCGTGCGCCGGTGTGCCATTCTGGTTTGGGGCGTGGCAACGTGCATACGCCAAACATGGCACGGCGTCGAGCGGCGATGTAGCGATAGAGTGCCGGCCCAATTGTTGTCACCCGCCCAAGCCAGAGGATGGGAATGACCATCCAGAGCAACACGAGATGGCGTGCCAACGCTTCGTAGAGTGCATACCCGGCATGCACGGTGCCTTGTGGTGGCATGACACCGTGTAAGTCTTCGAGTGCTGCATCAACGGAGATGCCGTATTGCGCAAGAGCCGCATGATTGTGTGATACAGGGGTGAGCACGACGCGGTCAAAGACATCCACGGTGCGGACAAACTGCACGGTGCGATCGCATAAGTTGCATTTGTCGTCATAAAACAACAACAACTTTTTAGTGTCGTCCACCCCCCAGCGTGGCCAAAACAGCGCGATCCACATCAGTGCTTCGATGTACGCTAATGAGCCGAGTTGCAGAATAACACCAGAGAGGATGAAGAACAAAATCCCCCAGATGATGATAAATCGGCGCCACCACCCACCCAGCAGTACCCAGGGCATGAGCATGACATACCAGACCATCATAAAGACCAATGAGATCCGTGCAAGCAGGACGGCTATGCTACTCTCGAGCAGAATGGGCTCGAAGAGTGCATGGAACCGTGACATGAAATTGCTCACAAAAAGCATTGGTCCGGCTACACCCGTCATCCATGCAGACTCGTTGAGATGCATCAAAAATGAATAGACGCACATCAACCAGTACGAGGTGACCAACAGGAATTTGGCAATGGTGATGGGTGTGTTACCGGGAATCTGCGCTCCGTACCCCAACACGGGCCGGAGTATTGGGAAGCGCCGTATAAGGAGACTGTCTACGGATAAGTTCCGCCCTGATTCCGTCAGTATGAAAAATACCGCAAGCATGGCGCCAATGTCATTGCCAAGAGTGCTGGTACCGAGTACTGCTTCGCCTACTAACCACATCACAAACATAAAAAAACCGAGTGCAAACTGCGTACAAAACCCGATCATGATAAACAAGGCGAAGAAGAACTCCATGCCATTGTAAATTCCTACGGGAGTGAAATATTCCTCGGGGAGGAGCAGTGTGGCTACATCTACGGCCCGCATAAAGATGATGAAGCCGAAACAGATGCGCAGTATGGCAAATTTGTTGCGTTCTTGCCCGCTCGTTAATGGAAATGCACGCTGCTGGAGAAAGCCCGCAAAGCGTGGCCATATATGTACAAATGCTGGTATTGTGCGCATAATCATCATCACAACGCCAGCTATTACTACAAAACTTCCAATGAACGCGATTAGCATGGTCTGGTAGGTGTTTAGTTGCATGGCACATGCCCTCGTAGTTGCCTTTGTCGCCGCCATTATATCACAGGCATGCGGAAAACACCGCTCGAGTGTGATGTGTGGGTGACAGGGCTGTTGCTATTACTATAAATTATAGTATATGCCAACTGCATGGATGATGTGTCAAGTGGGGTGCGGTATAGATACCACATCCATGATATGCACAGTACAATATGCTAGAGATAACACATGATATTGTGTAGCCGAGTGATATTGTACGCGTACCGGTTTTGTTGCGTCTACGTGACAGGTGTGTGGCAATGATGATGGATGGGTGGACATGGACAGAGTGGTGCGTATCAGCGTGATGGTGATGCTCCTGTGGGCAAGCATGCCACCCGTGGCGGTGCATGCACGTGCCATGGGGCGCCCCGACCACACGTACGCGGCTGCGCCGCTGGTTGCGACAGCAACGCGCCCCGCCACCGTTACCCGTACCGCCACGCGCACCCCTCCCCCGACATTCACCCGTACCGCCACACGCACCGCATCTACGACAGTCACACCCAGCCGGAGCAGAACGGCCACACATACCCGTACCGCCAGCATGACGAGGAGCAGGACGGCTACGCGTAGTGCGAGTCGTACGCGTAGTGCCACTGCGACGCAGACGCTGACCCGGAGCATGACTGCATCCGTGACTCCATCAACGACATCGTTACCGACGGCGACAGCTACCCGTATGGGTGGGACATTGGTACCCGCAGACATGATGGGACTCGTCGGCCGAGATCCCTACTTCGAGTTTGTGGATAATCGTATCAACACGGTCGCCCAAGAGCGCATGGGGTACGAGATGGCGCGTCTCGGTGTGCGCTGGGTGCGTCTCGATATCCGGTTGCCAGTCGGCTATACCACGAGTAGTGCAGCAATAACTGCGGCCATTAGTCGCTACGATTTTTTTATCACCGATGTTGCACCGCGGTACGGCATCAAGGTCTTGCTATTGCTGAATTTTGACCTCATCATGGGCGTGGATGCCAACGAATTGATGCGTGGCCCCTATACCACCGATCCGCTGTATGGACCGAGCTACAACACCTACATGCGGGCATGGATGCAACGCGCCTGGCAGATTCTAACGCGCTACGGGAATCATGTGGCAGCCATCGAGGTTCTCAACGAAGCCAATCGGCTGCCACGCTACACAAGCAATGGTCCACTGGGAAACGCAGTCCCCGCCCCTGTGTTTGCACAACTGATTGCCACGCTCTATCAGGCGTGTAACGGAGGCGCGTTACAGGGTGCATGTGCCGGTACCCCGATTATTTTGGGTGGACTGCATCCACGGGGTACCAACGCCCAAGGCACAACACCTGCGCAGTCTGACATGGCCTA
Organism: uncultured Klebsiella sp.; assembly: GCA_964569955.1. Classification (GTDB taxonomy): domain Bacteria; phylum Chloroflexota; class Chloroflexia; order Chloroflexales; family Roseiflexaceae; genus UBA965. The sequence goes on along the minus strand of CAZMWB010000014.1, from coordinate 14,468 downwards.
TCTACGTGATATCTACCACAGCGTAGCCTTTACAACGGCGTTTACCACACTTGGGAGATGGCCACTTGATGCAGTCGGCTATCATCCCTATCCCGTTGAATTAGCATATATTGGGGTACGCACACAACATGCGGCACTCGATCGTCTGCGTGCCACACTCCAGGCGCTCGATGATGGATTACGCCCAGTCTGGATTACCGAAATCGGCTACAACGTAGCCTATGCGAGCCAAACAGCGGCGCAACAAGCACAATTTTTGGGTGCCATCTATCGTGCCTATGCAACGCGCACCTTGGCCAACGGTGCTGCCGAAGTGCCAGTGGCGTTTTGGTTTAAATACGAGGACTTTCCTCCAGCCAGTGGTGTAAATGCCCAACAGTGGGGCTTGGTGCACATCCCGTTTGTGAGTGGCGCATGCCCCGGAGATGCCTGCTATGCGGCTGATGGCGCCCCCACGCTCTATCGCCCGGCGTGGTACGTCTACCGTGATCTGCATCCATAGATGGACGAAGTGGCGGATAGCCGTATCGTGACTGCTGCTTATACTAAGGGAAACGGGAATTGCTTGAGTCGAAAGGTGACGTCACCACGCCGTCCAAGCTGTTGCCATGGCGATGTATAAAACCGATATTCGGCGTTCGTGTCAAAGGCAATGTTTGCGGCGATGAGAGACTGTTGTAGCCGTATGGCCGCTGTTTCCATGGAAGATTGCAGAAACAGACCATCCAATACAATGGCTGCCACAATCAGTGGGGCATGTGTGGTGATTTCAACTGCATGTGAAAGTGGGGTGGGCGCATCTATGGCAACGAGATTGTTCCCGAGATACATGCGCACATGTGATTCGTCGGCGCCACAGGCGCTCATCACAACAGGAGCAACTATTGGGAGCGATTGGTGCTGGTAGTTGCCCCCAGTCACATAGTAGGATAATTCGCGGAAGCCGCTATTGAGCCGTATCGTATAGGGACCACGCACACGAACTTGGGCGAATGTGGCTGCCGGATAGCGCCGATATTCGATGTCGTGGGTGCGGAAGATGACATTGTAGGGCTGGTGCGTCTCGAGCATACCATCCACCCATATACGGGATAAAAAGAAGGCGGCGCGAAGACGATAACGAATGCGAAGGGCGCCGCCTAATCTAATCTACGTGATGGCTTGAGTGGTGGATGTATGACTTGCACAGTTTTTATCAATGATGTTGAACAAAAAATGTGCGAACTACGGTGTCTGCCATTGAGCGACGTACGCTTTGACACTTGCAACATAGACGGGCACATCATTTTCAAAGGCAGGTGCATACACGGGGAGGATGCTATCCACGGTGTAGAATCCGCGACCTTCCACGTATTCGACGGAAATCAGGCGGAACCAGTCGCGAATACCACTTTCCCAATCCGGATAATCGCGAAAGCGCCCATAGCAGTTGGCATACCCGGCACAGATGATGTTGCCCACGTTGTGTGTCGTACTTCCGTCCGCCTTGATGCCTGCCCACATTGGATTGGTTCCCATGCCCGATTCGTGCATGAAAAACGCAAGCGCATACACGGGATCAATGCCATAGGCGAGTCCCGCATCTATCCACGCTTGACCAGTCCCTTGGGCGGGGGAGCCGTAGAGACGCAAAATCTCGTTGATGCGGTCCGCAGTAATCGTAGGTGGCCCCAGTACGCTACTTTCGCCTGTGGGTGCCACCCGTGCTACGGGTGGGGTGTCGGGCAAACTGGGAATGCTAATCAGATTGGTGACCGCAATGCCAACCGGCTTCATAAAGGCACTAATTACCGGGTTGAAGTTGCTCACATTCGGTGATGTTTGCTCTTGGTGCTGGGCGATGCTCAAGCCCAACCAGACCAGAATCAAAATCAGTGTGACCCAGATGATGTTGGTGCCCGCAGTATAAATCAACGATGGTTGATTGGCAGCGTGCATATAGAGGTCGTTTTCCTCACTATATACGAGTGGTGTAGTATTGCGTGGGCGGACATGCTTGGCGGTGGTGCTGTTGCGTTGTACGCGTACATCCATGCTCCCCGTCTTGCGGGGGGACAGCGAAAGTGCCTCACTTCTGCTGGATTGCGTGGGGATAGCCCCCGTCTTGCTGGATTGCACCGGGATAGCTCCTGTCTGGCGGGATTGCACCGGGATAGCCCCCGTCTTGCGGGATTGTGTGGCGATAGCCCCCGTCTTGCTGGATTGCACCGGGATAGCTCCTGTCTGGCGCACACGCATATCTACTGCCGGTTGAGGGGCAGTCATGCGACCCGTGTGACGAATCACCGGCGCAGGGCGCGTTGGGCGCACTACCGGAATGGGTCCTGTGAGCAGATTTTCGAGTAAGTCGGCAGCATCAGCCGCATTGACTTGTGGGTGATTTTTGTCATTCATACGTAACTATGATAAAGTCTGCACAACCATGTGTCAATTAGAATCACATAAGAATTTGGTCATTTACAGTGTACCACGTCCACACAACCATGGATGCAGTTGTCCACGCGCCAACCAGGCTTCGATGGCAGGACCAGGGAGCGCGCCACGATCGGTTACGACGCTGGTAATCTGTTCGAGCGGGGTACTATCATTTTCTGACGGGAGCAGGGCAGAAATCTTGTCTGCGACGCCGTCGAGTGGCCATGGATGTTGTTGTCCGTGGAAAAAATCGTTGGAGAGCAGCTTTTCACTCGTACACAACGTATACACCGGAATCCCATGTGCCTGTGCTTTGGCGACGAGTGCAGCTGTCCCCCGCTTATTGGTAAGCCCATAGGTATCGAGGGTGTCAGCACCCACCATTAATGCGTCGTATTGGTGGCCAGCACGATCAAGGGCGTGGATGTCTTCCACATCAACACTGACGCCGATGGCTGCAATCCGCTCAGCCAATGCGTTGATTTCATAGGCCAGTGGGGTATTCACACAGGTTACATGCACTCGGTGCCCACTCCGTAGTGCGTGTTGCAGGGCATACTGCACCGTCGTACTGTAGCCATAGGTGATAATGTGCTGCGTGTTGCTCAGAAATGCCACACTATGGGCTGCGGTGTCAAGGACACGCTGATTGAGCTGGTGGCGAATATCTGCGACCACCCGTGGCAAAACACGATGCATGTCACGGACATCGTTGACATCGTCAAGTGCCCACTGCACGGTACTCACCATGTTGACGAGTGCGGCCATGGCTTGGCGCTCGCTGATGAAATTCCACCCTAAGCGGAATATGTCGCGACGAAACGCATCTGGGGAAGTCGTCTGTATGGTGGCGGCGTGTTGTAAGAGTACACTAGTGGCACGTACAACTACCTGGGCTGCACCATAACGTTGCTCAAGAATCATAGAACGTGCTCGGTGTGTGAAGAAAGGTAGAACAGCACTGTGCGATGGCGAATCATCAACGTTGAATGATGCGTGTGCCCATTATACAGTATTTTTACGTCAGTTGTATAGATGGTAGACATGTGTATTCGAGGTATATAAGATTTCGAAACCACAATATTTGACATATTCGAAAGAAAATCATACCATAGGCGCACATTTACCAACCAGCATCCAAATCAATCAGCAAATGGAGTGGGCATGGGAGCACGTACCAAAGAGCGACGTGAGCGAATTGTTGCATTAGCCAAGCAAGACGGCTTTGTGAGTGTGGTTGCACTCGCAGACATGTTTCGCGTATCCGAGGTCACCATTCGGAGTGATTTAGATGTGCTCGAATCACAAGAAGTGCTGATGCGTACACATGGTGGCGCCTACTGCAACGAAAAGCGGCGTTACACGAATAAAACGGGATTACCGGGGCGCATTGACCGTGTGGCAAGTGGTGCAGTGGCGCTGATAGATGACTATGATGCCATCATGCTCGAGGGTGGGGTGATTGGACGTGCCCTAGCGAGCCGGTTACACGAGCGGCGTGGCTTGATGATTTACAGCGATGCCATTGACATTGCCGTACAACTCGAACATTCCACCCACACGGTGGCGTTATTGGGTGGAGTGATGGTTGGTGGGCGCTCCATTGGTTGGCCCGATCTGAATCAATTTTTGCCACAGGGAGTACGTGCGCGGTGTCTGTTTCTGGCAGGTATTAGCCTCGACGACATCGGGCGTGATGTGGCAGTACGGCGCGATACCCTACGCCGGCGTATGATGGACGTCTGTGACCAAGTCGTGTTGATGGTGGAAAGTGGTGAATTAGCTGAAGTGGTGCGGCGGGACCAACTCCACGAACTCGAATGTGTCACACGGATTATCACCGATGATGCCATTGATAGTGTGACTATTGCGCGCCTAGCGGGGAGTGGTATCCCCATGACGATTTGTGGCACGGGTGGTCGTCGCAACGTAGAAAACATGCCCGTCCGACGGTGGCGTGTCGGTTTTGCCAATCAGGATGAACGTCTCCCGTTTGCTGCTGCTGTGCGTACCGGTATGGTGGAGGCTGCCGAACAATCGGGAGTAGACTTACTGCTCGCAGACAATCGCAGTGATGGCGATACGGCACTCGCAAATGCAGAGTCATTCATCAAAGCACAAGTTGATTTGGCGGTTATTTTTAACACGGACGCACGTGCCAACAATAAAATCATCGAAGCCCTGCGCCAAGCCAATATCCCTGTGATTGCCATTGACATACCGATTCCTGGTGCCACATTTTTCGGGTTCGACAACTACCGGGCCGGTCTGATGACTGGACGTCTGCTAGGGCAGTATGTTCGGCGCCAGTGGCAGGGGATGACTGATGCGGTGTTTTCACTCGGCTTGCCGATTTCGGGACCAGTACCGGCGGCGCGTATGCAGGGACAAATTGATGGACTCCGTGAGCAGATTAACGTGCCCGACCCACGTATCATCCACCTCGATAGTCGCAACACGAGTGTTGATTCGTGTGTGGCAACACGTCAAGCCATCAAAAAAATCCGGCGCACGGATCGTGTGGTCATTCTCGGAATTAACGATGAAGCCGTGCTCGGTGCATTGTCCGCATTTGCCGAAGATGGCACCTTGGCACGTTGTGTGACGGTGGGACTTGGTGGGGATGTTTCTGCGTTGCGTGAGCTCAAACGTTCGGGGAGCCGAATGATTGGGGTGGTTGCAAGTTTCCCCGAACGTTACGGTGAACGGGTCATCCAAATGGCCTGTGCGATTTTGCAACGGCGAGCTGCTCCACCAGCCCGTTACACCAATCACTGCTACGTGTTGTCCGAAGAAACAATGCGCCAGTTGGATATGACGGCATTACGCGGCAGTGTGGTGTCTGCGAGTGAATATAGCGCACAACGACGAGGGGTGTAAAGGAGGATGTCTATGACAGATGTACCAGGGTATGCCGCATTGGCCGAGGCACTCCATGTCCAGGGGCTCGATGTGGGTGCCATCAAAGCAGCACTCAAGGCCCAACGCATTGAAACACCGAGTTGGGGCTATGCCAACAGTGGTACGCGCTTCAAGGCGTTTGCGTGGCCCGGTGCTGCCCGTACCACGCGTGAAAAGCTCGATGATGCGGCCATGGTACACCGCATGACGGGAATTGCGCCCTCGGTGGCAGTCCACATCCCGTGGGACAAACCCGAAGACGGTGATTACACGGCGATGTGTCAATACGCCGAAAGCCGTGGGATTACGATTGGTGCGGTCAACCCCAACGTCTTCCAAGACGACCAATATCGCCTCGGCTCACTGGGTAACCCGGATCGTGGCGTGCAGGAGAGTGCACTCGACCATATGTTGGAATGCTGTGACATCATGGGCAAAGTCAAAAGTACCGCATTGAGCCTGTGGTTTGCGGATGGTACCAACTATGCTGGCCAAGACAGCCTGCGGGCACGTAAACGGCGCTTCGAAGCCGGGCTGACACAAGTCTACAAACATCTCCCGGCCAATGGACGGATGCTGATTGAGTACAAATTCTTTGAGCCGGCATTTTATAGCACGGATATCCCCGATTGGGGTACGGCCTATGCCTGGGCGCTCAAACTGGGTCCAAAGGCGCAGGTGCTCGTAGACCTGGGGCATCACGCCCAGGGAGTCAACATCGAGCAGATTGTGACCTTTTTGCTGGATGAAGGCCGTCTCGGAGGCTTCCACTTCAACAACCGTAAATATGCGGACGATGATCTGATTGTGGGGAGTGCCAACCCGTACGAGCTCTTCCTGATTTACAACGAGCTGGCAGGAGCCGAGCTCGGTGCCGATGAGCCAGCACGGAGCTGTGCCCGTGACGTGGCCTACATGCTTGATCAGTGCCACAACATCGAGGGCAAGATGCAGGCCATCATCTACTCGGTGCTCAACTGCCAAGAAGCCTACGCCAAAGCGTTGATTGTGCCACGTGCGCAGTTGGCGCAGTTGCAACAGGCAGGTGACGTGCTCGGGGCACACCGCCTGCTCAGTGATGCGTTCCGTACCGATGTGCGCCCACTCTTAGCTCAGGTACGCCAAGAAATGGGTGTGCCTACCGACCCCATTGCGGCGTATAAAGCTAGCGGCTACGACGCCAAAATCGCCAACGAGCGTGGGGTAGCTGATGCCTCGGGGGGATTCCAGTAGATTGTATGGTGTCGGGTTCCGCCGCGCTGGATGTCATACGACATCCAGCGCGTACCTTTTGTGACCATGCCAGCGGTCATGGAGTAGCACGAAAGGAGCACCTGCAATGTCCCCACGAGTAGTAGCAGTGACATGGCGTACACCGGATGGCGTGGAGCTCGCATTTGATATCTGCCAAGTAGTGCGTGAGGCACTACAACTGAGTGTGTGGCGTGCAGGTGGCGTCATGTTGGCTTGTGGTGTGACCCCCACACACACCCACCTGATACTCCAGGTCCCTGTGGGACATGACCCCGATTCCTTTATTCTGTGGGTCCGTGCCGCCACTCAATATGCGCTTGCTCGTTATGCCGATGTACAACTTCCTGTGTGGCAGGATGTGTACTGCACACATTGGGTAGATTGTGATGCGGTATACCGTGAAATTACCGCCTGCTAGCCACACACGGCTATAGCATCACGGTGAACGCAGCGGCAGAGAAGGGTGGGGCTGTGCATCGAGATTATTCCCACACACATTGCCTGTATATAGTAAATATGCGAATGTCCGAACATTTTGTGGTATAATCGGCACATCCGCCGTTACCGGAGCAGTGGTGAAGGGTGGTATGATGGGGGCGTTCATCATTCATACCAAGGAGGCACGCAATGAAGCGTCATGCGTACGTCGTCGATACGAGCAAAAGTCCCCACGCCCGCTTACGGCCGATAGCGCTCAACGGTGTCACAATCACCGATCACTTTTGGGCACCACGCATTCACACCAATGCCCATGTCACGTTGCCATCGCAGTACACGCACTGTGAAGAGACAGGGCGTATCGCCAATTTTCGCCGTGCGGCGGGGCGCGAAGCAGGTGATTTTGAAGGGCTCTTTTTCAACGATTCCGATGTCTACAAATGGCTCGAAGCAGTGGGCTGGAACGACGCCATCAGCGATACGCCGGCCTTGCAAGTCATCACCAAATCAGTCATCAACGATATCGTCTCGGCGCAGCGCAGTGACGGCTATTTGAATTCGTACTTTACCAAAGCGCGTGCCAATGAGCGTTGGACCAACTTCGACTTGCACGAGATGTACTGCGCCGGCCATTTTTTCCAAGCCGCAGTGGCATTGCACCGTACCACGGGCGATACGCTGGCCCTCGAGGCAGCCTGTCGCATGGCCGACCACATTGACGCCACCTTTGGGCCGGTTGCGCAGGGCAAACGCGCTATCACCGATGGTCATCCCGAAGTCGAAATGGCGCTCATCGAACTCTACCGTGTCACTGGCGAGCAACGCTATCTGACGCTGGCAGACTTCATGATTAGCGTGCGTGGTGGCAAGCAACTCTCCAACAAAACATTCGACAACAAATACTACCAAGACCATGTGCCCTACCGCGAACTACACGACGTGGTCGGGCATGCGGTGCGCATGCTTTACTTGGCGGCAGGTGCCACGGATGTCTGGCTGGAGACAGGTGACCCGACACTCAAACAGGCTATTGATGCTCAGTGGCACAATATGACGCAAAAGCGCATGTACGTCAGTGGTGGCGTCGGTTCACGCTGGCATGGCGAATCCATTGGTGACGACTACGAATTACCCAACGATACTGCCTACACCGAAACCTGTGCTGCCATCGCCTCAGTGATGTGGAACTGGCGTTTGCTCCAAGGCACGGGCGAAGCCCGCTATGCGGATTTGTTGGAATGGACGCTCTACAACGGTGTGATGCCGGGACTTTCACTGAGTGGCAACGAATACTTTTATCAAAATCCGCTGGAAAACAACGGCACCCACCGGCGTTCCCCATGGTTTGGCTGTGCCTGCTGTCCACCCAATGTGGCACGGTTGCTGGCACAGTTGGGGAGTTATGTGGCGAGTGTTGACAGCGATACCGTCTGGTTCCACACCTACATGCAGGGCACGGTCGACACCAGCGCAAGTGGTATTGATGCGGCCTTTGATGTGACCACCAACTACCCGTGGGACGGCCAGGTGCGCATTCGTGTGACGCGCGGTGGCCAGTGGGGTGTCAAGGTGCGCATCCCCAGTTGGGCACATGGAGCCACGGTACGGATTGGCACTGAGCGCCGTGTGGTGACTCCCGATACATATGAACTCATCCGCCGCGCATGGCAGGTGGGCGACGAAATCATCCTCGACTTCCCCATGACGCCGCGCTTGCTGGTATCGCATCCCGCTGTCCGCCCCAACAATGGGCGGGTGGCATTGGCACGTGGCCCGATTCTGTACTGCCTCGAGCAGGCTGATCACCAGGCTACAGTGCCCAGTTTGCAACTCGATGCCAGCTCGCCATGGCAAGTGGTGGATGGCCCAAGTGCACTCGGCACCCACAAGGCGATTGTGGCACGGGGAGTGAGTGTACAGACCGCGGATGATGCCCTCTACGCCAACTGGCGCCGCGACATGGGTGTACCAACCACACTCACGTTTATCCCATATCATCTGTGGGCCAATCGGGATGCCGGGGCGATGGCAGTCTGGGTGCCGATACTTCGCTAGTAAAGTAGGTGGGTGATGATAGTCGGTGTTGACCTGGGTGGCACCAAAATTGCCTATGCGGTCATTGATGCCCATACGGGATTCGTCCATGCGCGCGCGATGGCTGCCACCGATTCCCATGAGGGGTCGGACGCCGTCGTTGCACGCATGGTGGCGCAGATTCGTGCGCTGGTGCGCGATTTCCCCATCGAAGCGATTGGTGTCGGGGTACCCGGTGTCTTCGACGATGCGAGTGGGCATACGCGCTTTTTACCCAATCTGATGGGTACATGGCCTGATGTGCCTGTGGCGCCCACGTTGCATGCTACGTTTGGTGTACCCGTATGGCTCATCAACGATGCCCGTGCTTTCGTCCTCGCCGAGGCCGTATATGGTGCAGGGCGTGGTCACCACAACGTGGCCGGCTTCACACTGGGGACGGGAATTGGCGGTGGCGTCGTCATCCACAAGCAACTCTACCTGGGTATTGCTGGCACGGCTGGTGAGTTTGGTCACCAGACGCTGGCGCTCGACGGACCGCAGTGTGGTTGTGGCAACTACGGTTGCCTCGAGGCCTATGCAAGCGGTCCAGCCATGGTGACACAAGCACAACAACTGCTCTCCCACGGGCAGGCCCCGTTCCTCGCACAGCGGATTGCTGCGGGGGATGTGTTGACGCCGGCATTGTTGGCTACTGTTGCTCCCCATGACGGTGCGGTGGCGCAGTTACTCAATACGGCCTTTCGCTATATTGGCGCAGGAGTCGCCAATGTGGTGTCACTGTTTAGTCCCAATGCCGTAATTCTGGGTGGTAGTGTGGCCAATCTGGGTGATGCACTCTTTGTAGCGGTACGCCGTGAAGTCGCATTGCGCTGCCGTGCTACTCCCGTTGACCAGATTGCGATTGTGCCAGCGGCACTCGGCGCAGATGCTGGTGTGCTGGGGGCGGCCTGCTGGGCGGCCTACCGCGCCGGCGTGATTCGTCCCGCACTCTTGCAATGAATGCACAAAAAAGGAGCACCGATGCCGATTCCTGATATTGTGTATCGTCCAGCCACGGTGACCGGCTATCGCCCAGCGATTGCGCTGATTGGCTGTGGTGGCATCACGCATCATCATTTGACTGCCTACAAAAATGCTGGCTACCCAGTTGTGGCGCTGTGCGACGTGGATGTGGCACGAGCGGATGCACGGCGCGCCGAATTTTTCCCTGATGCTTCCGTCTATAGCGATGCTGCCGACGTGTTGCGCCGCGACGACATCGAGGTAGTGGATATTGCCACGCACCCCGCCCAGCGTGTACCGCTGTTGCGTGATGCATTGCTGGCACGTAAACACGTGCTCAGCCAAAAGCCGTTCGTGCTCGACCTCGACGAAGGTGAGCGCCTGGTGGAGTTGGCCGACCGCCAAAACGTGCGCCTGGCCGTCAACCAAAACGGACGTTGGGCACCACACGTGTCTTATCTGCGCGGTTTGATTGCCACGGACACACTTGGTGCCATTAGTAGCGTTGATTTGGCAGTGCACTGGGATCACAACTGGGTGGTTGGCGGGGTGTTTGACACCATCGATGACCTGATTCTGTACGACTTCGCCATTCACTGGTTCGACATGCTGAACTGTTATTTCCCCAATCAGCAGGCCGAACGCGTCTACGCCACCGTGGCACATACCGCCACGCAACGCGCCCGCCCACCACTGCTCGCACAGGTCAATGTGGCATATACCCAGGCGCAGGCCAGCATGGTCTTTAATGCGGATACACGGGTGGGTGGGCGTGATAGCACGCTGGTGGTGGGGGCGCATGGCACGGCACAAAGCACGGGTCCCGGGCTACAACAACAACAGGTGACAGTGCAGCTTGCTGATGCCACGCATACCCCGGCACTCGAGGGAGCCTGGTTCCCTGACGGGTTTCACGGCACCATGGCCGAATTGCTGAGTGCCATCCACGAGGGGCGTCAGCCATCCCACAGTGCCGCCAATAATCTGCACAGCCTCGCCCTCTGTTTTGCGGCCATCGCCAGTAGTCGCACCGGCCAATCCTATCGCCCCGGTGAAGTGCGTTCGTTACCACAGTAGCTGTTTTTTTAGAAAGGATGCTGACCATGAAAACATGGAAGTTTGTGGGGGTCAACTTCGACCACATGCACATGGGTGATTTGTTGCGCAAAGTGTCTGAGCACCCCAATGCGGAAATTGCCGGTATCTGTGATGCTGATCCCGCCCGCATGCAATCGGCCATCCAGACCTTCAACATTCCGGCGAGCAAGGTCTTCACGGATGTGGCAACGTGTATGCAGGCCACCCAGCCCGACGTGGTGCTGTTGTGTGCGGGTACCGCCTTTCATGCCGATTACGTGGAAATGCTCGCGCCGTATGGGGTGAACATTCTGGTTGAAAAACCATTCGCTGCCACACTCGCCCAAGCTGACCGCATGATCGCGGCGATGCAAAAATCGGGCAAGCAGATGATTGTCAACTGGCCGCTAGCGTGGTACCCACCCCACGTCACTGCCAAGCGTCTGATTGACGAGGGTGTGATTGGCAAAGTCATCGAGGTGCACTACTACGACGGTAATCGTGGCCCGTTGTGGCATGTGGCCGACAAAATCGAAGTCTCGCCCGCGGAAGTCGCCCGGCGCAAAAACGAAGCCTGGTGGTACAAAAAAGCCGCTGGTGGTGGCTCGATGCTCGACTACTTGGGCTACGGGGTGACCCTAGGCACCTGGTACCACGGTGGCGACAAACCCATCGAAGTGGCATGTATGGTTGACGAACCGCTGGGGCTGGAAGTGGATGAGCATAGCATCACGATTGCCCGCTACGCCAAGGGACTCTCCAAGTTCGAAACACGCTGGGGTGCCTTTACTGACCCGTGGACGCACCAGCCACAACCCAAGTGTGGCTTCGTGATTGTGGGTACCGATGGCACGATTGCATCGTACGACTACGAAACAACCATTCGTGTGCAGACACGGGCTAAACCGGAAGGCGTGGTGATGCCCGTGGACGAGCTCAAATCCCCCATGCAAGATCCCATTCAGAACTTTATCCACACGTTATCCACAGGTGCCCCCATTCATGGCCCGTTGTCGGTGGAAATCTGCCGTATCGGCCAACAAATCGTGGAAACCGCCGCGCTCAGCGCCCAAACCAAACAAACCCAGAAACTCGTACCGTAATTCCTAGCATCATTCCGGTGGGGCACAGCCCCCACCGGGGTGTGGAGTCTGCCATGACACATCCCGATCCTGCTGAACGCTATTTGGCGGCAGCCACGCGTATTTTACAAGACATCACAAATCAACTCCCGATGATCCGCCAGGCCGCACACATCTGTGCCGATGCTATTGCCGCGGGTGGCCTGGTGCATCTCTTTGGCACGGGGCATTCACGTATTCCCGTCGAGGAGATTTTCCCCCGCCACGGCAGTTTTCCCGGCTTTCATCCCATCATCGAGCTATCGTTGACCAATCATACCCAAGTGGTGGGCAACAACGGTCAACGCCAGGCCATGTATTTGGAGAAACTCGAAGGCTTTGGTGAAGTAATTCTGCGCAACTTCACCTTTGGGCCACACGACTGCATGATGGTCTTTTCCAACAGTGGTGTCAACGGTGTGGTGATGGACGTGGCGTTGGGTGCCAAACAACGGGGCATGCCCGTGATTGCGGTCGTCTCGCTGGCGCACTGCCTGGGCTCGCCCATCAAACACAGCTCGGGTAAACGATTGCCCGATGTGGCTGACGTGACGCTGGACAACTGCTCGCCACTGGGAGATGCCATGGTGACGGTGGATGGGCTCGCATACCCGGTGGGCCCTGGTTCGTCGGTGGGCTACGTGACCATCGTCAACATGCTCAAATGCCTGGTCGCCGAAGACCTGACGGCACGTGGGCAGGCGCCGCTGGTGTTGACCAGTAGTGCGTTGATTGGCAGTGCTGCCTCGGCCGAATTGTTTGACCGCACGTATGACGATTTCCGCGCACGTATCGCTCCGCTCTACGGTGCGCAGCAACCCAAGGAGTAATCGATGAAACAGCAACCACTGCGTACGAGTGTGATTGGTAGCTATCCTTTCCCCGCCTGGCTTGAACATGCCGTACTCCATTTAGGGGATTTTGGGCGTGATGATATTGCAGAAATGCAGCGCGATGCGGTCATCGCCGCTATCTACGACCAGACCACAGCCGGGCTGGATGTGATGAGCGATGGCGAGCAGACCCGACTCGACTTCAACTTGTCGTTTTATGGCTATATCAACGGCATCTCGCGTGAGGACGAAGGGGCGCGCCGCTATGGGCCGCCTGCCCACGACCAGCGTGGCAAACACACCATCGTGGGGCAGATTGTTGCGCCACGGGGGCTGGGTGTGGTCGAGGAATACAAGCGCCTAGTGGAACTCGCACCACCGGGATTCACCCTCAAGGCCAGCGTCCCCGGACCGTATACGCTGAGTGGGCGCTTGATTCCCAATGCCAATTACCCCGACCGCTATGCGGTGGCTGAGGCGCTATTGCCGATTGTGCAGGCCGAATTAGTGGCGCTGGTGGCCGCAGGCTGCCAAGAACTAACTGTAGACGAACCATCCATGAGCTGCTATGCCTTCAAAGAAGACACGGCACGCTTGGTGGATCTCTTTAACCGCACGGTAGCGCCAGTGGTGGGTAAAACACGCCTCTCTACGCACCTCTGTTTCGGCAATTTCAAGGGGCGGGCCGTGGGACCACGCCAGTATGCGCCCATGTTTCCGGCCTTTTATCAGATGACCGTTGATGAAATGCATCTGGAAATGGCCAGCCGTGAATTCGCCGAGCTCGAGATCATCGAAACGGTGGCAACACACTTTGATGTAGCGGTAGGCATCATTGACGTGAAAAGTTACTACATTGAGACGCCCAGTGACGTGGCACAACGCGTACGTGCCTGTCTGCGCCACGCACCAGCCGATCGCCTGGTTTTTGCGCCCGATTGTGGCCTGAGTCAGACGGCACGCTGGGCTGCCAAACGCAAATTGGCGAACATGGTTGCCGGCGTGCACCAGGTACGCCGTGAATTAGGCTTGGCGTAGCGCAGGAGGAACCGATGAATATCACCATGCTGGGAACAGGATTAATTGGACGCTTTTATACGCTGACGCTCCAACGTGGTCGGAGCAGTGACCGCGTCACCGCCGTTTATTCGCGCACACAGGTCAGTGCTGACCGCTTTGCCAAAGAATTCGGCACTCCCCATGCCACCACTGATATGCAGGCGGCCATCAACGACCCGTCCACGCAACTAGTGGTGGTGGGCTTGCCCAATTACCTGCACGAAGAAGCCGTCATCGCCGCCGCCAAAGCCGGCAAGGGGGTGCTGTGCACCAAACCACTGGGGCGTACGGCGGCAGAGGCGTACCGCATGCTCCAGGCGGTGGAGAAAGC
>CAZMWB010000013.1:0-51659 GCA_964569955.1 uncultured Klebsiella sp. | reverse complement strand
ACGGCGACAATGAAGAGCATCGCCATTCGGCGCAACATCTGCTGCTTCAACACGGCCTTCTCCTTCAACAAAATCTGAAACACACTCATACCACTTCACCACACCAGTTGCGTAGAGCTTTGGTATTCGTAACTCTGATGTTACCGTAACGCTATATGAATGTCAATGAAATACCATGTCAAATCTGTATGAATTTGCAAAAAATACCCGCCACTTTTGCTGGCGGTTAGTTGTACTTCAGTGTACTACAATGATTAGTGATAATCATGATACATATGTGTGAAAATGCCCTTGCGCTCCTACTCGTTGTATACCCATTTTGCACAATTTTGTGCCCACTTCTTGCTACGCTTTAACATCTTTATCAGGTTGTTGTAATATTCTCGTAATTTGTGCTTGACACTGTTCACTACTTGTGATAGCATACATATACGTTATTTAGTGATATTTCCCTGCATGCACTACTATATGTTGTATCCCTCGTATAGCTCTGCAGAATGTGAACCGTTGAGAACCTGCTACACAACGTAGTAAATCCGGATAATTTACCACTAGATACGAAATGTTGCGCATACAAATCAGCAACGCAAGAAGCAACTGTAACGGAAGGCATGGAGGTAGGTCATGACACTGGAGGAGACGGTAGCGGTGAGTGGAGCGTCGTCATTCAACGACGATGCCGTGCAAGCGCCGGCAACCATCGTGAAGCGGAATGGTCGCACAGTCGAATTCGATCCAGAGCGGATTCACAATGCGATTACCAAATGTTTTCAAAGTTTTGGGCGCGAGCCGAGTACGCCGGTGCGTGAACTAACCCGTCGTGTGGTGAACATCGTGGCTGCCAAGGCTGCGCGTGGGATACCGAGTGTTGAAGAAGTACAAGATATTGTTGAGATGGTGTTGCAGGCTGCAGGTGAATTTGAGGCTGCAAAGCGTTACATTTTGTATCGTGCTGAGCGTGCCAAAGAGCGTGAGCGCCGCCCAATCCCCGAAGATGTGCACGCTGCCTTTGCGGCATCTGACAAATACTTTCCGACGCCGTTACAGAAATTCCAGTTTTTTGACAAATACTCACGCTTCAATTACGAACTTGGGCGACGTGAAACCTGGATCGAAACCGTTGATCGTTCGGTAGATTACCTGCACAGTTTGGCAGGTGATCGATTGCCACGTGAAACATACGAGCGTGTGCGCACTGCCATCCTCGAAATGCGTGCCATGCCATCCATGCGCTTGCTCGCCATGGCGGGTCCAGCCGCACAGCGCAACAACATTGCAATCTACAACTGTAGTTACCAGCCCGTAGAGAGCATTGATTCATTTGTTGAAGCGTTGATTATCTCGATGGCAGGGTGTGGCGTCGGTTATTCTGTGGAAAGCAAGTACGTCGAGAATTTCCCGCGTATTAAACGTCAAACTGGTGCAGCTCCCGTCCAGTATGTCGTCGAAGACTCTGCCGAGGGTTGGGCCGATGCGATGCGCTTCGGGTTGCAGACGTGGTGGGATGGTGGCGATGTGCGCTTCGACTTGTCGTTGTTGCGTGCCGCTGGTGCGCCGTTGCGCATCAAGGGTGGGCGTGCCTCGGGTCCAGAGCCACTACGCCGCACATTCGACTACATGCGTCGCAAAATCTTGTCACGGCAGGGTTCGTTCCTTCGCCCCATTGACGCTCATGACATGATGTGTGTGGTTGGCACGGCTGCCGTTTCGGGTGGCGTGCGCCGTACTGCCATGATTGCCTTGTTTGATCCCGATGATGCCGAAATGCTCCAGGCCAAGAGTGGCGACTTCGAGCGTGAAAACAGCCATCGCTGGAATGCCAACAACTCGGCAGTATGGCCGGTTGGTGGCTTGACGCAACAGTCGTTCATCCATCAGTTCATGGAAATGGTGGACTCTGGGCGTGGCGAGCCGGGTATCTTTAATCGCGAAGGTGCCAACGTGATGAAGCCCGCCCGCCGCCAAGATGCCGAATTTGGTACCAACCCGTGTGGCGAAATCAACTTGCGCCCATGGCAGTTCTGTAACCTGACGGCAGCAGTGGCGCGTGTGGATGACACATTCGATTCATTGCGCGAAAAGGTCGAAGTAGCTACCATCATCGGGAGCATTCAGTCCATGGCAACCTTCTTTCCTGGTTTGCGCCCCATGTGGAAGCAGAACTGCGAAGAAGAGCGCTTGCTCGGTGTGGATATCACCGGTCAGATGGACAGCAAAGCCGCCCAAGATCCGCAGTTCAAGCGCCAGCTGCGTGAGATTTCAATCGAAGTCAATCGCGTCACCGCCAAGGCGTTGGGCATCAATCAATCCGCTTCAATTACCTGTGTCAAACCCAGTGGTAATTCGTCGCAGCTGTTGAATTGTGCCAGTGGTTTGCACCCACGCTGGGCTCCCTACTACATTCGTAATGTGCGCGTGTCGGTGCACTCTCCCATCTTCAAGGTGTTGCGTGATGCAGGTGTGCCCATGGATCCCGAAAATGGCCAGACGGTGGACAATGCGACCACCTGGGTGGTGCACTTCCCGATGAAGTCACCCGACGGTGCCATTACGCGTGGCGACGTGAGCGCCATCCAGCAGTGTGAATTCTGGTTGCAGAACAAGCTCTTCTGGACGGAACACAACCCGTCAGTAACCATCACCTACAAGCCCGAAGAAGTGCTCGATGTGATGAAGTGGGTGTGGGAACACCGCGAGCAGGTGGGTGGTATGGCCTTCTTGCCCAGCTACGATGCCAACTACGCTCAGATGCCGTACGTGGAAATTGACAAGGAAGAATACGAGCGCCTCGCCGCCGAATTCCCCGAAATTGATTTCAGCAAAGTCTGGCGCTACGAAGAGAGTGACCTGACTAATGCGGCCCAAGAATTGGCCTGTGTTGCTGGCGCATGTGATATTACCCTCTCCTAAACGTATTCCGTCCGCAAGAGATGACCGAGGTGGCTATGCCACCTCGGTCGTTTTTGTGTGGGGCGTGGTGCATACGACATGCCAAAAATATGCGATGATACACATGACCCACAGAAAGGAGCAAGTCCGATGAGTGTCAAATTTGGTGTGTTTGTGCCACAAGGGTGGCGTCTCGATTTGGTGGAAATTGATAACCCGATGGCTCAATACGAAGCCATGACGGCAGTGGCACGTCGTGCCGAAGCGGCGACGGTCTTTGATTCGATTTGGGTGTATGATCATTTCCACACGGTTCCAACCCCTGAAATTGAAACCACGTTTGAATGTTGGTCAATTACCGCAGGGCTGGCACGGGATACGCGTACCATCAAAATCGGTCAAATGGTGACCTGTAATGGCTATCGTAATCCTGCGTTGTTGGCCAAAATTGCGTCCACCATTGATGTGATGAGTGCGGGGCGTCTGTTGTGTGGGCTGGGGGCTGGCTGGTACGAACACGAGTGGCGCGCCTACGGGTACGGCTTCCCCGATATTCCCGAGCGAATGCGGGCCTTCCGCGAGGCAGTCGAAATCATCGTCAAGATGTGGACCGAGCAAAAGCCAACGTATAGCGGTAAACATTACACCATTGACGGACCTATCAACGAGCCACGTGGCGTGCAGACACCCCACATCCCACTTTGGTTGGGTGGTGGTGGTGAAAAGGTGACACTCAAATTGGTTGCACAGTATGCACAAGCGTGTAACGTGGGTGGTGGCAATCCCGAGGTGGTAGCACAAAAGTTGGCCATTCTCAAGGCACATTGTGATGCCGTGGGGCGTGATTATGCCAGCATTGTCAAAAGCACCAACATCAATGTCTTTATGCTTGCACCCGGTGAAGATGCCGAAGCCGCAACGCGTGCCGTGCGTACCGCCTACAACGGTACGGTCACCTCGCTCGAAGAATACAAAAAAGGGATTGTGGTGGGGACTGCAGATGTCGTTGAGGCCAAGATTGAGTCCCTGTTGGCTGCGGGCGCAGATTATATCATTGGCTACTTGCCACGTGTGGCATACGAGCCACATCGTGTCGATCAATTCGCTGAAGTGGTCAAGAAATACACATAGGCTCTTCGGCGGTGTGTGGAGCATGCGCTGCCACAATGAAACAGACACCCTCCAACCGCATACAACGGTTGGGGGGTGTCTTGTAAGTACGAATTATTCGGCTTCGGAATCACCTGAGGGCAAGCCAGGCAGCTTTTCGTCTGACTGCAAGTTGCGTAGCATGTCTAGGGCACTGCGGTCTTCTTCGCTGGCCACTGCACGTGGTGCGACTTGAGCCTTGGTGATGGTGGCATCCTTTTCGCGTTGGAGTGCTGCCGCAGACTCGTCTACCAACACAGCCTCAGAGACATCGGAGACAGCTGGCTCGGCAGGTTGTCCTTGCTTGTTGGCAAGTTCTGCTTTGCGTGCGGCCACTTCTTCTGCGATTTGGCGGCGTGCTTCCACGCCAGTGCCCGCAGGGATGAGTTTGCCGATGACGACGTTTTCCTTGAGCCCGCGCAGGTGATCCACCTTGCCCGTAATTGCGGCTTCGGTGAGTACCCGTGTGGTTTCTTGGAACGAGGCCGCCGACAAGAAGCTGTCGGTTTCGAGTGATGCACGTGTGATACCCAGCAACAGCGACGATGCCGTAGCGGGAATCCCACCTTGTGCCCAGATTTCCGCATTGACACGGGCAAATTCCCCGATATCCACACGTTCACCGGGTAGGTAGTGCGTATCACCGGCTTCGTTGATGCGCACACGGCGCAACATCTGGCGGATGATGACTTCGAGATGCTTGTCATTGACATACACGCCTTGTGGGCGATACACCATCTGTGCTTCTTTGAGCATGTAGGTTTGTAATGCGTCACGCCCTTGGATTTCGAGCACTTCGCGGGGATCAGCCGAACCTTCGGTGACCAGTTGCCCGGCTACTACGCGACCGCCATCATTGACGTTTTTGCGTAGCCGTGCATTCTGGGCAACTGCTGTCTCGGTTTCGTCACGGTAGTGACTCACCACGGCAATGACACGCCCTGAAATATTCACAATCCCTTGCTGGCGGGCGCGCAACGCTTGTTGATCACGGAGTTCAACGTTGTTGCTTCGGGCAAGGATATCACCCTTGTGCACTTCGGCACCATGTTCAACGGCTGGTACGAAGTGCTCGGGCATAATCTGCTCGTCGAAAACGTCGCCTTCATCAATGATCTGGATGTTGCGTTGTGCTTCTTTGTTGGCAGGTTGAGCCGCAAAGAGGATGCCATCTTGTTCGGCAAGCACGGCGCGTGTTTCGGCTTTGACGCGTGCTTCGAAAATTTCGATGATACGGGGCAGACCCTGGGTGATGTCATCGGCTGACGCCACACCACCGGTGTGGAAGGTACGCAGCGTGAGCTGTGTGCCAGGCTCACCAATGGACTGGGCCGCGATAATCCCAACCGCTTCGCCGATTTCGACCAGCTTGCCAGTCGCCAAGTTGCGTCCGTAGCACTGCCGACAGATGCCGTATTCGGCTTGGCAGTGGAGCGGAGTACGCACAAAGACGTGCGTGATGCCCTTGCCGTCAAATTGTTTGGCTACTTCTTCGGTAATTTCTTGACCAGCATCTACCAGGACTTCGCCATCACTCGTGACGACGGTACGGGCAGCCACACGACCGACCGCACGTGTAGGCATGCGCCAGTCGAGCTTTTCATCCTCGTTGTCGAGGTGGTGGATGAGCAGGCTTTCGGTGGTGCCACAATCCTCCACATTGACAATGTTGTCTTGGGCGACGTCAATCAGACGGCGTGTCAGATAGCCGGCGTCCGCAGTACGCAAGGCGGTGTCAGCCAATCCTTTACGACCACCGTGGGTGGACACGAAGTATTCGAGCACCGTCAGACCTTCGCGGAAGTTCGATTTAATCGGCAATTCGATGATTTTGCCGGTGGGGTCAGCCATCAAACCACGCATCCCAGCCATCTGGGTGAGCTGATTGATGTTACCACGCGCCTTGGAGCGTACCATCATGGAGACGGGATTAAACGGCTGACTGGCATTTGCTTCACGCACCCGGTCCGTCATCGTCTTGCTGGCACCCTGCCAGATTTCAACCACGGCACGGTAGCGCTCTTTGTCGCTGTACATGCCTTGGCTGTTACGACGTTCAATGGCTTGGCGCTCTTTTTCCGCTTCTTCGAGCAAACGAGGCTTGTCATCGGGGACTTTGATGTCCTGTACACCGACGGTCATTCCACCACGCATGGCATAGTGGAAGCCGACAGATTTGATTTTGTCTGCTTGTTCGGCCGTTTTCTCCGAACCAAAATAGCGCAATAGCTCTTCGGTGCTGAAGTTGCGGTTCGCATAGCGCTGGCGAATTTCGTCGAGTTCGGCTGCGCTCACATTTTCGCTCGACGTATACCACTTGTAGCAGTCGGCGATGATGTTCTTGAGGCCGTCTTTGACGACTTCGTGATTGCGGTATTGCAATGGGGGCAGGAGCTCTTGATTGAAAATCAAGCGTCCCACCGTTGTTTCGAGTAGGATTTGGGCCGGTTTGCCGTTGGCTGCTGGCTTGAGCTCTCGCATCTGGCGATCATTGCGGTCGCCACTGAGTTTGACGTCATCCATGCGTACCCAGATTGGTGCCTGAATGTCAACGACGCCCTTGTCAAAGGCCAGCAAGGCTTCGTTGGCACTGGTGAACATCTTGCCAGAGCCATTGGCGCCGTCGCGCACAATGGTGAGATAGAAACACCCCAGCACAATGTCCTGCGACGGCGTGATGATGGGGTCGCCGGTCGCTGGTGACAAAATGTTGTACTTGGACAACATGCGCAGGCGTGCTTCTTCCTGGGCTTTGATGGACAACGGTACGTGTACCGCCATCTGGTCGCCGTCGAAGTCGGCGTTAAAGGCCGTACACACCAACGGATGGAGCTGAATCGCCGACCCTTCGATGAGGTTGGCTTGGAAGGCCTGAATGGACAAGCGGTGCAACGACGGCGCACGGTTGAGCAACACCAGGTAGTCTTTGATGACTTCCTCGAGGACGTCCCATACTTCGGGCTTGACGCGTTCGACCAGTTTCTTGGCCGCCTTGATGTTGCTGGTACCCTTTTCAACCAAACGGCGCATCACGAACGGCTTAAACAGCTCAAGTGCCATCTTTTTGGGCAAGCCACACTGATCGAGCTTGAGGTTGGGACCAACCACGATGACTGAACGCCCCGAGTAGTCCACACGCTTCCCCAGCAAGTTCTGCCGGAAGCGCCCCTGCTTGCCCTTGAGCATGTCGCTTAGCGACTTGAGGCGATGCTTGCCCTTGCCACTCACCGCACGGCCACGGCGGCCGTTGTCAATCAGGGCATCTACAGCTTCTTGGAGCATGCGCTTCTCGTTGCGCACGATGATGTCTGGTGCACTCAGCTCCATCAAGCGCTTGAGACGATTGTTGCGGTTGATGACACGACGGTAAAGGTCGTTGAGGTCGGATGTGGCAAAGCGGCCACCATCGAGTTGCACCATCGGGCGCAAATCGGGTGGGATGACCGGCAACACCGTCATAATCATCCATTCCGGTTTGTTGCCACTCTTGCGGAAGGCTTCGACGACGCGCAAGCGCTTGGCCAGTTTTTTGCGTTTGGGCGTATTGTGTGAAACATTGATTTCAAGCTGGAGCGTCTCTGCGAGATCGTCAAGGTCCACCGTGCGCTCGATGAGCCCACGGATGGCACTTGCACCCATCTCGACACGACACACCTCACTGATGTGGACATCGTGTCCACCCGTTTTGCTACTAAACTCACTGACGGTTTCGACCAATTCACGCAAATCGCGGTATTCTGTTTCGCTCAGGATACGCTTGATGCGCAGTGCGTCAAGCACGTCAAGTTTTTTCTTCTTTTCCTTGAGCAGGGCATCAATATCGCGATCGCGCTTCTCGTCAATGCGGCTATGCTGATCGCGCGCCGCTTGTTCACGTTGCTCACGTGTCGCACCGCGCACGAGTTCTGCTTCTTGGGACTGTGTTTCCAGGGTAGTCAGCTCTTGTTCGTAGTATTCGTCGAGCGTATCGAGCGTTCCTTCGCCGATTTTGCGCCCTTCTTCGACCAACAGTCGCCCGCGGAAGAGGATTTCTTCCTCGGCCACATCGTCGTCGCGTTCTTCGAGCTGCGTACGCAACACCTCGTATTCCTGCTGGAGCAGGCGTTTGGCGGCATCCGCATTGCTGGTATCGAATTCGACTTCTTGTTTTTGTAGTTCGTGTGTCAGCGTCGTGGCAATTTGACCATGCTTGTCGTCAGCACCCTTCTCGAGTGAGGCAATCATGCTGTCGTACATGGTTTCGATCATGCCCCGCACTTCGCCACGCATTTCGTCATCGAGATGGGTCACGATGTAGGCGGCAAAGTAGAGCACTCGCTCGAGGTTGCGGGGGGTGATGTCGAGCAACAGGCTCAACCGACTTGGTGCTCCCTTGACGAACCAGATGTGGCTCACAGGGGTGGCCAACTGGATGTGTGCCATGCGCTCACGGCGTACCTTGGAACGGGTCACGGTGACGCCACACTTGTCACACACCACGCCACGGTAGCGCACACGGCGGTACTTACCGCAGTGACATTCCCAGTCACGGGTGGGGCCGAAGATCTTCTCACAGAAGAGCCCATCGCGCTCTGGCTTGAGCGTACGATAGTTGATCGTTTCAGGCTTAGTGACTTCGCCGTACGACCACTGCAGGATAGCCTCGGGTGATGCTAGGCTGATGCGGATCGAGTTAAAGTTATTAATCTCAAGCATAGGTTGTACTCCCTAGGGCAATCCCTGCTATTCGTCGCGTTCACGGCCAGAAATGTTGATACCGTCCAGTTGTACGTGGTCGTCCAAGTCGTCGTTGAGTTGCACGGGCAACGCATCTTCGGACAAGACATCCACGGACAAGCCCAGTGATTGGAGCTCTTTGATAAGCACCTTGAACGATTCGGGGACACCGACTTCCTTGATGGGTTCACCCTTGACGATGGCTTCGTATGTTTTCACACGTCCGACCACATCGTCCGATTTGACGGTAAGCATCTCTTGCAGAATGTAGGCGGCACCATAGGCTTCGAGTGCCCACACTTCCATTTCACCAAAGCGCTGACCACCAAACTGCGCCTTACCACCGAGTGGTTGTTGTGTGACCAAACTGTAGGGACCAGTCGAACGTGCATGGATCTTGTCTTCGACCAAGTGTGCCAGTTTGAGCATATAGATGTAGCCAACAGTCACCGGATTGTGGAACTGCAGACCGGTGCGACCATCGTAGAGGCACACTTTGCCATCTTGGGGTAGCCCCGCATTCCCCAGCCAACCCTGAATATCCGATTCGGTGGCACCGTCAAAGACGGGGGTAGCGATGCGCATCCCGATGCGTTCTGCGGCCCAGCCAAGATGAGTCTCGAGGATTTGCCCCAGATTCATACGGCTTGGTACACCGATAGGATTGAGGATGATGTCCACGGGGGTGCCATCTTCGAGGAAGGGCATGTCTTCGACAGGCAGAATACGACTTACCACACCCTTGTTGCCGTGGCGTCCAGCCATTTTGTCACCAGCAGAAATTTTGCGCTTCTGACAGAGCAAAATCTGTACCTTCTGGTTGACACCGACCGCCAAATCAACGTCCGGGTTTGCATCGCGATCAAAGTGCTTGACGCCGATGACTTTGCCACGCACCCCGTTTTGTACGCGCAACGAGCTGTCTTTGACTTCACGTGCCTTCTCACCAAAGATGGCGCGTAGCAAGCGCTCTTCTGCGGTGAGTTCTGTTTCACCCTTGGGGGTGATTTTGCCCACCAGAATGTCGTTGGGGTGTACTTCGGCACCAATGTAGATGATGCCACGGTCATTGAGATTGCGCAGACTATCGGGTCCCACGTTGGGGATGTCACGGGTAATCTCTTCGGGTCCGAGCTTGGTTTCCCGTGCTTCGGTCTCGTAGCGTTCGATGTGAATTGACGTGAAGACATCCTCACGCACCAAACGTTCGCTGACGAGGATGGCGTCTTCGAAGTTGCCACCTTCCCACGGCATGAAGGCCACCAAGACGTTTTGCCCGAGAGCCAACTCACCGTTGTCGGTGGACGAACTATCCACGATGACGTCATTCTTTTTGACGACCTGCCCACTAATCACCGAGGGGCGTTGATTGATACAGGTATCTTGGTTGGAGCGCATAAATTTGCGCAGCTGGTATTCATCGCGGATGGGGGCGTGGTTGTCGCCAATGAGTGGACTGCCATTGGCGTCACAGCGCACAATCACAATCTTGTCGCCTGTGACACTTTCGACAATGCCGGCATGCTTGGCCACAATAACCTGGCCACTATCGCGGGCAGCCAAGTGCTCGATGCCCGTGCCCACGATGGGGGCGTCGGGGCGGAGCAGTGGCACCGCTTGGCGTTGCATGTTGGAACCCATCAAGGCGCGGTTGGCGTCGTCGTGTTCGAGGAAGGGGATAAGAGCCGTCGAAACGCTGACCACCTGTTTGGGCGATACGTCCATGTAGTCAATACGGGTGATTTCGATGTCTTCGAATTCACCGTGGATACGACACGACACGATTTCATCAATGAAGCGCCCCATTTCATCAACGGGGGCGTTGGCCTGTGCAATAGCCCACGTCTCTTCGATGTCAGCGGTGATATAGATGACATCGCGGGAGACTACGGGCATGACTTTGACCATACGTAGCGGCAATGCGGCGATTTCTTTGGCCATGTCCGCACTGATATCCTGACCAAACTCGCCAATCGTCTTACCCGTCTTGGGGTTGACGATGTCTTCGCGCAAGCGCTGACCGGTGAGCATGGTGGCAGCCACGTTGAGTAGTATTTTTTGCACATCACCTGCACCAAGCACCGTCCCTGCCGCCAACAGCAATTCACCAGTCGTGAGATGGCGATAATCACGTGTTGCAGCAACGGGTCCATCCAGCTTGCGCACCTCCTTGGCATCCTCGAGGATGCCAGCGGCCGTGGGCAATTCGCGGTAGACGCGGCGATAGGGCGTTTCGAGGAAGCCCATTTCGTTGACACGTGCATAGGTGGACATCGTGCCAATCAAGCCGATGTTGGGACCTTCGGGGGTCTCCACCGGGCAGATGCGCCCGTAGTGCGAGTGGTGCACGTCGCGGACTTCGAAGCCAGCGCGGTCGCGGCTCAAGCCACCCGGTCCAAGGGCCGACAAACGGCGCTTGTTGGTGAGCTCGGCCAGCGGATTGGTCTGGTCCATGAATTGTGAGAGCTGTGAGCCACCAAACCACTCACGGATGGCGGCCAACACGGGACGAATGTTGATGAGATTGTTGGGGGTGGCACTTTCGGCCTCGACTTGACCCATGCGGTCTTTGATGACACGCTCCATGCGCAACAACCCGACACGGAACTGTTGCTGGATGAGCTCGCCCACCGTGCGTACACGGCGGTTGCCCAAATGGTCAATGTCGTCGGCGCGGAAGCGCTTGTCTTTGTTGTTGAGATTGATGATACGTTCCACAATGCGGAAAATATCACGCTTCAACAGCACACGTGTGTCACCACTCGGTGGGTTCATGTCACCGTTGCGCTCATAGAGATTCTTGTTGAGCTTGTAGCGACCCACTTTGGCGAGATCATAGCGACGCTCGCTAAAGAAATACTGCTCGAGCAAGGCTTTGGCGTTTTCGAGCGTGGGCGGGTCACCGGGGCGCAAGCGTTTGTAGAGCTCAACCAACGCTTCTTTGGCGTTGCGCATGTTGTCTTTTTCGAGGGTGGCACGGATGAACTTGTGCTCAAATTCCTGCTCGATGGGATCAAAATATTCGAGAATGCTCTCGATTTGACCATGATTGACGAGCTCGCTGTCTTCGCACCAATGTCCGGTGTTGAGCCCGGTTTCCTGCCACGCAGAAATCGCCCGCAACAGCACGGTGACCGGCATTTTGCGCTTGCGGTCTACTTTGACAGAAATGATGTCGCGCTTGCTGGTCTCGAATTCGAGCCATGCCCCACGATTGGGGATAAGCTTGGCCGAATGCAATTTGCGCCCCGTGTTGTTGTCTTCTTCGGCGCTGAAATAGACACCCGGTGAGCGAATCAACTGTGATACGACGACACGCTCAGCACCGTTGATGACAAACGTGCCGTTTTCGGTCATCTGTGGGAAGTCGCCCAAAAAGGTGTCACTGACTTTGATTTCGCCCGTGCTAAAAATGCGCAACTGCACGTTGACACGCAGTGGTGCTGAAAACGTTAAATCAAGCTCGCGACACTCGTGTTCGGTGTGGCGCGGCTCGCCAAAATGAAAATCGCCAAATGTGAGTTCGAGATTCTTGCCGGTGAAATCGGTAATCGGGGAGATTTCGCGGAATAGCTCTTTGAGCCCCTCAGTGCGGAACCACTCGAAACTGCGCATCTGTGTTTCAATCAGATTGGGAACCTCAATGGCATCTCGTTCCTGCCCAAAGGTGTGCCGTGCAATCTTTTCACTTGATGGGGTGTTGGGTAACACCAGTGGCGGGAGGGCGACATGACGACGCTTGAGAGACATGGAAACCTCGCTTTATATGGGCGGTAACCAGTGACGAATGAAACAAATTGCACTACAACGCAAAAAAGACCCTACCCGGCTTTCTTTGGTCGTCTCTGCGACTCGGCGCCTGGTAGTTGTTGGTATGCCATTCATCGTGCTCGCTTGCTGACACAAATGCACAAACGGCGCTGTGTGTACAGCGAAATAGAATGATACTATAAAATTTGTGAAACGTCAAATGACCGTGTATTTTGCTTCATCAATATCTAGGCTAACGGTCGAACGCACATACTATAGCACAAAATTGCTGATTTGTATAGGGTGCGTGTTAGTATGCATACAGATATCTGCATGTACTGTGCTACTGTGTATGAGCATGGTTTGTAGAGTATGTTACAATAGGGCACACCTTTGAAACGGCAAGACTGTGTCGAGTCACGCGTTGGGCGTTGCCGTGGTGTGGTTTGTGAGAAGGGTACGATTATGCCAACAGTTGTCGGTATCCGCTTCAAGGATTCCGGAAAAACATACTACTTTGATCCGGCCCGCGTCAGCGATATGACACAAGGACAGTATGTAATTGTCGAGACGGCACGTGGCCTCGAAATGGCACGTGTGGCGGAGCTCCCCCACGATGTTGATGAGTCGGTGATTGTCGGCGAACTCAAGCCGGTGATGCGTCCTGCCACCGATGAAGATGAAGTCCGTTGGAAGCAACTCAACAGTCGCCAAGAAGAGTTGTTGCGTCGGTGTCAAGAAAAAATTGATGAACATCAACTCCCCATGGGGTTGGTCAAGGCAGAATACAGCTTTGACGGGTCACGACTCACGTTCTATTTCACTGCCGATAAACGCGTGGATTTCCGCAATTTGGTACGCGACTTGGCGCGCACATTCCGCACCCGTATCGAATTACGCCAAATAGGTCCTCGTGACGAAGCCAAGCTACTCGGGGGCATCGGCCCTTGTGGACGTATTTTGTGCTGTGCCTCGTTTTTGCCCGATTATGCACGTGTGTCCATTAAAATGGCCAAAGACCAAGACTTGCCCCTCAACCCCAGCAAAATCAGTGGTGTATGTGGGCGCTTGCTCTGTTGTTTGGCCTATGAGCACGAGCAATACATTGAAATGAAAGCCGAGCTGCCACGGCGTGGTATGTGGGTGCAAACACCCGAAGGCCCCGGCGAAGTCGTGGTGGTGAATGTGCTCCGTGGTACCGTGACGGTGTTGCTGGCGAGTAGCGGTGTCCAAGAAGAATTCACTCCGGAAGCCATCCAAGAAACTACCGCTGAAGTGGCCAATCAGGCACGGGCGCGCACCAACGAAGGTGTGACACCAGTTGCGCGTGAGCGCAATCGTGGCGAACGCCGCCTGCTCCGTGAGGAATTCGAATCATCGGATATGCTGGCTGCACTCGCCGCCCTCGAAGATAACCCGGATGACTTGGCGCGCACCGATGACGTGGGCGCGGCGGTACGCCAACGCCCCCAAGGGAGTGGTCGCCCAGGTGGCGGGCAACGCCCCAACGGTGATCGTCGTGGTGGTGACGCCCGTGCTCCCCGTCCTGATCAAGCAGGCGGACGTAGCGAAGAGCGTCGTAGCGGTGATAATCGTCCACCACGCCCCCAGGGTGAGCGCCCCTTTGCACCGCAGCGTCCGCACAACGAGCAACGCTCGCCCCGTCCACCGGCGGACCGACCCTATGTACCGCCCGAACGGCGACGCAACCCAGCCGATGCGGCACCGAGTGGGCGTGAAGAGCGCCGGAGCGGTGATGCACAGCCGACACGCCCGCAGGGCGAGCGCCCTAATCTGCCCCCTGAACGGCGTCAACCACGTCCACCAGTAGCGCCGCCGAGTGGCGATGACACCTATTCGGTGCCACAAGTGCCACCAAACCAGTCCCAGGCGGACAACGAGCGCTTCCGGCGCAGACGGCGCCCCAATTCCCCCAATCAGGGGAGTGATCAAGGGAGCGATGAATAAGCAATCACCATCACCCTGCCAGCATGTCTGGCAGGGTGATTTATTTGGGATGGTGTTGGGCCGCCTGCACAATCTGTGACAGGTACGCCTGCCAGTTGGCCTTGTTGGCGTAGGCGATGCGGCGTACCTGCGCCATGTCGCCTGTGTCGGCGGCCTCGACGGCGGCAGCCAGTGTTTCTTGGAAGGTGCGTGCCAATTCGGCGACGGCCGAGCGCAATTCGGTGTTCATGGCGCGCTGTCGTTCCATTTCGCGCTGGTAATAGGCAGCCAGACGCTCGGCCTCGGCAAGTTTTTCTGTATCACACATCACAATCTCTTCTAGTGAGACAACCGCTGGGCGACCAGCCGGTAGACCCACGGCATTAGTACCTGTGTATGGGCGGGTAAAAAGCTGACATCGCTGCCACCAAAGCCCTTTTTGAAAAGAATCAAGCCGGCCATTTGCGGTATTTCGCCCTCAGGCGGTGTATGGCTAGGGTAGGGGATGCCCCAGGCGTCGTAGTGTTGGCAGCCGCGATCACGGGCCCAACACAGGGCATGCCATTGGATGAGGTGGTTGGCGCCACAGGTAAAGGCGGCTTCGTATGAGCCACCATACAAGTAGCATGCCACGTGTGGGTGCGCCACAATCATGGCAGCAGCTACTGGAGCCCCTTGGTACTCGGCAATCAGCAGGATGGCGTTGTTGTGGCTACCAAAGCGTTGCCACACCTGTGCGTAGTAGTCCTGTTGATGGACATCGAATGCATTGCGTTGCCCGGTGTGGCGCATGATATCCATAAACGTCTTGAGGTCATGTGTGCCATAGCCGATGCGCACACTGACCCCGTCGCGCTGGGCACGTTTGATGGCGGCACGGTGTCCCTTGGTCATACGCTTGAGCAACTGATCGTTGTCGCCGTCTAGCGCAGTGTAAATCGTGTGTTGTGGTTGGAGCGTACTGCTGGTCTGACAATGGTGTGTCGCAAGCACTCGGGTGTATGCGTGTGCCACCAGGTCTGTTGCGACCACGTTGGGTTCGTAACGGACTGCAATGGCACGTTGGCGTTTGGCATATGCGGTAATCGCTGCAATGAGCGCCTGGTTGATGAGGTGGTCGTCGCACAACAGTGGCCCGCGTGGTACGTAGCACAACGCTACGCCGTAGCGCCGCCGAGTGAGCACTTGGGCACCTGCACAGAGCAGACCATCGTCGTAGACGGCGATGCGCACATCGTCCCAGCCCGTGGTTCGCTTGACCATGCCCCAGTCACTTTTTTGGAGAAGGTGGCCATACTCGTGGGTGTCGCAAAAGCGATCCCACTGTAGTGCATCGGGATAGGCAACAGTGATGGCAGGTAACGACATGCACGGCTCCTCTAGCAGGTATACCAGCGTTCTGCAGGCCCATCTGCCCCAATCTGCTGGTGGTAGCTACTCAATTGGGTGGGCATGGTGGTGGGGTCGCCAAACAAGGCGGCCATCTGGCTGGCGTAGCAGGTGACGGCAGCGATTTTTGCGGCCAAATAAGCGCCAATCGGTGTCGTGTGTAGTTGTGGCGAGAGCATGGCACGGCGCGTGGCAATGACCTCTGCGTCGAGTGCATATGGGACTTCTTCGTAGTAGCGAAGTGTTGCCGTAGGTAGATGTGCCTGTGCTGCCGCAAAGACGCACAGATGGTCAACATGCATGCCCACGCCGGCTGGAACGAGCCAGGTTGCCTGTGGATTGGCCTGTACTAGTTGTGTCAGAATGGGTGCGAGTTGGTGGGCCAAGGTATCGCTGGGGTGTGGCATGGCAAACAACGTTTCACGGCTGTTGTAGTGCTGTGGCATACGGTAGATAGCGTCATCGAGCCCCAGCCAAATGTCGTCGGCACCGAGGATGGCCATGGCGTGGCGATCCTCGCCGAGGCGCGTGGTGACGGCTTGGGCCTCGTCGAGCCCCCATTCGCGATGGAACTCGACGGCCAGGTCGCTGTAGTGTGCCGACACCGGGGGGATGGCGGTACAGACGGTCACTACCAGGGTGCGTTGTCCCTGGTGGCGGGCTCCGATGAGGTGACCACCGCACGACAAGGCGGCATCGTCGAGGTGTGGCGACACACAGATGATGTCATAGGGATGCTGGATATCAGTAATGCGTTCGTAGTGCATCATTCATCATCCTCGTCGTAGAAATAGGCGTCCTCGTCGCGTTTGCGTGTCCCTGGGCGCCATCCGCCAAAGATGTCATCGCTACCCTCGTGCTCTTCGAGGGCGGTCATGGCTGCCTCGCGTTTGGTAGCGTCACGCGACTTGGCGAGTTGCGTGAGCGCCTTGATGGAGCGTTCATCGCCGATTTGGCCGAGGGCATGAATAGCCGCTGCTGCGACTTCACTGTCATCCTCGCTACACAGGTCAATCAGCAGTGGCACAAACGCTGCCGCCACATCACCGTATTCGGCGCAGGCGTTGGCTGCTTCAAAGCGTATGGCTGCATGTGGGTGGCGGAGGGCGCTGCGTACCATTGGCAACCACTGTGTGTCTGCACTACGCCCCATGGCCACGAGGGCACTTTCGCGGAGAGTCATGGTATCGCTTTGCCAAGCCTGGTTGAGTGCTGCCACTACCCGTTGATCGGCTACTGCGCCGAGTGCCTCGAGAATGCGGCGATACACGTCCACGTGTGCCTGATTCGCATCGAGCTCACGGTGGAGTGTGTCAACCAACTCGCGTGCAACGGTGCCAGTGAGTTCGCCAAAGCCAACAAGTGTGGTGAATTTTGCGAGGGCGAGTGCTGCTTGACTGCGCACCGCCAGACTGGGGTCGCGTTGTAGGCGCTCGAGCAACGGCCCGATAATACGTGGGTGTTCTTCTTCGCTGAGTCCATCAATGGCGCGTTGGCGCACGTCGTCACTCTCGTCGTTGAGTGCCCAGCGCATCACGCTACGGAAATTGAGCTCCAAATTGTCTTCGCTGATTTCGTTCATGAGCGTGATGATGCGAATCCGTCCGTCCACGGGAATTTGCACCCAGTAAGTCCAAAACGCATGATAATCGTTATCACGCATATCAGAAAAAATGCGCAAACGGCTACGCGTGATGGCACTCGGTGTCCGCAACAATTCGAGCATGCCGGTCAACGTGGTTGGTTGTGTCATCGTTTTCCCTTTGTGATGATGACAACGAGGGGTTGAGCACTGCTCAGCCCCTCGTATCGTCCGACTATCGCAGTCCCGCTTAGTCGTCGTCTTCGTCGTTGTAGTAGCCGGAAGCACCAGCAGAACGCTCGTTCTCGGTTGCATCCACGCGACATTCCCAGGTGCCTGTTGCCCCACTGACCAGTGTGCACTGTTCTGCTTCTGTGAGTGTATTCATCAGATAACTGCGTGTGACACAGCGGTAAATGGAGACCACAGTGAAGAGCTGTTCGAATTCGAGGCGGTAGGCGGGTGCTTGTTTGCTCCCCACTTCTTTGCCAAACCCTTCAAAGATGTTCTCGATGAGGGCGAGGATGTTTTTGCGTTCTGCGAATTCAAAAAACTTGACTTTGCGGATGTTACCGATGTGCTGGCGTGTGGGCAATAAATCCTCGTCCACGGCCACGGTAAAGGTCATCTCACCAAAGGCAAACTTGCTCTTCTTCTTGCTGTCATCCACGTAGAGCAACTCTTCGGTGCGCTCGGCGTTTTCTTTGAATGAAATTGCGAGTACGTTGGGTTTGTTGGTCTGGGCGATGGTCAGAATGGCACCGGGTACCAACACCTCGTGAAAGAGTTCGTCGAAGCCTTGGAGCCAACCACCACGTGTCCCCACGAGTGGGAAGCGTACATTGATGTTGGCGGAAAAACCGCGCTGTGGCACTTCAAATGTCAAGATGGCGTTGTTCTGGCGACTTACGACTTTGTCGGGAAGTATGGCAGCTATGGCATCGGTGAATGGCAGGATGCCGTATTCCCACTCAAAAAAGGTGAGCTTGTGTTCGATGGCACCCCGTTGCGCCAACGTCTCGGCAGATGTCATTGTCAGGCTATCATCGAAGCCCTCTTCGAGGTGATTGACGAGTGCAGCCATGTCTGCCGATTTGATGCGCTTGTTGGCACCGATTTTGTCGAGCAGTTTGCGTGTGGCCCAGAGATTTGCACCGGCAACACCCACAAACTCCAACTCACGTTCTTTTTGGAGCCGCACGTTGAGGGCAAAACGCTGTCGTTCGTAGTCGGCCGATCGCGGATTGATGCGCAATACGTGATCGAGAATGTCTTTGTCGAGGATGGGCTCTTCACGTTCATCTTCGATGTACTCGGTGATTGAGCGGACTTCGTTTTTGCCAAATGAGCGTACATCGAGCTCAGCAGCCACCAAGTTACCAAACATCACGAAGCGCTTCATGGTGTCTTTTTCGATGGCACTGCGCATGGCGTGTACGAGGGCATCACCGTGCATCGCCATGATATGGTCGAGCGATTGCCCGATATCAATGGTGATTCCCTGTGGCAAGGCGATACGCGTATCGCGATGTGCATAGGGTGCCTTGGAAGCAGTTGTTGGCATGGTGCCTATCGCCGCACCGGCAATTTCTTCATTTTCGCCATCACCGGTGGTGTCGGAAGATGAACTTCCGTTCAACCAATAATCAGAGACATACACGGGGTCAATTTTGGGGATGATGGGGCGTGTAGTGGTCATCACCACACTCAAATCATCAACGGGCAGTGGGTTGACGGGCTCATAGAGTCGCGTACCCAAGCTGTTTTTCGTGTTACTTTCAGGGGGGGTGTAGGCACCACTCCGCGCCGTGGTGACCACCACATCGTCACCGTCGGTGCTCTGTGTAAAAACACTGGAATTTGCCGTCAGCGCTGCTATCAGTTCACGCGTTGTCTTGGTTTCGTCGCCCCCACGTTGTGGTGCAAAATAATGCACCAGATTGCTCAAGCGCTGCCGGATGGGTGCATCATGCGCAAAAAACCGCCCTTGCATGCGCATGACCGCATGGATTTGCTCGGCAAGTGCCCGCTCTGCAGGTGTGCCTGTGAAAGTCGGGAGGTTCGTCATTACTCAGTTTCCTCCGATTGGGCAATGGTGCGCAAAATCTCAATGTAACGCTCTGCCAGCCATGTGATATCTTGAGGTTCGGTTGCTTCACGCAGCGCTTCGAGTAGATCGTCGAAGCCGGTAGTGCCAAATGTAATGTGCTTGCCATCCATAGATAGTGTTTTCTCCCCCACGTGTAGCAGTACGTGCAATACGTTTTAGTATAGCATTTTATTATAGCAATTGTCTGTGCAAATGTGAAGTTGGTGGGTGCGCAAGTAACCATGTCAGCTGTGCGGTATGTGTGGTAGCATCTACACGCCCATCGAGCAAGGCGTCGCGTAATTGTGCCAAATAGGCGCCAATATCAGGACCTGGGGCTAGTCCTGCCGCCACGAGATCGGCACCACTCACGTGCATGGGTGGAGTATGTGTGATGGCCTGTTGCCAGATGGTATACATGCGTGCCAAGGTGGGATCAATCAAGGCGATGCTGGCAGATAATGCTGACTCGAATGGTCGGAGTAGTGATGCGATATGACTGGGGCGCTCTACTGGATGGGTGCGCCAGGTGCTGATAACTCGTTTGAGGGGGGGGATTTGCCGCATACTCGCTGGAAGTTCATGCCAGGTGCGGAGTAAGGCGGCCAGGTCTGTGGGTGTGGCATGCCATACCATCACAGCCAGCCGGTGCTGCTGCGGGATGTGGGGGAGGCATGTATGCATGGCACGCTTGTAGCGCAAGGCGGGGTGAATGGCAGTGAGCACGCCCCACCGTTGGAGGCGCGCCAATACACGCCCGGGGTCGGGTTCGGCCAACGTTTTCAGTAATTCGTGGAGCCAGCGATGTGCCGAGACCCGGGCAATGGCGTGTGACTGACGGGCGCGGGCCACGGCTGCCACACTCTGCTGAGGAATGCGCAGGTTGAGGCGTACTGCGATGCGTGCCATGCGGATGATACGCGTCGGATCATCCACACAACTCGCTGCATGCAACAGCCGTGCCACTCGCCGACGTAGGTCGCCAATCCCATCAAATGGGTCATAGACGGGACAGCGTCCATGGGGGACAACGGCAATGGCGATGGCATTCACGCTAATATCACGTCGTGCCAGATCGGTCACAATGTCTGTGGGTGTAACCGTTGGTAATGCGCCTGGGTGTGCGTACTGCTCTTGGCGGGTTGGTATCACATCAATGGTTGGGAATGCATGTGACGGTGGCATGCGGATTGTCGCTGTCGCAAATTGGTCGTGATGTGTGACCTGCCCACCGATGGTGTCAGCCAAGGCGTGGACGATTTCGGGCGAGGTCCGACTAATCGCAATGTCAAGGTCGGTGATGGGGTGTTGTTGAAAGACGCTCCGTGCAGCGCCACCCACGATGTACAGGGTGGTGTCATACGTCATCGCCGTGGTGGCGAGTTGTACGAGTGCATCTGCTTGGACTGCAGGGAGGGCCGCTGCAATCTGGTCCCACGAAATAAATGTGCTATCCATTCGGTTGTTGCACTACTCCCACAACTGGCATGCACGTTTCTCGGTATGGCACCAGCACCGGTGCCATTGGCTTCATTGTAGCGTACCATGCAAGGGAACTCGACCAAACTCGGTTTGACCCTGACCGTTCGGCTGTGGTAATATGGGGGGAGCATGTTTTCAGCAGGTGCGTGTATGCCGATGCCACGCATCGGCGCCAAGTCCGAGTAAGGAGCCAATCGTGGCAACAAAGATGAAGGTGCTGTTAATCAAGAATGTCGCAAATCTTGGTTCAGCCGGTGAAATTAAAGAAGTATCAGGCGGGTACGGGCGCAACTATTTGTTGCCCCAAGAGCTGGCCGTCGTTGCGAACCGTGGTGCTATCAAGCAAGCCGAAGAACGGCTCGCATCACAACGCAAGCGTGAAGCCGAGTTGCGCGTCGAAGCCCAAGGCTTGGCGCAACGCATCAGTGGTGTCACGTTGTCGTTTGCAGAGCGTGTTGGTGAGAACGACCGCCTGTTTGGTTCAGTGACCACATCAGACATCGCCGAGCAGATTGCAAGCAAGCTGAATGTGGACATTGATCGCCGGCGCTTGATTCTCGATGAGCCCATCAAGAGCCTCGGTACGTTCCATGTGACGTACCACATCATGACAGGCATTGACGCGGTGGTGACCGTTCACGTGACACCACTCGGCGAATAAACGTACGTTCGTTAACGCGAATGTGTGTGGGGATTACAACGGTTAAGGGCGTGCCATACCACCTGCGGTATGGCACGTTGTCCTATCTGATGAGGAGTACAGGCAATGACACAACCGTCGCTACCGAGTAATGTCGACGCCGAACGTGCTACTCTCGGCTCTGTGCTATTGAATCGTGACGCCCTTGCGGCCATTGAGCCGTGGCTCAGACCAGAATTCTTCTATCTTGAACGTCACTCACTCATCTACGATGCCATGTTGCACTGCTTTAATGCGCGGGTTCCCCCCGACACACGTACAGTGGCCGAAGAATTGCGTCGCCGTGGCCAGCTCGAGAGTGTGGGTGGGATCATCTATTTGAGCGAACTTGTCGAAACCGTTCCCACGTCGTACCACGTTGAATACTATGCCCGCGCAATTGAGCGGACTGCGACGTTACGGCGTCTCATCAACACGGGGGCGCAGATTGCAGCACTCGGCTATGACGAGCAACGTGAGCTCGACGAGACCATTGATAAAGCAGAGTCGTTGTTGTTTGAAATCGCACAAAAACGTACGTCACAAGATTTTGTGCATATTCAATCAGTGATTGATGCCTATTTCGAGCAACTCAAATATCTGCAGGATCATCGTGGTGAAGTGATGGGGGTGCAGACGGGCTACCGTGATTTTGACCAAATTACTGGTGGGTTGCAGCGTTCTGACCTGATTATTTTGGCAGCTCGTCCTGGTACAGGCAAGACATCTTTTGCCATGAGTTTGGCCTACAATGTGGCCATGTACTTTCAACACACGGTGGCCGTATTTAGCTTGGAAATGGGTCGTGAGCAGCTCGTGCAACGCTTGATTGCCATGGAAACACAAATCGATACGCACCGCCTCCGTCTCGGACAAGTGCCCGACAATCAACTCAAATTGGTCTTTGAAGCCATGGGACGCCTGTCGCAGGCTCCCATCTACATCGAAGATACGCCAGGAATTAGCGTGATGGAATTGCGGAGCAAAGCGCGGCGCCTCAAAACGCAGTACGGGTGCGATTTAATCGTCATTGACTACTTGCAACTGATGTCGGGACGTGGCAAAGAGAACCGTGTTCAGGAAGTCAGTGAAATATCGCGTGGTCTCAAAGCACTTGCCCGTGAACTCAATGTGCCCGTGATTGCGTTGTCTCAGTTGTCGCGTGCTGTTGAAGGACGCCAGAGCCATGTGCCCATGTTGAGTGACCTGCGTGAATCAGGGTCAATCGAGCAGGATGCGGATATTGTCATGTTTATTTATCGCGATGAGCTCTACAACAAAGAAAGCGACAAAAAAGGCATTGCCGAAATTCACATCGCCAAGCACCGTAACGGCCCTGTGGGTGTCGTCAATATGCGCTTTGATCCGGCAACGACGCGCTTTGCAGATCTCACGTATCGGTCGCCCGAAGGATACTAATCCATGTCTGCTGATTCACCTGCCACATCACGTTTGGTGCCGTTACCCGCACACTTTGTGGCGCACATCCTGCCGCAGATTGTGAGTATCGTGGAGCTCAAAGTCACGTTGCATCTCTTTGCGATGGTGACGCGCCAATCGGTGCGTCCGCGTCGTGTCAGTTGGGATATGCTGTGTGACGATGAAACGCTGTTGCAAAGCTTGCAGGTAACCGCCGTGCATTCGCGTCCACGCGACCTGCTTGCAGAAGGATTGTCTGCGGCGGTACAGCGTGGTACGTTTATCCATGTGGTGCGTGCTGATAGTCATGGTCGCGCCGTGAATTGGTACTTGGTGCGTACTGCAACCAACGAGGCGTGGGCGGCACGCCATGATGGTGTGATTGATGGTGATGTCGTGGTTGCACCCACCCCAGTGCTTGCAGTCTACGAGCAACATATTGGCGTCGTGTCACCGATGATTTTGGCAGAGATACAGCAGGCACAACGGCGTTACCCAGAGCCGTGGATTATTGATGCCATTCACGAAGCGGTGGTGGCAAATTCACATTCGTGGCGCTATGTAGCCAAAATTTTGGCACGATGGGCGCGTGATGGTCGCCACGGTATGACTACGAGTAATCCGGTTAATCTTGATGCTAACCGCTACACGGATGGAACGTACGGTGATTTATTCCGCCGAGGGAGTGATACCAGTGACCTCGAATCGATGCCCTGATTGTGGTGGGATTGGCTACTACAAGGAAGCAGTGCCCATCGGGCACCCACGCTTTGGTATGCTGATTCCATGTAAATGCAAGCTTGCTGAGCGTGAGCGCCGTTCGGCCAATGATTTACTCGAAATGAGTAATCTGAGTGCTTTTCATGAAAAAACATTCGCCACATTTGACCATGATGTGCGTGGTGTGAAACGGGCCTATGTGCGTGCCCTCGAGTTTGCCAAAAAACCAGATGGGTGGGTAGTCTTCTTTGGTAATTACGGTACCGGCAAAACGCATCTTGCGAGTGCGATTGCAAATGAATTGCTCCAGCAGCGCTATCGTGTGCTCTTTGCGGTGGTTCCCGATTTGCTCGATCATCTGCGTTCAACCTTTGGGCCAACCAGTGAAATCGAGTACGACAAGCGCTTTGAAATGATTCGAGATGCGGCAGTGCTTGTACTCGATGATCTCGGTACCGAAAACACGACGCCGTGGGCGCGTGAAAAACTCTTTCAAATCATCAATCATCGGTACAACGGTCGCCTGCCTACGGTGATTACGAGCAATCGTCGCCCCGAAGAAATCGAACCACGCATTTTTTCACGGATGAGCGACCGTGCCGTTTGTGAAGAATTCATTCTGCTTGACGGCGAAGATTATCGCCAGATTCCGTTGTCGAAGCGCCGCGTGCCACCCGCCTTACGTCGCAAATCATAAATTGGTACGGTGTGTACTGCTATTCATCACGAAAAACGTGTGCTACAATGTGTAATAAAGTCACACCCGTGCGGTTGAATATGGCCAGAGAAAGATGAACTGGGCATGTCTGTTGATTTCGACATCATTAATCAAATCATCCGCTTGTTGTTGCGTCTCAACCCACTAAACGGGGTTGCGCCCATCATGGATATCGCAATAGTAACCGGGTTGTTGTACTGGATTTCCAAGGCGATATCGGGGACACGTGCCGTACAGCTGGTATGGGGAGTGGTCGTGGTGCTGGTTGCCGTCGTGATGCTCGGTACCGTGGTAAGCCTCGAAGCACTGCGTTGGATTATTCTCAACGTGCTCCAGCCCGCAGTGGTGGTTGCAATTCCCATCGTCTTCCAGCCCGAATTACGCCGTTTGCTTGAATCGTTGGGGCAGACCTATCGGCAACTCAATTTCAAGCGGAGCCCCGATGACAGTGGGCGCTTACAGATGATCAAAACCGTCGCGCGCAGTGCCAACATGTTGTCGCAACAGGGTATCGGCGCGCTAATTGTGCTTGAGCGCAGTGTGGGGTTGCAGGAATACGTGGATCGCGGGGTGCTCGTAGATGCGCGCACGAGTGTGCCGTTGTTGATGGCCATCTTTCATCCCAATGCGCCCTTACACGACATGGCGGTGGTGATTCGCGGGGATCGCATATTGGCGGCGAATGTGGTGTTGCCGCTCAGCGAAGATATGGGTGGCGCACGGCGCTATGGTACCCGGCATCGTGCGGCGCGGGGTATCAGTGAGCAATCAGATGCAGTTGTGTTGGTGGTGTCCGAAGAAACGGGAGCGATTACTATGTTCCATGATGGACAGATGATTAGTCAGCTCAACGAAGAACGGGTCACCATATACTTAATCGAACTGTTACGCATTGATATGCCGACAACCGAGGTGACGGGATGAATACCTTGAGTAATGGTTGGCGCTTGCTGTGGTCGTTTGTCGTGGCATTCGTGTTGTGGATGTTTGTAACGCTCACCCAAAATCCCGAAGACAACCAAAGTTTTGATATGCCCGTCCAAATCAAAAACCTTCCTGCAAATGCGGTTATCGTAGATGAAAACGGCATGGTGGTCACCAACTACGGTACAGTGTCGGTCGAAGTATGGGCCGCCAAAAACACCCTGGATCAGATTCGTAATGTTGATTTACAAGCGATTGTTGATTTGGGTAATGTGGATGATGTGCGTACTGACGCAGATGCATCCACCACAACAGTAACGGAACGGTTTTTTCCGGTAACGGTTCTCCCAAGTCGTGACAATCTGGGGTTTGTGACATTCAAAGAATTGCCTCAGGTTGGACTGCGTATTGACGAAATGCAGACCAGTGAATTGCCGATTGAGATTGATAAACGCAACTATACCATCACCAACATTGCCTTTGATATGCCGAATGTTATGATTACTGGGCCGAGTACAACCGTTCAAATCCAAGCACCGCGGATGCTGATGAATCGCATCAAAAAAGCCAAGATTGTCATCGAAGGCTTGGCCAATACCACTGCGAGTTATGAGAGTACATATGCGGTGGTGGTGGTCGACAGCGCAGACGAACCAATAGCAGGTGTGAAACTGATACCCGATACGGTTAATGTCAAAGTGGAGGTGCGAGCCAAACTGGGTTCCAAGCAGGTGCTGATTAAGCCGCAGACGCGTGGCTATGTGGCATCTGGCTATCGCTTGCGTGAAATACGGGTGAATCCGGCATTGGTGTCGATTTCGGGTGGATATAAATTTGTCGAAGAAATTAATAGTGTGACTACACTCCCCATTGATATTTCTGGCCTCTCTGAAACAATCACGCAAACGGTACAAATTGTGGTACCTGAGAATATTTCGTTGTACGAGTACGACCAACAAAACAAGATGACGGTGGATGTGGGACTTGTTATTGAAAAAGATATCCAACCAACACGTTTGCGCATCCCGGTAATGGTCGAACTTGTTGATATACCTGCGGGCATCACGGTGCAGGTGAATCCAGCGATTGTGATACTTGACGTTTTGATGAGCCCTGCTGCCTTGCAGCGAGGTGCACTCACACAAGTACAGGCCGTGGTGACCGTTGGTCAGTGGGATGCAACAAATACGACACGCCAAGTTGGCTTGACACTGCCAAAAGATATTGAACTTATTGGTGGTATACCCGAGGTGCAGATTAGTATGGTCGAAGTTATTTCTCCACAGGTTACCATGGAGGCAACGCAGACTGATGCACAACCGACACTCTCAATCCTGACACCAACGATCACTATGACGGTGACACCGACCAAAGCCGGCGGACCATGAGATTGCGTATACGAGGAGCCGGGCATATGGTACTATTATTACGAGGCGAATACATGGTATTGCCCATGGGGGAGGATTGATATGTCATTGACGCGAGCAGATGTGGTCCGTGTTGCTGATTTGGCGCGTTTGCGCTTGACTGATAGTGAAATTGATGGAATGCAGGCGCAACTTTCACGTATTTTGGAGCATGTCAGTGCACTACAGGCCGTAGATGTTACTGATGTTGTGCCGACGGCACAGGTGACAGATTTGGTCAATGCACTACGTGATGATGCAAATCGTGTCTCATTAACACGTGATGCTGCATTGCAAAATAGTGCAGATACCCAGCAAGGCATGTTTCGTGTGAAGGCAGTTTTTGAAGAACAGTAGACATATGTACTGATGTCAGCTCCACGTGGATGTGGTTGTGTTGTGGCGGTATGATGCGATAGAGGAAGTGCTTGTGCCTATTTTTAACCCACTCAATGCCCTCTTTGGTGCATTTGGCCGTGACCTGGGGATTGACCTTGGCACAGCTAACACGCTCGTGCATGTGCGCGGTCGTGGTATCGTGATTAGCGAACCATCGGTAGTGGCAATTGACAGCAAGACCAAAGAAGTCATTGCAGTTGGAGCGGATGCCAAAGCCATGGTGGGCAAGACACCAGCCAATATTATCGCGGTGCGTCCACTCAAGGATGGCGTTATTGCCGACTTTGATGTGGTCGAAAAAATGATCAAACACTTCATCGAAAAAGCGCATGACCGCTCATTTGGACTGATTGCACCACGACCTCGTGTGGTGATTGGTGTGCCGTCAGGGGTGACACAGGTCGAAATGCGGGCGGCACGTGATGCCGCACTCAATGCCAATGCGCGTGAAGCGTTTGTCGTCGAAGAGCCGATGGCGGCAGCCATTGGTGCCGGACTGCCCGTTGATGAGCCAATTGGTTCGATGATTATTGACATTGGTGGTGGGACCACCGAAGTTGCAGTTATTTCACTGGGTGGAATTGTGGTCAACCACTCGATTCGTACCGCTGGTGACGAAATAGACGAAGCTATCATCGAGTTTGCCCGCCGTGAGTACAATTTGCATATCGGCGAGCGTATGGCCGAACGTGCCAAGGTTGCCGCAGGGAGTGCATATCCACTCGACGAAGAGCTCAAAGTGGTGTTGCGTGGGCGTGACCAGTTGACCGGTTTGCCCAAATCGGTCGAAGTGTCGAGTGTCGAACTGCGTGA
This sequence comes from uncultured Klebsiella sp., assembly GCA_964569955.1. Taxonomy (GTDB): domain Bacteria; phylum Chloroflexota; class Chloroflexia; order Chloroflexales; family Roseiflexaceae; genus UBA965. Next base: position 23,588 of record CAZMWB010000013.1, on the reverse strand, counting down.
AGGGATCGCTGGCCCGATCAATACGATTTTGGCCGATATCCGCTCTGCCATCGAAGAAACGCCACCCGAGTTGATTGCCGATATCATGGAACACGGTATTGTGTTGGCAGGTGGTGGGGCATTGTTGCGTGGGCTTGACCGTCGTATCGCTGCAGAAACACGCATGCCCGTCTACGTGGCCGAAAACCCGTTGTCGTGTGTGGCGCGTGGCGCGGGCAAAATGGTCGAAGAGTTTCAAAATCCGGTCTATCGTGATATTTTGATGTCGACGCAGCGTACGCGGCGGGTGAAATACTAACGTGATCATCCGAGGGGAGTGAGGAGACCACGCATGCGCGATCGTTCGTCGTTCCGCGGGAACCCCGGCTCACGCCGCAATATGATAGTGGTGGGCGGATTGCTGGTGGGAGCGATGTTGCTCTTTTTGCTTGATCTACAAGGTACACTTACTCCAGTACGAGCATATCTTACCAATCTGCTCACGCCTGGGCTGACTGCCCTGAGCAGCATGAATCAGCGTCTCAATGACACGTGGAGTGGCTCCACAGACTACCAGGCGTTGCTCCAAGAGCGTGATGCGCTACGCAAAGAAAATAGTGACCTCAAGGCGCAAATATTACGTATTCCACGTATCGAAATCGAGAATATGCGGCTCCGTGAACAGCTCCGTATCGAGCAAAGTCATCCGTGGATGCTGATTGGGGCAAATATCGCCGTGCAAACGATTTCTGATGGGCGCAATGTGGCGGTTGTGGATGTGGGGAGTGACCAAAAGGTGGCCGTTGGCATGGCGGTCATTGCGCGCTATACCAGTAGTCCACCGTCGTTGATTGGAGTGGTCACAGAAGTCAATGCCCAGAGTGCGAATATTCTGCTGATTAGCGACTATAGTAGTGCTATTAGCGTGCAAGTCTATCGGGGTACCGAGATTGTCCGGGGCGTGTTACAAGGCACGATTGCCGATGATGGCATGCTCAAGATGGGGGAAATTGAGCGTGAAGCCACCATTGCGACGGGTGATGTGGTGGTGACTGCTGGTTTGACCCGCCAGTACGGTGAATCATTGCCGAACGCATACATCCCCGCAGATATTCCCGTGGGCATAACACGGAACGCCTATGACGAAGGGCGTAGCAATTACGTTGATGTACAACCCTATGTGAACCCTGAATTGGTGCGCTACGTATGGATTATCCAAAACGATACAAAATAGAAGAACGTATCGGGTACGAGTTGCGTACCATACTCATTCTGTTTGGTGTGGTGGTACTGCAAAAAATTGTCGTCATCACGTGGATGGGGTTTGCCATAAATCTGGTACTCCTCTTGGTGGTGTTGCGTGTGCTCCTCGAACCGATGACGGTTGTGGTGCGTTGGGCATTGTATGGTGGATTGCTCCTGGATATTACTAGTGGGGCGCGCCTGGGAGGGTATGCGATTGCATTGATTCTCGCCGTAGGGCTGGTTTACCTCTTGCTTTCACGGATAACCAGCGAAAGCTGGATTCTGCCGATTGTTGCGGTGCTGGTGGGTGGGATCGTCTATCACCTCTGCAATGCGCTGTTACTGGTTATTCAATTTGGTGGATATGATTTTGTCACATATCTGATTGCAGTGGCGCTGCCCGAGATGTTGGTTGTCGTGATTCCCGCACTACCCGTCTTTTTGATCCTACGCTGGTTGCGGAGTATTCGTCGCGGCGAATTACCTCTCGACGTCTACTAACGAAGGATTGACTATGCGCCTGTTTCTGCCAAAACTCATCGTTGGTATCATATTTGTGGTGTTGATTGGTCGGCTCTATCAGCTCCAGCTCGTGGATGCAGAAGTCGCTCGCTATCGTTACGCCACCACATCCAATACCACCCGCTATGTGCCCATTCGGCCATTCCGTGGTGAAGTGTTTGCCAGTGATGGGCGTACATTGCTTGCGGAAACGAGTGCCATTTACACGGTGGCAATTCGTGCGAGTGATTTACCCGTCGAAGGGTCATTTGAACGTGCCCAAGTCTTTGCAGAATTGAGTCAGGTGCTTGGCATCACCAACACGCTTACGATTTCTCCGGCGATTGTGCTCAAAAACGATAAAGTGCTCCGTGACGCACTCGATACGCGTCTCGCCAATGTGCCACGTACCGATTTCAACCAAGTAGAACGCATGTTGCCGCTACAGATTCCTGTGCCCAAAGACGCACTTTTTGGTGCCACACAAATCGTCGAACGCCATGCGCCACTGGTGCGCTTTGTGCCCCGCTTCAACGCCCCCATCCTGAGTGACGATGCCGCGTTGCTCCGCGACGTAGATAGTGCGCTATCTGATCTGAGTAGTGCACTCGATATTACCGGTACACTGGTTATTTCACCGGCCACGCAAATCGCACAGCGCCCCGAATTACGCACCGACCTGTTGCAGGTTTTCGGTGAAACGGTTGCCCCCACCGTGGATACGGTGCAAATCCAAAATTGGGTCACCATTCAGATTCCCCCACGAGACACTGTGACCGCATTGCAACTCAGCCAGCAATTTTCGCGTACGTTGACACTCGATAATCCGATTGAAACACTCGTGCGGACAAGTGATACACCGCGCTATCAGACTATTACCATCAAACGCGACATTCCACGTACAACGGCGATGGTCCTCAAAGAGAATGCGGGGAATTTACCGGGCGTGGTCATCGAACAAGACTACCGCCGGCGGTACCCGTTGAGCGATGACGTACAATCGCTGTCACACGTCTTGGGGTATGTGGGGCGTGTTGGTTCATGTGAACTGGTGCGCCAGAATCCGGCACGTTCGTGGGTGGTTGGACTTCTCGATTCGATTGGTCATGCCGTTGAGTGTGGCATCATCCAGAAAAAAGTCAACCGTTACGAGCTGGGGATTCCCCGCTACCTTAACGATGACCGCATCGGCAAAAGTGGCATCGAAGCCAGCTACGAAGAACAGCTCCGTGGACAAATGGGTATTGAAGCGGTCATCGTTGATTCGTTGGGACGCCCGGTGCGCGATGCACAAATTGTGCAACCAACCCGTGACGGCGATAGTGTGGTGCTGACCATTGACATCGAGCTACAACGCAAAGTCGAGCAAATCCTGCGCAACTGGATTCGCATCGCCGAACAGCGCCGGGTCAACATGCCTGAACGATACGCCTATAAGCGCAACTATTTGCCGATGCAGAGTGGAGCCGCAGTGGTCGTGGAAGTCAAGACGGGGCGCATCCTCGCCATGGCGAGTTGGCCTTCCTACGACAACAATATCTGGGTTGATCCGGCACGGGGTACCGAACTGGCCGCACTCCTCAGCCCACCCCCTGCGCAACGTGCCGAAAACCAACGACTCGCCCCATTGACGAATCGTGTCATCTCCGGGCAGTATCCACCAGGCTCTACGCTCAAGCAATTCGATACGGTGATTGCCCTGCAAGAAGGGGTTATTGCTGCGAACACCAGAATTCGTGATCCCGGCATGTTGGTGCTCCAAGACCAATACGTGGAAGATCGATTTTACCGGTTTCCCAATTCGGTGCCACGCGATAACGGCTGGATTGATGTCACCGAGGCGTTGATGCGCTCGTCAAACGTCTTTTTTATGTCGGTGACTGGGGGCAACAAAGAGGGTGTGATTAATCTGCAACCCAAAGAGCAAACTATCCCCCGTGGCCTACAAATCAACAAACTCGCTGAAGGGCTGACAAAGTTTGGCTTTGGTAGCGTGACAGGTATCCAGCTCTACGGCGAACAACCGGGTCGTGTCCCTACCCCGGGCTGGAAGCAACAAGCGCTCCGGGCTGCCTGGACTACCGGTGATACGTATAATGCGGCAATCGGCCAAGGCAACCTCGAATCAACACCCTTGCAACTTGCAATGGCCGGGGCGGCAATCGCAAATAACGGCACCATGTATCGCCCTCAAATCGTGCGCCGCATCGTGGCTCCGGATGGAACGATTATCAACGATATCGCTCCCGAAGTTGTTCGGGTGCTCGACTTTGATCCCGCGTACTACGAAACTGCGCGGGTGGGGATGCTTCGCTCGGTGCTCGAAGGTCCGAATTTGGCGGCGCGTCCGCAGTGTTCGGGACTTTCGATTGCGGGTAAAACAGGGACCGCTGAGTTTGGCCCCGAATTAACGGTGAAAAACCCGAATGGGGCGGGGACAGTAATCGTGCGCCAAAGTCATTCGTGGTTTGTGGGCTTTGCCCCCTACGACGACCCGCAAATCCAAGTGGTGGTGCTGAGCGAGGGAAGTGGGGATATGAATGATGGCTCGGCGACGATTGCGGTTCCCGCAGTGACACAAATCATGCAAGCCTACTTTGGAGTCATTCCACCCAACCCGATCCCCGCTGGTTGCCAAATGGATGTGCCACCATTACCCGCAAACGATACAACAGCAACAACTCCAACCGATCTGCTGACACGCGCCGACCTGCGCGCCCGCTAAGCGTATCCCCTCGTACTACAAACTACCACGGAGGATAGTGCATCAGGATAATGCACTATCCTCCGTGCTACTTGCGCATCACCAACATCATAAAAATCCTAAAAATCAGTGTGCTTCTGAGCTGAATCGGCGCAACATCCACGAGGCGTGACCCACGACACGGTACATCCTGTAAATCACTGTGCGCTTAGTACCCGCATGGGTGATGTAACCCGATTGACTATGTGTTTATTACAAGAAGATTACAAAACAAACACTGACCATTGCCACAATCATGAAAAAACAGCGAGTATATTGCTATATTCATGGAAAAGCCATCTATATGACATGATTTTTCAGAGACTATGTTTGCAAAATTTCATGTAAAAACTAACTACATAGAGTAGTTTATTACTTGTAGATTACAAACTACTTGACAATTAATTGTAATGTCACTATACTTGGGGTAATTCTTCTGTAATGTTAATGTAATGTAGCTGAAAATGCTACTGCCATAGTGAGTGAGGTGGTTATGTTTGTCTCGATACCAACATTTATGAAGAGCACGATATCAGTACGACTACCGCATATTGTGAATGAGTTACCACCATCGCGGCTGCCACAGTTGGAGCGGCGCATGACGGACATCATCGCACAGGCCATTATTGCGACACGTATCTTGTTGATGGCAGTGGCAGTAAGTGCATTGGCGGGGAGTAGTGCTGGCGAGCAGATTGGCATTGCGATTAGCATTGTACTGACCGTTGCAATGATGATTGCCGAACAGCGTGTCGTGATGCCGTACTGGTTGCGCATGGCAGGAGACGGTGCAATAGTTGCATTGTTGATTAGTGCCACAGGTGGAGTATTCAGCCCGATTATCGGTGTCGTGCTTGTGCTCATTCTTTTCGGTGTATTGCATGGTGGTAGCCAGGATGCAATTGCAGCGACGAGCATGGGAGTTGTCATTCTATTGCTGATTGCACTGCTTGATTTGCCGCGAATCAGCGACGGATTAATTGCGGTGTTGTGCGTGCACTTTGTGGCGGGAGCAATCGTAGCCTGGCTGAGTAGCATGGTCCAAGGTGCCATATCGTGTCTGTACACGGGGGTGCAGATACAGCGTGCACCAGTGATTACCAAAACACACACCGAGCGTTTTGCTGCCTGGCAACAAGAAAATTTGCGTGTGGTTGAAGCAGAAAGTCACGCTGAGCTAATGCATGTGGCACGTGAGCGGGCCTACGACATCGTTGGAGCAGCGGTGGATATCTATGTGGCGGGGGCGACTACGCCAGTACTCACCAACAAAACGGACAGTTTTGTGATTTCGTCAACCCATAGTGACGAACAGAGTGCCATGGTCGTTTATCGCAACCCTGCGTTACTCGATGCCATGCAACACGAAGCCTTGGCACAGCTCTTGGTGTTGGTGCGGATGCGCAATCTGATGCTGACGAGTCGTGAGCAACGAGCACGCGATTATGATGCCATGTTGGTCTTGTGGCAGATGATCGGTCAGCAAGGTGACGGCGCAACCATGGACCAAGTGACCGTGAGTCAGCGGCTCGTGAATGTACTCGGTCTCGATGCACTCGCCATGGTCTCACCTGGCCCCGAGCGGAGCATCGAGGCGCTGTGGCAAACACCTGCTGATAGTGAGTGGGTTGCAACGCTAGACGAGGCGCACTACGACGCACTCGTAGACGCATTGCGCCACGAAGAGATGCGCATGAGTGCAGATAACGTGATGGTGGTACCAGCCGCATATGTGGGCATGGTTCCCCAGGCACTGCTCGTGCGCGGTGCAGTAGATGACAGTAATATCCAACGCATCATGATGATGTTTGCCGATTTGGTGACACGGTTTGCTGTGCGTGAAGGACAACAAGTAGTAGAACGTTGATGATTGCATGACACAGGGCGTCAACTGGCTGAAAACATATCTCGAGGCCTTTATCAACCATCCCGACACCAATGCGGTGCGGGCGTTGACGCCGTTGTCGGTGGTCAACGAAGCAGGTGAGCGTGGGCGTGGGCAGCAGATGACGTTGCGCCACGCCATGGAACAATCACCGCGTGTGTTGGTGAGCGGGGCTGCGGGATCCGGCAAAACGAGTAGCATGCGCCTCTTGGCGTTGACACTCGCAACCGCCGCATTACAAGAACAGCGTCAGAGCAAAACAAAGCACGCTCCGTTTGTGCCGCTGTATATCGATCTCCGTCATTATCACGACTCGCTCGAGCACACCTTGGCCGCTAGTGTCAACGGTGTGTTCCCGGTATGGCGCGAGTACAGCGATCGTACGCTGGTTTTTTTCATTGATGGGCTCGAGCAACTGCGTAGCGACATCCAATTATCGGTGTTATCAAGTATTTCGACGCTGATGAGCACGCTTGGGGCGCGGGCACGCTGGGTGCTGGCATGTCGGAGCGATGCGTTGCCCTTGTTTCGCCCTTGGTTTAGTAGTGCCGAGGTACGCATGTTGCGGCCATTACCACCACGCGATGTGTTGGTGCAGTTGCGTCAACGCAGTGGTGAACAGGTTGCCGCACTGATTGATGGTGATGATGCGCTCTTGGCACTCGCAGGGCGTGTACGTTGGTTGGAAGCGTTAGTTGCGTTGACGAGCGTGGATACGCCCGAACCAACCAGCGATGTGCGTGGTGCATTTTTGTGGGAATGGATGCACACCACACTCGCACTCGTGCACCCGACCCCCGCTGATGCGATGTGCCTACTCATGCGCATGTACCACGATTTGCAGCCCATCCGTGAGCCGTGGCCATTGGGCGACGTCATGCAAAACGTGTTTCCTCATACCACGAATACCGCCATGGTCGCGCAACAACTGCTGGGGTCACCGAGTGACGATGCTCAGGTGGTTGGCGTTCAGAGCCTCATTAGTGCTGGCATTCTCTCGTTCGACTACGAACAACAGACGTTGACCTTTCGGCATCCGCTCATTCGGGCGCTGGTCACTGCCAAACACCTCATCACACAACCCGTGTCGTCGTGGAGTGTGGGGGTATTGAGTAGCGACGATGATGTGGTGCCATTGCTGGTGGCATTGAGTGATAATCGGCCGGCCACGGTGCGACGACTGTGCGACCTCGGGTTGATGCGCCCGGCAGTCAAAGCCGTGTTGCGCTACGACAGTGCACATGTGCATGAAATCGTGACGGGGGCGGGTATCAATACGCCACCGATGCAGATGGCCATAGCCGACGTGTTGCAACAAGAAGGTGCATACGCTCTGGCGCGTCAGCAACTCGAATTAGCGCTGAACGGCACCAGTAACGACGTGGACATGATGCGCCGTGTGGCTGAATTGTCGGTGGCCATGCAGGATTGGTCGGGAGCCGCCAAATCATATGAGTTGGTGAGCAAACTGCGTCCCGAGGATATGCAGAGTCGGCATCAACTGGGGATTGCCTATGGGCAACTCGGCTCGTTTGACGCGGCGACCACGGTACTGCACGAGTTGCTCGACAACTACCGGCGCCAGGTGGCACGGGTCGCCAGCGAATTAGGTGACGTCTATGTGCGTCAGCTCAACTACCCGGCCGCGTTGGTGGCCTTTGATACGGCGCTACGAGATGTGCACGATGATGTCAACCTCTACTGCCAGAAAGTACGCGTTCTCGAATCACTGACCCGCCTCGATGAGGCACATGATGTGCTGATGGCGGCCATGCAACACGTGGGAGAACACCCCGTACTGCTAGCCGAGATGGGACGCGTGTGCTTGGCCCGTGGTGACATGCAGGGTGCACGGAGTGCCCTTGATCGCGCATTGAGTCTGGCACCAGATGATGCTACAAGCCATGCTGCATTGGGGCGTGTACACCTAAAGCTCGGTGATGTGACGAGTGCGTGGGCATCGCTTCAACGCGCCATCGAGCTTAGCCCTCGTGACGACACGTTGTACGTGGACTTTGCGGCAGTGTGTGATGCACGTGGTGACGAAGAGGCCGCGCTGGCTGCAGTGCGTAAAGCGACTGAGCTTGCCCCACACAGTGTCATGGCACATCGTCGGTTGGGGCAGTTGCTCCAGCAGCGTGGTGAATATGATCAGGCATTGCAGGCCTTGCGAGTGGCGCTGCAGCATGCTCCCACCGATCCAGCTGTGCATGGTGATATTGCAACGACGCAATGGAAGCGTGGTGATCACGACACTGCCTTGGCCAGTTATCGCAAGGCGATTGCACTGGCTCCTGATCAGACCACGTACCTGCATGCCATGGCCCACGCCTATAGCGAACTCGGGCGCCATCGCGAAGCAGTTGATATCTACAACAAGGCGGTAGGGATTGACGCAGACAATATTCCCCTGCTCCGTGATGCCATTGACGCCTATGAAGCACTTGGTCATCTCGAACAGGGTGATGCCGTGTTGCAGCGTGCCTTGGTGCACCACGACGACAACGTGGAACTCTTGCATATTGCCACCCGCTTTGCACTGCGGCGTGGTCAACCTCAACGTGCCCGTCGGTATCTGGCCAAGGCGCTATGGCAAGACCGACACAACGATCAGTCATGGCTCCAGGCCGGCTTGTTACATATCAGCGAAGGGCGTTGGAAACATGCACTCTTTGCGTTGAAGCGTATCGTGGATGCCACGAGTAGTGTGGTCATGGAAGCTTTTGGACGGGCATGGGCAGGAGCCGGGCAAATGGATGTTGCCATCCGCATGTTTGAAACCGCACTGACCAATCATCCCGATGATGTGCGTACTCTACTCGCGTATAGTCAGGCGCTGGCCCAGGATGGGCGCCATGGACAGGCCTACGAGATGGCGCACCGTGCCTTCCAGCAGGATGCGGGTAATGTGGACGTATTGTTGCAGCTCGGCCAAATGGCACTGAGCACTGACCGTCCCAATGAAGCTCAGGAACATCTCGATGCAGCAGCGACACTCGCACCGGAGCGCATTGATATCCAGTGTATCCGGAGCCGTGTGCTCACAGAGCAAGGGATGTTTACGCATGCGCTGAGTGTGGCACAGCAGGCACTCACCATTGATGGAAATGCCGTTGATGCCATGGTCGCTGCTGCAGATGCGTTCTGTGGATTGGCACGACATCAGGAAGCACGTGAGCTCTATCAACACGCACTCAACATCCAGCCACAGCACGAAGGTGCATTAAGTGGGATGCGTCATGTGGCGTTGCTCCTCGACGATGTGGCTCAAGCCGCCGATGTGGCACAACGCCTTGTGAGTTTGTTCCCCAAATCGGCAGTCCATCATCTCCATCTCGGTGAAGTCTTGTTGGCAATCGGAGTACCCGAAGCAGCAATTATCGAGTTACAACAGGCCCTTGATTTGGTCAAGAGTACACCGCAACGCAAGAGTGCGATGAGCGGTGACTCGCTGGTGGCAGCGATGCACGCCCAGATGAGCAAAGCCTACGCCAAATGTGCGCGGTGGTCTGAAGCACGTGAATGTGCCGAACAGGCGGTGAGTGTGCACCCAGACAACGCAGAATATCATGCATTGTTGGGTGAGGCCTTCTTGGGGTTAGGACATCGTGCTTCGGCGATTGCCAGCTACCGCACAGCCGTGAGCAAGCGCCCCAATCAGGCGGGCTGGCAATATGCACTCGGCCTGTTGTTGCATCAGTCAGGTGCTGACAAAGAAGCGATTCCCGTGTTGCAGCAAGCGATTATGCTCAACGATCGCCCCGAATACTACCATGCCCTCGGTCGCGCATTTTTGGGGATGGGTGACAACAAAAATGCCGTTAAGTCGTTTGAACGAGCCATCAAGCACCGTCCTGATGCCCATCACTGGCGGGCTGATTTGGCGGATGTCCAAGCGCGGCGTGGCTGGCACAAAGAGGCAATTGCAGAAATTGATCATGCCCTCGAAGTCGCCGCAGATCACCCCGTGTTGTGGCGTAAACGAGCCGAATTGTTGCTCGCTACCAATCAGCTCGATGCAGCAGCCAGTGACGTACTCGAGGCATTGCGCCGTGATGCCAACGATGTCAAATCCCTCACGTTGATGTCGGAAATCATGCTTCACAAGGGACAGATGCAACGCGCCCTAGATGCAGCAGAACGGGCAGTGAAGCTCAACGCCAACGATGCATTTGCGCGCTATCAGCTAGCCTACGTGTTGCGTGCAAGCAACCGGCGTGGTGAAGCAATTCCCCATATGATTGCAGCAACACGGCTGCGAGACCAGTCGCATGAGTGGTGGGCTGAGCTCGCCGAAGATTATGAAGCCATCAACGACTATGAGCGTGCTGCCCAGAGTATGGCACGGGCACAGGCATTGGTTCCCAACGATTGGAATGTCGTGTATCGCCTTGGGATGCTCTATTTTCATGCAGGTGAATATGCACTGGCTGAAGTCGAGCTCCGTCGTGTTATGGCTCAGATGCCCAATGCGGCCCACAATCTGGCATGTCTCGCTGATGTGTCCGTGGCACAAGGCAAGTACGACGAAGCCGTGTCGTTGGCGCGTCGAGCCGTCGAAATCGAAGGCAAAGTCAGCGAGCACTGGCGTGTGCTTGCACGTGTTTTACGTGCTCTCGGTGAATACGACGAAGCCTTGGAGGCTGCCCGATTTGCCTATCAACTCGATGTGGAACATGCCCCAGCTGCCTTTATGTATGGTGTGCTGTTGCTCGATTTTGGTGAAGTAGACGATGCAGTGACTGCATTGACAGCTGCAGTTACCGCTGATGGTACACAAGCGGTCTATCAGCTATGCCTCGGTATGGCGTTACGCCAACAAGTGCCACTCGCCAAAGATTTGGAAGAATTTACCCCACCAACACCGCTCCACATGGTCAAACTTACTGCCGCACTCCAGGCGTTTGACCGGGCACTTACCATTGACGGCGATAATCCGCGCTGTATGTTTGAACGTGGCATCGTGTTGCAGATGATGCTTCGTCATCACGATGCGGTGGCTTCATTTGATGCGGCAGCTGTCCTCTATGGTGAAATGCATCCACGCCCACTGAGTGGTGATGCGGCAGCAGCGAGTGTGATTGACAAAAACGATTTGGCGGCGCATATTCGGCAGCGGCGGGCCCTCTCATATGCGTTACTCGCACACTACACTGCGGCACTTGCAGACCAGCGCCATGTGTTGGCAGTGGCACCACTGTCCGTGCAAGATCAATACATCTACGGGCGTCTCTGCTACTTGCATGGTGATTTCGGCAATGCCCAAGCTGCCCTCGCTACCGCAGTGACGGGGATGCCAGGGAATGCCGCATTCCAACAGTGGTTTGGCACAGTGTTGTTGGCCAATGGTCGTGTGGCAGAAGCGATTACGGCGCTTGAGCTCGCCAATGATCTGCATCCCGGTAGTGGCACAGTGAACGCCCAATTGCGTGATGCATATGTGGCCGATCAGCGCATGGATCGAGCGATTGCTGCGGCACAACGGGCGACGCGCTTTGATTCTGCGAATCCCTTCCATCACTATCATTTGGCCCAACTCTACAAACAGACGCATCGCAATGGGGATGCGCGGGCTTCGATTATGGCGGCAATCACACTCAAAAACGACGTTATCGAATGGCACATGTTGTTGGGTGATGTATGCATGCACATGGGGATGTTTGATAATGCACGGAGTGCCTACCTCAGTGCCACCCACCTCGATCCCGAACAAACGGCCCCCATCTACGCCCTCTCGCAGTTGTTGGTTCTCCAAGGGCGCATTCAAGACGCTATTACCAATCTCGAACAGGCATTGCTCCGAGATCCGCATAATGGACGGTGGTACTTTGAGCTGGGGCAACTCTACGAACAGCGTGGGAACTACGACATGGCACGTGCTGCATACCAACATGCGATACAGCATGATGGCCAACGTGCCGAATACTTCCGTGCACTGGCCAAAATTGATGCCAAAGGGGGACAGAGCGATGCAGTGGCGGCCGAGGAAGTCATCAACCATGCGCACAAATTCACCGATGAAGGTGAAAAGTTTGTGGCCATGGGCAACGTCAACTTCGAACAAGGGTTGTATGCCACGGCACTCGAGCAATACATGCATGCGCTCCACACGAATCCTGAACGTGCTGATGTGTGGTGTGCGGTGGCCAAAACCAAACTGGCCCTTGGTCAACACGCAGAGGCACTGATGCACTACGAGCAAGCCATCCGCCGCGATCCCCGCTGTGTCGAAGCCCATGCAGGTGTGGCACAGCTTGCCATCGTGGAACGGCGTTTTGGTGATGCCCTCGAATATATGCGTATGGCTGCCACCATCAAGCCCCACGTCGGTGAATACCAGTTAGTGCTAGCAGAAATCTTGTTTGCACTCAATCAAAAGGATGAAAGCATTGCTGTCTTGCGCAAATTGCAAAAGTTTTTGCCAGCAGATACGGCGCTGATGATGCGCTTTGGTGAGCTGGCCTTCAAACTGATGCTGATTGACGAGGCGTTTGATGTGTTGAATCAACTGGTCGCCCTCGACAACACGGTGGCACCTGCACATTACGTGCTCGGGCGCATTCACCGTCAGCGCCACGACATGCAGAAGGCCATGGCAGCGTTGCGCCTCGCCATCAAGCTCCGTCCGGACTACAAGGAAGCGCAACACGAGTTGAATTTGATAAAGCCGTTATCCATGATATCGCGGCGTCGCGACGCAGAATGACGCACTTACAACGAGGATGGTTGGGTTATGGAGATGCGTAAACACGAATTTGGTGATGCACCGTTGCTGCCTGGGCTCGACGTGTCGTTGCGCCAGCAGGCACCAAGCACACCAACCACAACCCCAGATTCTCGCTTGCCAGATCGACTCGCGTTCACGCATGTGCGCCGAGCCTGTGAACTCGCCATTCATCATGGCGACTACCAGCTTGCGTGGCGTGGGGCGCAGTCGCTAATGCGCCGGTGTCCCGAAGCACTCTGGCCGAGTATGCTCCTCGCACAGGCATTGCTTGCCAGCAAGCAACCCGCCTTGTCGTTGCCACATTTTCAACTGGTCATCAACCGTAATCAGCTCGATGCTGCGGCGTGGCGTGGTCTGTCACAGGCACTACAGTATAGCGGTCACGACGTGGCCGCAAGTGCGGCGAGCCGGCGAGCGGCCTGCAACCAACCCCTTGATACGGAGGGTGTCCCCACCGAAGCGGCCGCCGCCTTGCCTGCCGCACGGGGCATGATTTACCTGCGTCGTGGTCTAGCCGACATGGCAGTGGTTGAATTGGCCAATACGTTGCGTCAGACGCCGAGTCGCCTCGATGTGCGCTGGGCCTATGTGAGTGCACTCTGGCAAAGTGATCGCCTCGATGATGCACGTCGCTTGGTATCGCACCACGATTTTGACATGGAGCCACCCTTTCCGTTGTTGTGTTTGCGTGCCGTGTTGAGTAGCGCGAGTGATGTGGTTGATGCTACGCGTGCCCAAATTGCCGCCATGGATCCCGATGGCACCTACCAGCAGGCCTTTTTTGCACCACATGCCGTACCGTGGCCACTCGCCGAAGCCCCGACCATTGGCTGGGATCCCGACCTGGTGGCGCTTGCTGAGTATCTGGTGGCAACCGCGGATACCACATTGGTAGCACACAGTATGACACCTCCTGCCACTGTGCATGCGCGCGTGGCGCCGGTTGCCACCAAAGTCTCGGCCCCGGCGACGCGCCCCACCCTCCCCGTGGTGAGTAGCGATGGTCAAGTCCATTTGCTACTCGGGCATCGAGCGGCGCTGATACGGCGCTTTGGTAGTAGTGCCTGGGCCCACATCGATCAGCGCTTGCAACGCCTCGCCGATGTGTTGCGCGCCAAAGGGATGACGGTCATGGCTGGCTACATTGATGAGCCGAGTGGTTTGGTAGTGCCCGGAGTCTGCGCACCAGCCGCAGTGGGTGCCGATGCCTTCGCGGTGCGTGATTTGATTCGTAGCCTTGCCGCCCAACTCGCTACCCGCCAGAGCGAGCTGGCAACGGTGATTTTGCTTGGTGGTGATGAGTGTATTCCCTTCCATCGCCTGCAGAATCCGATTCCCGACGATGAACGAGTGGTCCTTTCAGACAATCCGTATGCCTGCGATGATGCCGGCTATCTGATTCCCCAACGCATCGTCGCACGGCTCCCCGAGGGAGACGGGAGCGACCCGTCGTTGCTCATGACACTGCTGGAATCCATGGCCACCTATCACACACAAGCCACGCATCAACGTCGTTTTGGCGTGGATGTCTCCGCCTTGTTACGTATCCGCAGTACGCCGGGGCGGAAGCTCGCAGTTGGGATTGCGGCCGATGTGTGGCGTGAGCCGTCACGGCACATCTTGCGAAATCTGCATGCAGACGCCATGTTGCATCTATCACCACCACTCACCAGTGGGGCTCTTAATCCGCGTACCATGGCTGGTCGCGAAGTGGTCTATATCAATTTGCATGGAGCCGCCGGGATGCCACATTTTTATGGACAAGCGGCCAACAGTTGGGGGGCGGCCAGTGCGTTGCCCATTGCGGTCAGTCCCAGTCATTTCACCAAGGGGGTGGTGGCCGGTACCATCATCGTGAGCGAAGCATGTTACGGCGCCGAACTACTCGGGCGTGACGTCCATAATTCCATCCCACTCAAGGCGCTGTCCGAAGGGGCGTTGGCCTTTGTGGGAGCCACCGTCAATGCCTATGGGAGCGCGAATGTGCCCTTGCTCGGCGCCGATTTGCTCTTTGACCGTTTGATGCACTATCTTGCAGATGGCATGACTGTTGGGCTTGCGTTGCATTTTGCTCGCCTCGAGTTCGCCCAAATCATGTATGAACGTCAAGGGTTTCTCGACGACGTTGACATGAAAACACTGATTGAATTTTCGTTGTTGGGGGATCCGTGGGCGGCCATCAAAGGCAGTCAACTCCAACCCACGATTAGTCATACGGCGAGTTCTGGTAGCCTGCAGGTACTGACCATCGAACGTGTCCCCAAGGTACTGCGGCGCATGCAACTCAACGAAAGTGATATTTCGGGCGACATGCTCCGCCGCGCCAAAGAAGTCCTGCATAAATACATTCCGCACAGTGCCACTATGCCACTCTCGATTGTGGCAACCACCAATCCGCGCTACCAATCCAAAGGCATTGCACTGCCCGATATTCGCTTCAGCATGAAGTCGTTGTGGCAGACCAGCGATGGGCAGTGGCTGCCACGCACCGCACACGTGACCCTGACCAACGACATCATTACCAAGACGGTGTTGAGTCATTAGATTCGGTAGTTGTTTTTATTTTTTGCGGAAAAGTTGCTCTGCCAGCGTCTGTATGCGCGCACCAGCCCCATGAAGTGCAGGGGGGAGGTGTGACGGGAGTGGTGCGCGGGTGGGCGTGGTGCTGATCCGTTGCGGGTGCAAGGTGGGGAATGGCGCATCCGCGTCAGGGTGTACATCCCAGCGCACAGGGCGGCTCGGTGTCGGTGCATCCCAGCCATGGTGTGTGGCGAGTACCTGCATGTAGGCGGCCGCTGATTGTGGCAACGTATGGTGTGACTCCACAAATGCACGCGCATTGTTTCCCACTTGGGCGGCAAAGGCGCGTTCTTGGGCGCAGAGAAAGAGTGCAGCTGCCAGGAAATCCACTTCGTGGTCGTCGAGGGGGACATGGACGGCAACATGCCGGGGAATCTCGAGAAATGAGCCACTCGCGGTGATAAACGTCGGTTTGCCTGCAGCCAACAGGCGTAACAGACTCGCCGAGGTTTCTCCCGCAGTGGGATGACGTAAATTGATACAGACATCGGCCACGTCAACATACGCATTAAATACGTCGGCTGCCACATACCCCGTTATATGTACTGCATCTTGCGTATTGGTACGCAAAATCATGCGCTGGTGGGGCACATTTGGTGAAATACTCCCCACGATAATATGATGTGCATTTACTCCCGCCCGGCGTAACGTGCGTAGCGTACGCAGAATTTGGTCCGTACGTTTATACGGATTGACATGGCCAAACGACGCCATAATAAAGGCATCGTCACCCAAGCCGAGCTGTTGCCTGAGCGTGGTCACGTCACGCTGTGGCAAGATGGGAATGCCCATTGGCACGACATGGATAGGCAAGTGTGGCGCCATGGTGCGCACCGCATCTGCCACATACTGACTATGGCTAATCACTGCTGTCGCATGTGCCAAGAGGGGCTGACAGAGTGGCATCTGAAATACCGCATCATCAAAAATCCCCCGCATCATCCGGCCAGCTACCGTTGCACCGTCGGCGCCATATGTTGCGCTGACTAATGCATGATATGCACCCAAATCTTTGACGACGTTGGCGTAGTACTGCAACATGAAATGATGCAACACGAGATCGTGCAACACGACGATGCCGGGGAGTTGTTGTGCCACGGTGTAGATTTCGCTGTGTGCCGCACTATTCCCCATATGATAAATCACCGCATCGTATGGATGGCGCTGGTGATCGCTGATAAGGTGGTTGAGTGGGCGGAGTGTCATGTGGTGCTGAAGGTGTGTGTTGTTCGGAGTGATACCACTATCGTGATAGACCGTCACGTCCACGTACTGACCAAGATACGGCAACAACTCTTCGCTGTAATCAGAAATACCTGATGCAACGGGATTGATGGGACTGCAATAGGCAATACGACGCATACAAATGCTCACTCTCCACCACATCTCACTGCATGTCATTATGCCACGAGAAGGAGCAGAGCGGTGTCGTGACCCGAGGCAATATGCTACAATGCCACTCAATGGGAGATTCATTGTTGAGGTGGTATGGATATTGTGCTTGGCATCCTGCGGTACTTATTTGTGGCGACGACGCTCGTAGGTGGCGGGCTCGTGCTCATGGCCATTGTGCGTCTCGCCCGTGAAAAAAGCCGTCATACACCAACAGGTGATGAATTATGACGGTTCGCCTGATGCACGTGTCTGATGTTCATGCTGGGCCACCACATGATGCCCGTATTGCTGAAATTGTCCGTCGTGATGCGCACGCCTATGCGCCAGATGCCTTCGTGGTGTCGGGTGATTTCGTACAGCGTGCTGATTTTGTTGAACAGTGGCAGACAATTACCACATGGCTTAATCAGACGCCGACGCCACGAATCGTGGTACCAGGGAATCATGATGTCCCGTTGTACAATGTGTGGCAACGACTGTTTGATCCGTATCGCGCCTATCAAACACATATCAGTACTGACTTGCAACCTGTGCTCCATCTCGCTGGTGTATCGTTGTTCGGATTAAATACTGCACATGGGTGGACAGTAGATGGTGGCTACGTGCCTGTTAGCCAAATGACGACCCTGCGTGCCATGGTGCAGATGACACCAGCCGGTAACCGCAAGGTTGTCGTTATGCATCATCACCTCGTGAATCCACCTGGGGCCGGACGGCGTAGTCGTGTGGGCAATGCACCACATGTGGCAGCCCTTTTTGACGAAATTGGCATTGACATGGTGTTGTGTGGTCACATTCATCTATCGTATGTGGGGCATACACGTGATGTCTTCCCGCGGTTGTCATACGGGACGATAATTTGCCAAGCAGGGACTGCAACGTCACGTCGTGGCAAAGGACGTGAGCACCGTCAGTTTGCCTACAATACGCTGGAAGTAACTACCACACAGGTGACAATTCGGCGTCATGTATACGATGCTAAACAACAGGCTTTTGTGCAGCATGTCATGCATGTTGAATCGTTTGTGACGCGCTAGGGATATGATGCTACAGTACGACGACCAAGAAATTGTGCAACTGATTTTGGCTGGTGATACCGATGCATTCAATGTGCTCGTTGATCGCTACCAATCGCGCGCCTACAATTTGTGCTTGCGTATGCTCGGCGATGGTGATGCTGCTGCTGATGTGGCCCAGGATGCGTTTATTTCGGCGTATCGACATCTGCCATCATTGCGTGGCGACTTTCGTCCATGGTTGATGCGTATTGTGGCAAATGCTTGTAGAGATGCATTGCGGAGCCAGAAACGCCGTCCAACGGTGTCAATAGATCTCAGCCGTGACGAAGATGACGGCCCAGGGTTGCAGATTGCTGATGCCACGGCGGGTCCCGAAGAATCCCTACTCCAGCGTGAATTGCAGCAGACAATCGTAGTCGCACTTCAATCCATCCCTGATGACCAGCGTGAAGTGATTGTACTCAGTGACATCGAAGGGCGTTCGTACCAGGAAATCGCTGATCTTACTGGCATAAATATCGGTACGGTGAAATCACGACTTAATCGGGCGCGTCTGCGTATGCGCGAATTATTGGTTGCCGCGGAACTCTTGCCTCGAGTGAAACGTCATACTTCTCAGAATGAGTAAGTAGGTGGTACAAAGATGAAGCAACTCACAGAACAAGATATCGCTCAGTTGTCGGCTTTGCTTGACGATACACTGCCAGCCGCAGAGGCTGATGCGTTGCGCCAACGCCTACAATACGATGCTGCGTTATACGATGTATTCGTTGATTTGACGCTGACACGTGATGCGATGCGTGCGTTGCCGGTGGCACAACCACCACGCTCGTTACGCATTGACCCGGCTCGTCTCACCAAGGCACGTGGTTGGCGTTGGTGGTTGGTCATGCCTCCCGCAGGCCAACTCATCCCCAACATGGCGGTGGCGTTGAGCCTGTGTGTCTGTATCCTGGTTGGGCAACAGGCGATTGGTGCTGGTAGCGCTTCCGATATCCTGAAAGGGATAGCAGAGGTTGAAATGATGGCGCCCAATGCTGTGGAAGCACCAGCAAACAGTGAAATGGCTGCCGATGTCAGCGAACCCGCTTCACAGCGTGCCGATGATAGTGTATCCGGTGTAAGTGACCCGACGGTGCAGTTAGTAGCCCCCGATCAGTCGGTGGTGGTGTGGTGGTGGGCCGCTACGGTCGCTGCGGCATGTGCAACACTTGCCACGGTAGTCTGGGCATGGCGCGTGGCCGTGCGTCGCCGTATCACCCAAAAGCGCTGAGTCGTGTCTCATCGTCAACGTGCCATGGTAGGCATGCTCGTGTTGATGATTATCGTCAATATTGGCTTTTATTTCCTCCCCATCAACTATGCAATCCTCGGTGACTACGCTGTCGCCGGGGTTTTTGCAATCACCGCACTGGCGACTGCCACGATTGTGATTCCGGTGCCCTACATCCCGGTCATCATGCGAATTGCTCAGCAATACTCGGATGTCCCCATGTTGCTGTGGATTGCACTTGCCGCTGGTGCTGGCTCCGTGATTGGCGAAATAAGTGGCTATATGGTCGGGCGTACCGGTCGTCAGGCCTTTGCCGAGACACGCTTCTCGCAGTGGGTAGCCGCACAAATGACCCATCCTGTACGCGCATTTCTCGCCTTGCTTGCTCTCTCTGCACCGCCCAACCCCCTCTTTGATGTGGCGGGGATGGCTGCGGGTGCTTTTGGCGTACCCTTTTGGCTTTTTGCGTCAGCCGTCTTTGTGGGGCGATTTGTGCGCATGGCAGGGATAGTGTTGGTGGGCGCATATGCCAACGTGTTGCTGATGTACTACAACATATAAAAATAGTGAAAAACCGTACTATAATGAGGGCAAGCATTGTGTTGAATGGAGTCACGCCATGTCTGACCCGCCACGCATGGTGACTGCCCACGCTTCGGATGATGAACAATACGACGAGAAAAGCTTGCGTCCGCGCAAGCTATCGGAGTTTATCGGCCAAGAAAAAGTCGTCGACCAACTCAAAATAAGCATCGATGCTGCCCGTGGCCGCAACGAAGCCCTCGACCATACACTCCTCTATGGTCCTCCTGGGCTGGGCAAAACCAGCTTGGCGATGATTTTGGCCAATGAAATGGACGTCAAAATTAAAATCACGTCAGGTCCTGCCATCGAACGCCAAGGGGATCTCGCCGCGATTTTGACCAACATGCAACCCGGCGATATTTTGTTTATCGACGAAATCCACCGCCTCAATCGCGCCATCGAAGAGGTGCTCTACCCCGCCATGGAGGATTTCGCCCTCGATATCGTGGTGGGCAAAGGCCCAGGTGCGCGTAATTTACGCTTGTCGTTGCCGCGCTTTACCGTGATCGGCGCTACTACACGCCTCGCTTTACTGACATCACCCCTGCGTGATCGCTTCGGCTTGGTGCAACGCTTGGAGTTTTATTCGGTGGATGCGCTCAACGATATTGTGGTGCGTGCTGGCGACATCCTTGGTGCCCAGTTAACTCCCGAAGGCGCCCACGAAATTGCCACCCGTGGTCGTGGCACACCACGCATCGTCAATCGCCTGTTGCGCCGTGTGCGCGACTATGCGCAGGTGGTGGCTAATGGCACGATTACTCAAGATGTGGCAAAAATTGCACTCACCAAACTCGAAATCGACGAACTCGGCCTCGACGACAATGATCGGCGCCTGATGCGCACTATTATTGAACTCTTTGGCGGCGGACCAGTAGGATTGTCGACATTGGCGGCTTCACTCGCCGAAGAAGTTGATGCCGTCGAAGACGTCTACGAGCCATTTTTGCTCCAGCTCGGTATGCTGCAACGTACCCCACGTGGGCGCATCGTGACACGGCGGGCCTACGAACATTTGGGCATAGTGGTGCCGGCGCATCTCAACCCATCCACGCCTCCAGGCGAGCAACAACGACTCAGTATCTAGATTGCACTGCCATACTTCATGCACGACGCAGTATTTACCAACAAAGACGTCTACGAATTATTTGATGCCATCGCTGATTTGATGGAAATTCTTGGCGAGGATCGCTTTCGCATCCTGGCCTATCGCCGTGCTAGTCAAGCATTGCAGGGCGTCGAAATACCACTCACCGAATTACATCAACGTGATCGGCTCCACAAAATCGACGGCCTGAGCAAAGGTATGGCCGAAAAGGTGGCGGAGCTGTTTGTCACCGGTGACATCGAATACTACTCACGCCTACAAGAGCGTATGCCGGTGGGCGTACGTGAGTTGCTCCGTGTGCCACATATCGGGCCACGGACTGCGGGGCGACTCTACAACGAGCTGGGCATTGCTGGGCTCGCCGATTTGCAACGCGCGTTGGATGCTGACCAACTCCAATCTATCAAGGGGATTGGCATACGCACATTGGCGGGAATCCGTGAGGGTATCTTGGCGGTGGCCGACCGCGAAGAACGCACGCTCTTGCTGCACGCCTGGCAGGTTGGCATGCATTTGTTGGCCGAAATCCGTGCCAGTGACATGGTCATCGACGCATCGTGGGCAGGGAGTCTGCGGCGTGGTATGAGCACGGTAGGTGATCTCGACGTAGTAGTGGCGAGTAATGACCCGCTGGCATGTGTGCAGCTGGTAGCGCAAAGTGTGCTGTTGATGCGTACCCAGGTGCACGCGTCTGCCATTACTGCGGTGCTCCCTAATGGAATGAACGTCGAAATTATCGTGGTAACCCCAGAGATGTGGGGGGTGGCGCTGGCCATGTATACGGGAAATCAGGCGCACCGCGACTGGATTGTACGACGTGCACACCAGCGCGGTTTGGTGATCCGTGATAATGCGCTATGGCAACAGGGTGCCATACAAGCCATCCCCAGTGAAGAGGAATTCTACCAGCGGCTTGATTTGCCGTGGATTGCTCCTGAACTTCGTGATCGGGTGATAGATGATAGTTGGTTGGATACTCCGCATCAGCCGTTGCTGGCACGCCACGACATGCGCAGTGACCTGCACATGCATACCACCTGGAGCGATGGACGTGGCAGTGTCGCACAGATGGCCGATGCGGCCCGTCAGCATGGATACACCCACATCGCTATCACCGACCACGGCGCACTCATCGGCATCACCAACGGGCTCGATTCCAAGCGCTTGCGTCAGCAACGCCTCGAAATTGATGCTGTCAACGAACAATATCGTGCCGCCGGCATTGATTTTCGTCTGTTGCATGGCGTCGAGGTTGATATCCTGGTGGATGGGAGCCTGGCGTTACCGGATGCGGTGTTGCACGAGCTCGATATCGTGGTCGCTTCGCCCCACATCCATTTACGCCAACCACCCGATGTGGCAACGGCACGTCTCGTCAACGCAATTGCACACCCAGCCGTGGATATGATTGGTCATCCCCGTGGGCGGATTATTGGGGGGCGTATGGGGGCACCAATTGACATGTCGGCAGTGAGTGCGGCTGCAGTGGCACATGGCGTGGCACTTGAAGTCAACTCGGGCCCTGATCGTCTCGACATTGATGGTGAGTTGGTCTACGACCATGTACAGGCAGGGGGACTCATCACCGTCAACAGCGATGCCCACGACATGGATAATTTGGCGTGGATGGATCAAGGTGTGGCCACGGCCCGGCGTGGGGGAGTGGCACCTGCCCACGTCCTTAATACGTGGGGGTATGCTGATTTAATGACGTACCTGCGTCGTCCCCGTACGCAGAAAACGATGTAATTGAAAGGATATAACGATGCCCTCAATTTTTACACGCATTGTGAATGGTGAAATTCCAGCCATCAAAGTGTACGAAGACGCTGATACTTTGGCATTCCTCGACATCAATCCGGCATCACGTGGGCATACGCTGGTCATCTGCAAAGCGGAAATTGCAACCCTCACTGAGCTGAGCGATGCGCAACTCATCGCTACGGCACGTACGACGCAACGCGTGGCTGCTGCGATTCAGCGCTCACTCCAGCCTGATGGCATTAATATCATGCAAAACAATGGTGCTGCGGCCGGACAAACCGTATTTCACTATCATGTCCACATCATTCCGCGCTGGCAAAACGACGATGTCGTACAGTTTTGGCAACCCCGCTCTGTTGCCAAAGAAATGATTGTGACGATTGCCGATTCCATTAAAAACGCAATGAATCGGTAGGGGCGTCATTTCATGGCGCCCCTACCGTCGAAGGAGTGACAGGCGGAGGAGTGTCATTCGGGCGTCATTTCATGGCGCCCCGATGCTATTTCTCTTTTTTTCGGTAAAAAATCGCAAATCGTTGGGTGAATCCCTACATCGACATGCAGGCGGGTATGGTGCCTCTATCTCATCCCAATGCCTCCAAACGCATGTGTGAGTCTGCAATCCCTGTTGAGACGGTGTGTGCACCGCCCCAACGGTATGTTCACGACCAGCCTGTGCTGCATGTATCGTGTGTGGTCATTTTCCATTGTGGATTTTCCATTTTCAATTTCCCCCCAAATTCCCCTTGACAAGCAGATTGTGTTTGTGTTAAGATACACCACG
>CAZMWB010000012.1:0-53988 GCA_964569955.1 uncultured Klebsiella sp. | reverse complement strand
CGCTGGTGCGGGCATTCCCACGCAAATTGAAGACATAGATGGCGTCGAACTCGGCTTGCAACGACTTGCGCAAGCCGTCGGCGCTGTTGCCGTCGAGCCAGGCGCCGTTGCTGACGAAGCAGATGATGCCGCCGCGCTCGGGATCGAGCCGATCGCTACTCCAGCGGAAGGCTTTGATATACGAGTCGTAAAGCGAGTTTTTGTTGGTGGCGTCCGTCATCGCCGCATACGTGGTGGCGATGCGGTTGTCGAGCCACGGGTATTTTTGATTCTGGGCATTATCGTTGGCGCTCTTTTGCCCGACCGAATACGGTGGATTGCCCATAATCACGCGGAGCGGCGCTTTTTTCTGGGCTTCGACACGGGCCGAATTATGCGGGAAGAGCTCGGCGAACAGCTGGCTATCGGCCTCGCCCAACTGGAACGTGTCGGTCAGACAGATGCCCTCGAACGGCGTGTAGCGCTGTTGGCCGGTGGCGTCGTGGAAGGCGTTTTCGATGTTGACCGCCGCAATGTAGTAGGCCAGTAGCACCATCTCGTTGGCGTAGATTTCGTGCTGGTACTTGCGGGGCAGGTCGGCCGGCGCAATCAAGCCGCTCTGGATGAGGCGCGTAATAAACGTGCCCGTGCCCGTGAACGGATCGAGGATGTGCACCTGCTCGTCGCTGAGGCGCTGGCCGAACTCACGGGCTAGCACGTCGTCAACCGAGCGAATGATGAAGTCTACCACCTCGACGGGCGTGTAGACGATGCCTAGTTGCTCGACCATTTTGGGGAAGGCGGTTTTGAAGAACTTGTCGTACAGCTCGATGATGATGCGTTGCTTGCCGGCGGCGTTGTCGATGCCGGCAGCGCGCATTTTGACCGACTCATAAAACTTCTGCAACGTCTCGGTATCAGCCGCCACAGTTTGGTCTTCGAGCAGGTCGAGCATGTGTTGCATGGCCTGCGAGATGGGGTTGTTGTTGATGAACGAATAGCCCTCGAACAGCGCCTCAAAGACTGGGCGCGTGATGATGTGTTGCGACAGCATCTCGATGGCTTGGGCTTGGCTGATGCTGGGGTTGATGTTGGTCTGCAAGCCTTTGAGGAATTTGGCGAAGACGTCGTGGTGGTTGGTATTGGTGTTGACCAAGCGCGTGATGCGCTCGACCTGGCGCTCGGCGATTTCGGCGACGTTTTTGGCCCACTGCTCCCAGTAGCGCCGGTCGCCGACTTTTTGTACCATCCGCGCAAAAATAGCAGTCTGCAGCTCGGTGAAGCGCATCGCCATCTGGGTGACATACTCACCCGAGCGCTCTTTGGTGCCTTTGGACCCGCTGTTGGTGCCACTGGAGTCACCGACGCCGACGACGTTGATGAGTTCGG
The DNA here is from genome assembly GCA_964569955.1 of uncultured Klebsiella sp. Classification (GTDB taxonomy): domain Bacteria; phylum Chloroflexota; class Chloroflexia; order Chloroflexales; family Roseiflexaceae; genus UBA965. The sequence continues at coordinate 52,620 of CAZMWB010000012.1, read as the reverse complement.
GCAGTGTCTTGTTGAGCTCGATTTTGTTGATGGTGGCATTAAAGCGGTCGTCGTGGGCACGCAAGGCGTTGAGCACCGTCCACACCACTTTGTAGCGTTCGTTGTCGTTGAGTGCCACCTCGGGCTCGACGTTGCTGGGCACCACGATGGGGATGATGATGTAGCCATACTTTTTGCCGGGGGCGGTGCGCATGACGCGCCCCACCGATTGCACCACATCGACTTGCGAGTTGCGTGCCGACAAAAAGAGCACGGCGTCGAGCGATGGCACATCCACCCCCTCGCTGAGGCACTTGACGTTGGTCAGCATGCGGCATTCGGGTTGGGCGGCATCGGCTTTGAGCCAGCTGAGCAACTGGTCGCGTTGAGGGGCGTTCATGCTGCCGTCGATGTGATCGGCATCAATGGCAATCATCTTGGCGCGTTGCTCGTCGGGCAGACCGGCGATGTACTCGTGCGACACCGTGTCAAACAGCGCAGTAATGGCTTTGGAGGCCTTGATACTACTACAAAACGCCACGGCGCGGCGCATCGGCTCGGGGTCGGTGGCAGCGATGACGCCGTTGTCGCCGACAATTTGCTTGGAGAGGGCGTTGACGCACCCCATCAACTTGAGCGCGTCGTCGCCGGGGATTTCGTGCTGGGCGGTGCCGATCAGGGATTGCATGTGCGCCGGGATGCTGGCTTCACTCAGCGTGAGGATGAGCACCTTGTAGTCGGTCAGCAACCCACGTGCCACGGCTTCGCCGAAGCCGATGCGGTACATTTCGGCGCCGTAGAGCGCCTCGTCGTCCATCGAGCAGAGGATGGCGTCAGCCTCTTTGGCCTTGCTTTTGGCTTCGTCGGTGAACAAACGCGGCGTGGCCGTCATGTAGACACGCTTGGCACCCGCGATGAACGTATCATCGTGGATGCGGATGAAGTGCGATTCGTCGTAGCCCGTTTTTTCTTTGTTTTCGAGTGCCACGCCGGTAGTACGGTGGGCTTCGTCGCAGATAATCAGGTCAAAGCGCCCAAACTGGGGCAATTCGCGGCGCAGGCGTTGTTGCGCATTGGCGACGACGTCGATGGACTGATACGTCGAAAAAACCACCGTCATGCCCGGTCGGGCATGGCTGGCGCGCTGGCGGAATTGCGCCACAATGCTGTCGACGTTAGTCGACGCCGGGAATGCCAAATCGACGACACTGGTCTGATCGTCGTCGTTTTCGGCGCGCGTTTTGACTTGTGTAATCGCTGGATCCGAGCAGATACAAATCGGGTGGATGGGTGTGGTCGCATCGGCCGCCCATTCGCGCAGGGTCTGCCCGAGCAAGGCGATTGACGGCACCAGAAAGAGCACTAACCCAGCATGTTGCGTCTGTTCCTCGGCCAAGCGCAGGGCGGTGAATGTTTTGCCCGTGCCACAGGCCATGATGAGTTTACCACGGTCGGCGTGCTGAAAGTGGCTAATGGCACTGCTGACAGCGTCGTGCTGATGCGGGCGCGGTTGCTTTTTGGGGCGCTGGGCGGCGCTACCGTGGATGTTGGCGTCGAGTTTATGCCAATCCACCGGTGCCTCGGCCAGGTCGCTCAAGTTGATGCGGGTCACCGGTGGGTGTTGGTTTTTGATGGCCTCGGTGGCATTGCTACTCCAGCGGTTGGTGGTTGAGATCCACAGGCGCTGCGCGAAGCGGTGTTGTGTGCCGTCGGCGATGGTGAAAAGGCGGCTCGACGTGGCCAGGAACGAATCAACCATGCCCTTTTCGATGCTGGTGTCGGCATCAAAGCACTTGCACTGAATCGCCCAGTAGTCGCCGGCGTAGGTGAGCGCCACCAAATCAATACCCGTGTCGCCCCCGCCAAGCGAGGCCCGCCCAGGGAAGTCGCGCCACAACCAGACGTGCACAAATTCGTCGGCATATTTGGCGTCAGTGCGCAGGTAGGCCTGCATCAGGCGCTCGAAACGGTCGCCTTTGTTGCGCTCGGAGAAGGCCAGGGCGCGATATGAATCCAATACGTGCGAAAAACTCATGGCGGTGCTCTTTTTACGTAAATGATATGGTTGGTGGGGCTATTATAGCGTATCCGTTGCACCATCATGCTGCGGGGGTGATATCCCCCACACGCCCCTCCAACCAGGTGCGGATGTCGTGGTAGGCCTGCACCTGATCGTCGTCACACAACAGATTATGGCGCCCGTCGGGATAGGTGATGAGTGTGCAATCGCCGGCGGTGAGTTGCGCTGCAAACGCGCTACTTCCCCGTGGGTCGGCCCACGTATCAGCGCTGCCGTGTTGGATGAGTGTGGGGACGCGCCAGTGTGGGATGGCTGTGGTCAGCGTGGTGGCCACAGCGAGGGCCGTCGCCGCCGTCAATGTGGTCACATTGGCATGGTAGATGATGGGGTCGGCGGTGGCGCGTGCAATGTATTCCGTATCACGCGACAGACCGGATTCCGGTGCTGCGGGGAGTGGAATGGCGCCATGGGGCGTGATGCGCGCCAGCAGATTGAGCAGCCAGCGCATTGGGCCAGGTACGTGTGCGGGCAAGGCTGGACTCATCAGTATCACCCCGGCAAGATTGTCTGCATCGGTGCACACACTGGCTGCCGTGATTAATCCCCCCAACGAATGCCCGATGAGAAAGACGGGCAGACCGTTGGTTGCCAAAAGCCGCCGAGCCTGCACATGATCGGCCACTGCTTGGCGTACGTCGAGTACTCCCCGTGCCCCTGTCGAAAAGCCGTGCCCGTGCAAATCCATAGCATACACACTGAATCCCTGGGCGCAGAGCTTGGGGATGAGCTGGTGGTATTCGCTCACAAAGCGCAAGGCGTAATCGGCATAGCCGTGCTGCAGGAGCACAAATCCCCGTGGCTGCGCAACCTCCCACGCATAGCCGTGGATGCCAGGGGCTACCTGCCATGCCCGCCATGGCGGTGTGGTGGCTGGGGCGCTGGGGATGGGTGGAGCAAGGGTGGGGCGGGGTTGGGGTGGGAGTGGGCGCATCGCAGCGAATAGACCTACGACGAGGAGAACGCTCGTCAAAATGAGAAATGGGGTCATAGCGGTGCTCCGTGGGTACACTATGCTATACAAAAGGGGAGGCGCAGGATACTGCACCTCCCCTCACAGCTGAAACCATCACACAAAATACACGCGGTCGATTACCATCGCACCAAACAGCAGCGCCAAATAGAGCAGGGAGTAGCGGTACAAGCCCCACGCCGATTGCGTGGTGCCCTGGCGGTAGAGGCGCACGGCGTAGTAGGCAAAGATGACCCCGAGCACGCTGGCCATCACCAGGTACGCCATGCCCAGCATCTGGAGCGGCGTGGGCATGATGGTCACGATGAACATCAGGATGGTATAGAGCACAATCTGGTGACGTGTTTCGGCGTCACCGGCCACCACGGGCAGCATGGGTACGCCCGCATTGGCGTAATCCTTGGCGCGGATAATCGCCAGCGCCCAGAAGTGTGGCGGTGTCCAATAAAAAATAATCGCAAACAAAAAGAGCGATGGTAGGGTCAGACTGCCTGTGGCGGCGGCCCAGCCCACCAAGGGCGGGAAGGCACCGGCGCCGCCGCCGATGACAATATTGTTGAACGAGGAACGTTTTAACCACATCGTATAAATGAACACGTAATAAATCAGCCCCGCAAACGCCAGTGCCGCCGTCAACCAGTTGGCGGCCAGCCACAAAATCAGCGTGGCGGCGACCATCAGCACCACTCCCAGCACGATGGCGTGCCAGCCGGGGATGCGTCCGCTGGGGATGGGACGGCGCCCGGTGCGCCCCATCAACACGTCGATGTCGCGGTCGAGGTAGCAATTGAACGCATGCGATGCCGCCGCCATCAACCAGCCCCCCAATGCCGTCCACAGTACCAACGCCAACGCTGGTTTGCCGGCGGGGGTGATGTACATGCTGGTAATGGTGGTCAAAATCAAGAGCGAAATCACGCCCGGTTTGGTCAGACTGACATAGTCTTTGACTTTTTCGCGCCAGGTATACGGCCCCACGATGTCGTCACCCACCGGTGTGCTTGCTGCCGGCTCGGCGACTTGGGCGGGCCAGAGCAGACGCCGCGTGCTAAAGAGTAGCAGGCTGGCCGCAATCAAACTGAGGGCACTGAGCAGGTTGTGGGCGGCACTCAGCTGCCACCCTTGGGCGGTCAGGATGCCCACCACCACTTGGATGCCAATCAGGGTGGCCAAACCGATACCGAGGTTGCGGGGCAGGCGCGTAGTAAAGGTGCGCAACGTGGCCGCAATGGTCATGGCGGCGAGGATGCCGGCGATGACGGTGTAAATGCGATGGCTGTTTTGTAGTTGGGCGACAATACCGTTTTCGCCACACAACGGCAAGGTGGTACATCCACTGGTGCCCACCAGCCCGACCACATCCACAAATGCCAACACGGCGACGGTACCGGCAACGAGGATGCTATAGCGCTGGCGCGCCTGGGCGCGTTTGCCACCAAGCAACTGGGTGGGTGCGGTGGGGATGCGGCTGACGGCCAGGAGATAACTGGCGCTGAGGAGCACGGTAATCCGCCCGATGGGAAGATCGGGCCAGAGCAAGAGTGGTACACATGCTACTGTAGCAACAACCGATGGCCAGCGTAAGGGGGCAGTATAGACCCACGCCAACACCATGGCAAGGAGCATGCAGCTAGCAATGAGCGTGGCGCTTATCGGGAGCACAGGCGATACGATGAGTAGCGCAAGTGCAACAAACGCAAAAAACGGAACTGCACGACTGGTGGGTGCAAGGGTGGGTAGTGATGATTCGTGCATAACAGACTCCTCTAGGTGCCATCGCCCGTTAGTATACCACTTGTGCCGATATTCACAACCAAAATCTACTAGAGATAGGTATCGCGCATGGTGACTTGCCACAAATAGAGCACGCCGGCGATGACATGTGCCGTGGCCAACGCCACCAGCAGGCTGGTGCTCCAGCGCGTACGGGCCCGGTGGAGCATGCGGAGCAGGCTGCCGATGGCGATGGCGTGGCAGGCCGGAATCATGATGCGCATCCCCCAGGCAAAGTTGTTGGCCTGCATATCGGCGGGCTCGCTAAAGACCCAATACTGCACCACGGCCACGACCAAAGCCAATACACATACTTGTACAAATCGATCACGCCACAACCAACGGGCCATGACGAGCGTCGTGAGTGGTAGTGCCGTTAGTTGGAGCATGGAAAGGAGCGGGTATGGGCTACTCATACGCGCTACAGCCCAGATGTCAATGACAAAATCAGTGCCACCATTACTACGAATGGTGGATTGATAGGCGAGTATACCAACCACGCAGCCGATGGGGAGCATCCACCACCACAATTGGGGTGCAGGGGACCGGTGCACGATGTACGTGCCCACCATGACGACAACCATGGCGGGCACAAATGCCAGCGGTGCATTTGGTTTCCCCAGTGCAGCCAGTATCGCCAACAGTGTGGCGAGTAGCATCCAACCTGTGCGCCGGGTGGCGTGGCGTGGTGCCAGCGCCATGGCGGCCACCCACAACGCCGCCCATGTAACAGGTCGTGTGACTAGCGTCGTGGCATTGTGCACGATGATGATACCTCCCTGCCCTTTGTAGAGAAACGGGTTGATGTCAGGGAAATAGAGTGCCGTACTAGCAAAAATGCTGAGTACCCCGGCTCCCACCCACGTCCAGTGGATGCGTGGCCCAGCAAAGCGTCGCACAATCACCGCCAGCATCACCATGCTGACACCGTGGTAGATGAGCAGGGTAATGGGGAAGGCGGTCAACAAGAAGCGGTCACGGATGATAGCGGCGACGAGTCCCGCAGATGCATGTAACAGGGGGTGCGGAATAGGGGCATTCCAGTTGAATGCATAAAATCGGGTGGTGGCTTGCACGTTGCCATTCACCCACACCATGTAGCGCACCAAACGCTGCCCCGTACTGTACAAGCGCGCATCGTCGAGATGGTATGGCAGGTCCGACATCATGGCGCCGTTGAGTTGGCGGAGTGTGATGAAGTGGTAGAGGATGACCACGGACATACCAGCTAAGGGGATGAGCCAACGCATGAGGCGGTGTGCCCCTGTATGGCGTACGATGTGCGGACGCCAACTGAGGGCGATGCCCAGTGCCATCAGCCCCACAAAAATGAGTTGCATCCACCAGCCTCGTTGTACATACATGGGCCATACGCTGGCGAGACCCCAGGCCACGATTCCGAGCATTACTGCAATCAGGAAATGGATGAGCGGTGGAGGCAGCGGACGATAGATGCGTTGCCAGCGCAATGTCTGGTAGGAGTCGCGGGTGATTTGGATGAGCAGAATCATGCCGGCAATAATCCCCACACCACCAATATGCCATGCGTTCATGGTGGTGTTCCCCAGCCACGTGCTCAGCCACGGCACCACAAGTGCACCACACACTAGGCCGGCGTAGATGGTCGTAGTCAGGTGCCAGCGCCGCTGGATGCCGGCTAAGATGAGTGCGGTAATGACCACCATGCCTACCCATGTCACTGGGGGTGGGTGCCACGCAGGTGGCATGATGGGTGTCAGTGCCAACGAGGCTACCGCGATCCCGAGTGTGCGTTTGCCAATGGTAGTGGTAGGGGTGGTGTTGAGCACGAGTGCGAACGTGGTGCGTGGTTGATACGGCAGGGCAACGAGTAGTTCATAATGGCGAAAGCGTTCGGCGGTAGGTTGCACCACGGCAATGGTGCGGTCTTGCACCAAAATCGTGGTCTGTGTTGCTGCACGGGCACTTGTGGCATGGAGCGACAAGTGCGCAAATCGTGTTAATGGTGTGTTGAGCGTAATCCGTGCGTCGGCAGCACTCCAACGGAACGCAATGCGCTGGTCGGGAGTGGTTTCTACACCTTCCATGCCAGCGACGATGGTGGGTATCACAGTCTGTGCGGATATCACCGTACTGATGTGGGGCATACTCCCACACAGTATCAGTGTGATGACCACATACATCAGCCCAAGTACCACGCGCACCGTCGAGTTCATACATTCGCTCAATTACAGGGGGGGACACTCATAACACCACAAATTCCCCCAGTGCATGGTGCGCTGGGGGAACGATGCGCCGTGCTTAGGTAGCGGGTTCGGTGCTCATCTCTGGTTGTCCCTGCACCGTTTCATAGACCTGCCCGTCACGCATATGGTGGATAACATCGGCATACTGATGCACCGACTGATCGTGGGTTGCCATAATCAGAGTCACCCCCTCGTGCTTGACGATATTGCGCATCAAGGTGAGCAGGTTGCGCCCCGTGGTGGAGTCGAGCTCGCCGGTTGGTTCGTCGGCGATGAGCACCGGAGGACGGGTGACCAACGCTCGTGCAATGGCCACACGCTGTTGTTGTCCACCCGACATTTCGGATGGGCGATGATCACTCCACTTTTCCAGACCGACCAGCGTCAATGCTTCTATGGCTCGCTGTCGGCGTTCGGCACCAGACTTTATCCCAATGATGCGCAACGGCAATTCCACGTTTTCCCAGGCCGACAAAATGGGCAACAAGGCGAACGCCTGAAAGATGAAGCCAATCTGATTACGCCGGATGAGCGTGAGTTCGTCGGGTGAGAGTTTGCTCAGGTCGTTACCGAGGAACTCGATGCTCCCCGATGTCGGGGTATCGAGCCCACCAATCATATTGAGTAGAGTCGTCTTGCCGGAGCCAGAACGGCCCATGAATGCGGTAAACGAGCCACGAGTAATCGTCATATTGACGCCGCGCAGTGCCAATATTTGCTCGTTGTTGACCGTGTAGGCACGGGTTGCATCAACAATACGAACTGCGGTAGTGGAATTGCTCATTTGATCCGTCTCCTAACTGATGCCATCATGCGGTCGAGCATACTTGGGCGGAGCTCAGGTGGTGCATCGGCATCGGTGAGACGGCGCTCACGGTCTGCATCGAGCTCGGCTTGGGCGTCTCCTTCTGGTGGCTTGATAAAAATCCCCGCTTCTTGCTCTTCGAGTACCAAGCGGTCACGAATGTTGTAGCGCTGTCGGAGCTCCTTGGGGATCTGCAAGCGTCCAGCCGAGTCCAGCATGTGCAACTCTTCGAGGACGGCTGGTGTAGTCGTGTCGTTGGACACATTGGGGCGCTTGTAGGTTTCGCTACTGGTTTTGCCGTCACGAATGGCCACGACGCGATTGACGAAGTGGGCAATGTTGGGGTCGTGCGACACGATGATGACGGTCAGTGCAAAGCGCCGATTGAGTTCATGAAAGATGTTAAAGACGACTTCAGCCGTCTGCGAGTCGAGCTCGCCTGTGGGCTCATCGCCGAGGAGGAGGGCGGGGCGATTGGCCAAAGCGATGGCAATGGCGACACGCTGTTGCTCACCACCCGACAGCTGTGCCAGTTTATGGCCACGGCGGTGATTGAGGCGGACGGCATCAATCAGTTCGCCAATCCATTCTTTGCGTTGCTTGGGTGGGATTCCGCTCATAATCATGGGTAGCTCGATGTTCTGTTCGACATCGAGATAGGGGATGAGGTTGCGGGCTTTCTGTTGCCAGATAAAACCGACATACTGTCGGCGGTAGGCATCGAGTGAGCCATCCGTCAATTTGAGTAAATCGTTGTTGGCTACCACCAGTTTCCCGGCTGTGGGGCGATCGAGTCCGCCAATCACGTTGAGGAGTGTGGTTTTGCCGGAGCCCGACGAGCCGACCAGCGCCATGACTTCGCCACGGCGGATGGTGATGTCGAGCCCTTGGAGCGCCATGACTTCGAGGTCGTCAATGCGATAGATTTTGACCAAGTTTTCACAGGTAACAATAGCGTCGTTGGGTGTGGTGGTCATATGGCTTCTCCGAGTTTCACGGCTTGGAAGAGCTTCATGCGGCGGAGTAATACGACGGTAATCGCCACGGTTGCGACCAGTACCACACCAAAGACCGCATAAATGATGAGAATCTGTTCGGTGGCGATTTGGACGGCGAACGGTGGGAAGAGGTCTCGTTCGTATGACGGGAGCTGCAAGAAGGGAATGAATAGGTTACTTGCAGTGATGCTGATAAACGTGCCTGCAAGCACTGCTATCCCGATGATGAAGGTCTGCTCAATGGCCAAGAGGGTGCCCAATTGTGCCGTGGATAGCCCGATGGCACGGAGCATGCCGAGCTCGACAAAACGGCGTTGGAATGCGAGAATCGAGTAAAACAAGAATCCGAGCATTGACAAAAATGCCGCAGCAATGAAGCCCACCGACAACAAACCAAAAAAGCCTTGGCGTTCGGGACGTAAGCGCTCTGCGTTGATGACTTGGGGAGAAAACTCGCGGATAAACGTCTTCATGCCCAAAGTAATCGTGCCCCGGTAAACGTCGTCGTAGCTGACTGTGCTCTCTTCGACGAGGCGCAACCAGACATCGTACGGGTACTGACCACCTTGCATGTCAAACGAATACTCGAGATTGCCGACCACAATGGGACCTTCGGATGGATAGGCGGTTGGGAAGAGGTTGACGAACCCTTTGACGACCACTGGCACATTGACTGTGGCATCCAGATTGTTCATCTGAATGAAAAAACTGTCGCCAATGCGCAGATTGACCATCTTAGCAAATGCTTTATCAACCAGTACGCCACTCGGATCGTCGGCGAGGAGATTCATCAGCTCACCCAGTGATTGATCGGCAAAGTCGGCACGCCAGTAGGCAACTTGGGGGAAGTCGAGACGGTCAATGCCGTAGTAGTGCGCATCAATCGGGTTCGAATTGATCACCACGCGCACTTTGGTGTTGGCCACGCGCGTCGCATGGGCCACTCCTGGCACCGATGCGTAGTCGGTAATCGGCAAAAAGAAATACTTGGGCCCGGTGAGCTTGGTATCGTCGGTGTTGGTGACCATGGCCGATTCGATGCTCCCCGGAGCCGATGGGCTACTTCCGCCTGTGTCTTGCCCCATATCAAAGAGCATGACATCGCTACCCGCAATGTAACGATTGCGCTCGAGCAGGTTGGTGTCGAGCGATTTGGCCATCGAGGCAGTAAAACCGGCCAAGCTAAGGGTCACAATCAGCAACAAGACGGGTCCCGAATAAGCACGTGGTGTCCGTGACAGGTAGCGGAGGGCGGTGATGCCTGCAATCCCGGGGAGGTAACGGGTAAAGAATTCGAGCAGTTGCATCATCATTGGAAAGAGGCGTACTGCGATGAGTGCTGATGCGAAAATAAACAGACTCGGGGCAATCAACAGGAGCGGGTTGTTGAACGGGTCAACTACACCAGCCCCATTAATCATGCCCAACGAGCCCTGCTGCTGGAGCATCCACCAGCCGTATCCGATGGGAATCATCAGCAGGATATCGAGATATGCGCGTTGCCAGAAGGGTTTTTGTGTGGCGCGAGCTCGTTCACTTTTAAACGAGACGATGGTGTACTTGGATGTGAAAAACGCAGGAATCAAGGCAGCGATGAGCATCAACCCGACGATTTGGATGGCACGTGACCAGGCGTCTTGTGACATGCCAATCGGCAAGAACTCTTCGATGGGGCGGAAATCGAGGAACGAGCGCGTCCACGTCATGGCGATAGCGGCTAATTGACCGACACCCACCCCCACACTGATGGCGGCGAGCCCGATAACAACCCATTCAATTGAGTAGATGCCGAGTACTTGTATCCGGGATGCACCACGGCTACGGAGCACCGCAATTTCATTGCTTTGGCGTTGTACGACCAGCCCTGCCACGAGCACCACAAAGTAGGCAATAAGCCCAAGCACGGGAATACTAAAGATGGTCAGGGTGGTGGTCAATTGTCTGACGCGGGTGATGTGGCGCATCAGTGCGTCTATGGGGGAGACGTCGAGACGCACTCCTTTGAGGATTTTGTTGGCTTCAGATGTGGCGCGATCAATGCGAGCCCCAAAGGCGGGTACATCACTCGAGCGCAGTACGGTGCCATCGGCAACCAGGTACCACAATGCCACGTTGATTGGTTTTTCGTTGGCAGCAAGCAGATGACGTGTGAACGACTCTTCGGCGGTAAAGAGGGTTTCACGCAGTACGTCGGGTGAGTAGAACCAATAATCGTCACTCGGGTCACGTGGTTGCCAAATACCACTGACACGAATGGGAATCATGCTCTTTTCGGGGGCATCACGCTGAGCAAACACGTAGTAGATTTCATCGGGTTGCAGACCGAGTCCATAGGCAAAGTCTGCAGCCAACATGACTTCCATTGGTTCATCAATGGTGGTGGCTTGGGGGAGCCTTCCTTCGAGCACGTCAATGTGATCACCAATGTTGTCGGCGTAGGCGATAGCCACCCAGCCCAACGGTTGCCCGCCTCCTTGGGCGGTCAGCTTGAGTGGGATTTTGTCGGTGGCCAAGAAGCGGGTTTGCCCCGTGATATCGAGCCCGAGCCGACTCGGGAGTTGGGTGGCAAAGTATTCATCAATTTTGGGCATACTGTCGGGTGCCACCGACCCCGACATACTCCCTAGGTAGCGATACATGAAGGCAAATGGTGGGCGTTTGGTACCATTGAGGGTGCTCGTCAATTCTTCGCGCAGAATGCGATACCCGACGGCTTCGGCGTAGACGGGAATACTCACCACAATGGCAACTGCCACGGTGAACCCGGCAGCGATTGCCAAAATCAGCGCCAGATTGCTCCAGAGACGGCGCCCGACCACAACAACTATTCCGGTAAGCCATGCCCACGGTACCGCGCGCCATGCACGCGGTGCCGTGACCGCAGATGAATCAAGAGAACGTGAGGACATGCGAGCTCCTCGCTATGGGCTTATTGGCCGACAACCACATCGCCTTCGTTGAGACCTTCCAAAATCTCGACTTTTTCGGAATTGACGATGCCGATACGGACATCTTGACGGCGCTGTTTGGTGCCTTCTTTGACGACCACAAACCGACGTCCTTCAAATGTGCGTACTGCTTGTGGTGGTAACCACAGGGCATCTTTTTGACGCTTCAAAGTAATCACCACAGAGGCCAAATCACCCACGGTGAGCTCGAGGTCATTAGGTGGCGCAAATTCGACATGATAGGCGGGGTCAGGGTTGATGGTGGCTGCAGACGACGTCGCCTTGGTGGGGAGCTTGACGATAGTGCCGGGCACTGCGATTGCCGGGGCGCGGGCAAAAAAGATGTCTACGACCATGCCCACACCGATGCGACTGGCATCTTCGGTGGACACATTCTGGATGAGCAACTCTTTCTCGGCATCGTCCATCACGGTAATCACGGCCCGATACGCCTCGACCTGCTTACCAGGACCCGTGGAGACTTCGGCCACTTTGCCATCAAATGGAGCGATGAGCTGGCCCGCAGCAATGGCCGCCTTGATGTTTTCGAGTTGCAATTGCGACGCAGACAGTTGCTTTTCAAGCTCTGGGTCACCAATTTGTGATGCTTCTTTGACGGCCAACTCGGCACGAGTCACGGCGCGTTGTGCGGCTGCCACATCGTCTGGGTCTGGTGAACTGGTGAGTTGGTCGTAGGCAATTTGTGCGGTGTCGAGATTGGCCTGTGCCGCGTTAATCAATGGTTGGCGGTTGGCTTTGGCTGCCTGTAAATCTTGGTAAGCCGTGTTCATGGCGGCTGTGGCCATATCAAGGTTGTTTTGGGCGTTGATGTAGGCGGAACGTCGCTGATCATATTGGGCATGATCAGGGTCGTTTTTGACCCCTTCCCAGTCGTACAGCGCCTGCGAAAACGCTTCTTGTACTAGGGGCAACGAGCGTTGTGCCGAGTTGAGGGCAGCCTGTTGGTCATCAACGGCGTTGTTGGCTGCCGCAATCACACTCGCCAGGTTGGCTTTGGCATTCTCGAGGGTGGCGCGGGCACGGGCAATATCTGCCGGTTTAGGGTCAGTGAGGCGACTGAGATTGGCTTTGGCCTCTTCGAGGTCGAGTTGGGCGCGTTGCCGTGCCAAATCGCGTGTGGTTGCACTGCGGTCGTATTGAATCTTGACCTGCTCGTAGTTGACTTCTGCTTGGCGGAGCTGATTGGGCATATCACCGAGGTCGAGCTCTGCAAGCACCATCCCCTTGGTGATTACGTCGTTACGCTGAATGTTGACGATTTTGACAAAACCACTTTGCTCAAACGACAAATCTTCTTGTTTGACCGCAGCTACGGTACCGCTCACCTTGATTTCATCTACCACTTCACCCTTGGCGACGGTGTACGTCTGTTTTTCGAGTGCGGGTGCAGGTGGGCGTGGTGTGGGTGTAGCTGTATCATTTGTGGTACTGGTACTGCTACAAGCACTAACAAAAAGTGATGCGAGCAACAGCGTAACCAACGATAGACGCATGATAATACCCCTTTAGCACTGATAATTTCATCACAACCAATAACATATCCTATTATAGTGCAAAGTGTTATCACCTGGATGTGTGATGTTCATGAGAAAAACGCACCGTAAACGCATCATTGAGTGGCTGGGTGGTATAATTCAGATGCAGTACCGGTGTAGTGGTAGGGGTTTTCATGGGGCGCATGCGCACACGCCACGTGTTTTTTAGTGTCAGTAACGACGATAACCCACTCCCCAACGATACAGTGCTGGTCTGTGAGGCCAACGACCCACTGTCCATCGAGGCTCGTAAAGGTGAGTTGTTTGTGGTGGTTGAGAGTCGCCAAGACTCACAGCGCCAAAAACAACCCATCCAGTTGGTGATGCGCACGCTCCGAAAACTCTTCTACGAAAATAGCACGTTCAGTGTGCATTCCGCACTACGCCGTGCCATCATTGCCGCAAATCGTGCCCTCTACGAATATAACGTCACCCAAGACGTGACACGCCGAGTGCAATTGGGGATTACCTGTGTGGTCGTCAAGGGTGTAGACCTGTATATCGCTCAAATTGCACCGTCGCAGTTGTATGTGCTCAGCGAAGGATCCGTCAGAGCAATTCCATCGAGTGCCTTGTGGCGAACCGTGCATCATGCCGTGCTTCCCGTGAATTCGGGGAGCTTGATGGGTGGGAGCCTGACCGTAGAGCCGGAATTTTTCCGGGCGGTGTGGACACCCGGCGAAACACTCGTACTCACGACGAGTTCGCTTAATCCTGTGCTTGATCGTGAGACGGTGGCACACATCCTACGGCTGGTGCATCCCACCAAAATGGTCAATGCCTTGCGTGAAGCGTGCCAATCACTGCAAGTGGGAAATGCGCACGGGTTGTGCATGGTGCTTGATGCCGATGTCGCCGAAGAAAACAAGCCAGTGACGAGTAGCTTTTCGAGTATTACTCAGCAACTGATGCTGGCGCGTGGGAATACTGGTTTGTGGGTGAACAACGTGGTCAAGTGGGCGCGTGGCTTGCTGTTAGGCAGCGAAGAATCGCGCTTTACCGCATCCGTGAAACGCTGGCGCAACATTACACGCGACGAACAGCATCGGGCGACACGCCCCCCTCCAGAAGTCCCGTACAAGGTGAATCCCATCCCGCGACCTGCGCCCATTGATGTGGGTGAATCCATTGAACAGCACGTCCAGAAACAGGAGGAGGCACGTACAATCCGTTCGTCGGATAGTACGCCACCGCCACGTGTAATAGATGCGGTAGACGTGGAAGTACCATCTACCCCCGTTGACACCGATTACCAGCGCCGCTATGGTGGGGTGCATGTGCGTGTCACGGAGCCGATTCGCTACGGCGACTTCTTGGGGTCGCTGTTGCAGGGGTTGTTTGTGTGGCGTTGGTTCCCCAAACGCAGCAGCGATAACCGGCGCATGCAGTCAGCCGCCCAAGGAGCAGGGCTGTCGTATCGCAAGCAACGCCCGCCATTCCCGTGGGCCATGCTCTCGTTGATGGTGGCGGTTGTGCTGGTACTGTTTTTTTATGGGCGAAATGTAGCCACCGAATACCGACTCCAGCGTGGTGAAGACAGCATTACCGTGGCCGAACAATCAGTGCAGGCTATCTATGATTCCGTCAATGAAAATGAAGCTGCCCAACGCATCGAGATTGCACAATCACTGCTGAATAATCTGCAACAGAGTGGTGTTGTGACGACTACCGTTGATTATCGCCAACGATTTCTGGTGATGGTGGATCGTATTGCCCAAGCCGAGCGCGTCATTCAACGGCGGTCGTACTTGACCAACATGACAGCAGTGGCCACCCACCCACAAGCGAATGGTGTCTTTTCAGCGATTGTGATTCCCCCGATTCCTACGGGTAACGAAGACCCGAGTGGGTTCAACTTCATCTATTTGCTCGATTCGAATACGGGGGTGCTCTACCAGATGCCACAGGCGGGGGGCACACTCACGCCGATGCTCCAACCCAACGATACGCTGGGGGATATCCAGATTGCCAAGGTGTACGACATTGCGTGGCGTATTGACGGGGTGATTGCTGTTGCCCAAAGCAGTAATAATGGTGCGTTTGTCTACCTCTTCCGTAATGGGGATAACTGGAACTACAGCATTCTGGCAGGCAGTCTCGAATGGCAGCTTGCAGATCGTGCCATGCGCATCAACAGTTATGGGGGCAATTTGTATATTTGGGGGGTGACGCCCAACAACATTCTGCGCTTTTTGTCTGCGCAAATTGCAGACTTCCCGACCCCGTGGGTGCAGAATGATGGTGGACTTGATGCAACAGCCGCAGTGGACATGGGTATTGATGGGCGCATCTATCTCCTCATGCCCAATGGCACGATTCATTTCTATCAGGCGGTGCCAGACGGTGAACGTGGCTTCGAAAAAAGCATCCAACTGCAAAATGTGGTGCCCCCAGTGCAAGCCACGAGTCGTTTACTGGTGACCGGTGAGGGAGATACGGGATCGTTTTTCATCCTCGATAGCTACTTTTCACGCATCATCCACGTCGAAAAACGCACCGGTAAATTCATCCAACAGATCGTCTTGCCACCCGATAGCACGCTCTCGCTCGATAATTTGACCGCACTCGCTATTGACGAATCTGGTGCACGACCTATACTGTATCTGGCAAATGGAAACGTGGTGTACAAAGCCCCGCTCCCCGAGCCACCATTGCCCTTTAATCAGCGGGTAGACAGCGTCGTACTCCCGACTGCCACAGTTGTCGCACAACCGTAGGAGTACCGACCATGACTATGCGAGGCGCTGAACGCACCACCAATGTGGCGCGCATCTCTGACCCATGTACCATCGTGATTTTTGGTGCGACTGGTGACCTGACTCGGCGCAAGCTTGTGCCGGCCCTCTACAATTTGCGTCGTGAAGGGTTGCTCCACGCCAACACGACCATCCTCGGTTTTGCACGGCGTGACTGGAGTGACGACTACTTTCGGTCGCTGCTCTTTGACGAAGGGAGCAAGCACTCACGCACGGGCATGTCTGACACGTTGTGGCCCGATTTTGCCGGGCGTATCCACTACGTGCGTTCAACGTTTGAAGATGCAACCGGGTATATGGAGCTCGCCCAACGCCTTGCCGAAATTGATGAGGCACACGGTACGAGTGGCAATCGCCTCTTTTATTTGGCAACCCCCCCTGAATCATACGAGGACATCATCAAACAGCTGGGTGCAGCTGGGTTGGCACAGTCACGTGGCTGGACCCGCATCATCGTCGAAAAACCGTTCGGTCATGACCTCGACAGTGCGCGCCACCTCAACAACGTGCTCCACGATGTTTTTGATGAGCGCCAAATCTACCGCATTGACCACTATTTGGGCAAAGAAACAGTGCAAAATCTGCTGGTGTTTCGTTTTGCGAATGGGATTTTTGAGCCACTGTGGAATCGTCGCTATATTGACAATGTGCAAATCACCGTCGCCGAGAGCATCGGCGTCGAGGGCCGTGGTGGCTACTACGAGCAGGCGGGTGCCCTGCGTGACATGGTGCAAAATCACATGATGCAACTCTTGTCACTCACTGCCATGGAGCCACCGGTGGGAGGGGCAAGTGCGGATGCGGTGCGCGATGAAAAGGTCAAAGTGTTGCGTGCGGTGCGCCCGATCGCCCGCGAAGAAGTGAATCGCTACACGGTGCGGGGGCGCTATACGGCAGGGCCAGGCACAGCACCCGCATACCTTGATGAGACAGGTGTGGCTGCTGACTCCACCACCGAAACGTATGTGGCAATGCGCTGTGAAATAGAAAGTTGGCGCTGGGCAGGGGTGCCCTTTTATCTGCGCACGGGGAAACGGCTGCCTGTGCGAGCGAGTGAGATCTCGGTGACCTTCCGGAGCGCACCGTTGCTCCTCTTCCAGGATAGTTTGATGTCGCGTACTGCTCCCAATGAACTCGCCATTCGCATCCAACCCAACGAGGGTATTTCGCTACGGTTCAACTCGAAAGTCCCCGGTCAAGCCGGTGATATTCGCCCCGTGACGATGAACTTCAACTATGTTGAAGCATTTGGCAGTGAATCACCGGAAGCCTACGAACGCCTGTTGCTCGACGCCATGATCGGCGATAGTACGCTGTTTACTCGGAGCGACGAGGTGGAAACGTCGTGGGGGCTGATGAACCCTGTCCTCGAGGGGTGGCAACTGCTCGGTTCACCCGTGCACGAATATGTGGGTGGGAGCTGGGGCCCCGATGCGTCTCATGAATTCATCGGTTCGTCGGGGCGGAGCTGGCGCCGGCTCTCGTGAGTGTGGTCTGGTTTGGTATAATACCTACACACTGTAGTAATGATGAGTCGAGGATGGCATGCCACGATATCGAATTTTGTCGTGTGATGGTGGCGGCATTGCCGGCGTATTAACACTCGTGGTAATAGAACGCATCCTCCAAGAGTTCCCCGATTTTCTGAAACGGGTTGATCTCTTTGCGGGTACCTCGACGGGGGGAATTATTGCGTTGGGTTTGGCCAACGGCATGCACCCGCGGGATATTCGCGTGTTGTACGAGCAAAAGGGTGCCATTATTTTCCGTGATTCGTGGCTCGATGATGCCATGGACATCGGCAACGTCATTGGTGCGAATTATGATAACCGCGGGCTAGAAGCCGAGCTCCGCAAAATCTTTGGTGAGACGACCCTCGGCACCATACCCAAATCAGTGTTAGTACCCGCATTCGATCTCGACAATGCGTCACCCGATCCCCAGCGCCGTAGTTGGCAAGCCAAATTTTTCTCGAACATGGGTGGCGTCTACGGTGATCGCGAAGTCCCCGCCTACAAGGTGGGGATGTACACGTGTGCGGCACCGACCTATTTTCCCGTCTACGAGGGCTACATTGACGGCGGTGTGGTAGCCAATAATCCGAGTGTGGCTGCAATTGCACATGCCATTGATACGCGCAAAAACACGGCGGCCCCCCGCATCGATGATATTTCGCTGTGTTCACTCGGTGTGGGGCAATCGTTGCGGTACATCACCGGTGAACGGCTAGATTGGGGGTATGCGCAATGGGCGCGCCCCCTCGTCAACATTCTCATCAACGGGGTGATGGGGGTAGCAGACTATCAATGTCGTCAATTTTTGCGTGATCGCTACTGGCGTCTCAATCCTGTATTCCCGGCAGGAACAGATATTGCGCTCGACGACGTGGCACGTACGAGTTATCTCGTGGAAGTCGCCCAGCAGATTGATTTGAGTGAAACGTTCTTGTGGATAGACCGCAGTTGGCACTAACGCCACACCCGCCCGAGGAGCTTGACCAATTCGATGGCAGTCAAGAGTGACAGGATGGTCGGCAGGGCAGCAATCAGCGCAAAGTAGAGGATTGTGCCGATGCGTGTGCGCATCGAGTTCTGCATGATGCGGAAGCGTGAAGCTACGCGTGTGCGGATCGTATAGGGTACGCCAAAGAGTACCCCGAGGGCGATGAGGGTAAATGCGAGTGCGGCAGCCAGCGTAATCAGTGTACCAAGCACCATCATTCAGCAGCTCCTGGTTGCGTGCGTGTCAAGATGCGGTAGAGAATACCACCAATAGGCAAAAAGAGCCAATAACTCAGTAATCGAAATAGAATGGCACCCCCGAGCGCTCCTTGTAGGGGGACGTCTTGGAGGTGCAGGGTAAACGACAGCGTGGCTTCGACGGCACCACCGCCACTGGGCAGCACGGTGAACAAACTGGCGATGAGCGACATGCCGTATGCGGCGAGTACATCGAAGTAGGTCACATTTAGGCGCATGCTGTGGAGCAGAAAGGTGAGGGCGAGGGCGTGCAGCGCAAAAATCAGCATTTGAAGCAGAATGATGCGAAAAAAGCGCCACGGCTCAGCCGCAAAAATCGCGCGACTGTCGGCGATTTCATCAACCAGTAATTCGGCGGATTTCGTATTCCAGTCAATGCCTACACGAATGAGTGTACGTTGGATGGTGGCCAGCCAGCGCTTCACGGTGGTGGCTGGTCGCGTGACGATGGTCACAACCACCAGTACCGTCACGGTGACAATCACAAGTGCGGTGATGATGGGCAGTGTGGCTACGTAGTTGGCGGTGACGGTCAGATAGAGCACACCCAGACTAAACATCAGGAGTGCTGCGCCATTCCAACTGAGCAGTTCGGTGCCAGCAACAACAGCTACACTACTCGCCGGAAAACCCCGATTGCGTAGCGCAGCCACCAAAAATGCATAGGCAGCCACACTGCCCATGGGGACGGTCTGGTTGAGGATGATGGCAACGAGGGCGGTGGCAATTAGCCACGGGAGTGGTGCATGCTGTGCGAGGGATTGCAAGACAGCACCGTAGATGAACCCAGCACAAACAAATCCGAGCACGATGGTGACAAACGCGGCGGCTACATAGAAACCGTCAGCCGTCTGCAATAATCCCCAGGCATCGGCGATTTCAGCACGGGTCGAATAAATCAGATACACCACAAGGGCGACGAGGAGTGTGCCAATGATGAACGACCACGAGATACGTCGTGTTGCCATGCGGCTCCAATCAACACCTGTTTACGTTACCATGAGTATCATACCATACCATGTCATTGCGCATCATGGTGATGATGCCCAAAATGGGTGTGTGGATGCGCGTGAATCTGTCCATCGTGATGATGGACGTGTTCATGAATAAGATTTGCATCGCGCAAGAGTTGCTGGTTGGCGAGGAGTGCTTGTGGCGTATCGTGTGCCACAATCTTGCCATTTTGGAAGATGTAGGCATCATCCGCAATCTCACTCAAGGTGTCGAGGTCGTGTGTGGCCACGATGACCGTCTTTTTGCCGTTGCCCCACTCCACTAGGAAATCAACCACACGGCTTTGACTGCGTGGATCGAGCGCAGCAGTCGGCTCATCGAGCAAAATAACTTCGGGGTCGAGTACCAATACCGAAGCAATGGCGACGCGCTTCTTTTCACCACCCGAGAGGCGATGTGGCGCACGGTCACGCAGATGGCTGATTTCGAGTTGGTCGAGTGTCGCATTGACCTTGTTGATGATGGTCTCTTTGTCCCAACGCATCTGCAACGGACCAAAGGCGACTTCATCGAAGACGGTCGGATTAAAGAGTTGAATATCGGGATTTTGAAACACGAAGGCCACCCGGCGCCGAAACGTGTGTGCAAACGATTCATCGAGCAGGTGATGCTCGTCGAGGGTGTGCCCAAAGGCATCCACGTGCCCAGACTGTGGAAAGTAGAGCCCGTCGAGGATGCGCAAAAGGGTGGATTTCCCCGACCCGTTGGCTCCCATGATGGCGACGCGTTGCCCCGCATGAATCGTGAGAGATACGTGATCAAGTGCTGGTGTGGCCGTATTCGCATACGAATAGACAACGTCGCGCACGCTAAACACAGGTTGCATAGACTCGCTCCTAACCAAGAATACCGCTGCCAAAGACGAATCCGGTGACCACAATGGCACCAATGATGATGATTGCAATGATATCACGCCCACCGAGCTGGAAGGTGTCGAGGGTATAGACGTCACCACGGTAGCCACGTGACTGCATAGCCAAATAGACGTCGTTACTCAGTTGCATGCTTTTGCTGAGTAAAACACCAACGGTGGCTGTGGCAAGGCGTCGTGCATCTGCGTCAGCGAGACGCCCAACAATCCGACTTTGGCGTGCTTCGAACATGTCACGAGCTGTTTGTAGCATCATAAAGATGTAGCGATAGGTCATCCCTAGGATGACGACCACCAGCGCCGGAATACCGATACTGCGCATGGATTTGAGCACATGCATCCACGGCGTGGTCATTATCAATAAATACGATAGCGTGATACTGACTTCGGAACGGAGCAGTAAAAACGCCGCACTGCGCAACCCGGTGCTGGTAATCACCCAATCAAGCACGGGAATCGCTACTAGGGTGGGACCAGGTGTGATAAAAATTGCGGGTGTGGCAATTAATCCACTAAAAATGGCCATGCCAAGCCACACATTCACAAACGATTTTAATGGGATGTGTGACAGTAATGCGAATATAACGGCGATACCTGCAACAGCACCAATTACGCTGAGGTTGCGTGCGGCAGCAGCCACCATGATGATGCTGAGTGTACCAATGAATTTGACGCGTGGATCGAGTTGTTGGAGCACACCGGCTTGTTCGGAGAGTTGCTCGGCATATAATGAGCGCTCCATTGTTTCGGCAAGTCCGTCAATGGTGCGTTGCACAAATGTGCCGCGTTTTTTGCCGTGATGTGCTTCACCTGCCATGCTGACTCCTTGTGTGTGTATGTGTGACTAAAAAGGGGCATTAACGTAAACCATCCGGTCACGATAATGCCCCTGCAGTACCAGAGAAAAACGACTGTGTAGCTAAATCGCAGAGTGATTCCGGCGGACGCGATCCGTGATGAACCCGTAGATGAGGATGGCCAGAATGACTAACCCGGTGCCCATGAATGCAGAGAAAATATAGCCGACTTGTTCATTGGAAACAAAGGGCACGGCGTAATCGGGAATGGGTGCTGCCCACTGTTCACTCCACCAAGCTAATCCACTAGGAGTCGCCGCAGGGGCAGGAGCGCCCAGTGATGCATCGGTAATCGCTTGGCGTGCCGCGGGGTCGGCAAATTCATCGGCACCCCACTCACCCCAGGCCGTACCGGCGGCTAACAACCCGAGGGGTGACAAAATCATCAGTACGGCAACAACCAGCCACATACGGCGCGTCCCTGCCCAGCTGGTGGTGTTCGTAGCTGGAGTGCTGTTGGCTTGCCATGCGAGGAGTGAGATATCGTTGCGTTGTAGATAGGCAACCACACCAGCAGTCACAATCATTTCGGCCAGTCCGGCAATCCCAAGGTGCCCAATCATCATGGCAGGAATGGCCACTTCAAGCCCATAGGGTGCATAGAGTGGCGTGCCACTGGCATCGGTGAATAGGATAGGCTGAATCCCAAATTGTAGGGCGGTGACAAATGCTGCCACATTGATGGAGATATACCCGGCAGCCCCGGCCGCAATCATGCGTCGTCTGGCGGTGAGTTCGCTCTTGCCGGCAATCAACTGGTATACCCAATGCGCCACCAATGACCCCACAATGGCGATGTTGAAGGCATTGGCACCAATGGCGAGAATGCCGCCATCACCAAAGAAGATGGCCTGAATAGCCAGCGCAATCGAGACGGCAATCATGGCTCCCCATGGTCCGAGTACCACAGCCGCTACGGCCGCTCCGGTGGCGTGACCCGTGGTGCCACCGGGGAGTGGCAGATTGAACATCATGATGACAAACGAAAATGCGGCAAAGACGGAGAGCATGGGCACCATCCGGGCACTGAGCATGCGTTTGACACGCTGGCCAGCAACATACCAAAATGGTGTCGCAGCAGCGTAGAGAGCCACGCAAGTGCTAGGGCTGAGATATCCTTCGGGGATGTGCATAATGAACCTCGGTTAATCATAATTTTCACAACTACTCACTATGATTTATACGATGGGGATGGACGATATGGATGTATCAGCGATTGAGTTCGACGAGTAGCCGTTTTTCCACGATGACCACATCACGCCATACGCCGTCGAGTTGGGCATGCGCCTCGTAGATACCTACTTCGCGGAAGCCGACGCGCGCCAACATGTGCCGGCTCGCACTATTTTCGACAAACACACGTGAAAGTACCTTCCAAAACCCTGCTGCTTGCGCCGCTTGGAGCAACGCATGCATGACAGCGGTGCCTGCGCCCTGTCCACGCCATTCGCGGGCCACATAGACGGAAAACTCGGCGATACCCGCATAACAGTCACGGGCCCGGTACGCAGACGTACTCGCAAACGCCACCACGTGGCCTGGCACACTGGCCACCACGCACGGGTAGCGTGGATTGGTGATGGTGGTGAGGAGCTCATCCGGGGTACGCAAGCGCGTCTCAAAGGTGGCGATGCGGTCACTAATTCCTTGGTTGTAGATGGCAGTCAGCACCGGCGCATCATCGGGATGCGCCGGGCGCGTGGTGTAGTGCATCATTGGGTCAGGTTATTGCTCATCTGCGTGTAGTGCACTTCATCGTGGTTGACGAGGATTTCGACGAGGCGGGCAATGGTGATTTCACCAAAACGCGCATGGATGCCCACTCGGGTGAGCTCGTCGGGGGCAATGGTGCTCAGTCCTGCCACGGTGGCCTGCCGTAGTTCGCCATAGGTGGCGAGCAGATCGGCAAGTGGCTTGGCCTGATAGTCACCGGCACGCACTTGGTCATCGGGGGTAAAGGGCGCAAATTGTGGGCGCTCACTACTCAAAATCAAGTCCACACGCTCGACGTAGAGGCGATCAATGTCAATCAGATGCCCGATGTTTTCCAGAATCGACCATTCTTTGTCTTGGGGACGAAAGCGAAGCTGAGCCTCATTGAGTGGGGCAACAAATGCCTGTAGGCGTGCGGGGAAGGCACGCAGGGTGGCGATTTGGGCGCGAAACTCTTCCATGAACAATCTCCGATATCTGCACGTGGTAGTGCAAGGTGCTAGGGCTGTGATGACACACGTGCCACGATGGTGCACATGTGATTGTAGTGTTCATCTTCGTGATTTGCAAGGATTTCAATTAGACGTGCTAGCGTGATTTCGCCGAAATACGAATCAAGACCGATGCGCATAAACTCACTTGCGGTCATGTCACGTAACACGCGCACTGTTTCGTGGCGTGTGGCGTGCAGTGCTGCGAGGAGTACGGTGATGGACTGTGCCTGGTAGTTGCCCTGTTGATGGATGCCATCAATGCTAAAGAGTGCAAATGGCTGATACTCTTTGGCACGGATGAGGGCAATACGCTCCATGTAAATACGATCAATGTCAATCAGGTGTCCGATGTGTTCGCGGATGGACCACTCTGTGTTGTGTGGGCGATAGGCAAGCTGAGCCACTGCGAGTGGCGCTACCAACGTCTCTATGCGCGTGGGAAAGACGGCTAATTTGGCGATAGTGGCAACCATATCATCCATGGTAAATATCTAACCCCAGTATCTGGTTGTAGTGCAAATCATCGTGATTGGTGAGGTAGGTGATGGTGCTGGCGACCTGCCACAAGCCATACTCACTGTGCCAACCGGTGCGCGCCAGGTGGGGGAGTGGCAGGCGGGCAAAATACGTAAGCGTCACCTGGCGTTCATGCGCGAGGGTCGCGAGTAACGCAAAGAGATCAGCCTGCTGATAACTATGGCGGACAACGGCCGCATCTTGGTCGTAGTTGATGAGTGTTGGTATGTGTTCGTCACACATGCGCATGATGCGATAGCGCAGGAGTTGCTCGGTATCAATCAGGTGTCCTACATTTTCGATGGCCGACCACTCGTGTGGCTGTGGCTTGGCCCGCAGTTGTGCATCGCTCAAGGCAGTCACCAAGGTGCGCAGGCGTGGCTGAAAGTGCGCCAAGCGCTGACAATTGGCATAAAATAGCTCGTTCATACTCGTCAACTCCTATGCTTTGGTGAGCGTTTGATACGCAGCGAATACGGGTTCGGCTGCTGCGTTACCCCCACAAATCAACGCCACCGGGTGGTGGTACCCACTGACATCCACCTGGCCACTCTGCATGGCGGCGATGCTGGCGGCACCAGCTGGCTCGACCAGCTGATTGGCTTCTTGCCAGAGCCAGCGCATGGCTGTGAGGATTTGGGCATCATTGACCAACACGATGCGATCCACGTTGGCTCGAGCCTGTGCCAACGTGATTTCGCTGACCATGCGTGGCGCCAGCGTATCCGCAAAGGTGTTGATACCCGCCAGGGGCTGCAACGACCCGGCTGCCAGGCTGTGACTCATACTGGGCGCCCCCACGGGCTCGACGCCGATGATGGTTGCCTGTGGGCGGCGTTGCTTGATGGCTGTCGCCACCCCAGCAATTAGGCCACCGCCGCCAATCGCGATAATGAAGCAATCGGCGTCGGGGACATCGGCGAGCATTTCTAGCCCGAGTGTGCCTTGACCAGCAATGGTGTTGATGGCCTCAAATGAATGCAGATAGGGGATATCGTGCTGGTGCGCATAGGCGACTGCTGCTTCGTGGGCATCATCCCATACGGCGCCATGACGGATTACTTTGGCGCCCCAGGCGGCGATACGTGCTTCGCGGTCGGCGCTGGCGCGCTCGGGGATGTAGATGGTGGCTGGACAACCCAGACGCCAAGCCGCATATGCCAAGGCGACACCGTGATTGCCACCCGAGGCCGTACATACGCCACGCGCGCGGTCGGCAGGGTCAATTTGGAGCAGGTTGTTGAGGGCACCACGCACCTTGAACGAGCCGGTCACCTGCAGGTTTTCCAACTTGAGCGTCAAATTGGCATGAAAGTCCCCGCGCAAACTGGGAGTGGGCAGGAGCGGCGTATGCCGGACATAGGGCGCAATCCGAGCCTGTGCCGCATCGAAGAGTGATTCGTGTATCATATGTTGTTTCCTTCTATCTCTGTAGTTCGATTATAGTGGAAATCATGCAATGATTGGCAACACGTACGCTATGATGGGCAGAGTATATCGTCGTTGCGCGTGGTGTATGCACGTGTCGTGGAGCTATTGCTGATGCCTGCCAAAACGCCTACACCGGTACTGACCATCGTCAATGTCGGCTATCGCTCGACTAACTACTGGGTGATTAGTGTGGGTACAGCGCGTCTGCTCGTGGATATCGGCTGGCCAGGAACCATGGGCATGATGAAGGCAAATCTGAATCAAAAGGGAATCCCCCTGCACGAGATTCGCTATGCGTTGGCTACCCACTACCACATCGATCATGCTGGACTCGGTGAAGAAATGAAACGTGCGGGAGTGCCTCTGCTCGTGCTCGATATGCAGGTGGCGGCCATCCCCGTGATGACCCAATGGACCAAGCCGTGGGATAAATACGTGGAGATTACCGCCAACGACAATGTGGTGATTACATGTGCACAGAGCCGTACTCTCCTCAAGAGTATCGGAATTGCGGGGGAAATCGTGCACACGCCAGGTCACTCCGACCATTGTGTGTCATTACTGCTCGATGACGGGTGTGTGTTTACCGGCGATTTACCCGCCGAAGCCATCGCGTTTGATAACCCACAGGCACGTGCAAGCTGGCAATACTTACGTGATCGTGGTGCGACGCGTGTCTACCCGGCGCATGGTTCGATGCGTAATATTGATGATGCTGACGTATAAAGGAGCGCTGATATGCATACGCCGCTATTGGATGTCCGTCCGAGTCTGGCTGGACGAATCGTGCTTGTGACTGGTGGGCTTGGTGGCATTGGCCGCGCCTGTGTGGAACTCTTTTTGGCACACGGCGCCACAGTGGCGTTCACCTATGCAGCGGGTGTCGAAGACCCGGCTGTGGCAGCGGGCGTCGTCGCTACGGCACCGCAACAGCTTTCGGCGCATCCACTGGATCTACGCGCATCAGCATCAATTACGCAGTGTGTGGCGGATGTAGTGGCGCGTTGGGGCGATGTGCACATCCTCATCAACAATGCGGCAGTTGGTTCGGCGACGGTGGCGACCTATGCGGCAGATCATGCTACGCAAGACAGTGTGATGCTGCAAATCAATGCGGATGGTAGCCTCAAGATGTGCCAAGCGTTTTTGACGGCAGTGCATGATACAGTGACCACTATCCCGCGCAAAATTATCAACTTTAGCTCGGTGGGTGGTGGCATTCAAAACTTTCCCGGCTTTCGCTTATCTGATGGCATGAGCAAGGCGGCAGTGGCCTTTATGACGCGCCAACTGGCGGCTGAGTTGGTGCAGACGGCGATGGACGTCTTTGCGATTTGTCCAGGAGCCACCAACACACCGATGTTCCAGGCGAGTACGCTCAACCACATGACTGCTGACGAGCAACGCGATTTTGCGGCATCACTCCCCAAAGGACGACTGATTGCGCCGAGCGATATCGCCAGTATTGTGCTCTTTTTGGCATCCAATTACTCTACCCCCATGCACGGGGCGGTGATAGATGCATCAATGGGCTTGGGCGTACGCCCAGGCATGATTACTGAACGGGGGCACTGATGCTGGCGTTTCGCACACTCACAGAGATACCGCTTGAGTTGATCCATGCGGCCTTTATTGACGCCTTCTCCGAATACGAAGTACCCATGGAATTACCACTCGACCGTTTGCAGGCCATGATGCATACCCGCAGTTATGCAGCCGAATTGTCGTTGGGGTGTTTTGATGATGACCAATTGGTGGGCTTTGTCTTGGTAGGTGCGCGCCGTGATGGGGCCAATATGCTCCGCACATATGATGTGGCAACGGGTGTGATCCGTGCCTACCAAAACCAAAAAGTGGGTTCGCAGTTGCTGACACAGTTGATTCCACTGTTGACTCAGGCGGGTGCTGCATCGTTTCAGCTCGAAGTGCTAGAGCATAATCTGGCGGCACAGAAACTGTACACCACACATGGTTTTACGCGGACGCGGCAATTTCACTGTTATCGGACGGCAATCATCCCCAGTACTGATGCAGATACAGGGGTGGTGTGGCGTGCTGACCCGACGGTGCTCGCAGCGGTGGTCGAGTCCACATATGCATCGTTTGCACCAAGTTGGCAGTATGCGCTGGCATCGTATCATCGTACGGCGGCCACCTGTCATGTCGTCAGCGCTCACGACGGTCCGACCATGATCGCATACGGCATCATTGACGGTGCTTCGATCATGCAAATCGGCATATTGCCCGCCTATCGTACACCGCACGTCTTCGCTGCTGTGTTGGCACGACTCGCATATGCATCTGCACAGACACACATGCGTATGATTAATGTGGAGGCGGGGTCTTGGATTGACCAGCAGGTGCAGGCCATGGGTTGGGAACACATGATTAGTCAATATGAAATGGTCAAAGAGTTGCCCGCCACGTAGTCATGTGCCTGCATGCGTCGCGCACAGGGTGCATGTGCGCATGAGACGACACCACGATGACTATTGCGTGAGTATGCTACAATTTGTCGTCATACCAGCAGTGAGGGACGGGAGTCGCATGCATCAACGAAACGTCGTGTGGCCACACTACGTCGGCACCAGCGTGTTATTGGCTTTTGTCATTGTCAGTGTGGTCGCACAACTGCAACGTGTGTGGTTCATTGATTTTGGTACTCCAGCAGCCCGCATCTATGCCACACAACTGCGTGAGCCGGAGCAGATGACAATTGGTCAACGTGCGACGACGGTACAGTGGAGTTATGCCACGTCCCATATCCCTCTGCCTGTCTCGCATCAACCGCAAATCATCACAATACGCACCATCATGCGGGCGGAATCACCGCCCCAGCGTATAACGGTGACCGATGAAACACACGCGGTGTCGATGCTCCCTACACCTGGGGTGCGCAACCATCATCTATATATTGCCCAGGGGAGTCATATTGCGATTCGTTGTGATATGCAGGGAATTAGTGATACCGAATTAGCCAAAATATGTGTGGCCGTTGACTGGATGCGTGGACAACCAGCGGCGGGTGTGCGTGCAGTAGCCCCGCTACTGTGGATGCTGGCGCTGATTGTGGCTGTATGTGTACTCGCATGGGTGGTGGCAACCCGCAACCATCCGTGGCGTGCATGGGTGGTGATTGGTGTGGTAACCACGGTGCTGTTGCGTTTTGTTGCACAGAGCATCATGTATGCACCACAGCTGACCCTCGTGGTGGCAGGCGTGGCGGTGGGCTGGTGGGTGTTGGTGCGCCAGTCACGCCCCATCTGGCAACGCATTGCTGGTCAAGCGATGTTGGCGAATGTGGTCATCAAAGGGCTTGGTGCATTGGTACCAGGCTATTTCGGCACCGATCTCTTTTTTCATGTGAATCGTTTTGTGGGGGTCTTTAGTGGGCAATTCTATCAAATTGCCGATGGCCAAGGTCAGACCTACCCCTACCCGCCTGGTGTCTACCAGCTCCTCGCACCGTTGGTGTTGCCACTGATGGCGGTGTTTCCTGCCCACTATGTCATGATTCTTACGGCAATCATCGTGGATAGTAGCACTATTTTGATTGTGGCATGGATGTGTCAACGCCTCGCATGGTCGCACCGTAGTATTGCGTTGATGGCATGCCTGTATGTGGTGTTACCAGCTGGATTTCTGATGCAATGGCAGGCCACCGTTGCCCAAAATATCGGGCAGTGGTTGGGAATGATGGCTATCGCAACTTCTTTGTGGCGCATTACCATGCTCAGTGTGGTTGCCATGGCATGGACAGTCGTGGGGCATTTTGGTGCCTTTTTGACCCTCCATTTGGCGTATACGATTGCCTTTGTGTTCCGCGAACTGCGCCAGATGGCGTGGTGGTGGTGGGGTGTGGTGGTCGTAATGGGTGGGCTTTTTTACAGTCAATATGTGCGCTTGATTTACGTACAGCTCTACACGCATTACATTGACGATCCTGCCACACAGATGGAGTGGCAAACACGGTGGTGGGATTTGGTGTGGAAGTACGGCGTATATGGCCATTATCTGGGGATTGCCGTGGCACTGGCCATCGTAGGGCTGGTCTTGGCACCACGCGATCGCTGGTGGCAGATGGCCGTAGCGATGATGACCAGCACGGGGCTGTTGCTGGTGGCACAGGTCTTTGGTGGCTTCAATGCAACACGCTACATGATTTTTATTTTCCCCGTCGTTGCCAGTTTTGCCGGCCTCGCACTCGGGCGGCTCTGTCGTGGACGTGCCGGGCATGTAATGATGTTGGCGTTGCTTGCGTTTATCGCACTCCAGAGTAGCATGGCATGGTTTAATGGCACCCTATTTGGTGTGAGAGTTGGATTTTTGTGGTAGGGGATGATCGCATGTGATTCCCCGAGTCGTGGAGAGCATGATGGCACAAGTCATACTCATTACTGGTCCAGCGGGTGCAGGCAAAACCACCTTGGCCACCTATATTGGTCAGCAACCAGGCTGGACGATGTATTCGGAAGATGCCTATTGGGCGCGGCTACCACGTGATCCGCATTTGCTCCGTACGGATGCCGAGAAAGCCCTCATCCAAGCGCAGGTGGTGGTTGATGCAACTGTTGCGGTGCGTAGTGGGAGCAATGTGGTCATCGAATTCATCCTCTACGAGGATCCGCCGCAACCGCTCCTGTTTTACCAACAGGCACTCGCACTTCCTGGGGTGGTGATGCGCATTGGTGTGCTCTGCCCACCACTCGCCACCATCATGGCGCGCCAAGCGCAGCGTGGCAACGACCACGACACCCAGCTGAGCGAGGAAATGCGTCGTGCCAATGCGGAGCATCAGTTGCGCTGTTTGCAGAGTCATGCCATCAATCCAGCTTGGATTATCGACAACAGCGCATTGTCGGCTGAAGTGGTGTGGCAACAGTTGTAGTGTGTCACAGATGAGCTCATCCCCCCGTTCTGTTCTCGGAACGGGGGGGATGGTGGTTTAGGCCGGGGTCGTTGCGAGTGTGGCCGGTTTGCTGATGCGGGTTGCCAACGCACTGCCGATGCCAGCAGTAATCCCGGCCAATATAAAGGCCATCACATAATCGCCGGTGGCATCATGCGCCACTCCCCCCAACCAGGCCGCCATGGCGGCACCCACCTGATGGGCAAAAAAGATCCAGCCATAGACGATGCCCACGTTGCGCCCGCCAAAGACTTCGTTGGTGAGGGCCACCGTTGGCGGCACAGTGGCGATATAGTCGAGCCCGAACAAAATGGCGAACACGGACAAGCCGATCGGGTCATGCACGAACGGCAACAGCAACAGCGACAACCCGCGAAAGCCGTAGTAGATGGACAACAGGCGTCGGGGTGCATAACGGTCGGTTAACCAGCCAGATACCAGCGTGCCGACAAAG
This sequence comes from uncultured Klebsiella sp., assembly GCA_964569955.1. Lineage (GTDB taxonomy): Bacteria > Chloroflexota > Chloroflexia > Chloroflexales > Roseiflexaceae > UBA965. The sequence continues at coordinate 21,512 of CAZMWB010000012.1, read as the reverse complement.
TTCATCGTTCCCATGAGTGCCAAAACGCTAGCCGCCACGTTGGTGGTAAATCCGTGCTCGACGGCGTGTGCCATGAGATGCGTGCCAATGATGCCGTTGGATGTGGCACCACACACAAAAAACGTTGCTGCCAGCAACCAGAAATCACGGTTGCGTACTGCTCTGCGCATAATTCCGGCATCGGCCTGTTGGGCGACCCGTGGGACTGCATCTCCGCCATATGGTCCGAGGCCCACATCACTGGGGTCGGTGCGCACCAACAGCACGATGGGGATGAGCAGGATGGCCGCAATTGCTGCCAACACCAGTGACGCCATGCGCCAGCCACTCGCTGCACCGATGAGTGCGAGCAGGGGCACAAACAACAGCTGACCGGCACTCGTGGCTGCACCAAATAGCCCCTGTACGAAGCCACGTTGTGCCACAAACCAGCGGGTTGCTACTGTTGCGCCGAGTACCCCGCCGACGATGCCAGTGCCAAGCCCACTAATGGCGCCCCAGTAGATGGTGAAACCGAGTTCACTCGTAATGCTAATCCCTGCTACTGCACTTGCAATAATCAACGCCATGCCGATGATGGCCGTTGCACGCGTGCCAATCCGTGCAATGAGCGTACCCACAAATGGTCCAGCTAGGCCATAGAGAATCAGCCCAATGGAGACAGAAAAGCCGATGGCGGCATGGCTCCAACCGAATTCTTGATTGAGAAGTGGCATGAAGACACCGGGTGCCGTGCGTGCACCTGCCGAAATAATCAGTGCGCCGGCAACGGCTGCTGCTACTAACCAATGGCGCGATATGCGCATGATGAATCATTCCTTTGCTGGAATAAAATGAATTCGTCGTCCGCTCATTTTAGCGTAAAATCAGCACATGGAATGAGTTTTGCGACACTGATTACGGGGAAAAAGTGTATGACTGCATCGGTAGATCACATCCTCGTTGCACTTGCGGCACTCGCCACCCCGCGCATGAAGAAATACTACCTGGCGCAAGGCGTGCACGAGCCCGTCTACGGCGCACCGACGGGTGCCATGAAACCAATTGCGCGCCCCATCAATGGTAACCAACCCATCGCCGAAGCCCTCTACGCTACAGGTGTATTCGATGCCATGTATCTGGCAGGCATGATCTGTGATGTGGAGAGTATGACGCCAGCTGACTTCCGGCGCTGGATGGATCAGGCATACTGCGCATTTATCGCCGAAGCGGTGGTGGCCGTCTCGCTCGCCGAAACTGCCTTTGCACAACCGTTGGCAGCAGAATTCATGGCCAGCCCCACCGAAGCGATTGCGGCCGGTGGCTGGAGTTGCTACGAGTGGCTACTCGGCGCGCGTCCAGACCACGAGTTTATCCCGGCTACCATCCAGGCGTTGCTCGATGTGGTGCCCGGTATCATTGCATCTCAACCACGTGCCGTACAATCGGCCATGCAGCGGGTGGTGGTGGCGGTGGGAGTGTCGTATCGCCCACTGCACGAGGCTGCGCTCCACACTGCCACGCAGTTGCAGGCGATACTCCCCAAACCGGTGAATCAATCACCAGCAACCGCCATTGAGCGGGCGGTGGTAGCAGGGCGCATCGGTTTCAAACGCCGCCATGTGCGCTGTTAGACAAGACATGCCCGTACTCGCATGTTGTGAGTGTGCATTCACGGCACAGGCAAATATGATTCGCCCCTACGAGCGGTTCCACGTCATTCATAATTCATAATTCATAATTCATAATTCATAATTGTACCCACATCACCAAACTGCCACCGCACGGCTGAGATTGGTGTAGGTAGTGTTATGGAGGGCCAATTAAATCATGCACGATAGTACAAAGCACTGTTAATGGGATTGGTTTCATTAACAAGTGCGCTACCAGGTCAGGATGAATCATTGACCGCATTCGATCAGCCTCGGCTGATAATGCGATGATTGGCAACATACTCGTGGTGGGATCAGCGCGCAATATCTTGATGAGTGATAGCCCATCAAGATTGGGCATATTGAAGTCGGTGATGAGTAAGTCAGGGAGTGCATTACGGATTTCAGCAAGGGCCAATAAGCCATCAGATACGATTTTAACCTTGTACCCATGCCGAATAATACATGTGAGAAGCAGCTTGCGAATGCGTGCGTCGTCATCAACTATTAAAATTGTCTTGGACACAAAATGTGCTCCTTGAGTCCAGTGGGTGTATATGTAAGCGTATTGTTATAATGGTGTGTCAAGGCATCAGCACATCAAGGTAACAGCCGTTTTATTGTATCACGCAATTTCTGAAGACTAAACGGTTTACTTAAATGGGTGACCGCCCCATGTGACAGCGCCTCATGTAGTTCCTCGCGTTGCAATGATGCGGTCAATAATACGATGGGTATATGCTTGAGTGTGCTATCTGCTTGGAGTGTGTCGCAGAGTTGAATGCCGTCCATAATTGGCATCGATATATCGGTAAAAATGAGATAGGGTGGTTGTCTACGGATTGACACAAGTCCATCAGCGCCGTTCTCGGCGATAACCACGTCATAGGTCTCGTTGCGCAAGGCAATACGTATGAGTTTCTGGATGACAGGATCATCCTCACAAAAAATGATACGTGTCATCATCGTTTCACTTACTCTGTCACGATTGGTAATTCTACATAGAACGTTGAGCCGTGTTCAGGAATGCTTTCAACCCAAATACGTCCGTTATGCATCTCGATGATCTGGCGCGTGATTGGTAATCCGAGCCCTGTACCCGTGATATGGCGTGTGGCACCTGAATCAACGCGCTGATAGCGCTCAAAAACATGTGCAATCGCGTCAGCGGTTAGCCCAATGCCTTGATCAGTAAACGAAAGTTGAATGACCGTGTCAAGTGCCTTGCTTTTGATGGTGATAGTGCCACCATCTGGTGAATACTTGATGGCATTTGAGATGATGTTTGTGATTGCCTGGATTATTTTGTCGCGGTCAACACTCGTATGCGGCAAATCAGGTGTTTGTATCAGCTGGAATTGATGTGAATTCTGATTGACACGTGTTTCATGGTTCACGACGTGTGTGACCAATTCGTTGATATCAGTGATTTTGCGATGCAACACCATTGTGCCTGATTCCATACGGTCGAGGTCAAGCATTTCGGTAATCATACGGTTGAGCCGTCTGGCATCTTCATTGATATCTTTAGCAAATTCACGCATTTCCTCAACGGTGAAATCTTCTATTTGCATCATTTCGCTAAAGCCCTGAATACCAGTAAGTGCCGTACGGAACTCATGACTGACAATCGATACAAAAAAACTTTTCGCTGTATTTAATCGCGACAAATTCTGGTTTGCCGTCTGTTGTTCATGGTGCGTCTGTGATAATTCGGTCTCTATCTGTTTCCGGTGGGTGATATCGCGCCCCACGAGTTTGAACCCCGGTGATCCGAGCAGGTCACTCGGGAATCCATTGATTTCAACCACAAGGTGACGATTGGTATGACTTTTGAGAGAAACCTCGGTGGTGTGAATTGTCTCGGGGTAGATGGCATTTGGGGCAATAAGCGCCTCTATGCGATGGAGTTCAGCGCGATTAACGAATTCGCTGATAGAGCGTCCAATCACATCTTGTGGAGTATCAAAATCGAGCATGTGAGCACCAGCATGATTGATGTAGCGCACGATGCGATTTATCACTATGACAATCATATCTGGTGATCGTTCAATGAACTCACGATAACGCGCTTCACTTTTGCGCAGGTCCTCTGTTGCATGGGCATACGTGTCCATGACGTTATCGTGGACGATTTGTGCGGCGAGCAGCTTGCTCACAAGTATGAATAGCTCGGTTTGACTGGCAGTGATTTTTTGTGGTTGTGTATCAATCACGCACAGGGTACCGTATACTAAATCGTTGTCGAGCAGAATTGGCACCCCTACGAAACTCTCGATATCGCGGAAGATGTCGGGCGGCTCGGCGTGTTGGAAGAGAGCATCGGTGCGCGTGTTTTCAATTACCACTAGATTTGTTGCCTCGGCTACTGAATAGTCGTAGGTCGATTTCAATTGACAGGTGGTGCCAGGATTGATGATTATTGCAGGATTTTCACTATGAAATGCAACGATTTCGAGCATTTCTTTGTCATAGAGCACCTGACTAACATATGCGGCACTCATACCAAAGAGTTTGGTACTAATAGTTACAATTGTGTGTACTGTTGTGTCGTGTAAACCAGACCGTTTTTGCGTCTGATAGCGGTGGTTCGTATCGGTTGACTCGCTGCGCATAAATTCTTCGTTATTCATGCGTCACATCGCGTGTGTTGGTATGGATGCGTGGTGTGACAAGCCAGGCACGTTCTCGCATGAACTCCTTGATGACCGCCACGCGTGCGATGAGATTTTTCCACTCGGCAAAAAACAGCGATCCAATTACCAAGTACATGATAAACCAGCTGGGGTGTTCACGATGTTCTGGTACTGCGTGTAGATAAGCGAATATCATTTGCCCAGGAACCACACTGAGGGTAAAGAGGGTGGCAAGTACATAAATCGGAATTGCCCAATCCAAACTATCGCCACGCCAGATCCAATACGCAATAAGGGGGAAGATTTGTGGTGATATCCAGGGGAACACTTCGCGCCAGCCGAGCAAGTACAGGAAGCCAAGTTTTTGACGCACCGTGAGATGTGATGAATACAAGGCCTGTATTAAGTGCTTCACCGAAACTTGCATCCATCCCTGCGCCCAGCGTAACCGTTGATTCCATAATGCGGTAAGGGTCACAGGACCAAGCTCGTATGAAATGAGATTGGGATCGGACGCAACCGTATACCCTTGCTCGAGCACACGCATTGATGAGTCAATGTCTTCGGTCAACATGAACCCATGCATACGGGTTTGTCGCAATAAATCGGCACGCCAATACCCGTTGGTGCCACCAAATATCCCGAACCCATGGAGGAGCGCTCGACCAGGATGGGATACGGCGTAGATGGTTTCAAAATCGATGGCAATTAGTTTGGTAATCCACGAACTTGCGCCGTTACGTATCACACAATGTCCTTGTACGATGTCGTATCCGGCAGCCAGCCAGTGCCAGGCACGCACAAAACTACTCGGCATCGGTTGATGGTCTGCATCAAATATGCCAATCATCTCGCCAGTGGCAATTGCCAGCGCCGCATTGATGTTTTGCGCCTTGGAGCTGCTGTGTTCTACACGCAATAACACGAGCTGTGGTGCCGTCGCAGCCAGCGCCCGCAGTTCGTGTTCAATTGGTAATTCACGTGGCGTGTTGTATGCCAGAATTATCTGTAGTGGTGCAGCATACTGAAGTTTGAGAAATGCCTCCAGTGTCTCCATGATTGTGGCGGCCTCATTGGGCAAATATGCTGCAATGATTGCTGATGCGGGGGGATAATTTGTTTGAATTGGTGGGGCCTTGTGAAAGAATGTTGCAATGCCCTCGACCCAAATCATAAATGCCGTTGTGACAAATGCTAGCGTAAAGAGAATATAGGCAATTTTGGTGATGTCGTACCCGATTTGATCAAATCCCCAATAGATACCGAACGGTATAATTAATGTGATAATCATCGTCACCATGATTTGCACCACCAATCGGATGAGCGCAAACAACCATGCACGTTTGGAGTCTGCACGATTTTTCGCCAGTCGTTGACGTTTTTCGATGACTTGTGCATCCATGTTGCTGGTATATTCAATCGGCTGTAAGTCGAGTTGCGCAGCTGCCATACTCAACGCCGTCATCGCTCGCGCCTCTAGATCATCGAAGTTGTGACACCCCGCAAAGTAGCTGTAGCCGATAATCGGTGTTAAGCGTACTTGGACGCCTGCAACAAGAAATGTATGATTGACGATTTCACGTGCTAATTGGCGCATGCGTTGCTGGACTATGTCGTTTGTGGTGTCGAGCATAAGCAAGCCAAAATAGCCCTCATTATCATGACTAATACTATCAAGATGTGGGCGCGCACTTATCATGATACTCAATTGATGGGCAATCTCATCACCTGCACGAGTGCCGAGTCGGGCAACGAGATTAGATAATTCGTCAATGTAAATGTATGCCAGAAAATTGGTCATCGTTTGATTACTTGCACGCACTAATTCACGTGTTACTAACGAAATAAAATTGTGTTCATTGAGTAACCCTGTCCGTTGATCGAGGACAAGTTGCGATCGTGATATTGATGGTCGTGCGAGTTTGACACGCACCCGAGCAATTAATTCACGCATTTCAAATGGCTTTACCAGATAATCATCGGCCCCTAGATTGAGGCCTTCTTCTATGTTTTCTGTATTGTTTAAGGCCGTGAGTAGAATAAGTGGTATTTCTTTGAGCTGTTTGTCGTTGCGTATGTGTCGTAAAAAGCTTATTCCATCCATGGTGGGCATACTAACATCAGAAATAATCAAGTCAGGGATGGCTTCGTGTAGCCGGTCGAGTGCATCTTGACCGTTATTTGCGGTGACGACACTATACCCAATACGCTGTAATGCTATAGTGACTAGTTTGCGGATGCTCTCTTCATCGTCAATACACAAGATTGAATAGTTGACTGCCAAGTGGATACTCGTTGAATCTGTCACATTCATGTATGAGGCTCAATCAATTCTATTAAGGCGAGCACTGAGTATTCGTACTTACGTATCTATTGTGCTTTATAGATATAGACATAATATAATATTATAAATGATTTGTCAATATTTTCTAAAATTGTGGTAAATATTTACAAAAACGATGTTCACTCGTAATAATAATAACAAAGGGTTTATTGAGGTTTAGCACAGAAATGAATATAATTTTCCACTATAAAAAACACTTGACACACAAATGAACAATGTACACGTGCAAGGTAACGTACTGCGTTAATGGTTGTTAAATGTGCGGTGAACGATGCGTTCGCGTTGACTATTGGCGAGGAGTGTCACCATTTCAGCGATGCGTTGGGCGCGCAGTGCTGGGTTGCGTTTGGTGGCATCAATCCAACGTAGGTATTTTTTTCGATAAAACGTTGGCAAGTCAGCAAAAAAAGTCTTGGCAGTTGGATTGGCATTGAGTGCAGCCACGACGTCGTCGGCCAGTGTATCAGCTTGTGGACCTTCGAGTGCCAGGATCACACGTACGTTACTGCCCAACGCGATACCACAATCGCGTAGCCAGGCAGGCCCTAGCGTGAGCGCGTAGCGCCCGTCGATTGATGTGAGTGCGCCACGCACGGCAATGGTATTTACGCTCCCGGTGATGTGGTAGCGTGGGCGCGCGCCCCACACTGCCACCGGGTCAAATGGCAGGACAATATGCGCTGACGTGCCGTGTTTGGCCAGTATCGTATCAAACGTCTGTGTAGTCATACTTTTGCTCCGATGATGAAAAAGCGTGACGGTTGCATGATGAGTTTTATTTCTCTACGCCTTCTCGCCGCAACAATTCACGCTGATTGGAAATGCCCCCCGGCATATGCGGGCTGAGTTTGCCGTCCTTGAGGACGCGCCACCACGGGATGGCGTAGGGTGACGGTGTATCACCCAGCTCGACGGTAGCATGAGCCAGCCACTTCCAGTAGATAGTGGTACGCGACGGGCATGTGATGTCGGCATGATGTGCTAGTGCGATGTCGCTGCGGATATCACGCAATGTGCGCGTCTGCCCGTGTGGGATAGCCTGGATGGCTGTGGCAATGTCGAGTGGGGACGGTATGTACATGGTGTGTGCGCGGAGCCTGGCTGCTTTGGCTCCAGTGAGGACGTGAAATGAACCGGCGGGGGCACGGTGCAGTTTGGTGAGAAACGGTAGTATTGGCATAACTCCTCCGATCATCCAATATGTATTTCGACGTCGACTACATCCCCTGCCCCCACCTGCTCGGCTTTTTGTACCACCACTTTGATGGGGATGAGGTAGCGTCCGTTTTTGGGGAAAAGAGAGGTTTTCCACGACGTATTGCCGATGCGGGCTGTGACAGGAATCACCCCCCAGCCATAGGTCACCAGATGCGCCATGGCTTTGATGTCTTGGCTCGGCGCATCGGGAATGGCTACAAAGAGAAAGGGTGCGGGGCCACGCCATTCAAAAATTGCGCCGTTGACATGGATAATCATGTGCGTACTTGCCACTCTTTCTGTAGTATTGCATAAAAATATTCATCCCACCAGATGTCGCCGCCCCGATGAATACAGTGTTGGCAGTGTGCCTCACGGCGCATGCCGATGGTTTCCATTACCTGATGCGACGTCACATCCTCGGGTTGGCATGTGGCAATTACGCGATGTACATCGCGTCCCCCAAAGGCATAATCCATCACCGCACGCGCCGCCTCGCTGGCGTAGCCATGGCGCTGGTCGTCGGGGTGAGTCATCCAGCCGAGTTCGTGGGTGCGTGGGACCACCCACGGGTGCATGATGAGATGACCGATGAGTTGGCTTGCGGTCAGTGTGATGGTCAGCGCTTGGGCATCGTCTCCTGATTGTGTTGCCACAAACGCGTGCGTCTGCGCCCATGTGATCTGATGGGGTGGCACATACGCCCTTATCAGTGTGTCGCTGGTATAGGCACGCACTGCTGAGGCATCAGTACTGGTCATCGGGCGGGATGTCGTGAGCGTCGGCATGTGCATCGCTGTGGAGTTCCTGTGTGGTCACACAAAACGATCGAGCCATGCCACCATAGCTTCGTTGTGGGCGAGCCGACTTTCCCATGGCCCGTAAATGCTATCGACGTGGTTGCATTTGGGGAGACGGAGCATTTCCGTAGGACAGCCGATTGTTTTGAGCACCGTGTAAAACTGTTCAGCTTGTTCGGCTGGGCACCGGCGATCCTCTTCGCCCACGACGAGCAGGGTCGGAGTCTGACAGGATGGGGCATACGTGATAGGCGAACAACGCTGATATGTTTCGGGCACTTGGTAGGGCGTGCCACCGAATTGGCGTACGGCAAATGTGGGTCCGATGTCGGATGTGCCATAAAAGCTGACCCAGTTGGTGACGGGATTCTCGGCTACGGCTGCTTTGAAGCGCTGAGACTGCGTCACCATCCAACAGGTGTGATAGCCACCGGCTGACAAACCGCCACACGCGAGGCGATTGGCGTCGGCGAACCCTGCGGCAATGGCGGCATCGACGCCGGCGAGTAAATCATGGTGGTCGAGATTGCCCCAGTCGCCGATAATCGCGGTGCTGAAGGCATCGCCATATCCGGTTGAGCCGCGGTAGTTGATCATCAGCACGGCGTAGCCGGCGCTTGTCAGCGATAACGCGTCAAAGTAAAAGGCATACCCTTGCGAAAGGTTTGGACCACCATGGATGAGCAGCATGGTTGGGTAGGGTGCCTGACCCGTGCTGGGTAGCCATATCCAGCCTTCGACAGGTGTGCCATCGCTCCCGGTGGTGTGGATGGGATGTATTTCTGGCCAGCGTAATTCGGCACGGAGCGCACGGTTGATATCGGTCAGCGCTGTTTCGCGTTGGGTGGTGCGGTCAAATACGACGATTTGTGATGGGTCGGTGGGTGTGGCCACGCCAAAGATGAGCTGGTTATTGACAAAGCCAAATGGCATACAGAAGCGGTTCCCACCGGCCAGTGTTGTGATCTGCTCGGGGCCAGTCAAGGCAATGTGTACCACATGAATCCGTCCACGGTCTTGGTAGCAGGTGATGACTGATTGCGTGGTGGCATCGATAATCAGCGGTATCGGCAATTCCACCCACGGTACCGTTGAGTCATCGTGCATGCGCGCTTCGAGGTGATTGGGCAGAGATGCTGTCCGACAGGTTAACTGGTTGCTCTCGATATTGATGACAAAGATGTCGTTTTTGCTACCGTAAATACGTTGACTCGGAATGCCAGCGATTACAATCTGTGTGGCATCAAGCCAACGTGCCTGTTGAATAATGCCCCATGTGTTATCCAGGATACGCTGCGTGTTGCCGTGCGCATCAGTCACATGGAGCGTTGCTGAGGTGACAATGGAATCCGGGTTGAAATTCGCGAGATAGAGGAGTTTGGCGCCATCGGGTGACCAGTCACACGGTGTGTGGTGCCAGGTGCCGGTGGTCAGTTGTGTGACGGCATGGGTTGTCAAATCAATCGTGTATATCTGTTTGACAAATGCGTCGACATTCCCGATGCCTTCAGCGCGTGGGATGTGGCGTGACCAGCGATGTGGTTTTTGCAGATCGAACGGTTCAACACGCGGTGATGCACTAAATGCCAGTGTGCGACCATCTGGTGATAACACGAGTGGTCCTGCACAACCTTGGGGCATATCGGTGAGCTGCGTGATCGTCGCATCGCTACGTGTCACGGTGTAGAGTTGGTTGGTGCCGTTACGGTTTGATAGAAAGATTACATGCGCACCATCGTTTGTCCATATGGGCACACTATCCGTCCAATCGCCAGTAGTCAGTGCGGTGTGGATGCCCGTGTGTGTGTCGATGAGCATCAGATTGGTGTACTCGCAGGCGTGGGCATGGTGGCTACGCATCAGCGTGTAGACCACATAACGCCCGGTCGGACTGAGTTGTGCTTCAGTCACAAAGTCGAATGCGAACATGTCGGCGTTGACAAAGGGTCGCGGCATGGTGTGCTCTCTTTCTACTACGCGGCGAAACAACACATCCGAACATAGCGCTAGGGAATAACCGAGAGACGAGAAAAAGCGCGCTCAGTGGTATGCCGTGCCTGCCACATGCCAACCAGCTGCTGTGCATTCTGTGTGGCCGTGGCATGCTCGGAATCGAGCTCGAGGTCGTAGTGCATGTCGCGGTGTACCACCGCCATATCATTGGCTGCGTCGCCTGCATTGCGATTGCCACGGGCCTGCTCACGGCGTACGAGTTCGGGGAGGCTGCAGTGCAGGGCGACGAGATAGACATCGAGGCCGTGGAGGCGTGTTCCCAAATCAGTGCGCCATTGTGTGTTTTCGATGATATGGTCACAGATAACATTGTTCCCCGTACTGGCCAGCGCTTGTAGACACTGGTGCATTCCTGCAAAGATGGATGGGCGCATCTGCGCCCATCCATCTGGGTGCGCACGGATGAAGTCCATCGGGAGTGCATTCCCATCAAGAAACAAATCAAACGAAAAGCGCACAAATGGGACTGGAGCAATGTGCTGAAATGCCCGTACGAGCGTCGTTTTGCCGGCACTCGATGCGCCATTGATGAGAATGATACTCCCTGCTGGCATTGTCAGCGACTCACATCAATCAAATCACGCAACATGGCGGCGGCGGTGGGCATGGGGCCACGCTCGGCAGATGTGGCGCTGGCGCGGCCAGAGATATCGGTGTGATAGACCACGCCCATTTCCCACCCCGTCATGCGGGCTAGTGGGTGGTCGAGTGGCAATGCGGTGGGTTTGACGCTCAAATCGTAACGACCGTCGGCTTGGCGTTCCGCTTTACAGAGCAACACGATTCGTTGACCGGCAGCAACCGCCGCTTGCAGATCGTGGGCGGTGAGTTTGGTAATCCCCGTGACGGAAAAGTCGCGCACATTGGTGGGCTGATTGAGTACCGCATTGGCGACAATAGTCAGTTTGTTGGCGGCATCCCAGCCTTCGACGTCGAGGGTGGGGTCGGTTTCGGCTAGGCCACGTACCTGTGCCTCTTTGAGGGCTTCGGCATAGCTGCCGCCTTGCTCCATGCTGCGCAAGATGTATTGGGTGGTGCCGTTGAGTACCCCTTCGACGGAGTGAATCACGGTACCAGCCAAATCACGGCGACCGAGGTTGATGGTGGGCAAGGCACCACCCACACATGCTGAGAAGCGCAATTTGGGCTTGCTGAAATCGCCACTCATATCGCTGAGGGCGGCCACAGCGGGGTAGGCCAGGGCTAGAGGGGCTTTGTTGGCGAGAATGGCGTGCATACCCTTCTGCAGGGCAATTTTGACGGCACTCAAGGCTGGCTCGCCATCAACCAAGTTGACGGGTGTGGCTTCGACCAGCGCATCTGCCTTGACCTGTGCTAATGCCTTGAGCGTTGTTAGTCCGGGGATGCCGTGTTTCGTCGTGGCGACGCTTTTTTTGGCCTCTTTGGTGGTAATTAATTCGGCGATGTCGAGGCCATTTTGATGCATTGCACCACCCTGTGAATCAATGGCTGCTACAACGACAATATCGAGGAAGTAATGGTCAATTAGGATATTGCGTTGTGATTGCAAAATACGCAACAGATTCAGGTTGACATTGCCGAGTCCGGCGACGATGATGCGCAAGGTGTGTGGCATGGGTGTGGGTCCTGCTGTAGATGGTTAACACGGTATATTGTAAATCAAATGAGGGGGAGTTGGTGGGGCATTGTGTGGATTGTTGATGATGTAATACCGTGCGGTATGTACCTTTCTAGGAGTACGTTTGATTGAATCATGATAGTTGGATTGCCATACCTGCATGTCTGGTTGATTGAGATAAGTACGAATGCGGATGGTACAGATGGGGATGGGGATGGGGATGGGTAGAGACGCATGGACATGCGTCTCTACCCATCCCCCCATACGGATTATTTCCCGCCGTCGACGGACAGGACCTGGCCGCTAATCCACCCGGCGAAATCCGATGCCAAGAAAAGGACCGCATGTGCGATATCATTGGGGTGACCGAGGCGTTGTAGGGCGATGCCTTCGATGATGCCTTGTTGTTTGCTGGGGCTGTACGAATCCCACTGGCGTTGCGTGTTGGGGTTGGAAAGCACGAATCCCGGTGCAATGTTGTTTACAGTGATGTTGAACGGCCCGAGTTCGTGTGCCAATTGCCGTGTCAGATTGATTTGTCCCGCCTTGGCGGTGGCATAGGCCTGAATGCCCGTCAGACTGATCCCTAGCCCGGCGCCGCTGGAGATGTTGATGATGCGGCCGTGGCCGGCCTGCTTCATGCTGGGCACTGCGGCTTGGGCGAAATAAAACGCCGCACTCATGTTGACGGCAATAATATCGTTCCATTCTTTGACCGTCACCTGCTCAAGTGGCCGTCCCACCTGCCCGAGCACGCCTCCCGCGTTGTTGACGAGTACATCAATGCGGCCCGTGGTGCTCAATGCCTCGGCCACAAATTGCTGCACGGCGGTGGGGTCGCTGACATCCACGGTGCGCACGTGACATGCGCCCCCCACCGCCTGGCAGGCTGCCGCCGTTTCGACCAGCTCGTCGCCGAGCAGATCGCAGGCCCATACCGTGGCGCCGCGTGCTGCGAAATTGATGGCAATGGCGCGCCCAAAGCCGTGTGCGGCGCCGGTCACAATCACTGTCTGCGCGTCGAATGAAATATGCATGATTCGTCCTCTTATATATCCCAGCCATCACTGATGAGCGATCGCGTCTCGCGCACTGCTACATCCCAGATGGCGTGCATTTCGTCGTCGGGGCGTTGGAAGTAGCCTTCGAAGTTGCCTTCTTTGTAAAACTCGCGCAACCGTGGCCCAACCAAGGTGGCGTGCCCGGCGCGGTCGGGCAGATTGACTTGGTGGTTGGGCATGCTGACACCGGCCAGGCGCGTCCACGGGAAGTTTTCCATCCACGAAGCATGGCTACTCAACGGGTCGGTGGCCTTGACTTTGGCCCAGGTCTGTGGGGCACGCCACCAGTTGTGGAATTTGACCTGCGCATCGAGATGGTCGGCCATCCATTCGGTGACTAGCCCATCCACCGGACTGTTGCCCCCATGCCCATTGACGATGACGATGCGGCGGAAGCCGCTACGGTACATGGACTGCAAAATGTCGCGAATCAGGCTGATATACGTGTCAATGCGCAACGTGATGGTCCCCGGATACGCCTGGAAGTAAGGAGCGAGCCCGTAACTCACCACAGGAAAGACGGGGATGCCTAGGGGCTCGGCCGCATCGGTCGCCACCTTTTCGGCCAAAATACTGTCCACACTCAGACTCAAATAGGCGTGCTGTTCGGTGCTGCCTAGCGGTAATACGGCGCGGTTGTCGTGTGCTAAAAAGGCCTCCACCTGCATCCAATTCATCTCACTAATGCGCATTTATGCCTCCTTGTGTGTGGTGGCTGGTGTGTTGACCAGCGTGGGTAGCAAAATGGACACCACAATCAATGCCACTCCCACATATTGCAGGAGGGCAAGTGTTTCGCCTAAAAACAGAATCGCAATGGCACTCGCAGTGGGTGCCTCGAGTACCAGAATCAAGCCGCCAATACTGGCTGGAATGTACTTGAGCGACATGTTAAAGAGCGCATAGCCACCGAGGGTCGGCCCGATTGCCAACGCAAACAAAATCCCCCATGCCACGAGATCACCGACTTGAAACAACCCGGGAGCCTGTGCCGGCATCACGAGCGGTGCACACGCAATAATCGCCAAAAGTGCCACCGACCCACTGGCCATCGTGACAGTGAGCGATGCCCACGGGTCAACGGTTTCGACGGCGCGTTGGGTGTAGAGCACATAAAAAGCCTGCAGTACGGCTGTGGTCAGGCCGACGGTGATCCCCAACCAGTTGAGTCTGACCTGCGTGGGGTCGTAGAGTTTGACCAGCAGGACCATGCCAATAAGCGATAGCACCAAGCCGACGATTTGTGGCCAGCGCAACGTTTCACCGAACATGAAGCGTGCCCCGATGGTGACAAAGGTGGGAAAGAGATAGATGAGCACCACTGCCACCGCTGCGCCGTTGAGAGCCACCGACCAGATCCACAATGCGTGGTAGATGCCAATCGAAATCACTCCGAGGATGAGCAACGGACGGAGACTCCCCCAGGGAATGCGCAAGGCGTGTCGGTTGCGAATGAGAACCACGCTTCCGGCGACGAGGGTGACGAATACATCACGCCACAACGCTAATGTCACCCCGGGCACCTGATACACATCGAGCAAATACTTGATTCCTGGCGCGGTGCCCGCCCAGACAATGGCGGCAATGGTGCAGAGCACATACCCGATGCGGGTTGGCGATGACATGCTGACTCCTTGGATGGTACGAATGTGGTTCTATCTTACCACTGCCCAGGCATGCAGATGGGTAACCAACGACTGTCGTGGTGTACCAAGGTGAGCCGCCGTCTAGTGGTATACTGCATGACAGTGCGTGATGTGGAGTTGAGCTATGTCTATTGAACAATTCGTGATACGGATGCGCACCGCACAGCTCGACGAAGCTGCAATTGCGGCCTTTGCTGATGCCTACACCCAACTGGCGAGTGGAGCCACGGGAATGATGCCCGAAGCATCCATCCGCGCAGTAACCCGGTTGCCACAGCTGGCCGAGCTAGCCGGCTATGCGCAGGCTGGTCGTGCTGTCCTCGCAAAAACTGTCGTGTTGCGCTTGAATGGTGGCCTCGGTACGGGTATGGGATTGGAACAAGCCAAATCGTTGCTGAATGTGCGCAACGGGGATACATTTCTCGATATTGTGGCCAAACAACACCGTGTCTTGATGGCACAAACAGGCGTTGAACTACCGCTGCTGTTTATGAACAGCTTTGCCACGGATGGTGATACACGGGCACAACTCGCCTGGTACCCCGATGTGCCCACCCAGTACGTCATCCAAGGGCGTGTCCCCAAAGTACGTGCCGATACACTTGCCCCCATTGACTGGCCCGACAATCCGGCATTGGAGTGGTGTCCTCCCGGCCATGGCGAACTCTACCGCGTGTTGTGGAGCAGTGGTGTCCTCGATACGCTGATCGAGGCCGGCTACGAATATCTCTTTTCGGCCAACATTGATAACCTGGGTGCCACCCCCGATATGGCGCTGTTGGGGTATATGGCAACGCATCAGATTCCCTTTGTGATGGAAGTGACCGCCCGCACCGACGCCGACCGCAAGGGTGGCCATCTGGCACACGCTGCCGATGGGCGCCTCGTGCTGCGCGAAAGTGCCCAGTGCCCGGCCGCCGACATGGATGCCTTCCAGGATATTACGCGCCATCAGTACTTCAATACCAACAATGTTTGGTTGGCGTTGCGGCCGTTGCGCGATGTGCTGGCGCAGCATGGGGGATTTTTACCACTGCCCATCATCGTGAATCGCAAAACAGTGGATGTCCGTGATGCCACGTCGCCGGCAGTCATTCAGCTCGAAAGTGCCATGGGGGCGGCGATTGGACTGATTGCTGGTGCACAAGCAGTAGCAGTGCCGCGCACCCGCTTTATGCCGGTGAAAAATTGCCAAGACCTGTTGGTCCTCCGCTCGGACTGCTTTATGATGAATGCGCAGTACCACGTGGTGCCGGTGGATGATACACCGTTACCGATTGTGACACTCGATCAGCGCTATTATCGCGTGATAGCAGACTTTGAACAGCGTTTCGTGGCCGGTGTGCCATCACTCCGCCATTGCCGGAGTTTGCTGGTTGAGGGTGATATCACCTTTGGCGCAGATGTGCACGTGCGTGGTGATGTGGTCTTGCAGGCAACACATGCAACAACCCTGCCTGCGGGTGGACAATTTCAGACAGGAACATACCGTATTCAGTAATTTTTCATGGAATTGTTGTTGACAGCGCCCCTGCTATCGGGTATACAGACTATATGATTACATAACGTATGGCAAACGGCCACCACGTTATCTACCTACAAAGGAACTTGCATGTCGCGACAGACCTATCTCCAAGCACTCAATGAACGCGTGCTCATCTATGATGGTGCCATGGGGACCAGCATCGACGACTTTGATTTAACACCAGCCGACTACGGTGGTGAGCAAACGTTTGGTTGTCGTGACTATCTGGTTATCACTCGCCCCGACGTCATCGGGCGCATCCACCGTAATTTTATGGAAGCGGGCTGTGATGTCCTCGAAACCTGTACTTTTCAAGCGACGCGCCTACGCCTCGAAGAATGGGGACTCGGTGAGCGTGTCGCCGAAGTCAACATTGCGGCGGCGAGCTTGGCACGGCGTGTGGCCGATGAATTCGCCGCAAAAGATGGCCGTGCGCGTTACGTGGCTGGCTCGATTGGACCCACAGGCAAGCTACCGTCGTCCAATGACCCTGCCTTGAGCGATATTACCTTTGATGAACTCAGCGACATCTTTCGCCAACAGGCCATGGCACTCATCGAAGGTGGTGTGGACGTGTTGTTGGTCGAGACCAGTGTCGACGTGCTGGAAGTCAAAGCAGCCCTCGACGGCATTCGCCGCGCAAAGCACGACATGAATCGCCCCGATGTGGCCGTGCAAGCGCAAATCTTTCTGGATATGAGCGGACGCATGCTGCTGGGCACCGACATCCCTGCCTATATCGCCACCATGGAAGCAATGCCCGTGGATGTGCTGGGTCTCAACTGTAGCACTGGGCCTGAACACATGCGTGAGGCGATTCAGTACCTGACGGCGCATTCACGCAAACCCATCTCGTGTATTCCCAACGCCGGTCTGCCCATCGAAGTGGATGGTGCCACCGTGTACCCGATGGAGCCCGAGCCCTTTGCCCGCACCTTGGGAGAATTCGTCACACAGTACGGCGTCAATATCGTCGGTGGCTGCTGTGGTACACGCCCATCGCACATCGCCAAACTGCGTGCCCAGATTGGTGGTACACCGCTGCCCACGCCACGTACTATTGAATACATTCCCAGCATTTCGTCGGGGATTCGTGCTGCGGCCATGCAACAGGACAGCACGCTGACGATGATCGGTGAGCGCGTCAATACGCTTGGATCACGGAAAGTCAAAAAACTGCTCCTCGCCGACGATTACGACGGTGTGGTGGAAGTGGCGCGTGAGCAGGTGGATAGTGGCTCGCACATGCTCGATGTGTGTGTGGCCATGACTGAGCGCGCCGACGAGCGTGAACAAATGGTGGCGCTCATCAAAAAGCTCACCATGAATGTCGAACTCCCGCTGGTGATTGACACCACCGAAGCCGACGTGCTCGAGGCCGCCTTGAGTAATTATCCTGGCCGTGCATTGGTGAATTCAGTGTCGCTCGAAGGTGGGCGTGGCGAGAAAATCGACAAAATCATGCCCCTGGTGGCGCGCTACGGTGCCGCCACAGTGGCGATGACCATCGACGAAACAGGCATGGCACATACCGCCGAGCGCAAATTGGAAATCGCTCAGCGCATCGCTCAAATCGCCAAGGAAGAATTCGGTGTGCCAGCGGAAGCACTGGTCTTCGACGTGCTGACCTTCCCCATCACCACCGGCCAAGAAGAACTGCGCCGCGCTGCCATCGAAACACTCGATGGTATCCGTCTGGTCAAGCAGCATATCCCGGGTTGTTTTACCACCCTTGGTGTGAGCAACTTGAGCTTCGGTGTAGCGCCCCATGCCCGTGCCGCTCTTAATTCCGTCTTTTTGTTCCATGCCCGTGCTGCTGGCCTCGACACGGCCATTATCAACCCGGCGCACGTCACCCCTTATGCCGAGCTCCCCGCTGAGCAGCGCGAGGTGTGTGAGGATCTGATTTTCAATCGGCGTGAAGACGCGCTAGCGCGTTTTATCCAGTTCTACGAGCAGAATGCCGAAAGTAGCGACCGTGAAGTGGCTGACCCCACAGCCGGTATGAGTGCTGACGAGCGCCTGCACTGGAAGATTTTGCACCGCAAAAAGGATGGTGTCGAAGCCGATATTGACGAAGCGATGAACCTGCGTCTGGCTCCGCACGGCATGCAGTTAGGCCAGGACGTTACCGCCAGCAAAAACAGCGACGGCGTGTCGCCTCAAGGCGTACAGGCGGTCGAGATTCTCAACAACGTGTTGCTCCCTGCCATGAAGCAGGTGGGTGACTTGTTTGGTGCTGGGCAGCTGATTTTGCCCTTTGTGTTGCAGAGTGCGGAAGTGATGAAAAAGACGGTGGCGCACCTCGAGCGCTACCTCGACCGCCTCGAAGGCACGAGCAAAGGCAAAGTCGTCCTCGCCACCGTCTACGGTGACGTGCACGACATCGGTAAAAATCTGGTTAACACGATTTTGTCCAACAATGGCTACACCGTCTACGACTTGGGCAAACAGGTGCCCGTCAACACCATCATCGAAAAGGCGGTGGAAGTGGGTGCCGACGCCATCGGTTTGTCGGCCTTGCTGGTGAGCACATCCAAGCAGATGCCCATCTGTGTGCAGGAACTGCACAAGCGCAACCTCAACTTTCCCGTGTTGGTGGGTGGGGCGGCCATCAACCGTCAATACGGCCAGCGTATTTCGTTCGTCGGTGAAGAAGAGCTCTACGATGCCGGTGTCTTTTACTGTAAAGATGCCTTCGAAGGACTCGAAACGATGGATCGGCTGAGTGATGCCGGTGTGCGTGCCGACTTTGTGGCACAGACACGAGCCGATGCCATTACCGCCAAAAACGACAAGGCGCGTGGGCGCCAGACCTTGACGGATCATGGCCGGGCATCAGATGCGACGGCAGGGGTGCGTTCGGCCGTGCGCACCGATACGCCGGTGCCCACACCGCCGTTTTGGGGGGCGCAGGCCACGGCACGCATCCGTCTCGACGACGTGGTCGCCTGTCTCGACCGCAATGCGTTGTATCGCTTGCAGTGGGGTGCCAAAAACGCCAAGGGCGAGGAATGGGAAAAGCTGAAGGCGGAATTCGACATCAAGGTGCGTGACCTGGTGCGTGAAGCCGAGCGTGACGGCTGGCTGGAGCCCAAGGTGGTCTATGGCTACTACCCATGTCAATCACAGGGGCAGTCGTTGATTGTGTATGATCCCGCCGACCGGCGCAAAGAATTGACGCGTCTCGACTTCCCACGCCAACCCGAGCGTGAGCGCCTGTGTCTGGCCGACTACTTCCGGTCGGTGGAGTCGGGCGAATACGACGTGGTGGCGTTGCAAGTGGTGACGATGGGCACTAAAGTTGACGATATGACGGAAGCGTTGCAGCACCAGGGTGACTACAGCCGCTCCTACTTCATCCACGGTTTGGCGGTATCGCTGGCCGAGGCTCTTGCCGAATACACCAACAAACTGGTACGTCAGAGCCTGGGGTTGGCAAGCGAGCAGGGGCGGCGCTATTCGTGGGGCTACCCGGCATGTCCTGACCTCGAAGAGCATGTCAAGGTTTTTGGGGTCTTGCCCGTGGACAAAATCGGTGTCAGTTTGACTGACGCCTATCAGCTCATCCCCGAACAAAGCACGGCCGCGATTGTGGTTCACCACCCTGAAGCGAAGTATTTTTCGATTGGGTCGGCACGTGAGCGTGCTGATGATGACGTTGCAGCGTTGCAACAATAAGACAAGGAGGGCACACGATGACCGATCACGTCGAGCAATTTTTGGCTCACATGACGCAAGAGCGTGAACTGACCACCAACACTACTTCAGCGTATCGTACTGATTTGTCCCAGTACCTCAAGTTTCTGCAGGGGCGGGGCGTGGCATCGGCCATTCCTGCCAACAGCGAAGACATCAAGGCCTTCATGCTCTTTTTGCGTGAGCGTAAATATTCCAATGCTACGGTGGCACGGCGCACTGCGGCCGTTAAGTCGTTCTATGCGTTTTTGACGTCTATTCGGGCAGTGAGCACCGATCCCACAATGACGATTGAATCCCCACGTGTCGAACGCGAGGTGCCCAAATCGCTGACCCCCGTCCAAGTCGATGAACTGATGGAGTTGCCGTTGCGCTCACGCACCCCCGAACGCATGCGCGACCGCGCCATGCTCGAAGTGCTGTATGCCACGGGCATGCGCGTCAGTGAACTCGTCGGACTCAACATCGGTGATGTGGATCTGCGGGGCAAGGTGGTGCGTTGTGTGGGCAAAGCCAAACGCGTGCGCATGATTCCGCTGAGCGAATCGGCGGTGACTGCCGTCGAAGAGTATCGTGATATGGCACGGGGTCAGCTGGTCAAAGACGACGAAGCCGTCGATGACACCTTGTTTGTGAATCATCGCGGTGGGCGTTTGACACGTCAAGGCTTCTGGTTGATTCTCAAGCAATATGCCGATGAGCTCGGGATTAGTGATCTGACGCCCCACATGCTCCGTCATTCGTTTGCAGCGCACATGATTACCAGTGGTGTTGATTTACGGCGTGTACAAGCGCTACTCGGCCATGCGTCGCTATCAACAACCCAGATATATGCCCAGACCATTAAGGGTGGCAAGGCCGTGTAACAGAAGTGGGAGCCGGTGCATGGGATTCATGAACGTGTGAAAGATGTAACGGCGCATCGTTCACACGTTTTCTGTTGGAGTATCGCGGGAATGACCAAATACGATTATGACGTGATTGTGGTGGGAAGTGGACACAACGGCTTGACTTCTGCCGGCTATTTGGCTCGTGCAGGGCTCCGTGTGCTGGTGCTCGAGCGGCGCGGGATTGTGGGGGGCGCCGTCTGCACCGAAGAAGTCATCCCCGGCTACAAAATAGATGTTGGCTCGTCGGCACACATCATGGTGCACCTGACCCCAGTAATTCGTGAGCTGGAGCTGGAAAAGCACGGCCTCGAATACATTGACATGAACCCTTACGCTTTTTATCCGTCACCGCACGGCAACGGCGCCATTGCCTTTTATCGCGACAAAGAAAAAACCTACAATTCGATTGCCACGCTGTCGGATCACGATGCCGAGGCCTACCGCAAATACCTGGAATACTGGGGGCCCAT
>CAZMWB010000011.1:0-55290 GCA_964569955.1 uncultured Klebsiella sp. | reverse complement strand
ACCCCGCTGTAAGAAATGGTGTCATTGATGCAGATGAGGTTATCGAGCAGAAATCCGTCGTACGCGGTTTTGCGACGTCAGGTGGGTTAGCAGATCTCAATAAGCTATGGGGTGTTGGTAAAACATTCAATAATACGACTGATGGGCTAATTACAGGCGATGCTACAGACGGAATCACGATTGAAGTACTCGGCACACAACCAAACCCGGATACGTGGTGCGTGCGTGTGCGCTATGGTGCCGCAGCTAATCAACCCGATGTGGGTATCTACCCGTGGCGTCAGCCCCCAGGGGAAACATACGAAACCACAGACATCTGGGTGGACAGCCCGCTCAACGGGTATGGTGTCTTTCGCTACGGCACATGGAACGACCTGACCGGATTGCCCGTACCACGTGGTAATGGTGATGATCCCGCCATTGGTTCCGTCAACCGCCTGTTTGCACGTGTCCGTAATTTTGGTACTACGAATGCGGTTGATGTCAAGGTTCAATTCAAAGTCACAAATCCACTCGGTGTAGGGGTGCAGAATTCGAGTTGGTCTAATGTGGGTGCGCTCGTCACGTCTGCACAATTTCCGAGTTTAGCAACAATTCCACCCGGTGGGTATGTAGATGTGTACACTGAGTGGACACCAAATCCCACTCTGACATCTGAACAAATTGCTGCTGGCGTCTTTTCTTTCCATAGCTGTATTCGTGTCGAGATTGCCACCGTTGCAGGTGAAACAATAACCAGCAATCAAGATGGTGTTGACGAACAAGAAAACATCCGCAACTTCGAAGCCACACCAACACGCAGCCCTATTTTTGAGCATGTATTTGATCTCATCAACACCGAGGCACGCAATCGGCTCATCAGCATTTTTGATGCTGGTAATCTGCCAACAGGGTGGCAACTCAGCATCAACGGCGGTAATGAGGACATCCCGATATCCTCATTAGCCACACTCTCAGTGCCAATTTCGGTGACCGCTGTTGGGTCAAGTGCCATTGGGAGCAGTTTTACCGTCTCGTTAACTGCTGCAGAACACATTGACCTGGTGAATACGACTGCAGAAGAACCGCTCCATCCGACATTTGATGAAATCGGTGGCTTTGACTTCACTGTCAATGTGCTCGCAGATACATCAATCACGTGCAACGCATATATTCAAGGTGGACGAGTAAGTGTGGTAGGTACGTTGGATGGCTTCCAGGGCATCCACCAGGCGGGGACACCACTACGTGCCTATGCCCAGCTCTACGATGTATCGGGGAATCCGATTGCGCTTGACGATCGTGCTTCGGGTGATGTGGGATCCAACGGGGTATTCCGCATGAATTTCTCCTACTACAGCCCCAATAAGGGGGATGCAGTCCAAGTACCCAAATCAGCACGCTGTCTCTTCCCGGGGACTCACCTGCTGGCAAGTAGTGGAAGCCAGAATCTCAATGTGATTAACACCGCACCACCCACCGCGACCATCGTGCCTTGGTTTGCGAGTCAGTTCCACTCCAACTTGGCACTAAACATGTTCTGGCCGCCCCTGTTGCCATTCGGTGATTTCACCTGTGCATTTGGACGCTGTCCTGTGCTCATCGCCGGCAAACACGGGCGTGGCGCACGCATGATTGATGCCAACGCCACCATGCTCCAGAGTACGGCACCAGTCAACCTCAACACGAATTTCACCGTAGCGACGTGGGCACGGCGTACGCGCAACAACACCATGGAAACCCTTGTCTCCCATGGGAATAGTTTCATGACGGGTCAACTCTTTAACATGGGATTCACCAGTGATAATACGTTCCTGTGTAGCACCTTCAACGATGAATTACTCTCGAGTCAAGTAATCAACGATCGTGACTGGCACCACTATGCGTGTGTGGTACAAGGCAACCAACGGCTGCTCTATATTGATGGTATCCTTGATGCTTCACGTACATCGGTGCTCCCCAACTACGCACGCAATGCCACCATGTATGTAGGACGGCGTATTGACATTGCCCGGGCATTTGACGGGACTCTCGACGAAGTACTCGTGTATCCCTTTAATCTGAATGCGACACAAATTGGTCAGCTCTTTACCCTCGACCCCAATTTGGCCGCGGTACCGACGACAGGCATGTCGTTCAACGATGTGGTTATTGCAGAGACCAATGGTGTCTTCTCGTACTGTAGTAATCTGAATTGTCCCAAGGTCTACTACCCCGATATTTACTATCCAGACACGGATGGCAATCCGACACCGACCACTGTTCCCGCAACGACATTTAACCGACCACATGAGCGCTTTGCTGCATTCTACATGGAGCCCAACCACTTCATGAGCTACGGGATGGCACCCAATGCAACGATGACACCCTACCCGGGTACCGATGGTTCGTTGATGTTCTGGGCGCGGCTCGATGATACATCAATGGTCAACTATCCACTGGTGCAATCACAGACATCACCACCCGTCACACGCCCAAGTGTCTTCTGGCGCGGGAGCACACGCACCCTCACGTTTGCCAATTTGAGTGTCGTGTGGAGTAATTTTGACAACGGGTGGCATTTGTTCACCTTTGTCAAACGTGGCAACATGCTTGAAATCTACATTGACAACAACCGTGTTGCCGAAGGGCTAGCACCCGCCGGTCTCCAGCCCTTCCGTGTGGCATCCGGCTCTACGCTCAACATGGGGGCGGTGGCTGGTGGTGAGATGGCGGCAGTGGAGTTCTCGCCATTCGCCTACCCCAACGACTACATTGCCTGGCGTTACGACAACGGCATTCCCAATCCGGCAACAGCACAGCCGTCCATCACCCCAGTCAGTACGTTGACACCGTCGCGGACGATGACGTTCACACGAACCCTTACCACATCACGTACACCAACTGGCACGTTTAGTGGTCCAACACGCACAGCCTTTAAGTTGACGGCAATCGACCCCTTCTTGACTGCGGTGGCAGCAACGTCACAGGCAGGTGATTTCATCATCAAGTACCCCATCTTTGCCACAGCGACTGCGCAGGCACTCAGTATCAATCTGACTGCCACGAACGTGCAGCGCACCCAAGCGGCACAATTCAATATGACTGCAACTGCAGAAGCACGCTTCCAACTCACAGAAACCGCTCAAATACGTGCGACTCGATCTGGGACAGCGGTGCGAACCAACACACGATTTATCATTATTCCGCCGACGGTCATCATTATCGGCTTCCCCACCCTCTTCCCGTCCAACACGAGTACGCGTACCGCTGACCCCAAAATCTCAGCGACCTCGACCCGTACCATGACGGCGACGCGGCCCTTTACGTCGACGCGCACCAACACGCGCTCCCCTACCAGCACATCTACACGTCCACCGTCACGCACCAAGATTAGTACACCCACATACGTGACGATGACGGCGACGATTACCATGAGTCCCACAGCAATTAATGCGACGTTTGGTCCAGACGCAATACCGATTAGCCGATTACCAGACGGCATGCTCGCACGGGCATTGCAGTTCATCAACGATCAACGTCTACTGAGTTGTCAGGCGAGTGGAGGCGGTACAGTCGTAGCATGTCCTGCGACTGACTGGCAAGACCCGATAATCAACGACTTGGCAATTCCAATGTATCGGCCTGACATCAGTGGTGGCACATTGCCGGCCTACTACGAACTCTCACTGACTGACAGTGTGAGCAAACAGCCACGTGGCTACATCGTACTCGCCATGGACTACGGTAAGAATCCACAGTGTATGACTACAGGTGCAGAATCATGTGGTATCGTTGACTATCCCATTCCTCATTGGAATAGCAGTGGAGCCTCACTTAGTAGTCAAATCACCGCATCATCGAACAGTGCACGTACCTTCCGCAATGCCATCCCCATGAAAATCTGGAAGCTGGACACGCTGAGTTATGTGGCGACACAGGACATGGTGCAGGTCAGTTCACTGGGGGCATTCCCGGTCCTTCCTGATGGGCTCAATAATGCATTTCCACAGTATAGTGGTGACACTGGGTATGGCTGTAACACACTCGAAAGTGATACACCGGATGACACCGTGGACATCATCAGTCCTACGGATCTTGTTGATTGTGGCAATGTGCGCGATGCGGATGCCGCAAAATCCTGGAAATTCCAGGGATTGGACGCCTCCAACAACTTCAAGGACTATCTGGCAAATTATCCATTTGAGTTTGCGCCGCTCCTACAGCAACTCAAGGAACAAGCTGCCAAATCGTGGCGCTATGAACGTGCCGTCATGGACCCGTATATTTCTGGTGATTACGGTGATGCACAAAATTCGGCCATCAAACGCTTCCATTTACCGATTCAAGAATACACATCGGTACGCGTTGTGCTACCCTTCCGTGGCTTGACACTGGCCAATATCCGCAACGATACACCACTGAGTGTTGATGGTAGTGCCGGTGTATTCAGCTACGAGCTCGATACACCGCTGGCTGGATACTCGGTACTCAAGGTCTCAGCCAACAGCTCCATGCCCGACGATGACTTACCACGCTTGCGCTTGAGCATTGTGGACACATCAACTGTTCTTGCCAAGGTGACATTGTTCATGACGGAAAAATCAACACAGACGTGTCCCATTGATGGTGAATGCCCGACAACCGTCAAAGCACTCGGTGCCAATCGGTCGTGGAGTGCGTTCCGTGAATTTTACGCAGGCTTGCCCACTGATCAACGCAACTACGACCAGTTTGCCGTCAGTAGCAACTGTCTGTCGGGGTGTGGTGCGACGGCCTGGATGATGTTGTTTGGCTGGGTGGACTTCAAGAGCTCACCACCACCAAGCTATACGGAAACGTCAGCGCCATTCCCACGGCGCTGGTTGGCCTATCGCGCGGGTGGTCAACCCACGGGCAACCCGATTGGAGCGACAGGTACTGCTCCGTTAACAATGGATACTGGCATCCGTAACTCGGTTCTCTATATCCGCAATCGTGTCGGCACATTCTGTCCTGTGGGCAGCAATTCGGGTGCCACTGTACCCTGGGACATGGATGAGGCCGTCCACTACTTGCGCTACATGGGCACAGGCATGGGGCTCGACACCCACTACAATATCGTCGGTGCCTCAGAGGATCGCTTCTACCGACTCGCATTGCAACATCTCGCCGACCGCAACCCTCGCCCAGTCGTCATCGGCACCGGCTGGTTAGCACATTACCCACTGGCATGGGGTATGCGCTACCAACAACGCCCAGAACGCTGGAATGAGGGCTGGTTTGATGGCGACGATGTCGTATGGAACACCTATTGGCTGGTCAACCAAGGCTGGGGGGGGCGTGGAAATGGCTGGGTCCAAGGCGGTGTCTGGTTCGTTGGACGCGTCTTCCCGTAGTGATCAATTCGTGAACCGACGACTCATCTACCACCCGTACACGCAATGCGTGTACGGGTGGTAATTATTGCAAACGCACCGCATTCATAATCACATCCATAAATAACTATTTACTTATTCCTCATAGTTTTGTATTATCACTATATCTTGGTAATCAATCGAATCGTTTGTGCAGCATGTGAGGTCTCTATGCATTCAGAGCATCGCTATCGCGTTGTCGTCTTGATCATGGCGTGTGTCATGTTGGTCACGAGTATCTGGGATGGCAGCACTCCACAGCAATTTGCCCAAGCTTCACCACGACCACGCACCCTCACCATGGCAGAAACAGATGCGGCCGCACATGCAGTAGGCAGTGAATGGCACAATCCCAACAATCTTCCATCTGTCGTGGATTTTTCTGCGAATCCAGACCAGACCAGTGTTGGCGGCATAGACCAATGGGTACAGCAACAAGGCCAAGCACCCACGATAGCCAAGCCAAGTGCAGGTGTTGATGGAAAAAACAAGGCACTGATTATTCGCGTACACTATGGTGATGCCACACAACGCCTGAATAATACGCAACTCACTACAAATTGGCTCACGCCACTCAATAATCACTTTACAACGATTTCAAATGGCAAAAATCAAGGCTGGGATTTCACATTCTATGGTCCAGTCAATGTCGGTAATCGGTCGGATTTTGTCCTTGGAAATGACCAGTTGGCGGATGACACAGTGACTCCTGCAATTGATAAAAGTAAATCATTAATTGATGCGGTGATTGCAGCTTCAGATGCTAGTAGTCTGGAACCGCTCGTCACGAATGCAGATACAGTCATTTTTCTGATGGATAATTCCTCACAGTCACGCATGCGAGGGGTCAACTATAGCTCACACCTATATGATTTTTGCCCTCCATTGAGTGTTTGTATAGTACCACAGCCTGATACGCGTTATCGCAATACCATATTTATAGATGAAGGTGGAACAAACACAAATGCGACTGCATTAGACCAGGATATGTGGGGTGTCCTTGCACACGAACTCGGTCATGCACTACAAGTATATGCTGGTTTGGGTGACCATTGGAACTATGGACACCCGAGTAATTATCTCAGCCAATTTGAACTCATGGATGCCAATTATCCTGGGCATGTAAGTGCACACCTCAAAACATTTACCTTTGCGTCATGGCTCCCGCCTTCATACATCATTGATGTCAATAATGCGGGAAGCACGATGAAACCATCGAACATGGGATATTGTATTCGTGCCATCGAGTATAATCCTGCGTCATACCCTGTCCCACAAATAATACGTGTCAAAATCACTGAAAGTGTCTACTATCTGATTAGCGCACGCAAACGCATAAACGGCGATCAGTTAATGCCAATCCCCGGTGAAGGGGTATTAATTGAACGCGTCGTCTCTAGTGGAAATCTCCAGTGGGAAGATGGTGATAGTGACGGCATCATTGACGTAGATTTACCCGAAACACCGGACATCAACGAAAGTGAAAACATTGACCAAAAAGTTGTGGTGCGTGGGCGTGTAACCACGGCAAACGGCATTGCCGATCGTAACGCATTATGGCAAGTCGGCGATGTATATAGTGCGACATATGATGGTGCAGTTGGCATTAACATGGCCGATGGAGTCTCGTTTGAAATCAAATCAAGCCAGACCAGTGGAGAAACCTGGTGCATCCAAGTACGCTACGGCGCACTAGCGATGCAGCCTGATGTTGGTATTTATCCGTGGCGTCAACCACCCGGCGAAACATACGAAACCACAGATATTTGGGTTGATAGCCCACTCAACGGATATGGGAATTATCGCTATGGCATGTGGAATGATTTAAAAGGATTAAGCGTACCACGCGGCAATGGTGATGATCCTGCAATTGGGGCCATCAATCGTGTATATACACGGGTACGCAATTTTGGGACAGCGACGGCGACGAATGTGCAAGTGCAAATCAAAGTATCAAACCCGTTGGGTGTCGGGATACAAAATGACGCATGGGCGCCGATCGGTAACTTAATCACGTCTGCACGATTTCCAGGCCTTGCATCAATCCCACCCGGCGGGTATGTGGATGTATACACGGAATGGGTGCCAAATCCACCACTTACAGAAGAGCAAAAGAATGCAGGCGTATTTAGTTTCCACACCTGTTTACGTGTAGAAATACTCCCTGTTGGCGCATCTGGTGCTATTCCTGCTGAATTAATTCTTGGCAATCAAGATGGTATTGATGAGCAAGAGAATATTCAGAATTTTGAAGCCACTCCAAAACGGTCACCAGTGTTTGAACACGAGTTTCGTGTGGTAAACAAAAAGACGGCCAATCAACTCGTGAGTATTTTCCAGCAAAATAATCTCCCGAGTGGCTGGGAGCTTAATATCAACGATGGAGACCCCATCATTGCGCTCGCCTCCCAACAGAGTGCTACCGTGCCGATTTCGATTACTGCGAGCGGAGCAAGCGTGATTGGGAGTAGCTTTACAGTGCAAGTCAGTGCTGCAGAACACAAAACACTCACGAATCTCGCAGCGAAGAATACCAAGCATTTGACCTTCAACGAAATCGGTGGGTATAACTTTACCGTGAATGTGCTCGCAGATACGCGTATCGCATGCAAAGCGTATCGTAGTGGAGCGTTCGTTGAAGTGGTCGGGAGTTTGGATGGCTTCGAAGGCATTCACCAAGCGGGTACGCCGTTACGTGCATATGCACAGGTGTATGGCGTGACTGCAGGGCTTGACACTGCCATCCCCCTCGATGATCGGGCAAGTGGGAATGTGGGCGTAGATGGTGACTTCCGCATGCGCTTTAGCGTGCGGAGTAGTCAGGCACACGGTGGGTTTGTTGAACCCCAAAAGGTACAGTGTATATTCCCTGGTACCCATCTCTTGGCGAGTAGTAGTACATCACGACAAGCGGTACTGAACGCAGTACCACCAACAACGACGATTGTTCCGTGGGCGGCAAGTCAATTCCATTCAAGCTTGGCACTCAATAACCATCTCGCACCGCTTACTGCGTATTCCGATATGGTGAGTGGAGCTACACTCGGAAATACGTTTAATTGTGCACTCATCTACTGTCCAATTTTAGTTGATGGGGTGCATGGTCGCGCTGTACACTTCGAATCTGGCAAGTATGCGTTTTTACAGAGTGCCAATCCCGTCAATCTTGGGCCTAGTTTTAGTGTGGGGATGTGGGTCAAACGGACACGCATCAATACCCAGGAAATTCTCCTTTCGCATGGAGCTACGCTCTTTACCGGGCAACTGTTTAACATGGGATTCCGACCAGACAATACGTTCTTCTGTAGCACCTATAGCGATGATATTGCCTCTACGACCTTGTTTACCGACAAGGATTGGCATCATGTAACCTGTGTGGTCAATGGGTATACGCGGAGCCTGTATGTTGATGGCATTCTTGAAAACACGGCAACGGTTGGAATCCCACCATATGCACAAAATGCCAAAATGACGCTGGCATGGCGGAGTGATGGCATGCCATCATTCAACGGGCAAATTGACGAAGTACGCATCTTTAATATAGCGCTTAGCGCAGGGACGGTGAGTAGCCTTGCAACGCTCCCTTATGTGGATCCCCTGACGCCGAATCCAATGAGCTCGTTGACATTCAACGATATTTACGTTCCCGAGATGAATGGGGTCTTTGCCTATTGTGGTGGTGGCAACTGTCCAGATGTCTACTACCCCGAGGATGTACTACCGCGCCCACTCGAGCGCATTGCTGCAATCAAAATGCAGGCACGTCGTAGTATTGGCTACTACGCAACGACAGTGAGTGCTCCAGGTACTGACAGTACGTTGCTCTTTTGGGCACGTCTCGATGGAAGCAGTGCGATTAACCGCGCATTGGCCGCCATGAGCCCGGGCATCAACCGGCCTTCCGTCTTTTGGCGAGGAAGCACACGCACGCTGACATTTGGAAGTTTGAGTCACGTGTGGAGTGATTTCAACACGGGATGGCATCACTTTGCATTTGTCAAAGATGCCACCACGCTACAGATTTACATTGATGGCAACAAGGTGGCCGAAGGTCCTGCCCCGGCTGGTATGCAACCCATGCGTGTCGCGAATGGCATAGCACTGATGGTTGGTGGCGCTGATAGTGGCGAAATGTCTGCGGTAGAATTGGCGAACTTTGCCTATGGTGGCAACCGTATCGTTGGGCACTATGTGGGTGGCTTCCCATTGACTGCAGTCGTGCCAACAAAAACGTTGACTGCATCGCAGACACCATCGCAGACACCCATACCGGTCATGACGATTCCTGCTGTCGATCTAGTAAAAACATCAGCTGCGCTCATCGCAACAAGCAAAGCCAAACAGACCATAGCGGCAGCACCTGGTGCCACACAAACCAAGGCCGCACAATTACAACAGACTGCGATGGCGCTTTATCTCACCCAGTGGGCTGATTTATCACGCACCGATGTCGCGCTCAATACGCGCACGTTGGTGCCCACGCGTCCGGCAGCGTTCACACTGATTCCCGCCTTACCCACGTTTGTTATATTCCGTACTTCCACACCTAATCTTGCGATTACCGTTACCCGTTCACGCACGAGCACTGCAACGCTCACGGCATCCATTACAGCGACACCAACTGCGACCGCATCACACACGCACACGGTGACGACAACGGGATCACCCACCCAGAGTCGCACGCGCATTTTTACGGCTACATTCCAACCATCGGTTACACGACCCACCCAAACGAGTAGTCGTACGATGACCCGCACGAGCACGCAATCGGCAACGCCGTTGGGACGTCCCACGTTCACACCGAGTCGGACGGTGATTACCAAGACGTTTACCATGACCAGCACGGCATCGCGCACACAAACGGCATCAGCAACGAGTACGCCAGGGAACTTTGGCACAGGGACCATCCCAGTCAAAAATCTCCCTGTCGAGATGCAATATCGCGTCCTACAACACATCGCTGACGAACGTGCCAACGTGGATCCCGATTGGAATACGGTGACACTCGGTGAAAACGCTGTACCGTTCTATCGCCCCGATATTGATAGTGGGAATTCACCAGCCTACTATGAAATTTCGGTCTTTGCGGATAGTGCACGAACCATTCCTCGTGGATTTGTCATGCTCACCATCCCAGATGTGACAGGCAACGGTCACGACTATCCTATCCCACATTGGAAAAGTAGCGGGCTCGCCGTAAGCAGGGTGTTGCTCAACCAATCCCCAAGTAGCACGAGCCTGAAGTTGTTCAAATTGGACTCGCTGGGCTATGTCGGCGTCGTCGGTGAGCGGATCGTGGCACGACGTGGAAATTTCCCACAACTCATCAACGGATTGAATACATCTTTTGATGAGATTGCCCGCGACCCAGCCCGGAATGTGACCGATGTCTACTGGAACAATTCCCAGGACTCCACATCGGATAACGCACAAGTCCCCATGCCCGATGTGCGACTCACGGGGGTCACCGACCGTGAAGCAGCCCAGTTGTGGTCATGGGATGATACCGACTACAGCAATGCGTTTGATGCTTATTCACGCGGGTACAGCACATCGTTTGCCCCACTGATTAGTCAATTACGCGCACAATCCGCACCGCACTGGGCCATTGAGCAGCGCATCATACAGCGCAGTTCGGGTGCTGGTGGCGTGGTACCGTTTGTACTCAGTGTCCCCGTTCCTGAAAACAGCAAGGCATCGGTGGTCA
Source organism: uncultured Klebsiella sp. (assembly GCA_964569955.1). GTDB lineage: Bacteria > Chloroflexota > Chloroflexia > Chloroflexales > Roseiflexaceae > UBA965. Next base: position 44,229 of record CAZMWB010000011.1, on the reverse strand, counting down.
TCCCCGTACCTGGGGCAACAAGTAGTGATATTGTGACCGAGGGTACGAATGCGGGCTTTTCATGGTCGTTGGATGCAACAAGCATTGATGTGGCAGATAAGCAATTCCTGAAATATCCGATTATGAATATTTCAACAGGTGCACTACCACGCGATGGTATGGGGAACATCGTTTCGTTCCCACGAATGCGTATGCGGGTCTACCAGCGCGGTACACTGACGACAAATCCACAGATCGTATTTGACCTTGTTATCGTCATGACCGAGCAAGTACGCCATCAAGACCAAACACTGAATTCACGTGGCTGGAGTTCCTGGTCATCGTACTACCATGTAGATGGTGACCGCAAAACGAGTGATGCACGACAACGCTGGTATGACCAGTTCGAGGTACCGGGTAGTTGTCTGTCGGGGTGTGGGCCCACTGCCTGGATGATGTTGTTCGGCTGGGTTGACTTCAAGAGTTCCTTGACGTATCCCGCATCGAGCTATTGGTTACGCCCCAACGCATTCAGAAACATGGGAGGATATGTCGGCAACCAAGCCAATGGGGGGGGTACGAGCATTGTTGCTCCGAGTACGTTGAGCATCGGCATCAAAAATTCCACGCTCCAGATTCGCAACTCTATTTGGACAACCTGTACGTGGGTTAATTCGGATAGCAATGCGGCAACCGCACCATTCATGATGGAAGATGTCATCTACTATTTGAATAGTGTCAACTCCGGTTTGAGCATTGATACACATTATTGTGTGGTTGGTTGTCACGAAGATCGATTGACACGCTACACACTCAGCCATCTCAAACACAGCACCCAGTGGTTGCGCCGACCGGTCATCATCGGTACCGGGTTTCTGGCACACTACCCACTAGCCTATGGTGTCAAATATCGCACCCGACCCGAAGACTGGGATGAAGGATACTTTGACGGTGATGATGTCGTCTGGGACACCGTATGGTTGGTAAATCAAGGATGGGGTGACAAAGAAGGCGAATGGGTGAGTGGCGGCACATGGTTCGCCGGGCGCGTCTTTGACCCAACACACCCGTAACTACTACGGAATACCCTCTACACGCAACGCCCAGAACGCTGGAATGAGGGCTGGTTTGATGGCGACGATGTCGTATGGAACACCTATTGGCTGGTCAACCAAGGCTGGGGGGGGCGTGGAAATGGCTGGGTCCAAGGCGGTGTCTGGTTCGTTGGACGCGTCTTCCCGTAGTAGTCCGCATGGACGACAACATCCCCCTGCACGCATACAACGTGTGGGGGGATGTTCATCTGCTCTCGCAGCAATTATGCCGTCGGTTTGTGCCGTTCATACCACCAATACACACTGAGTGCACACACGATACCCAACGCCATCAACGTGGTCGCGCCATTGAAGAAATACCACGCTGGAATGCGGTCGGTCAGCAATGCAGCGACCACAGGACCACACATCCCCGAGATTGCGAGTGCCATGTTCCGCAAGGCGTTGACGCGCCCACGATGTGCCACATCAGTGATATCCACATAGGCGGCCCCTAGGGCAGGTGTCAGCACACCTGCACCAATCCCCGCAATCCCAGAGGCGATCATGAGTGACGTGTACTGTGGCATCATGCTGACACCGAGATACCAGGCACAGTTGATAGATAACCCCAACGCAATCGCCCGAAATCGCCCTACCCTGTCGCTAATCCCACCAATCAGCATCTGACTCAGCACGGTGGTTGCACCAAAAATACCGACCACAATACCAAACATGCTCGCTGTATAGTTATGCTGCGTATAGAGTTGGCTAATCATGGCGGGCTCACTGGCAATCCAGTTAAACTCCAGCATAAAATCAATGAGCAACAGCACGGCCAGAATACCAAGTGGGCGCGGTGGATTACGGATGACATCCATGAAGCCATCGTCGAGGCGGCGCGTGATGTTGGCAGCGATGACGGGCCGGGTTTCGGGCACGACGGTCATCGTAAGAATCACAGGAATGAGTGCCAGCCCCGCAGACACGAGGAACGGCATGGCAAATCCATAGGCATCGTATAATCCGCCGCCAATGGTTGGTCCGATAATCAGGCCAATACTCACACCACTGGTCACGTAGCCGATCCACTGCGCACGATGCTCCTCGGGAGCGATATCGGCAGTCGCAGCCAGGGCCGCAGGCATAATCCCCGCATTGAAGAAGCCAAGGACGAAACGAAGCACAACAAAGGTTTCGAAGGTGGTGACGTAGACCGTTGCCACGTTGACACAGACAATGGATATCAGCCCAATCAGCAGGACGGGACGCCGTCCCCAGCGATCCACGAGTGAACCGGCGAGTGGCGATGCGATAAGGTTTCCCAGCGAAAAGGCGAAACTCATCCACCCGAGTGCACCCATGCCGATGTTGCGCGCAATCAACCAGGGTGCAATCACCGGATACGGCATGGTGTTACCGGTCATCATCAGGGCAGTACAGGCAGCGAGCAACCAGACAATCAGGACAGGGCGGATACGTGTGGTCATGCGAGCGTACAACTTTCGTACATGGGCAACATCTATTGATGCTACCACAACACGACTAACCATAGGTGTGAACCACACGCTACTTACACCCTACTGACGTGTGTGCACCATGTATTGCGACACATTCCCTGTGTGGTAGGTAGTCATCGGCTGTACCAGGGAGTACGGATATGCGAATCCATGACCATCACATGTATTCGCATATCCCTAACTAGACCGTACCTGCCGCAACCTCCACGCATAAACACCTGCACACACCGCAGTTATGACAATCATGATTGCCACACTGCGCAAAATATAGACGGGGTCAATGCGGTCGGTGGCAACCACAGCCACCAGCGGTCCCACCATGCCGCCGAGTGAGATAATCATTTCTTTGAGGGCGGCGACTTGCCCGCGCTGATCGGGTGTGGTGATATCAATGTAGGCGGCACCGAGCGCTGGTGTCACCAGACCTGCACCCAATCCAGAAATAAGCGAGGCAACGAGCATTGATGTGTATGCAGGCGTCTGATCGATGCCGATATACCAAGCCACGTGTATCAAAAATCCGATCGCAATAATCACAAAACGACCATAGCGGTCGCTGAGGCTCCCTGCACCGAGTTCCCCTAATGCGGTGGCAGCCCCATAGACGCCGACCACCACACCAAACATGGTGGCCGTGTAGTTGTGATTACTGTACAAATGTGTCAGCGTAGCTGGCTCAGTGGCCACCCAGGCAAATACCCAACTAAAATCAATCCACAACAACAAACCGAGTGCCAACAACGGCCGTGGCGGATTACGCCACAAGCCAAACCAGTTGATTTTGTGGGGGTGATCGTCGGTGGAAATCACGTGCCCACGTGTTTCGGGCATGATGAGCAACACGAGGAGCATGGCCACAAATGCCATGGCGGCAGATACATAAAACGCTGCGGCAAAGCCGAATGCATCGTACAAGATGCCACCCACTGTCGGGCCAATAATCAAGCCGATGCTGATGCCCCCGGTGACGTAGCCGATCCAGGCCGCACGCCGTGCTTCGGGGGCAATGTCGGCGGTGGCCGCTAGTGCGGCAGGCATCACACCTGAATTGAATAATCCAAGAATGAAGCGGAGGAGGACGAATTGATTGAGTCCATCAGAAAACGGCGTTATTGCATTCACGATGACAATCGCCATAAGTCCGACAATCAACATAGGGCGCCGACCCCAGCGGTCAACCAAATTCCCTGCAAATGGAGCACCAATTAAGTTACCCAAAGAAAAGGCAAAACTCACCCACCCGAGGGCACCCAACCCGATATTTCGTTCCATGAGCCATGGTGCCAACACGGGATATGGCATGGTATGACCAATAAACGTCAACGTGACACAGGTGGACAACAGCGCAATAACGAGCAACGGACGACGAACCTGTACCTGCATATATTCCCTTTATGTTGACCCAACCTGAATGAACACATACCATTCTATGGTATTATAAATATAATATGTTAACTAGGTAATAATCACTTATCTGGGGATATCACCACACCGATCCGGTATTGATGCGAAATCATGTGTATGTATGTGGTACGTCTGCGTGCTACACCATGCCAACAGTGGCCACACACTAATATCACTCGCATTGTTTTGCGGAGTTGCACGCAATGACTACTGCCATTTTGCCAACACTCCTCAGCCAACCAAGTAGTCAACACTTGGCGTATGCCCGTGCCACCGTGCGCTGTGAAGATTTAGCAGAATTGCTCGCATCAATGGCCAATGCGAGTGGCGGCATGATTGTGATTGGTGTCAACCCGCGTACCCAAAAAGCCGAGGGAGTCATTGACGTAGAGCAGACGAGTCGGCTCGTGCTTGATGCGGCAGCGATGTGTTCGCCCACCCTCGTCATCCCCATGCCGCTCCAAATCGAGCATGCCAACCAGATGCTCATCTTTGTGAATGTCCCCAGTGGCTTGCCCAACGTGTATGCGGTCAAAGGGCGCTACGTGCAACGCCGTGACGCTGACGATCTGCCACTCGAACCCGATGCCTTGCGGAGCCTGTTTGTGGAACGCGGTGGCATGACATGGGAACGACTGCCACATGGCGATGCCCTCATCACCGACCTCGACCCCGCCAAAATTACCGGGTATGTGCATCGTGTGGGTGCCGTTGCCGAAGAAAACGCCGTGGATTTTTTGATGAAGCGTGGATGCATGCACCAACAAGAGCACGTCATCCGCCCCACCAATGCGGGAGTGCTGTTGTTTGCCAGTGATGTGGAACGCTTTTTTCCACAGGCCGAAATCACACTGGTGCAATATGCGGGGCCACGCATGAGTGACGAATTCCTGCGCGAGGACATCCACGATACGTTGGTCGAAGCAGTCCGACGTGCCGAAGTGTGGCTCAGCCAGCACATGAAACGTGGCAGTGTGATGCAGGGGCTCGAACGCAAAGACTGGACACAGTTCCCCCTGGCCGTGGTACGTGAGGTACTGGTGAATGCGGTCGCACATCGCGATTATCTCATCCGCGGCGAAGGAATCCGGATTACGCTCTTTTCTGACCGCCTCGAATGCCATTCACCGGGCCGGTTACCCGGCCACATGACCATTGAAAACATTGCTGACCAACGCTTTTCGCGCAATGAAACACTAGTGCAGGTGATGGCCGATTATGGCTTGATTGAACGACTCGGCTACGGCATCAATCGTATGATTTTCATGATGGAAGCTGCCGGGTTGCAACCACCTGTTTTTGCCGAAACCGATGGCGGCTTCGTGGTCACACTCTACAGCAATGATGACAGTGAGTCGCCTCTTAGCGATGGCAACGATCATTGGCGCCGGATGGGGCTCAATGACCGCCAAATTAGTGCCATTAGTGTGGTCACCGAGAAACATCGCATCACCAACGGGGAACTCCAAGAAATGCACCCATCGGTGTCAACCGAAACAATCCGTCGCGATCTAGCCGACCTGGTTGAACGCAACATTTTGCTCCGCATTGGGGATAAACGGGGCGCATACTACATCATGAAATGATGCAAGCCATACAAATGACTTCGCATCATTTCGTTTCCCGTATACGCACAATGCTCCCTCTGCGTGCAAAAATAACGCCCCAAACGCATCATTCAAAAAACGTCGCAATATCTGACAGCGCTTTTTTGGTGATAATCGGCACCTGACAGTTATCGGCGGGGTAGCCGACCGGCATCAATAAGTAGGCGCGCTCGTTTTCGCCACGGCCACAAATATCGGCCAAAAACCCCATCGGACTCGGCGTATGGGTAAGTGTAACCAAGCCGGCGTTGTGGATGGCGGTAATCAACATCCCCACCGCAATCCCCATTGACTCAGTGACATAGTAGTTTTTCCCTTTTTCGCCGTCGGCCGTGTAGTGCCACGTTTGGGCGAAACAGACAATCAACCATGGCGCAATATCGAGAAAGGGTTTGCTCGCATTGGTGCCAAGTGGTGCAAGGGCGTCGAGCCACGCTTGTGGGGCGCGCCCCGTGTAGAACGCTTGCTCCTCTTGCTCAGCGGCAATACGAATACGCCGCTTCATGTCTGGATTACTCACCGCACAAAAATGCCACGGTTGTTGGTTGGCACCACTCGGCGCCGTACCCGCCGTCAAGAGGATGTCGGCGATGATTTCTTTGGGCACCGGTGTATCTGCAAACATGCGAATCGAACGGCGCCGTTGCATGGTCTGGCGGAAATCGCGGGCACGGTGCGCCATTTCTGCTGCTGGATACGACTGATAACTGGTCAGTGGCGCATGATTATCAGGCACGGTCATGGTTCTCTTCTCCTTTGTAGAGCACCCGCAATATGGCAGCACGTAACGCACGTGCATCGTGACGAAGGGTATCTTGTTTGTTCCACAGCGTGCGTTGCCCACTATCCGATTCAATCAGTGGCCACGGAATTGCACGCACCCCCAAGGCTGCAATACTCGCTACATCACTCGCATCGAGATCGAGCTGTTTGAGCCCCTCAGTCGCAAGTCGAGCGATTTGCGCCCGTGATGCGAGCCGATTGTTGAGCAACACGGCATCAAGGACCCCGCTCCCCAACAACGCCACCAGCATGGCTACATGTCCCACGTTGTCGAGATGCTCAGTTTGCCCCGTCTGCGTCGTCGTATTCGACACAAAAATCACCTTGCCACGACATTGATGTAGTGCTTCGCGGATACCGTCCGGGAGCAGGACGGCATGAATGGTCGTAAAAAAGCTCCCTGGCCCGATTACCACCAGATCAGCATCAATGATAGCTTGGCAGGCTAGCGGGTATGCGGGAACCGCCGGTTCAAGGCGACACACTGCAATCGGCGCCTTGTGGGGGGCGCGCACGGCGACTTCACCTACATGATCGCTGCCATCAATCAGATGGGCGCAAAGCTGGGTAGAATGCGTAGTCACGGGAAGCACAGTCACTGCACAATCGGCCAGCATCGCGAGTGTGGCCACCGCCTGAGCAAAGTCACCCGATTCTCGATACAATGCCGCCAACATCAGATTCCCGAGCGCCATGCCAGTGAATTGGGCATCACCCTGTCCATCGAAGCGGTGTTGCATCAGCTGTGCAATTGTCTGATTGCGCGCATATGTCGCAATGGTAGCCCGAATATCACCGGGGGCGGGCATACCACCCCCAAGCTGGCGAGCCACACCGGTGGAACGCCCCGTATCCGTCACCGCAATAATCGCTGTTTTTTCATAGCTATCGGGAATGGCGCGCAGTGCCACACTTGCCCCGCCCCCGCCACCAAGCACCACGGCACGGCCGCGTGTCATAACTCGTGCTCCATCTCTTTAGGACAAGAATTGTCTAGCTCGGTTGCCACGGTTGGTGTACGAATGCATGGAGCAAACGCACGGTGGCATCAATGTCGCTTGGATCTACCATTTCGAATGCAGTATGCGTATAACGCGTCGGAATACCGATTAAGAGGGCAGGTATCCCCCCGTCAATGAACGCGGCTCCATCAGATCCGTAGTTGGCATAGACGCCGTGTTGGAACGGAATCCCCTTTTGGGCGGCGAGATCGGCACAATGCCACAGCAAGCGCCGGTCATACTGGATGGCAGCATCTTTGTGCACGAGTGTGGGACCACCACCGAGACGCGCATCGTATTCACGCAGACCCACGGTGGGCACATCGCCGGTGAGTCCCACATCGAGTGCCAACACCATGTCGAATTGACCACGGATCCCCATGGCACGGGCACCATGTAGGCCGTTTTCTTCTTGGATGGTGGCAGCCAGCCACAATTCACATGCCAACATGCTCGTATCGAGTTGTTGCACGAGCATATCCATGATGGCAAGGGGCATGCGGTCATCCATGGCTTTGCCGCTCACGTAGCGCCCAATGCGCTGTAGGCCACGGTACCAGATGACGGGGGAGCCAACATGCACCCCAAAGAGTTCTGCTTCGCGACGACTGGTCACACCAATATCCACAAAGATGTCTTCGAATCCGAGATGCGCTTTGTCGAGCTGGGACTGGGTCATCACATGTCCACTCGCTGCTGCGAAAATCCCACGTGCCGCCACACCATTCCGTCCAAGCACTTGAGCGGTCTGGCCGATCATGTAGCGACGGTCGGGCGACAAGCGTCGCGCCCCTTGGGCGGTATCGAGCAGCAAGAAGCCGTCGTCGGTGATGTAGCGCACCACAAAACCGATTTCGTCCATGTGTGCTTGCACAAGCACGCGTGGGCCACGCCCACCCACATGCACCAACAAATTGCCCACTGCATCCACGCTGAGGGTCTGTGCGTGTGGGCGCCAACGCTGTGTCAGGTAGGCACGTACCGGCTCTTCGTAGCCACTCGGGCCCGGAATATCACAGAGTTCACGCAAGAGTTGGAGCATGCCGGCATCGCTCATGACGCCCTCCTTGTTACTCGCTATCAGTCACTTTACCGATACGGGCGAATTCACCGGGGGTTAGTCCACACGCCAACGTCATAGCCCGGGCTGCCAACTGTAGCGGAATGATTTCAGCAAGTGGGGCAAACGCGAGTGGAGGCAATGACACAGTGGGGTAGCGCCGTGATGTGCTGACCGGTCCGATCAACCAGACATCACTGCCACAGGCATGGAGTTCGTCGGCGAGCCGCATATCGTAGCCAAATGTGGCTCCAGGACCCGCACAAATCACCGCTCGATGCCCCGCACCAGCGATTTCGAGTGGACCATGGCGGAACTGTGCACTACTCAGTGCATCCGCAGAAATGCGCGCCGTCTCTTTGAAGAGCAACGAACCAGCGAGTGCAGTCGCATAGGATGGACCACGCCCCACAAACGTAATCGGGCCAGGGCGACGCCACTCGTCGGGGAGTGTGTCTGGGTTGTACTGTTGAGTCAGTTTGCGTTGGGCATCTATGGCTGGCAACAGCTGATCGGCGATTTGTGCCGGCGCATCACCGACCACGCGCCCTGCAAATACGGTCAGCGCCAACAGTGACGTGGTGTAGGTCTTGGTGGCTACCGCTCGCTCGCTCCCCGCCATATGGGGAATGACGTGTGCGGCGTGTCGCGCCAACGTCCCATTCGGGTTGTTGGTGACGGCGATAAGCAGTGACTGTGGATGACGATCGTTGAGCAGGCGCACCGCTTCGACTGTTTCACCCGATTGCGAAATGATGATTAGCGCCGTGTCGCGTGTCAGCGCTTGGTGACCAAAATGCAACAATTCGGAAAGCTCGATATGCGTCACTGGTAACCCGGCAGCAAAGAGTTTGAGCACGGCCGGGTAGGCTGAATAAAACGAGCTTCCCATCCCCGTAATGATGATTCGGCGCGGCGTCGCCTCGCGGAGCGCCTTGGCAGCACCTTCGAGGGCGCTACCGGCGGCGAGATGCGCACGCAACGCATTCTCGAGCAAGTCGGGTTGCGCCTGTACATCACTCAAAAAGTCGCTATTACTCATTACATACCTCTCTTGCACACACCGTTATGTCATTGCCAAAAGTGTCTGCGCCTCAGCAATCGGGACCAACTGTGCGGCACCCGCAATTTGTCCATGAATGATGGGCGCATCTGGAACCAGCGCACGAATCGCATGTGTGACTACGTCCACATGCTGACGCTGGAGCATAAATACGGCCGTGGGTCCAGTATCTGTGGAACAATAGACGGGGACTCCCTGGGCACGGAGCGTATTACACATGCGAAACAAAGCAATATTCTCCGGTTCCCAACCAATAATTTTATAGTCGTCGCCCCCCGACATCGTCACCCCGTGGAGGCGCATACTGTCAATTTCAGCCATACGCCCCAGCCACTGCCAGTCACCACGGCGTGTTGCGGCGATGCCGGCCACAATTTCAGCGCTACGCGTCGCCATCCATCCCGCAAACAGTGTGCTTGCAGGCGCATCAGCATGGGCTTGTTCAGTTTTGAGCCCCACACGAGATTCGATGGGCACTGTCAACAAGGCGACATCATCGAAGAGTCCCGGTGGATCAAGACGAACCGCAAAACTGTCGGCATGCCCCAACCCGAGATGTGACACCCACAGGGCAATCCCACCAACCGCGGCCCGACACCCCGACCCGGCCAAGAGGCGTGCCACACAGCTGACGAACCGCTGATTTGCGATCATGTGGTCACCGAAGAGTGCAGCAATCCCAGCCACTGCCAACGCGGCCGAACCCGATGCACTCGACCCTAGTCCTTTGCCGGCCACCGCAGCACGGAAGAAGTTTTTGGTGCGCACACGAGCCGGCCACGTGACCCCTGCCATATGCCGAAGTGCATCAAGCGTTTGTACGATGCGGTCACGTTCACGCCCAGTGGCCGGTGCATCACCAAACCAAATATCATCGTTTGCTGCAGTCGGCACAAACTCTACATAGGTGACAGTGCTCGCTGCATCACTGTTGAGCGAAATACTCGGTAAAAAGGCGATACGTTGCGCCCAATCACTTAGCCCGTGATACTTGAGAATACCTTGCATGGGAAAGGCCCGTGCTGCGGCTGCGTGATGCGCTATGGGCGCGGGGAGGCGCGTAGGGTATGGGTCGACTACGATGCCATGCTCGTGGAGGGCAGACAATATATCCCGATGACCGGCTTCCATGTGTGGTTGAAGCGCCTGAATTGCAGCGGGGAACTGCACCATGTATGCCTCGCATGTACTATCTGGACACACTCAACGGTTTTCCATGTTCATCATAACACGGTTAGCTCAGCCATGATGCGGTATCAGTTCGGTGATTCATCATGCGCTGCCAGAGAGTGAATCAGACTCTTTGTGGTGTTGAATCCACGATTGTACAACTGTATTATGATAGTGATAGTACAAATTCAGACATTGAAAGGATGCTGTTGTGGTTGTATTTGTCATGATAGACGGGATGCGCCCTGATGCGATTACGGCCACGCCGTGCCCGAATCTTACTGCCCTGATTGTTCGTGGCGCTAGCACCATGCACGCCCAAAGTGTCATGCCAAGCATCACACTCCCGTGTCATACCTCTATTTTTCATTCGGTGCCACCGACACGCCACGGTATCACGACCAACTATTTCATTCCCATGGCGCGCCCCTTGCCTGGGCTTGTCGAAGTTGCCCGCACTGCCGGCAAAAAAAGCGCCTTTGTGCACAACTGGGAGCCACTCCGTGACATGGCACGACCCGAACAACTGTCGTATGCGTGGTGCCACGAACCTCCGCTCAATCAGAGCTACGATGACGAAATGCATGCTGAGGCAGTACGTGTCGTCCAAAGCAAGCGCTACGACTTTGTCTTTGTCTATTACGGCTCCGTTGATACTGCTGGCCATGCCTACGGCTGGATGCAACCTGGCTATCTTGCACAACTCAGTCATGTTGATACTCTGTTTGGTCAACTGGTAGCTGCACTGCCTGCCGACACCCACATTATTGTGCAGGCCGACCATGGAGGGCATGATCGCAACCACGGCACTGATATGCCCGAGGACATGATGATTCCTTGGATAGCAGCTGGACCACGCGTCAAATCAGGCTATACCATTACCCGCCCTGTATCGCTCATGGATACGGCTCCCACACTTGCAGATATGCTGGGCATTGCCCCCCACGAAGAATGGGAAGGCAGCAGCGTAAGTGATATTTTCAGGTAAGTAAACAGCGCGCTCACTCCTAGCGTCCCTCACTACGATAATCATACCGCAGTGAGGGACGTTTCAATCTACTCCGATGTACCATACGTAGGAATGAAAAGCACGCATTTGCTGTATACACAAGGAGCCGTTATGGCTGATACTTCCCATCCTCGCCGTGGAATTGCTGACAAATGGAAAGTACTGATTTCAGTTGTCTTCGGTATTTTTATGATTATTCTCGATACCACCGTCGTCAATGTGGCGTTTCAAACATTACGCCGTGAGTACGGTGTTTCGCTCAATGATGCACAATGGATTATTAGTGTCTATACCCTCGCACTGGGTATCATGACACCGCTGAGCGGGTTTTTAGCTGATCGCTTTGGCACCAAACGCATCTACATTCTGGGATTGTTGCTGTTTGTACTATCATCGCTAGTGTGCGGTATTGCACCATCCTTGCCAATTCTGATTGTGGCTCGTGCACTACAAGGCATCGGTGGCGGCATGGCGCAACCACTCGGGCCCGCATTTATTTATCGCACATTTCCCCCCAAAGAACAGGGTATGGCATTCGGATTCTTTGGCATTGCTTTGGTGATGGCGCCCGCACTCGGCCCCATTTTTGGCGGTTGGCTGGTTGACCAAGAATTATGGCGCTGGATATTTTTCATCAATGTGCCCATCGGTATCGTCGGCGCCATCCTGTCGTGGCAGTGGCTCCCTGCGGATATGCGTACGACCATTGCCAAGGCTGACCCCCTAGGGATTATCAGCGCCAGTGTCGGCTTTGGCTCCATTTTGTATGCAACCACCATTGTCAGCGAATTTGGGTGGAGTGATAGCACGGTGCTGACCTGGTTCGTGGTAGGAGCCGTAGGGATTGTCACCTGGATTATTGTGGAACTTTTTGTGGCACCAGAGCCGTTGCTCGATTTGCGCTTCTACAAAAACTCCACCTTTACCATGGCCAATCTTATCGGCTATGTGTCAGTCATTGCGTTATTTGGTGCCGAATTTTTGATGCCCGTCTACCTCCAAGCACTACGAGGCTTTACCGCATTTGAAAGCGGGTTGACGCTGTTGCCACTCGCAATCACATCGGGAATCATCACGCCCCTTGCAGGGCGCCTCTTTGACAAAATCGGCCCTCGTATTTTGATTGTGACCGGCTTTAGCGTACTCCTCGTCAATACGTGGCAACTCGCACAAATCGAAGCCGATACCCCCATCAGCACCATCATGTGGCTCTTGGCGCTACGTGGTGTGGCACTAGGACTCACCGTACAGACCACATTTGCAACGGCACTGAGTAGCGCCCCCCAGCCAAAAATCGCCCGCGCCTCATCGCTCGTCAATGGCACACGCTTCGTAGTACAGTCCATCGGCGTGGCTATTTTGGCAACCGTGTTGTCGAGTAGCTTGTCTGCAGATGTCAAGGCGCAACAAGCCCAAGCCCAAGAAAGCACCAGCATCAGTGCACCCTTTGGCGTCTGCAACACACCGGGTGTTGCCCCAGCCGACAACATTCCTGCGGCAGCCGCAGCCAAACTCAACGACATGCCAACAGATATGGCCAATGCAGCTAAAGCAGAGATACGCACACAACTGCAACAGGCCTGTGATGAGAATGTCAACGGCTTTGAATCAGCGTACAAACTCACCTTCTACGTGGCACTGATTGCCATGATTATTGGCTTCTTTTTGCCGGGATGGCCAGGTACATGGGGTGGCCGAAGCGAAATGCAACGCCAAGCCAGTGGTGGGTCACACTAACTGCACGCGGTATCGCACTGGGTGGTACAATCGTACTACCCAGTGTTTTGTATTCCAAAGGAGTCAACGATGACAACCCTCCGCAATACCACGGTGCTGATTACCGGTGGCGCATCGGGCATTGGTCTGATGCTCGGTGAATATGTACTCCAGGCAGGAATCGCCCAACTCGTCATCTGGGATATCAATGAAACAGCGCTCACCGAGGTGGTCACCCGACTGCGCACCAACGGGCATATCGTGTGGGGATACCACGTGGATGTGACCGATGTGGCAGCCATCCAACATGCGTTGGCCAGCATGGCACAACGCGACATCCATGTGGACATCCTTGTCAATAATGCGGGTATTGTGGTGGGTAAACCGTTTGTCGAGCATAGTCATGCGGAAATCACGCGTGAAATGCTCATCAATACGAATGCATTGATGCACCTAACGCGTGAAGTCCTGCCAGGCATGCTGACACGCAACCGTGGCCACATCGTCAATATTGCTTCGGCAGCCGGTTTGGTGGCCAATCCACGGATGTCCGTCTACTGCGCCAGCAAATGGGCGGTCGTGGGCTGGTCAGAATCGTTGCGCCTCGAGTTGGCACAGCAGGGAAGTGCCGTGCATGTGACCACCGTGATGCCCTATTACATTGACACAGGCATGTTTGCCGGGGTGCGCTCACCCATAGTGCCCATTCTCAAACCGGCACACGTGGTCGCACAAATCGCCCGTGCCATTGAGCAGAATCGCATCTTTTTGCGCATGCCGTGGATTGTCAACGTGCTCCCGCTGTTACGTGGCATCCTGCCAACACGCTGGTTTGATGTGGTGGTAGGGGAATGGTTTGGGATTTATCATTCAATGAAAACGTTTCGCGGACGTACACCGTAGCGAATCCACTGGTCGGACACGGTGGCGTTCCTCGCCACCGTGTCCGACCATCTCCCCATCTACCACTGTTCACGCCAGCGCTGGAGCTGGCTGATTTCCTCTGTTTGTGCTTGAATAATCGCATTACACAGGTTGATGATATCCGGGTTTTGGCTCTTTTTGAGGGCATCCTTGGCCATGTCAACCGCTCCCAGATGATGTGAAATCATCGCATCAATCCAGCGGATATCATAGCTGATACTGTCATCCATCCCTACCTGCATTTCACCCATGTGCATGCCTAGTCCGTTCGTTGCAGCCGCATCAGGATACCACTTTGCACGCCAGGTCTGCATCTGCGTTATTTCGCCATCTTGTTGCATAATCACGTTCTGCGCAAAGGCCTTGAGTTCGGCGTGCTCAGCCTTTTCCAATGCCTCACGGGCCATATCAATTGCCCCTTGGTGATGCATCACCATGCTATCAAGAAACAACAAATCGTAAGGGGCATCGCTTGGCGCCATTGCTGTCATATCGTGATCCATGGAATGTAATTCGGTGGTTGCCGGAGCACCACTATTGCCACAAGCAACAACCACGAGCATCACCACCATCAGCATACACATGCGTATTAATTGCCGCATGACTCTCTCCTATTCAACCGCGAGGCGGCGCAGCCGCAACGAATTCGTCACCACAAAAATAGAACTAAATGCCATGGCCGCAGCCGCAACAATCGGGCTGAGTTGCCAACCGAGCCACGGATAAAAGACCCCCGCCGCCAAGGGAATCCCGATGACGTTGTAGCCGAACGCCCAAAAGAGATTCCAACGAATAGTGCGAAG
Organism: uncultured Klebsiella sp.; assembly: GCA_964569955.1. GTDB lineage: Bacteria > Chloroflexota > Chloroflexia > Chloroflexales > Roseiflexaceae > UBA965. The sequence goes on along the minus strand of CAZMWB010000011.1, from coordinate 29,156 downwards.
TGTGGCACGTCCGAGCGCAATAGCCTGTGCAACAACCCGTACATCGGCACGCATCACAATGGCATCGGCGGTTTCGATGGCAACATCGGTGCCACTCCCCATCGCAATGCCCACATCCGCTTTCGCGAGTGCGGGCGCATCGTTGATGCCATCCCCGACCATGGCAACCACTGCATGTTGTTGCAAATCATTGACTGCAGCCACCTTTTGTGCGGGTAACACGTTGGCAACGACTTCGTCTATGCCTAGCTCATCGGCAACATGCCGTGCGGTAGCCTGATTATCACCAGAAATCATCACCGTACGGATGCCGTAGCGTTTGAGTGTTGCCACTGCATGAGCAGCCTCGGCACGTGGAGCATCACGCAACCCGAGTAGTCCGTGCAACTGCCCTGCAACTGCGACCAATACCACACTTTGCCCATCATTTTGTAACTGCAAACAAGCTGATTCCATGACATTGGTACTGACACCAGCCTCATGCATGGCAGTCAGGTTCCCAATGATGACCAATGAGTCATCGATCAGCGCCTGTGCACCCCGCCCTACCATGTCGAGGCGCTGACTAGCTGGTGGAATCACAAGCTGGCGCTGTTGGGCGGCTGCAACAATGGCCTGTGACAACGGATGTGTGCTCCCGCGGGCGACCGCGGCAGCCATGGCAAGCAATGTAGCCTCATCATGGAGCGCTACAACACGCTGGAGTTGTGGTTTGCCCTGTGTCAAAGTGCCGGTTTTGTCAAAGGCCACCACAGTCACCTGCGCCAATCGTTCGAGAGCAGCCGCACCCTTGATGAGCACGCCGAGTCGCGCCCCAACACCACTCGCCACCATGATAGCCGTGGGGGTGGCTAATCCCAAGGCACATGGACAGGCGATGACCAATACCGCTACCGCGAACATGAGTGCCTGGGTAATGGACATGCCCACGAGCACCCACACCACGAACGTGACGAGTGCGATGACGATGATAACAGGCACAAAAATCGCCGATATCTGGTCTACGAGCTGTTGTACGGGTGCCCGACTCCCCTGGGCCTGACGCACGAGGCGGACGAGCTGTGCAAGCACGCTATCGCTACCAATGGCTTCAGCACGGAGTTGAATCGCACCGGTCAGATTAATGGAAGCACCGACGACTTTGTCACCACTCACACGCCTCACCGGCAGACTCTCACCAGTGAGCATGCTTTCATCAATGGTTGTTTCACCCATGACAATGCTGCCATCCACGGGGATGCGTTCACCTGGCTTGACCACCACGATATCACCACGACGCACATCGGCGGTGGTAATATCCACCTCTTGGCCGGCACGCAACACGCGTGACGTTTTGGGTTGCAGTCCGATCAGCGTACGCACCGCGTTACTAGCCTGGGCACGTGCACGCGTTTCGAGATATTTGCCCACCAGAATCAAGGCGATGATGGTGGCCGCGGTTTCAAAGTAGACGTGCCCGGCCATGCCACTCAGCAGAATGGCCACACTATACAGAAAGGCGGCACCCGACCCGATGACAATCAGCGTGTCCATGTTGGCGGTGCGGGCGCGCAACGCACTCCATGCATGCCGGTAGAAATCAAGGGCAGCATAGGTTTGCACGGGAATAGCGAGAAGCAAAAAAAGCCAGTTTAATGCGTCATCACGCGCTGGCATGTGATGCAAGTGCTCCGCAGATACGTCTGCGGGAACCACGATCATCCACGGTGCAATCACACCAAAATCCTTGGACATTGACAGTACAAACAAGGGCACTGCGAAGATGAGCGATACCAGCAAGCGGCGCCAACGAAGTGCCAATTCGGCAGCCCGTGCGTCGGCTTCGTGGTCGGCGGCATCCTGTTGTGTGGCTGGTGCAATCACACCGTAGCCGGCCTTTTCAATGGCAGTCACGAGCTGGGGCACACTCACCATGGTGGGTACATAGTCAACAGTCGCATGTTCATCGGCCAGATTCACATCGGCACGCAATACGCCTGGTAGTTTACGCAAGGCTTTTTCAACACGCGCCGAACAGCTCGCACACGTCATCCCCGTCACCGCAAATTCATGCTGGTCACGGATGACACCGTAGCCAGCCTTTTCCACGGCAGCAACTGCGGCCACCAACACGGGGGCTGGCGCCTGTACCACGGCATGTTCATCGGCGAGATTAACCGACGCTGCAGTCACACCCTCGACTTTGCGCAAGGCTTTTTCGACACGCGCCGAACAGCTTGCACACGTCATCCCCGTCACTGCAAATTCGAAAGATTGCTCTGAAGTTGTCATATATGCTTGTTCCTTGGGGGAAAAATAGGCACGAATGGCCTATGCCACTCGTGCCTACACCATGTCCGTGACTAGCAACACTTGCTGTCGCCACCACAACAACTGTCAGTGGCTGCGTCGCTGGCACCCAGAGCAATGAAAGTGGGCGCAGGCACTTGGTAGCCAGCATCCGTTATCGCCCCCACGAGCGTGCTCCGATCGAGGGTGGTGCCTTCGATGACCACCATGGTGCGCTCGTCGTTGACAAGGGCACCGTGTACCCCAGGCACTGCCAAGAGTGCTTTGCTGACCCGACTCGCACATCCACCACATGTCACACCACTCACCGGCAATTCGATACGATCCATCTTATTTCCTCCGTTCACTGAAGACTTGCATTAATTCGCCAATCACACGCTCACGCTCACTGGTATCCGCACCCCGAATCGCAGTGGTCACACACCCGTGCAGGTGTTGGTCGAGCACCATGCGCCCGACTTGGTCGAGTGCCTTTTGGACTGCATCCACCTGCTTTAACACATCAATGCAGTAGGTATCTTGGTCTACCATGCGCTGGATACCACGTATATGCCCCTCGATGGTGCGGAGCCGCTGTTGCACATCATCTTTGTGGCTAGCCATTGTTCTCCTTACCTCGCTATCAGTGTCTATCCCACCCCCGGGGGGGGAGGGGGGTGTATAGACTAGTATAGAGGAAAGCTGGCATGCTGTCAATACTGCTTGTCTGCCCTCACCATACAGCGGGGTGGTGCGGGAGCTCTCACCAAGCAGACAAGCAAACGTGGTAAGATAGCAGCATCGCACGCTTCACGCATGTTCAAGGAGGAACAATATGGCCACGTTTAACGGGTTGGGAATGCACATGGGGACGTTGTCTCGTCTTTCTGATGCACAGTCACGCTCATTGAGCCCTGAAAACTTCGATGGTGCCAAGGGGCGTGGTGGCATGGCCACCGAGGGGACGGGCGCCATCCATGCTCGTGGCATGGGACAAGGCTGGAAGGTATCACCATCTATTCGGATTGCAGCTGGTGAAACACGTGAAATTGCCAACATCGAAGGCATGGGTGCCATTCAGCAAATCTGGTTGACCCCCACTGGAAATTTCCGTCTGCAAATTTTGCGCATTTACTGGGACGACCAGACACAACCGTCTGTAGAATGTCCACTCGGTGATTTTTTTGCCAGTGGGTGGGGGAAATTCGCCCAAGTCAGTTCATTGGCGGTGTGTGTCAATCCGGGCAGTGCATTTAATTGTTATTGGGAAATGCCGTTCCGTAAGCGTTGCCGTATGACCGTCACCAATATTTCCGAAAAAGAGGTCACCCTCTACTACCAGATCAACTACACGCTCACCGATGTGCCAGCCGATTGCGCCTACTTCCACGCACAGTACCGCCGGAGCAATCCGTTGCCGTATGCCACCGACCATACCATTTTGGATGGAGTGCAGGGGCGTGGTCACTATGTGGGCACCTACATGGCGTGGGGGGTCAACAATTCGGGGTGGTGGGGCGAAGGCGAAATCAAGTTTTTCATGGATGGCGATGGGCAATTCCCCACTATCTGTGGGACAGGCACCGAAGATTATTTCTGTGGCTCGTACAACTTCGACCTAGGCCCGGCCAACGGTGGCTACCGCGAATTCACCACACCATATGCCGGATTGTCGCAAGTCTTGCGCCCTGACGGCACGTACCAATCACAGACGCGCTTTGGCATGTATCGCTGGCATATCATGGATCCTATCCGCTTCAGCCAAGATTTACGTGTGACCATTCAGGCACTCGGTTGGCGCAGCGATGGGCGCTATTTGCCGTTACAAGATGATATTTCATCGGTAGCGTACTGGTATCAAACTCTGCCGACGGCGCCGTTCCCAGCGCTCCCCGATCGCGATTACCTCGAAATCATCTAAAGGAGCGGGCGCATGCAACGTTTATCGCTGACCACATGGAGTATCCACCCCTACCTGCACGAAGGTACGCTTGCACTCCTCGACATGCCGGCACGCATTGCACAGGCAGGCTTCCACACCGTGGAAATTTGTCACTTCCATATTACTGACACCTCTCCCGCCTATTTGGCGCAACTCAAGGCGCGGGCACAGGCCGCCGGTGTCGAAATATTTAGTGTGCTCGTAGATGCGTATGACATTTCGCACGTAGACAACGCAACCGATATCACCCATATCAACGCGTGGATCGATGTAGCACAGGCGATTGGGGCAACCCATGCTCGTGTGATTGCTGGCGAGGCGGACCCCACCGATACTGTGGCGCTACGGCGGGCTATCACTGCCCTCAAGGAAATTCAGGAATATGGTGCAAGTCGTGGCGTGCGCGTGATTAGTGAAAACTTCAAGGCACTCGCATCCACACCAGCAAACTGGCTCGTCATCCACGATGCACTGGGGTATGGCGGGTGTGCCGATATCGGCAACTTTGCCAACGCAACACGGGTCAACGACTTTGCACAGGTGGCCAGCCAAGCGGCATCAATTCATGTCAAGGCGTCGTACGACGCCACGGGCAATTTGCTCCCTGCAGAGGTGCAGGCCTGTCTTGCAGTCGCCCGCCAGCACCAGTTTGCTGGTCCAACCACGATTGTGTATGACCGCCCCGGTGAACGCTGGGCAGGCATCGAAGCACTGCGATCGGTGGTGGCGCAGGCTTTTGCCTGATAGTCATGAGGGATACGATGAAACAATGTGATGCGGGTCAGCCCCCGTCACAACACACGGTACAGGTCAATGGCCGGCAGGTCGGTATCTACCAGTGGGGGCACGGATCACGGGATGCAGTGTTGTTGCATGGTATCACCAGCAATGCCATGGCATGGTGGCGCGTGGCACCCGCCATTGCAGCCCTCGGATATCGGGTCACCGCCATTGATATGCCTGGGCACGGGGTGAGTGATCTACTCGATGGTCACGACATCCCACGGGTGGCAGCGCATATCCATGCCACATGCCAGGCTATCGGGGTGCCATGTCACACCGTTGTTGGCCATTCGTGGGGGGGTGCCACTGCATTGACCCTCGCACAGCAGACTGCCGTACAACGCATGGTACTCATTGATCCTGCGGTACGCGGTAATCCGACATGGGGGCAACAGGTACTCGCCCGATTTAGCGAAGGCGTGGGCCAGCCAGCTGCAACAACACGCGACAGACTCCACGCCACATTGGGAACGTGGCATCCATGTGACATTCACTGGAAAGCCCTCGCCCTGCAACAGTGCCGTCAAGCTGCGGTGGATGGATTCTTTTTGCAGAGCGGAGAGTGGCACATTGCAACACTCGTTGCACATCAACTCACTCAAACATTATGTCTTGTTGCTGATGATGGAGCCACGGTGATTCCCCACGAAAGTCGGCATCTGATGCAGGCTACCTGCACACAGTGGATCCAACTCGCCGGCACCGACCACAACATGTATCGCGGTGGATACGCCGTGACGATGCCGCCGCTGTTAGCGTGGCTCAAAGGGACACACACATGACCAGCACCCCCGCACCTGACGACAGTCGCATGCAACAGGCACTCGCCAAAATGAGTGCTGCCGGATACAAGGTCACTGCACCACGGATTGCCGTCTTACGGGTCATTCATGCGTTCGATGGCGTATTCAGCGCATCAGACATCGAAGTGGCCTTGCACGACCGTGGACATCCACTCGGTGATGCGAGTCTATTCCGCACCCTCAAGCTCTACACCGATATCGGCGTCTTACAGCGCATCCATGGCACCGTAGATTGCCACCGCTACATTGTAAGTACGCACCCACACGCACACCGGGTCATCTGCACCCAATGTGGGCGGGTCAGTGAATTTGCGGAATGCGGATTAGAGGCGTTGATTAGCGCACTCGAAGCCCAAACCGGCTATCATATCGCTACCCACATCCTTGAGTTATTTGGGGTTTGCAGCACGTGTCGTGCTGCCACGTAGAGGACGGTCAGATATGCACTACGATAGCATCGTCATCGGACTCGGCGGCATGGGCAGTGCGGCCGCATATCATCTCGCAGCACGTGGACAACGCGTCCTCGGTCTCGAACAGTACACCCCCGCCCATGCCAATGGCTCGAGCCACGGACATTCACGGATTATTCGGCAGGCCTACATGGAACACCCGTCGTATGTGCCGTTGCTTAAGCGTGCATTCACGTTGTGGGATGCACTCGCTGCGGAAAGCCACGAAGACCTGCTCCACCTCACGGGTGGCATCATGATAGGACATCCCGACAGTGATGTCATCAAAGGGACCCTTGCCAGCGTGCGCGAGCATCAGCTCCCCCACGAAATCCTCGATGCGGCGACTCTGCGTCGTCGCTACCCGGCCTTGACCCCCACCGATGATATCGTAGCCGTAGCAGAACGCAACGCGGGATACGTGGTACCCGAAGCCGCAATCCGCACGCATTTACGTCTGGCAGACGCGCATGGTGCCGTGTTGCGCTTTGGCGAAACGGTACAACAGTGGCAGGCACTGCCAACGGGTGGAGTACGTGTCACCACCAATCTTGCGCAGTACAGTGCGGATCATCTGGTAATTACGCCGGGGGCGTGGGCGCCGCAGCTCCTCGCAGCGATGGGCTTGCCGTTGCGTGTCGAACGCCGCGTCTTGTTGTGGTTTGAGCCGATTGGTGGCTATGCCCCCTTCCAAGAGCCACACTTCCCTATCTACATTTGGGATTGCGGCGCCGGTGTCTCGTTTTACGGATTCCCCGCACAACCCGGCGTACGTGGTATCAAAGTGGCCATTCACACGGTGGGGGATGCCTGTACACCGACGAGCATAGACCGTTCCTTGCGCGATGCCGACATCCAATCACTCCAAGCCCTGTTGCATGGACGTATTCCCGCCTTATGTGGCCCCATGGTGCAGTACGATACCTGCATGTACACACTCACCCCCGATGAACATTTCGTGATTGCCGTGCATCCCGAACACTCCCAAGTCGTGGTAGCTTCACCGTGTTCTGGCCATGGATTCAAATTTACACCGGTGATTGGAGAAATTTTGGCTGATCTGACGATAACAGGCCAAACTGCCCATGATATTTCGTTATTCGCGTTACGCTTTTGATGTATCAGGAGCATCACATACATGCCGCCACTCACACCACAAAAAGTAGCAGAACTGCGCCAACGCACCGCCGCACAACTCGCAAGCGCAGGTATTGTGTTGACCGCCCAAGAAGTACCGCAGATTGAAATCGCCGATTGTGGACTTGGTGAAATCGAGACCCTCGGGCTCCAACTCATCACCTACATCAATACGGAGCGCTGTTGTGCCAAAGAGCTGGTTCTCTTCGCCCATCAGCTCTTTCCCGAGCATCGTCACCCTCCAGTGGGGACTGACCCCGGCAAAGAAGAAACGTTTCGTTGTCGGCAAGGGGAAGTCTACTTGTACGTGGAAGGACCCCGCACGCCACACCCCCGGGGCACCCCCCCGCCAGAGCGGGCCGCGTATTTCACCGTGTGGCACGAAATCGTGCTCCGGCCTGGTGAGCAGTACACGCTCACACCCAACATCAAACACTGGTTCCAAGCCGGGCCACACGGCTGCATCGTATCGGAGTTTTCTACGCGGAGCACCGACGAGCACGATATTTTTACCGATCCCAGTATTCGCCGTATTCCTACCGTGCAGTAGTGAGAGGAAGAGGATAGCCATGTATATTTGTCGTTTCAGTGATGGTACCAACAATGTCCGAATTGGATTCGTCATCGGTGAGCATGTCTACGATATCACTGCTCGCTTTCCCAGCATTACGGCGTTTCTGCGCTGGACAATCGGTCGGAGCGATGCAGGAAGTGCCTTGAAACAGGCCCTCGTGGGAGTGCCGGCCACGGCATCACTGGCAAGTGTCACATTGCTACGCCCCAGCGACGACCAAGAAATCTGGGCTGCAGGGGTCACCTATGAGCGCAGTCGTGTTGCCCGCGAAGAAGAATCAGCCAAGAGTGGCATCTACGACCGCGTCTACACCGCACCACGCCCGGAGATCTTTTTCAAGGCGACACCCAGCCGTGTAGTGGGTCCCGGTGAAGCAGTTGCCATTCGTGAAGATGCCAGCTGGAACGTCCCCGAACCCGAGCTAGCGCTTGTCATCAATCCTGCTATGGAGATTGTTGGCTATACCATTGGCAATGACATGAGCTCACGTGACATTGAGGGTGAAAATCCACTCTATTTGCCACAAGCCAAGATGTATGGCCGTTGTTGTGCGGTGGGGCCAATGATTGCCTTGAGCGAACACATACCCGATGCCAAAAATCTTACAATTTCAGTCACCATTCAACGTGCCGGTCGTACCATGTTTAGTGGCAGTGTCAATACGAGTAAAATTGTACGGCGCTACGACGAGCTCGTTGCATATTTGGGACGGGACAATGTGTTTGCCGATGGGGTCATGTTGCTAACCGGCACAGGAATCGTACCAGGTGATGATTTCACACTTGAAAGTGGTGATAATGTCAGTATCAGTATTGACCGTATTGGTACACTGCAAAATCCTGTGGTCCGTGGGGGTATTGCCTAATTCGCGTGGTAACACAAACAACGACCGTCGTACTGTTATAGTACGACGGTCGTTGTCCTGGTTCGTTTTATTGACCTGAACCATCAGCAGACGCATCAAGATACAAATCAACCCACTCGTCTTTATCTGTATCATAGATTTCAAGCAAATTGACTTCGTCACCTGTCCACGTATCATACCCCTCAGCAAACATCCCATACGACACCAAATCATTGGCCATAGCATCTGTCACACTCAGTGTGTAGACACCATTACTGTCAGTCTTGGCAAACGTCCAGATGTAGTCGTCGATGGCATCATAGTTGACATCTGCCCAGTCATATTCGGGCTTGAGAATAATGATGTAACAGTTCGCAATCGGCTCACTCGACACCGAGTCGAGGATAACACCTGAAATATCGTATGTAGTTTCTTCGGTGTCTTGTGTGGTTCCACCACTGTTATCCTCTGCGGTAACAGCAGCCGGACCAAACAGCTGTGCAGCATCTGCGCCATTACAACCTGGAATACGCACCAACTTGGAGGAATTGATCAAGTCATCTGCAAGTGCAATAGGGCGAGCCAAACTCAGCTCACCACCTTTTTCGTTATCCGTGCGCCCTGCATGTGCAATCGCAATTTGCTCAAAATCTTCGTTGATGATAGGACCACCAGAAATACCCGCCGAGTCTGAAGCATCATACTTGATGGCTTCATAGGTCCGTCCCTGACCACTCATCGAATATTCGTCGAAACCAACCACTTGACCGTTGGCAATAGTCAATGTATCACCACCAACACCAGGGTAGCCCACAGAAGTAACCTTGGTACCAATCTTGACCTCGGCATCCATGTTGAGGGTAATTGATGGGAGATTCAAACAATCTGCGGGAGGTTCACCATTGGTGGTTGCGATAATACGCAAGACTGCAATATCTTTGCCGGCATCTGCATCAACCGTTTGTGCAATGAATTGCAACTTGGGTGGATCACGCGGGTCGAGTGTCATATAGACATAGTCAACACCGTCCGCATTGTAATACTCACCAGTTTCATTATCACCAATACAGTGGAAGTTGGTGATAATCAGGCCACGTGGATCAATAATCGACCCCGTGCATGTACCCACCTGGTTCCATTGCGCATCGAGTACACCCAACTGCACCGTTGCAGCAATCACTGATTCAAGAGTTGACGTATTTTTTTGCTCGACCGTCTGCGCAGTTGGCTTCACCAAGTCCGATTCATTGGAATTCTCGTTACTTGGCTTAATATCACCGTCACCAGGGGTATCCATATTGTCTGTGGCACCACCTGCATCAAGGGCAGGCGTCTTAGTTGCATCGCCAGTATTCACGGTCACTTGTGGCACCGAACAGCTGATAAGTAGCATCAGTGTGGCAAGCACGAGTAAGGCACGTGTTATTTTCATACTAGTCTCCTCCTCTCAGGAACACTGCTCTTATTTGGCAGTTAGTCGTGCCATCATCTCGTGCCAATATGTATCAACAGTTGATGCTGACTTTTCGGCGCCAGATACAGAAATGCTGTAAAGCGTCCCATCTTTGATTGCCACAAGTTGGTACCAGTGGGTCGCATCCTGTCCATAGTCGGCAGGCAAACAGACGAACTCTTGGATTTGTGCCACAACAGTATGAATAGTCGTAGTGGTTTCACCGGCACTTCCCACATCCTGGCATCCCGCACCACGCACCAAACGAACACGAGCACTATCCGCATTCAAATCACCACTGCTCGGTTGGGTCTGTAAATCGTACTGAATACCATTGAGTGTTTGTTGCGGGTAGGCGGCACCAGGCGTCACGGGGAGCATACCACTGGGCATCGTGACAGCAAACGGCCCATGCACAACCACTTTCCCGGCGTAGACCATTTGACCACGAAACGCAAGTGCCACCACAATGATGACAATCGCCACAATTGCAACAGGGATGTCCGCACGACCTACTGGGCGTTGCATATCGTTTTGTGTGTCGGCATTGGCATATGCACGGGTCAAAAGCCAGCTAAACAAGCCAAACACGGCCAACATTACGACCAAACTAGGAATAGCAGACAACATGGGATGACTATTTAGCCCAACCGTAACGGTATCACGTACAATGCCGTGGCCTGCCCACACGAGCCCACCACCCAACACACCAACCAAAATCATCCACCCATTGGCACGCCCTGGTCGAATCATGCCAAGCACATACCCCATGACAATACCAATTGCCACTGCCAACATAGCATCAATAGATACAATTTGCACGATGGCTGCATATGACCGCACAGCACGACTCATCACGAGTGTCATGCCTTCAGCTGTCGCAATGCCGAGTGCAAACGCAATAGCATAGATCATTCCATCGACACGCTCATCGAATTCAGTTGTCGGCATAATCGTAAAACGGACACCGACATAGATGAGAATACTCAGGATGATTCCTTCAATGAACCCGGTCAGAATAGTAATATTACCCTGTCCCCAGTTTGCCAGTAACAACAAATCAACGAGTGGGCGATACAAACCAGCACCCACCAATACACCAAGCACAAATAGCCCGACCACATACTCGCGTGGCTCTGGCTCCAAGCGGTCTTGGCGCATAAAGATGATGACCCACAAGAGCGCAGGTACTACGGTAAGAAGCAACGCGAGCCCCACGCGTACCAGCACAGGCAACCCCAATAATACGGCACCTGGTATCCACGACAATAGTAGTGATACCATCGCAAGCCCGGCAATCATGCCAAGCCCCGCCAGCCAAAATCCGGTAACACTAAACTGTGTTGTCGGCTTATCTGACATGGCATACTCCTTTCTTTGCATTCTCACAGTCCGTATCTACGGTAACTGTCAATATTACCTCGTTGCGTAGTATTGCGATGTTATTACGTCGTATGATATTACGTTGTATAATATGTATACTGCGATTATAACAAATATTCATACATTGGTATATGGTTTTTTCTATGAATACCATGTTTATCATGCATAATACTACCCAGAAGCATATCCTAATGGCATACAAACAGCTATGTACTGAGTAAACTACTATCAACTAGTTAAAATTAACTTTACCACCTTGACACGTAAGATTATGTAGCAGCAAACGCAGATTGGATATCACGATACAGGGTATCTACATCAATCACACGAAAATCCGTTGTATCAAGTGCGATACATGGGGCAGCAAGAGCGAGCGCATCACTACGACCTGCACGCAACCGTTGGCGCATTTCGCTGGCAACAGCCTGCTCGAGATGACCGGGATGTCGTGTCCCACTTGCACCGCGTACTAAATGGCGTTGCCACAGTGTATCGCCATCGCAAATCACGTGTACCTGTACCCATCGCACTGCGTATGTTGACGCCAATGCAGTCAATAGTGGCGTATCACGTGCTGATTCAAAGTTGGCCTCAACCACACAATCACACCCTGCTTTGAGCTGTGCTTCAAGCCAAACAAACAACAACGCCATACTTGCCACACTGAGTTTGTGCGACCAAGCCCGGTCACTCCAGCCGAGCGTATCAAAGAGTGATTCTTTGCACATGTCTTTGGTCATGAGTGGCCAACCCAAGCGCAGTGCAAGTGCCTGTGCTTGGGTTGTTTTACCCACACCGGGGAGTCCGTTGACAATCAAGACACGGGCACTCATGCGCGGATGATGACTTTCTCGGTGGTCACCGCATCGAGATACTCCATGTCAATCTCGGCACCATTTGCCACCGTATTGGGCACCGAAAGCGTGCTATCACTATTCAGCGTAAACGGATTGGTGACCACGTCACGCGTGTAGTAGCGTGCATTTGCACTGATATCACCAGGGAGCACAAAATTAGGCAGGCTGGCAAGCGCCACATTGGCCGCACGACCAATCCCAGTTTCGAGCATGCCACCACACCACACCGGAATATCGGCAGCTTGCGCCATGTCGTGGATTTGTTTGGATGCAGCGAATCCACCAACACGGGCCGGTTTGATGTTGATGACACCACAAGCACGGAGCTCGATGGCCCATCGTGCATGTTCGGGGGACACAATGCTTTCATCGAGGCAGATTGGTGTGCGCAAGGCCTGCTGAAGTTTGGCATGATCGATGATATCGTCATGGGCGAGTGGCTGTTCGATGAGGAGCAACCCAAACTCGTCGAGCTGGGCCAGATGCTCGGCATCATCGAGCGTGTAGATGCTATTGGCATCCACCTGAAGCAGAATATGAGGCCACGCATTGCGTACTGCACGGGTTGGCTCAATATCCCAGCCTGGTTTAATTTTGAGCTTGATGCGCGAATATCCAGCAGCCACGTAATCGCCGACCACGTGCAACAAGGTATCAATATCCTTTTGGATGCCCACACTGACGCCTACTGCAACGGTATCACGCACGCCACCAAGCATGTGTTTGAGGCTGGTGTTGGTGGTACGCCCAAACCAATCCCAGACTGCAAACTCAAGACCAGCCTGTGCCATGCGGTTAGCACGTACCGGTGCAAAGAGTTTTTGTACGGCTTCAGGTTGCGTGATATCACTACGCATCAACATCGGTGCCAAAATATCTTTGACAATATGTATCACCGTGGTTGATGTTTCTTCGTTGTACCAGGGTGCGGGTCCCACCGGAGATTCCCCCCACCCGTCAACACCGTCGGCAGTGATGCGCATAATCACGGCATGGCTCCCTTCTTCGCGCCAGCCACTGGTTTCAAACGGTGACACATACGGTAGGTTAATCCGGCGCATTTCGATTTGTTGGACTCGCATCATCATCCTCCTGTTATGTGGTTGTTGCAGGTGTGCAAATATAACACCAGCCCTGCCCTGGAATATTGATACAATCAACGACTGCATAGCCAGCCGCAAATGCGGCTTCAAAGTAGCTCCGTTGCATCATCCGCCATGCGGCCAAACGAGCTTTGTCATGCGTTCGGAGCATTGCCAGATGTTCAGGGAGCGGAATAGCCACTACTCGACCATCCCATACAGGCATTGTTTCTGCATACGGCATATTATCACGCACTGCCACCGGGTGGTGGATAGTGGCAATATCCCATACCGGGTATGTTTGTGCGAGGTGCTGAACGACACGGGAATTATCCATCCACCAATCAACCTGAAAGCGATCACTTGGTGCACCTGCGTTCAGGGAATCCGTCATTTCGCCGTACACATCGCGTTTATAGGTACGACACAATGCACCAAGACGATGAATGTTAAAGCTGCCATTCACAATTTGCAACGGGTCATACGTCCAACTCATCAACGTGGTTTGACCATCACGAAGAATCATGTCACGCTGTGCGAGTTTGAGGCGTAACCCGATATCACGCCCGCGATACTCGGGCAATACACCGACAATGTGACTGCAGTACTTGAGCTGTGGCTGTGGCGTATGATAAATAGCATACCACCCCAAGGCAAAACCAATCATGCCATGTGCTGTTTGCGGTCCATTACTATCGTATGCACCCAATAACACACAGTTATTAGTGGCCCAAGTAATCAACACATGTGTTGGGATGATTTCGTCTTCGGTCATCCCCCAAATCGTCGCATGAATGCTCTGTAGATCGGCACATCCAGTCAAATCAGTGATGGGACGAATGGTGATTGTCATAGTCACTCACTCTATCAGTTGGGGCGTTTAAGTTCGGTCAAAAATGAGCGTCGGATAAACGTGTGCGTGACGTCGTCAAAGAGCGAAAGTGCCTCGTCAGCAGGCACATGATGACGGACTTTGACGTAGACGGCGTTTTGGTCGTCAAAACAGAGTGTTGGTCCGCCGAAACAGCTGTACTGGGCCCGTGCATACTCGTAATCGTGGCGCACAATTTCACGTACTGCGGGGTCATGCGTATCACGCGTAAACTGTGCCATATCCACGCCACAGGCGGCGGCTACCGTCGCAATAGGAGCGCGCTGGTTGAGGGCGATTTTTTGGGTATGCCGTGCTTCAAACAGTGCTGCACGAAAGGTGTCAAAAAGCGGCGCCGATTGACGGCGCACTGCTTCGGCGGCCCAAAAAGCGTGCAAACCGCTCCAGTTGGTAGTGCCATCGTGACGCAGGTAGTCATCACCATCCTGCTCCCAGATGCGCCATGCCGAATCTGCTGGGGTATTGACCTGTTCGAGGGAAAAAGTGCGCCATGTGATGGTCACATCGGGGCGCTGCGCGACGACGAGATCGAGCCAGCGTGATGCCCGCCAACACACAGGACACAAGAAATCATAGAATACGGTGAGCTGCATTGTCGTGTTCCTCCTCATTTCGCGGGTCGTTAGCTGTAGTCTAGCACTATTTTAGTCGGTATGTGCACCATAATGCACTACCATGCGATACAACTCTTGCTGGCGTGTAGCTGCACGCTGATAAATGGTGTGTGCCTGCATATCGGGGAAATAGGTAGTTCCCAAAGGTATTGCGAGGGCATCAAGTCCCCGTATTACCCCCATACTGCGTAAAGCTAATAACGCAACTCCACGTGCAGTTCCTTCGACAACTGTGGATGCAGTGAGGGGACGACCCAACACATCAGCACAGATTTGCAACCAGACAGGAGAGCGCAACAATGCGCCACCACTAGCAATAACCTGCTCACTTGCAGGAAGCCGCGTAGCAATTTGACCAATGCGCAGTGCCATGGCTTCAAATGCCGCACGCAACAAATCGTATGGTGTGCTCCCCAAGTGCATGCCATGAATGGTGGCGCGGGCATCACCAGCCCAACCCGGACTGCGTTCTCCGGCCCACAATGGCACAATGGTCAGGCCATGGCTATCTGGTGCATATGTGGCGAGTTGGGATTCGATAGCGGCATCACTGGCATCGGCGAAATTCAGCGTCTCACGCATCCACTGATATATATTTCCACCTTCACTGGTTGCACCACCCACTAGCGCAAGCTGCGCATCAATGCGATAACACCACAACCCGCTGGCGGGGAGTGGTGTCCCCGGGATGGCCATGCGCATGGCGCCGGTAGTGCCGACAGTCAATGCCAGTGCCCGCGCATCAATACAGCCGCTCCCCACATTGGCGGCAGCCCCATCACCGACTGCCGCATACCAGCGCACTGCCTGGAGTGCGGGCCAGCGCGCCGCCCATGAAGCAACCAGCCCCACGTGGGGCTGTGACACATCCACTACGTGGGCCAGCGCCTGGCGTGGCATGGCTAGCTGTGTGAGCCACGTCGTGTGCCAATCGAGTGTTTCGCGATTGAGCAGACCAGTCCACGCCGCACTACTCGTGGTTACACGACGCACACCGAGCCAACGCCATTCCAGGTATTCCCCCCATGTCATCCACATCGCCGCCTGCCGCCATTCGTCGGGGTGCTGTTGCTGTAGCCACAACACCCGTGCTGGCCAGTAGTTGGGGCGGAGCAAACACCCGGTATGCGCATGGTAGTGGGATTCATCATACTTTTGGCGTAACTGGCGTGCCATGGCATCGCTCTGGGTATCCGCATAGGTGCGCAATGGACCTACCACGGTACCATCGGCAGCAACACCCACCATGGTGGTGGCCATAGTAGCCATGCCGACGGCTGCCACATCGGCAACCGCAGCTCCTAATTGCGCGATGATATCATCAATGACCGCCACACACTGGGCAAATAATGCGGTGGCAACGATTTCGGCGGCACCGTGGTGTGTGGTCTCCACATCAATGCGCTGCCGTGATTCAATACCGGTCACACAGCGGGCATTCGCATCAAAACAGAGCACACGCACCGCGCTGGTCCCCACATCGAGTGTGAGGACCAGCGGGCGTATGGCATCGCTCAGCGCTACGTGTTGCATGTTCATGGGCTCCTGCACGCCAGATCGCCCATGGCGGCATGTGTTAACTGTTTTTGGGGCGCTCTCCTAATGTCACAGTATACTCTGTCTCTTGACCATCGCGAAGCACCGTGAGGACGACTTGATCGCCGGGTTGATGCTGCAAGAGTACCCCGGGGAGAGATGCTTGTTGTCCCAGACGCACACCTTCGAATGCGGTGATGACATCGCCAGCACGCAAGCCGACACTCGCTACCGGGCCACCATCAATCACACTGGTGACATAGGCACCCTGCTTGGCATCGAGTTGGTACTGCTCTGCGATATCCGCAGTAATCATGACGTATGTGATACCGAGGAACGGATAGCGTACTTCGCCCTTGGCGATTAACTGCTCACTCACACGGCGCATCACATTCGATGGAATTGCAAAACCGAGACCTTCAACAACCGTGCTGTTCCCACTCTGGCGCACTACCATGGTATTAATGCCAATGATTTCACCATTCATGTTGATGAGCGGTCCGCCACTATTGCCGTTGTTGATGGCCGCATCGGTCTGAATGAGTCCTTCGGGCATACCACCATCGAGATTGCGGTTGAGGGCACTGATGACACCCACGGTCACACTGTTTTTGTATTCGCCGAGCGGGCTACCAATGGCGATAACCGTTTCGCCTTGGCGCAACACGTCAGAATCACCAATGGGGATGTAGGTTGGCACAGCACCGTCAACTTTGAGAAGGGCCAAGTCCATGAGCGCATCTGCACCAACCAACGATGCTTCACGCTGTGTACCATCCGAAAAAATTACATCCAGCGTTGATGCACCATCAATCACGTGATTGTTGGTGATGATATATCCGTCAGGACTGATGACTGCGCCCGAACCACTCCCCACCTGACCACGTGGGTCATTGTTGATTACTGTGACCACTGCAGGGCCAACTTTGGCCACCACATCGGGGATGGCAACTGCTGCAGTTGCACCATCTGCAGGCACAACCGCAGTATTTGGCAGTGGTGTTGGTAACACGGGAACTTCAGTGGGAGACACTTCTTGGACCTGCTCCGGTTTGTTTGTGGGTGCACTATCTACCACTGCAGTGACCACGCGCGGACTCTGCCGCATCACATATAACGATACCCCAGCACCGGCAACTGCGCCGAGGACCGCACCACCAATGAGTGTCAAAATCAACACTACGATGAGTAAAAAACTACTTCCACGTGCCATGTTTTTCTCCATTAAACGCCAAATCTACCACGATGGCGCCCTTTTACATCATGTACTATGCCAGTACAACCTAAACTTGACGTGAAAACACTATGAGCACACGATGAATATCAACAGGGGGAATAGGCATGCTGACAAAATAGCGCCCCATATGACTATTTATGAGAATTTCGTGAGAATGCACATACATCTCGATATTGTGAACAATCACACTTTACTGTATTATATTCGAGAGTACTCCATCATCTTGCCTTCCATTTTCCTCGTCTAGAGTAATTTAGTATGTCGTCACACAAGAAAGCGTCAGGGGCGACGATTCGTGATGTTGCACACCACGCACAGGTGTCAGCGATGACGGTGTCACGTGTGATTAATGGGACAGCGACAGTTCATCCCGAAACACGGGAACGAATTCTACGCGCCATTGTGCAACTCGACTACGTTGCCAAACCGCCTCGGCGCCCACACACACCACGTACGAGTAAAACCCTTGGATTCATCGTACCAAATCTGAGCGAACCGTTTTTCACACGCATTAGTCTCGGCGTAGAATTAGCGGCGAGTCGGCACGGCTTTGGCGTCTTTATTTGCAACAGTCACGGCAAGCAAGACCACGAGAAGCGGTTGTTGGCAGAACTCCACCAACGCGACGTTGATGGTGTTATCATGGTCGCATACAGTGATCGTTCTGCTGGCGTACTCAGTGAATTCATGCATCACGGCTGTCCATTAATTCTCGTTGATCGCGAGGTGCCGGGTGTGGCACTCGACGTGGTACAGAGTGACAACATCCAAGGCATGTTTCAGCTCACACAACACCTCATCACACTCGGGTACAAACGGATCGCCTTTATGAGTGGCGACATGCACATCTCGACCGCACGCGATCGGCTTCACGGCTATCGGTTGGCACTCGACACGGCCGGTATTCACTTTGATTCAACAATCGTACACGAATACACCACACACGATGTCTCACACGAATACAAGCTAGCGCTGAAAATTTTGCAACAAACGCATCGTCCCGATGCAATTGTGACCGTGAATTCGATGGTAGCAACGAGTGTTGTTCATGCCTGTACCGAGTTGCGTTTGCGCATTCCCCATGACATCGCACTCGTCACCTTCGATGATTTCGAACATACAAACACGATTTTCCCGTATTTCACCGTCATCGAACAACCCACCATGCTAATGGGAGCATTTGCAGTCGAACAGCTCATATTGCGCATTCAGGAACCACATCTCCCCATCTCGAATATCAAGCTCCCCACCGTCTTCATCGAGCGACGCTCGTGTGGTTCACCCCACATGTCAGAGTTTTTTGCTCATCAATTTGCGCTACGCTAGATTTGTGTGATAATCGGTACAGATTCACACCAACCAGCACAAGCGAGCATCCCCATTATGCAACAACTTGTTTTGCAGGCAATTGGCGATCTACGAATATGTGATGTGCCACACCCGGCGCCTCCGCATCGTGGCGAAGCCCAGGTCCGCGTGCGGCGTGTCGGTATTTGTGGTACCGATTTACACGCATTTACAGGAAATCAGCCGTTTTTCAGTTATCCGCGTATTCTCGGGCACGAATTGGCCGTCGAAGTCGTGGCTGTTGGTGATGACGTGACCAACGTTGCAGTGGGAGATACGGTAGCGGTGCGCCCCTACCTCGAGTGTGGTCGTTGCCGCGCATGCCAACGTGGGCTCACCAATTGCTGTAGCAGTCTCACGGTGCTCGGTGTACATATTGACGGTGGCATGCGGGAATACTTCAATGTCCCGGCCGATCATTTACACCACGCACACGGCGCAAGTGTGGAGGGGTTGGCACTCGTCGAAATGCTTTCCATTGGATTCCATGCGGTACGCCGTGCCGCAGCCCGCCCCGATGACCACATCGTCATCGTGGGACTCGGACCAATCGGACTCGGGGCGGCATTGGCAGCACGCGAACGTGGGCTGCGCGTCAGCGCACTTGATCCGAGCCCCATCCGGCGGGCATTTGCACATACCCAACAGCTCGTCGCTGCCAGTGCGGCACCCGGTGATACCCCGAGTGCGGTTGTGCACGAGTTGTGTGGCGGGCAGGCACCCGATATCGTGATTGATGCCACAGGGCACAAAGGAGCCATGGAGGCATCGTTTTTGTTGCCTGGGCATGGTGGTACTCTCGTGCTCCTTGGGCTCATCCAAGGCACCCTAACATTCAGTGACCCCGACTTGCATCGGCGCGAAATCACTGTCAAAGCGAGTCGCAATGCAACCGCCCAAGACTTTGATGCGGTGATTGCCGCACTGCCCCACATTGACGTGTCTGCGTGGGCCACCCATCACACCGACCCTGCGGGACTCGCACAGTGCATGACCAGCTGGCGTGACCCGGCAAGTGGTGTCATCAAGGGGATGCTCCGCTTCGATTAGCGTCAATAACTGGCAAAGGAACATCCATGGTAATACGGCAATACCCGTCGCTCCAGCATCGGCCATATCGCTTGTTGTGGAGCGGCTTACTGGTGTCGAACATGGGCACGTGGATGCAAAACGTGGCCCAGAGTTGGCTCATCTACAAGATGACCAACAACGATCCACGCTATCTGGGCTGGATGGGGTTGGCATTTGCCATCCCCATGATTATGTTGCCCCCCGTGGGTGGGTACTTGGCCGATCGCTTTCCACGGGCACGCATCCTCCAGATAACCCAGTGGAGCATGCTCCTGCTTGCCCTAGTACAAGCACTCCTCACGTTTGCCGACCTGAACTCGCCGTGGCTGATTCTGATCGCTACCTTTCTCAATGCCACACTCCTTGCCGTGGATAACCCGACACGCCAAGCCCTCATTCCGACGTTGGTGCCCCGCACCGATTTGATGAATGCCCTCGCCCTCAACTCGGCCACCTACAACGGGGCGGCACTGATTGGGCCGGCGCTGGCGGGATTTTTGTTGGGCGTGCTCGGTGCCGGATGGCTGTTTCTGGGGAATGCGTTGAGCTTTTTGGCGGTCATCTATGCAGTCAGTCAGATGCCCGTGGACACGGCACACACCCCTCACACGACCACACTTGCCGATGCCATGCTCGGCGGCGTGCGCTATGCACTCGCCCACCCACTAACCGGTGTGCTGTTGTTTACATCAACTATTATGTCTATCTTTGGACGGTCATATCAGCAAGTGCTCCCTATATACGCTGATGACATTTGGCGTATCAGTGCCCAAGGATACGGCATCTTGCTATCAGCCGCCGGAGCGGGTGCGATGATTGGCGCATTGGGGCTCGCCTCGTTGCCACACATCACCCCCAACGGACGCAACTTGCGGATTGCAGGAATCCTTTTTAGCCTGGTATTGGCCGGTTTTGCCCTCAGTCCGTGGTGGTGGCTCGGTGCCATCATGCTGGTACTGGTAGGGGTCATCGGTACCGCTGCCACCACCATGATTGCCACCATGCTCCAGCTCGAAGTACCCAGTCACTTGCGTGGACGAGTGATGAGTCTGCACGCCGTGACCTTAATCGGCGTCCCCTCGTTTGGCGGGTTGTTGGTGACCAACATGACCACATGGCTTGGACGCGGTGACACGCTCGCGGCCATCAGTGCGAGTGGGGCACCGCTGGCGCTCTTGGTTGGGGCAGGCTGTGTGGTGCTGTTGTATCTGTTTGTGCGCATACCCACACCTACATAGAGACACATGAACCGTGTGTCGCTACGCCTATTTGGATCCCCCGGTATTACCACCAGGATTGGGGGCAGCTGGATCGGGGCGGCCTGGACGTGCCGGGATGGCCGTAGGCATCGCCACCACACGGAGCGCCGGCATTGCATCCGTAGCGAGCACGGGGGGTTGGGGATTGGTTTGGTCGGGGGCACTCGGTGCAGCCACCACGACCACCGCTGGAGCCGTCCACGTATCGTCTACTGCCATCAACGTGGGCAGCGGTGCAAACGTGGGTAATGGCACCACGGTGGGAATCGGGGCGGCGGCCACATCGAGGATGATCGCCGTAGGGGGCGTGGTCACTGATTCGTCCGTAGGCATGCTGGGTGGCACATCGGCCTGCGTGTCGGCATGGACGGTTGGTTGTGCAAAGAGCATCCAGCCGACCAGGGTGCCACAGGTGGCCAGGGCCGTCATCACCGCCCGTGCCAAGGCCCGTTCACGGTGTTCATGGGCGGTTTTGACTTTTTGCACGTATTTGCGGTCAATCTGAGGGCTGGCTAGTGCCGTTTTTGCGTCGGTCTTGGCCGATGTGGCGGGAGTCGTCGCATTAGTCATCGTCGCCACCCTCATCCTCATGCTCGTCTTCGGTTTCATGCGTTTCTGCGTGTTCGTCTTCATCATCATCGTCATCATTGTGGCGATGATGATCACCATCACCCCGACGGCCTGGTGGAGGATTGCGGTCGCGATTGCGGCCTGCATCGGCCACTGCACGGGCATTCATGGCAATTCCGTCGTAGAGGAGTGCGCCATCACTGGCAGTCACATACACGGTACCCATATCGAAGACGAATTCGTAGGCAACGTTATTCTCGTACATGACCATTTCTGGTTGTTGCAGGAGCACTGCGGCTGGATTCTGTGATTGGAGCGTGGCCAACACGGCATCCATACTGGCATAGACGGGGGCATCGGTGGTGGCTTGCGTCTGTGCGACCACAGCCGGTGTGGCAGTGACCATCACCTGCAGGGGTGCCTGGCGTTGTTGCTGCTGTGCCAACGCATTGTATTTACTGGTCAATTCTGCTTGAGCTTGCTTGGCGGCTGCTAATTCGGCGGCAGAGGCGGCAATGGCGTCATTGGCGGCAGCCAGACGTGCTTGGAAGGTGGCCTCGCGCTGTTGCACCGCCTCGGCATCAACCACGGGACGCGGGGTAGCCTGTGGCGCAACGGTGGGCACAAACAGTGTCGCTGTTGGCAGGGGGGGGGTGTCACTCACCAACGAGGGGCGTGCCACCATGTGTTGGACGATGGCCGCCACAAGCACAGTCACAAATACGGTAATACCGGCTGCAAGTAATAGGTTGAAACGCATACCTTTCCTCGTGTAGTGTGATGCAGGTCTTCATGGTGGGTTGACGCACACCAACACCAAAAAGTTCCCATGACATGGGAACTTACACCACTGCCGACAACGAGAGCGTCAAGGCATACCGCTTCTATTCGATGCGCATGTCAGGGGTGGCAGGAGCAGGTGCACGTGTTGCACTTGTTAACAGGCGAAACACGCTCAGGAAAAGGGTTGACACAGTGGTCGTGGCATACATCCAGAACAACGCATCAAGATGCGTCACGTGCAACAGGGCATGAATGGCAACACCAACAAACGACACGAAACTCAAGTAGTGCACGATACGCCACACCGTCTGACTAATCCAGGTGCGGACCCAAAAACTCAGCGTGACTCCCACAAGCAGGTAGGTTGCGATTTGCCCAAGCGCCATGGCATAGGGACGATACGCAGGACCATCACCGATAAACGGCACAAACAGCACTGCCAACGAAAAATTGGCGTAGCGATCCCCGACTAGTACCACTACATGGGCGAGGGTGAATACGACGGTCAGAATAGAGAAATGGCGATGGAGATCAACTATTGGTGCAACTTTGTTGATGCGCTTGGCGATGGTAGTGGTCAGCAACAAGCCCCATACCATGCTCAACCACAACAATAGATAGGCGATGACCCCTGCCGATCGTGACACATACCAAAACACTTTGGGTTGATCACCCGTCATGCTCTGAATCATGCTCGTTAAATAAGTGGGGATCAGCCACCATGCAACAGCGACCCCGACAACGAGCCCAAGCCCGAGAGTACCGAACATATTCCGCCACGCATATTGCGCATTAATTGACTCAAGCACTGCGATGGGGTCTTCGTCACGCCGTGTACGTGGGGGCAGTGGAGTTGGTTCAGTCATAATTTTGTGTGCTTTCTGGCCATACAAAGGGGTGCCATGCCGCATTGGTATGCGTCACACCATCCACATCAATAACAAGTCCCGGTAGTCCGTGTTGCGTCAACCACGCCAACCCTGCCTGACGGCCCTGCATGATGACCACCTTGGCAGCAGCCTCCGCATACGGTGCATCGAGTGCGATGACACTGGCTGTTGCCACATCACTGGCCGCAGGTAATCCCGTGCGTGGATCAATGATGTGATGCACAGGTACACCTGCACGCATCCAGCGACGCTCGTACACACTCGACGTAGCCACACTGCCTTCGAACAGTGCAATGTACCCGGCAGGTACCGCCTGAAAGGGATGATCCACCGCCACACACCACGCCGCATGCGCATCGGGGGCAGTCACTGCAATATCGCCACCGATTTGAGCCAACATGCGCCCGTGTGGCGGAGCAAACATGGCAACAAGCCGGGCTGCCATCCACCCTTTGGCAACACCAGCGAGGTCGAGCATCAGATGCGCTGGGAGCGTCACTTCACGCCCATTGACCCCAATTGCCCGCCAATCAGGCACCACCAACGGGTCGTTGATGCCGGGTTGATGCGCGGGCACCGTCGCAAAGGTACGATCGTAGCCACTGGCACTGATATGCTGGCCGAGACTGGGCACCACGAGCCCGTTGCTCCACTGTGCGACTTCACGGGCGGCGAGCAACACGGCGTGGAGCGTCGGCGATACCCGCATACGCCGCTGACGGTTGAGCTGATTGAGCTCACTATCAGGACGAAAGCGACTGAGCGTCTGTTCCCATGTTTCGACCTGTTGCACCAACGCATCGTGCACGAGTGGCGCACTACTCACCACCCGACAGTGTACGCCCACGGCGCGCCACTCGTAGACGGCATCCTCGGCCATGGCATGTTTCCCTTAACGTAACCTATACAAAAACTCACCCGCATACGGGATGACAAGGCACTCGGGATCGGCCTGTGCGGCCAACGCTTTGGGGTCAATGGTACGATAATCGGCGTAGTTGAGGTTGATGGCACGACATTCGTCTGCTGCTAATCCGGTAGCCAACGTGACGGTGATTCGTGGGCGTTCGACGCCATTGCTCCACGTGCCCACACCCCGTAGATGGGTCGAATGTGCGATTACCCCTTTGGGAATGTGCGCAAATTTGTCCCATTGGCCGAGGAAGTAGTCACGCACGTGGTAGCCGATTTCGCGGATGTATTTGCCGTGTACCAGACTCACTTCACGCAAGTGTGGCGCATAAATGACCACTTCGCCTCCATCGGCAACCACGGGTTCACTTTTGTACATGCCCTTGGAGCCGACCCACAGTTCATCGTACATGGTGGGGAGCACCGCAATTACGCGCTGTACTGGTTTGTCGAGCCAGCGGATGTGAATCTGCGACGACAAGGCGGCAGCTGCAGCCCAGGCACGTTCGGGGGTGTCCATGAAGACGCCGTGTACTCCTGCAGGGGTGACCACACTACAAATGGCAAAGCGCTGTGTGGGAATCAGTGCGGCCGCTTGGTCAATTACCGCACGTACCGCCGTGTTGGCGGTGCCGATGATGGCATAGGACGTGAGCAATGCCCCCAACCAGTGCGTCGCATTGATGACATCGGGACCAGAAATGCCGGGGAAGAGGTACTTGTTGCCCCCCGAGAACCCCACCACTTCGTGCGGGAAGACGGGGCCACAGATGACAATGTGGTCGTGGGTGAGCACGGCACGATTGATGCGCACCGGCACCGCATCCGTGGACAATCCACCACTGAGCTGTGCCATCGTGGTAGATTCAATGGTACCAATTTGTACCAGCGTTTGTGGATCTTGCCAGGCATGGTTGACCACCTGGATGTCGGGTTCGCTGGCGCACACCTGGGCCACGTCACAGCCGAGCAACTGATTGAGGGCCCCGGCATCCATGGCGGGGTGCGTGCCCAGTGCCACCATCCACGTCTGCAGATGGGCGCCTGCCTGGCGCAATGCGGCCCGCACAATGGTGAAGTAGCGCGGCATGGGCATTGTGCGCGTGGCATCGGGAATGAGTACCAACACACGCTGACCGCGAAAATCACGTTGGGCGAGACCAGTCTGAATCTGAGACGTGAGTTGTGCGTCATCGAGCACCGCATGCATGGGAATCCTCCTGTTGTCTACGTTTAGACGCCACTATTAGACGCCACTAAATGCTGAAAAACCACCATCCACGGTAATTACCTGCCCTGTCACAAACGCTGATGCCGGAGACAACAGCCACAGCACTGCACCGACCAAATCGTCGGGATGACCGAAGCGTTGCATGGGGGTATGTGCCAAAATCTGCTGCCCGCGTGGGGTGAGCGTCTGCCCATCCGCTTCACGGAGCAAAAAGCGATTCTGCTCGGTAAAAAAGAAGCCAGGTGCAATGGCATTCACACGAATATTAGGCGAATATTCTAGCGCCATGTGCGTGGCCAACCAGCGCGTAAACGTGTCGAGCCCGGCTTTGGCGGCAGAATAGGTGACCACTCGGGTCAGGGGGCGCGCCGTACTCACCGACGACACGTTGAGCACTACACCGTGCCCTTGCGCCACGAAGTGCGGCAACACGTGCTGTGAGAGTTGGATGGCGCTAAACAGGTTGACATCCACGACTTCGTGCATGGCCACAGCAGGAAGCGCAAAAAACGACTGTGCCCCCGTGGTGGCCTGTGGACGATTGCCACCAGCACCGTTGATGAGGGTATCAATGGGGCCGAGTGCGAGTGCCTGGGCAACAGCCATGGCAATATGATCCGCATGAGCCAAATCAGCGGCAACATAGGCGATTTGGGATTGTTGGGGGGCAGACATATCAGCAAAGTGCGCCTGTGCCTGGTCGGGGTTGCGCGTCAACAATACGACATGCGCACCGTGTGCCACCAGGGCGCGTACCATGCTCCGCCCGAGCACGCCACTGCCGCCGCTCATGAGGACACGGCGTTGCGAAAAATCGAAGGCCTGACGCATATCAATGTTGGACATGTCATTCCTCGTGAGTCGTGTACGTATTAGTGTGCTCCATCATACCACGAGCACTCCGCTCCGTCAGCACGCTCCACCAGACGACGCCCGTGGCGAGCACCCCCATCAGCAACACGAGTGGCGTGGGCCATACGCCTACCATCACCCGCCACAGGCGTTGTAGCAGTAGCAGTGCGATGACCAACGTCAAGCGCCAAAGTTGCGCAGGCGTGCGCGCACGCTGCCACAACCACGCCATGGGAATCACCAAATGCGCGCTATAGGACTCCCAACTCACCGGCGCACACCACAGCATCACGGGAATGGCACATACGAGGTCGGTGAGGGCATCCGCAGGATGGCGCCAACACCACCACAGCGTCCCCAACACCACACCACCGACCAGGATGCCCGGTACCCAGTATGCGAGCATGGGTTGCGACCACAACGGGGCGACCGTGGTCGGGGCGATACCCCCCGTTTGGATGATGGTCGTTTGGAAGATGCGCGTCACCCCAGCCCACAACGACTGGTTGACGGGGTGTGTCTCGCTGGCGGAGGCTTTGATGCGCACCATGTCGATCCATGTGGCCGTCAGCGCCCATTCCCACCACCATGCGCCAGCCGCCACCACGAGTAGCATGGTGGCGAGGGCGATGAGGCTGGTGCGCCACTGTTTTTGCCAAAAAAACACCAGAAACAGACCACTCAACTGCACCTTGCTAGCCATGATGATGCCAGCGACGCCACCTGCCACACCAGCTCGCTGCCGCGCGATGCTGTGCCACACCCAGAGCATGGCGAGGGTAATGAGATGGGTGATTTGCCCCAAGAGCACCGTATCACTCATGGCTGGTAGCACGATGAGTGTCACAATCAGCAGACGCTTGGGCCAGATGGGCATGGGGAAAAGGCGCACCACGAGCACCACAAGCGCACCCCACGCACACACGTTGAGCAGGTACCAGCAGATGGATGCTGTGGCGAATGGCAACCACGTCAGTGGCACCCACAGCAAGGCAAATAGTGGTGGATACAAAAAGGGCACTGCACCGGGTGCAGGAACACGATAGATGGGCTGCCCCATTCGCAGTGCACGGGCCGCATCATAGTAGCTCTGGAAATCAATTTGGGTGGGGGGAGCCAACAGCTGCGGTAGCGTGCGTAGCCAGCTGAGTGCGAGTACTCCCAGGAGCACACCGTAGACACACAACGCCCATTGTTGGGCGCGCCAACGCCCCATGCTAACTCCGCCCACGCCGGGCAGGGCGCGTCGGCGGTGGCACATCTTCGACGATTTGTGATTCTTCGCCGGCCACCTGCTGTGGATCTGTTGGCGTGGGCGCCGGGCGCGAACGCGCTGGCGGTGTCACAGGAGCATCTACAGGTGGGGCGGGCTGGACGCTAGCCAATGCTTCACGCCAGGCCAAGCGTTCGGCAACACGGACTTCGAAGCCACGATCGCTGGGGTGGTAGTAGCGGCGCCCCCGCAGATTATCGGGGAAGTGTAGCTGGTCTACCTGAGCATCAGCAGCGTCGTGTGCATATTGGTAGCCACGCCCGAAGCCCAGCCCT
The DNA here is from genome assembly GCA_964569955.1 of uncultured Klebsiella sp. GTDB lineage: Bacteria > Chloroflexota > Chloroflexia > Chloroflexales > Roseiflexaceae > UBA965. The sequence goes on along the minus strand of CAZMWB010000011.1, from coordinate 836 downwards.
TTCATCAGATTAGTGGGGGCGTTGCGCAGATGCAGTGGCACGGGGTCGTTGCGCGTCTGCGCTACATCCACCAAGGCCTGTTTATAGGCCACGTAGGCGGCATTGCTTTTGGGGGCTTGCGCCAAGTACAACACCAAATTGGCGAGGGCCAAATCGCCCTCAGGCTGACCGAGGAAGTGCACTGTCTGTTGGATGGCTGTTGCTACCACAATCGCTTGTGGATCGGCGAGGCCGATATCTTCCACCGCAATGCGCATCAGACGACGGGCGATGTAGAGTGGGTCTTCGCCACCTTCGAGCATCCGCCCCAGCCAATAGAGGGATGCATCGGGATCACTGCTACGGATGGATTTGTGCAGGGCGGAGATGGCATCGTAGTGCAATTCGCCATTTTTGTCGTAGCGGGTGGCACGGCTCTGCAGGGCTTCGCGCATGTCGTCAACGGTAATCAGCCGTTTGCCACCCACACCCGGTGCTTTGGCCGTTACGGCGGCTTCGAGGGCGTTGAGCGCCACCCGTGCATCGCCATTAGCCATGTCAATCAGGTAGCCGCGGGCATCAGCCGCCAAGAGAGGTTCGAGGGTTGCAATACCATTGATACGGTCGGCAACAGCACGGTCTATGAGCTGGCCCAGCTGTTCGTCGCTGAGGGGCTCGAGCACAAAAATCCGCGCGCGCGAGCGCAAGGCAGGGTTGACTTCGAACGATGGATTCTCGGTGGTGGCGCCAATCAGGATGACAGTGCCATCCTCGACATGTGGGAGCACGGCATCCTGCTGGGCCTTGTTGAAGCGGTGGATTTCATCGATGAACAGGACCGTGCGTTGGCGATACAT
>CAZMWB010000010.1:0-56771 GCA_964569955.1 uncultured Klebsiella sp. | reverse complement strand
GCCCCGTACGGCGCTACTGGCGTTGCTGATGACGCGCATCCATACGGCTGAGTAACACACAACACCCCCCGTCACCATGCAGTGACGGGGGGTGTTTGTATCGCCTACACTAGCAAATCTTGCCGCGTTTGCCGGCACTGCCATGGCCAATCGGTTCGTCGCCAATCCAACGCTCGTCGATGGGTTCGTCGGCGCGCTGGTAGCGAGTGTCCGTAGAGAGGCGGATTTTGTTGGAGGCGTTGTCGAGGCTGGTGTGCACCGTAAAGACGCTGAAAATCAGCACATCGCCCAGTTCGTAGTTGGCCGATAGCCAGCGTCCACCCAGCGCCTTGCGCAGTTTGACGGGGTCTTTGGAAAGCCAGCCGCCGTCGCTGATGTTGCCACCGCCCCCCATTTTGGTGTAGCCGGCGCCGACTTTGTTTTCGCAGAATTCGTCGACGTCCTTGCTGCCGTAGCCGTTGTTGAGGCGGTCGTGGCGGTGTGAGCGCTCCAGCACGAGTAGCCCGCCCATGTCGAGTGGGATGTCGCTGAGGGGTGTCCACGCGGTGTAGAGTTGTTTGGTGCCGCGCCCCATGTAGACGATGTCCATGTGCGGCGGCGTGCCCCGTTTGGGGGCAACAGCCCGCACCCAGGTGAAGTCGTAGTGGCGTACCTGGTACTGCAGTAGTTTCTCAAACACGGCAATCATGCTGCCATCGTAGAGCACATCCATCAAGGCCGGATTGTCTTTGCTCAAATCGGGCATGAACTGTACGGTGGCGTTGCTGGCCGCAATACAGTCGGCTAGGGGATAGGCGCGGTCAATCTGCCCGATGGCGGCCAGGCGCTCTGCCATCACCAGGCGGGCGGCGGTCAGCTTGGCGGTATCGAGCACTCCTTTGAGGTAGAGATAGCCCTCTTGTTGCATGAACGCACGTAACTGGTCGGGATGGTCGAGCAGGGGCGTGCAGTTGGTCAATTCGCCGAAGTGGGCTGGATCGGTGGAGATTTCTTTTTTCATCGCGGTGAGCCGCGGCAACATGGTCGCAGACATGCTGATGCTCCTTTGCATGGGATGTCCATTACTGCCACTATCATACACGATTTATATCCCTGCTACGACCTGCGCACACTGCACCGCCCCCTGTTCTGTGGCAATCTGGCTGGCCAGGGCGGCTGCCTGTGCGCGGAGCTGCGGTTGGGTGGTTTGGGCGATAGCCGTCGCCAGTTTATTGGCCGTCAGCGTCTTGCGTGGGATGGGTGCCGTACCCACGCCCAGGTCGTGTACGCGCTGTCCCCAGGCGAATTGATCGTTGGCAAAGGGCACCACGATGCTGGGCACACCGGCAGCTACGGCCGTCGCAGTGGTGCCTGCGCCACCGTGGTGACAAATGGCGGCCATGCGTGGAAAGAGCCAGGTATGGGGCACGTTTTCTACTGCCAACACCCCTGCGGGCATGTCGTTGCCTAGTCCTTGCACGATGGCACGTCTGCCACTCTGGGCAACTCCTGCGAGCACCTGTGCACGCAACTCTGGATAGGTATTGAGCCCCGTCATGCTGCCAAAGCCGATGTAGATGGGGGTGTCACCATCGGCAATAAAATCAGCGAGCTGGGCACTGGGCGTATACGGTGTTTCTTCGGCGACTACCCAATAGCCATGCTGGTGAATGTGCGGATTCCAGTCTGCGGGTCGCGCAAAGATGTGATTGCTACACGAAATCAGTGCGGGCTGGCGTGACTGATTATGGCGCTCAAACGGCATGCCGAAGGCATCCGGTAACCCACCGTAGCGCTGGCGCCAAAAGCCCTGTACGGAATCTTTGGCGGCCATCCACAGCATGCCCTGGATCAGCGTGTAACTCAACGACACCGTCAGACGGTTGGCAGGTACACGCCCATAGAGCACGACTGACGGGTATGCACGGGTGCGATGCATGGGGAATGGAGCTGCCAAGACGGCCGGTACGCCAAACAACTGCGCTGCAAAATAGCCGATGGCACAGCCTGGATGGTAGATGATGAGCTCACTTCCCTCACAGGCCGCAAAGTAGTCGCTGACCATGTAAATGCCGTATTCCTTCATTTTGTTGAAAGCGAGCAGCATCTTGAGGGGATTGTCGGCATTGCCGGCTTGTGCGAGCAGCTTGGGATCCACATTCAGCGTGTCAAAGTCCGCATTTATGGCAAAAAATTCGATGCCGTAGTGGGTTACAAATGATGCATAGCGGGCTTGCCCCGCGATGCGCACCACCTTGCCGAGTTTCTTGAGCTGTTGTGCCAAGGCGATATAGGGCTGAAAGTCACCACGTGACCCGGCACACAAAATTGTAATCACGACTCCATCCTCCCGCACATATCCGACACCATGTCGGATATTTTTACTATACTGGTGGGAGCATGCTGAATCAACCAACAGGTTGGCGTCAATTGTCGGAATTCATGGAGGGAGCAATGGGGAAACGCGTTGAAGTCACAGCCCAGACCAAACAAAACATCATTGATGCATTCTGGCAGTTGTATTGTCAGTACCCGCTATCACAGATTACGGTGACGGCGGTGATTGCGCGGGCGGGGTACAATCGGAGCACGTTTTACGAATATTTCCGTGATGTGGCCGATGTGCTTGATACTCTTGAAGCATCCTTGATTCCTACCACGGAGACATTACCACCATTGCACACGGATACGACGCAAGTCGGTATGCCGATGGCGCAGTTTTTGCAGTGGTATCAGCAGCATGCCCAGTACTATGCGGTATTACTAGGCGAGCGTGGTGACCCTGCCTTTGCGGGCAAACTCAAGCAGCACTTGAAGCCGGTGTTGCGCCAGCTGATCCCACAGGCATCCACACACGATCGGGTCGTACAAGAAATTGCTCTTGAATATGTGCTCTCTGCATTGCTCGGTGTGATGGGGTATTGGCATACGCATACGCCAGATATGCCCATAGCATCCTTGTTGCAGCTCATGCATCGTCTGATGACCACGGGGGCGATGCCCGTGCTTAGCGGGTTGGAGGCGTAGCAGTGCGTGCTGTTGCATCGGGTGGCGTTAGTCTTGTAACAAAAATAGCTCTATTTGTTTGACATAATCGAAAGATACTTCTTCTTGGACGAAATGTCCGGCATCATGGTAGCTACAAATCCGTGCGTGGTGGAAGAGTTGTTGCCAGCGTTGCAAAAAGTGACTCGGAAAGACGGGGTCGCGCGACCCCCACAGGATGAGGGTGGGGAGTTTGGTCAGCCGGTCACGTTGTGCCCAGCGGGCTGCCAGCCACGGATTTTCGGGGGAGAGCTCATGCACAAAGGCCCACATCGCCTGTCGTTGGCTGGCATCGCGAAAAGGTGCCATGTACTGGGCATGGAGCGCTGGTGTCAGGTATTGGCGATTCGCAAAGACGGCGGGAATGAGCCAGCGTGGTGACAAATTGTGCTGCAAGTACAAGTACTGCCCGATGCGCCCCTGCAGGAATTGTGCGCTGCGTGGGATGCGGAATTCGTCGGCAAATGGCCACAAAAACGTGTTACACAGCACAAGTTTGTGGTACAAACCAGGGCGCTGTTGTACATCGTTGAGGGCGATGGGGCCGCCAAAATCGTGTGCCACCACCGTGATGTCACGCAGGAGCAGATGGTCGATCAGTGCACTCCAGCGTTGGGCATGGCCGGCCAGTGTGTAGTCGGCATCTGCAGGCTTGTCGGACTGGCCAAAGCCGAGGTGGTCAACGGCAATTACGCGGTAATTGCTGGCTAGTTTGGCCATGGCATGCCGCCACAGCAATGACCAGGTGGGGGTACCGTGGGCAAAGAGCACCACGGGACCATGGCCGATGTCAACATAGCGCATCACTCCAGCCGGCGTAGTGAATTCATTGACGGGGAAGGGAAAAAGTGTACGGTTAACCCAGTCCATAGATACCTCGTGGTGTGTGCGGCTATGGTCATCATACCAAATCGCATGCGGAATGAGAATACGAGAAGATTACACATGGTTTCTTATGCGACAATGACAGTAACGATTCACACAGAAAGTGAGGAACCGATGCTCCGTGGTAGTCGTATTGATCCACGAGCCTTTGTGCATCCTGATGGACATAATCAAGCAGATGTAGCGGCATTGGCACAGCACGTGCTTGACATGTTGATTGGGCATTTGGCACAGGCCTCCAATAAACCGCTCCAACCCGATCCAGGGAGTTTGGTGCTTGTGCGCTTCCCCGAGCAGCCCCAACCCGCTGATGTGCTGTTGCCGCTCATCCAACAAGTACTCGATGGTGCCATGAATCCCACGCATCCCGGCTATATTGGCCACATGGATACGATGCCGAGTACGGCGGCCTGGCTGGGTGAGCTGGTGAGTGCTGCGAGCAACAACAACATGCTCTCGCTGGAAATGGCGCCCTTTGCGACGCGCCTCGAAGATCGGGTGGTGCGCCTGTTGGCGGCGGAATTCGGCATGGGGGCGCGTGCTGGCGGTGTGATGCTGGCAGGCGGGACTCTTGCCAATTTGCAGGCCTTGGTGGTGGCGCGCAATGCGCGCTACGGCATCGCCAAAAGTGGCATGTACGGCTTCCAGCGTCCACTCACTATTTTGGCGTCGCAAGATGCGCACACATCGTTGCAAAAAGCAGCCATGGTGATGGGACTGGGAAGTGATGCCGTGGTGGGGCTCCCGGTGGATGCACATGGCGCATTAACGGGAGAAACGGTGCGTGAGGCAATTGCTACACAGCGGGCCAACGGCAACGATCCCTTTTGTGTGGTGGCTACAGCGGGGACGACGGTGCTTGGGGCAATCGATCACTTGGCTGACATCGCCACGGTGGTCAATGATGACGGATTATGGTTACATGTGGATGCCGCCTATGGCGGGTCGCTCATTCTTTCACCGACGCACCGCGCATTACTCAACGGTATTCAGCATGCGCACTCCGTGACATTTAATCCGCAGAAGTGGATGTATGTGAGCAAAACGGCGGCCATGCTGATTGTGCAAGAGCGCCAGTGGCTGCATGACTACTTCCGCGTGGCAGCACCCTACATGGGTGAAGACCCTGAGCTGGTGAATCCTGGCGAGATTAGTATTCAGGGGACGCGCCATGCCGATGTGCTTAAATTGTGGCTGACGATGCAGGTACTCGGGCGTAACGGCAGTGCGCACCTCATTGACCAGAGCATGGCGCTAGCACACACATTTGCCGCGCGGTTGCAGGCCAAGGGGATGCACATCGCCGCCCCCCCAACAACCAACATAGTCTGCTTTCGGCCATCGGGGGGCGACGATGCCACGGTAATAGCGTTGCAACAGCGTCTGCGTGATGCCGGCGTCGCCTTTTTTTCTACACCAACATGGCGTGGTCAGCGCTGGCTGCGCAGTGTCATCCTCAATCCATTTGTGGATGAGGCACGCCTACAGGTCATCGTGGATGCGCTCTAGCGGCTAGTCATGATATGGTTGATGACTTTGTAGATGAGCTTGGCAGTGATAAAATCACTGGCATGCATGCCGGGAATGGGTGCCAGCTCGACACAGTCAAAGGCGACCACAGTGGCATTGGCGGTGACGGCACGAACAATCTCGAGTACCTGTACCCAACTCAACCCGTTGGGTTCGGGGGTACCAGTCGCTGGGATGATGCTGGGATCAAAACCGTCAACATCAATGGTGAGAAAGACTTTTTTGCCGCGGATACGGGTAATCAGCTCGGGGATGTGCCCGCCGGCGTGTACGTCGTCGTTGAACCAGACGCGCGTCTGGGTGGGGGTGGCACGGATGTAGTCCATCTCTTCTTGGCAGATGGAGCGGATGCCGAACTGGAGCACGGGGGCACCGAGCTCAGCGATACGGCGTGCCACACAAGCATGGCTATACGGGCTGCCTTCGTAGCTGTCACGCAGGTCGCTGTGGGCGTCAATTTGCACGAGCACGAAGTCACCGTGTACGGCGTGAATGGCGCGGGCAAACCCACTTGAGATGCTGTGTTCACCACCGAGCCCGACCAGCATTTTGCCGGCACTGAGGTGTTCGTGTGCACAGGCGGTGATGGCATTGACCATGGCTTCGGGGCCGGCGGTGTGGGGGGCAAGTGCGGGTAGGGTGTGGATACCGTAGTCGTACACCACTTCGCGGTCAAACTCGCGGTCGTATAATTCGACTTGGCGTGATGCGTTGATGATGGCGCGGGGACCACTGCGTGCACCCTGACCAAAGCTGACGGTGGCTTCGTAGGGGATAGGCAAAACGACGACGTTGGCGCCGTCATAGCTGGCGATATCGCCTTCGAGACCTAGGAAATTTTCGGGTGTTGCATATTCGTAGTGACTCATGCGCTCCTCGTGATGCGTGGGCTTGATGCGATTGTACCATGGGTACTTCAGAGAGGAAACATTCCAATGACGATGCGTATATTGACACAGCAGCAACAATCCGTACTCACGGATATACGCCAATGGCATACTGATCGTACGATGCCGTGTTGGCTTGATGTCAGTGCCCCCACACGCGAGCAACTTCAGACACTCGGATTGCACACGTTAGTTATTGACGACATCATCCATGGTGGCCAACGCACCAAAGTAGAACAGTATGATGATTTTCTTTTTTTTGTTTTTTATGCCTTTAGTATGGATACAGATGAGGATATCCGGCTTACACCACAGCCACTCTATATTTGTGTCAATGAGCGTGAGATGATTACCATTCATCAAGGGCAACATGCCTTAGTTGATGATGCATGGCGTCGCTGGCATGCAGTGGCATCCCAAGATTCCATTACTGCGGTGGATGTGTTGTACCTCTTTTTAGATAGTGTAGTTGATAACTACTTCCCCATGATGGACAGTATTGGTGACGCAGTAGAGAATCTTGAAGTAGTTATTTTGGCAGGAGCATCACCGGCACAATTGCGCGGTGTCATGAATGTGAAACGCACGCTGCTTGAGTTCCGCCGGCATGTGGCACCAACCCGTGAAGCACTGAATGCACTGTTGCGTGGTGATTTGCTGGTGGTGAAACGTCAGACATTAATACATTTTCAAGATGTTTACGACCATGTGTTGCGTGTTATTGAGACCATTGATTTGCATCGTGATTTGCTGACGTCCATTCTTGATGTCCATCTATCGGTGCAGTCTAATCGGCTTAATCAAGTTATGAAAGTTCTGACAATTGCATCGATTATCTTGATGGGAAATTCACTGATAGCGGGCATTTACGGTATGAATTTTGCGCATATGCCCGAATTGGGTTGGATATATGGCTACCCGGGCACGATCTTCGCTATGGTGGTGTTGAGTGTGGGCATGTTCATCTACTTTCGTCGCCGTGGCTGGCTCGCTAACGACGAGTTGTAGTAAGCGGTTAGCTACTCAAGTCAAAGACATGTGCGGCATCAACGCGCATGAGGCGGGTATGCCCCAAAAAATGCGCATCAAAGTCTTCGATACCGGTGGCAGTGAGTAGTGTCTGTTGGTTGCTATCGGCCATGACGGCGAGCAAATGGCGGCGGCGTTGTGCATCAAGCTCCGACAATACGTCATCGAGCAAGAGCACGGGACGTTCGCCGGTGCGTTGGTGCATTAGATGCATTTCGGCGAGCTTGAGTGCCATGACCCCGCTCCGTTGTTGCCCACGTGAGCCAAAGGTACCGAGATCAATGGTACCGTCACGGACTTGGATGTCGTCACGATGCGGTCCGAGGCTCGTCTGTTGGCGGGCGATATCGTCGTGCTGGCTCTGTTGATAGGCGGCGAGCAGGGTGGTTGCCATCGTCGCTTCATCGGGTTCGCTGGTTGCCATGCGCACACTCGGCACATAGTCGAGGGCAAAGATGTGTCCGTTGTCGGTAATCTGTGCATATATCGGTTGTGCGAGACGTTGTAATTCAATGATGGCCTGGATACGAGCATACATCAGTGCAGCGCCGCTCTGGGCGAGCTGCTCATCCCAAAAGGCGAGCTCGCTGGTCGCGTTGCGTGGCACACGGCCCCGTTCACGCCATTGGCGGAGCAGTCCGTTGCGTTGGGTGAGCACTTTGGTGTACTGATTGAGCATGCGTAAATAGTGCCGGTCCAATTGGGACAACATTGCGTCCAGCCAGCGCCGGCGTTCTGCGGGTGCGCCTGTGAGGAGTTCGAGGTCGGTTGGTGCAAAGAAGACGACGCGTAAAAACCCCAACCAATCGGTGGCACGGACCGGTGTTTGGTCAACCCGGAGCACCTTGGTGGCCGTACCACCTGCACTCCCTGACAGGGGCTGTTCGCCACGTGCTTGGATGATGATATCGAGGTGAATTGCACGCCCATTGCGGTGGATGTCGCCACTCATGCGGGCCGTCGCAGGGAGCTCGGGGGAATGGTGTGCCTGCCAGTGGATGAGCTCTCTGTCGCTATGCGTCCGTGGTGAGCGTGTCATGGCGAGCATGGCCACTGCTTCGAGGATAGATGTTTTGCCTGCCGCATTGGGACCAAAAAAGAGTGTGGCACCGCTACCGATTGAGAGATCGAGCCGTGCATAGTTGCGGAAATTGCGTAGTGACAGGGAATGAATGTCCACAGCATCACCCCTTTGGTAGCACCAGCACCGCGGCAACCAGCGTGTTGATGGCGCCGTCGTGTGCGTGGATTTGCTGTGTGAGGGTGGCATATGTGGTGTGTTGCTCACTCAGCCAGCGGTGCCATTCGGGGTGGAGGCGTTCGGGGATGTCGTTCTTGAACGCTTTGACGAGGGCGTTACGCAGACTCGTGAAATCGAGGTCGTACCAACTTTTGAGGGCGGCATTTGGTGTGGCGCCAAGTGGGGCAAAGTTGCGGATGAGCGTGAGGAGTCCCGCATGCACCAGTTGGTGGCGTTGGTTCATCAGTGTCAGGGCTTCACTTGCAAGATCGGCGAGCTCGTGGTTATCAATGATGGCGTGGATGATGGGGATTTCATCAATGACACTACTCGCTGGCACGTTGCGTGCCGTGCTCGTGCGTTGAATCCAGCGTTGTACCGGGGTACTGTTGAGATAGCCGAGGAGCCACGGGTGTGCGTGTTGGTACCACGGGGTTGCAGGAATCGCACCGCTACTCACCGTCGCAAAGTAGACGTGTGTGCGATGCGGTTGCCACGTGATGATGGGTTGTGCGGGTGGCATAATACTCCCTGCAGGGAGTTCCCACCAGTGTCCCTGGCTAAAGGGGCGATCAGCAACGGCCAATGCGAGATGGCGCGACAAGGCGGGAAAGTGTTCGGCTATGCATTGCCATGCCGCATTCCCGTCGGCATGGGTGCCACAGTTGCGGGTTGTCCAGCCTGCAGGTAAGCAGAGTAGAAAGCGTGTACTCGGTAGCGTGCAGTAGCGTTGCACGTCTTCACTGGAGTGATAGCGGCGGATGTATGGTGCAAGCAGTGGATCGAGGAGCACGAGGCGGTCGCGTTGGCTTTTGTCGAGCACAAAGACACTGCGTGGACTCGGATTGAGCCCATCACAACTGCGTTGTTGCATGTAGGATGATAGGGTGATAAATGCGGGCAGATCGGACATCACCGGCTACATTCTTCTAGGGGGGTGCAGGCGAGCATGGTGATGTCGCGGCACCCACAACAGAACATGGCGACGCGCAACTCTTGCAGGTAGCCGGTGAGCTCGGCAATCACTGCTTCACTGCCACGTGCGTCTACCGCGGCAATCAGGGCCGGGCGTGCAGTGCCCACGAGATTGGCCCCGAGGGCGATGGCTTTGGCGACGTCTACGCCCGAACGAATACCCCCGCTACCGATGAGCGGGACATGGGGCAACGTATGGCGTACCTGGCGGATGGCTTGACTGGTGGGGATGCCCCAATCTGCGAAGGTGGCAGCGACTTGCGCTTGGCGTGGCTGTGTATGGCGAAAGCGCTCCACTTCCGACCAGCTCGTACCACCAGCCCCGGCTACGTCCACGGCCGCAACACCTGCCTCAATGAGGCGACGTGCGGTGGCTGCACTAATACCGTTGCCGACCTCTTTGACGATGACGGGCACAGACAGGGCGCGGCAGACCGCAGCGATTTTGGGGAGCAGACCGGCAAAGTTGGTATTACCTTCGGGTTGGACAGCCTCTTGCAAGGCGTTGAGATGCAGAATTAATGCGTCTGCTTCTATCATGTCAACGGCACGTTGACACTCGTAGACACCGTAGCCGTAGTTGAGTTGTACGGCCCCGAGGTTGGCATAGAGGGCGATGTCCGGCGCTACACGCCGCACCTGGTACGACGATACGAGCGTATTGTCGCCGATGGCGGCACGTTGCGAACCGACGCCCATCGCCAATCCGAGCTGTTGAGCGGCCTCGGCGAGCGCAATGTTGATGGTGGTGACATCCGTGGCGCCACCCGTCATCGAACTGATGAGCAATGGGGCATTGAGCGATTTGCCGAGAAAGGTGGTTCGCAAATCAATGGCGGCCATATCTACGTCGGGGAGTGCTTCGTGGGGGAGGCGCCAGCGTGCAAAATCGGTGCTGATGCCCTTGGCACTCACGTTTTCGTCGAGGACAATGCGCACATGGTCGAGCTTCCGACTATGGGTTTGGGCTTGGTCGTCCATGGTGCGTCCTTTGACACAGCGGCGTACATCTTCCCGTATTATACCGTACCACGCCGACGAAATTGGCAGTAGCTGGGTGAAATGTATGCCCAGTTGCGTGTGCTGTTGTATAATACATAACGTGATTTTCTACATACAAAAGGGTCATTCACGTGTCACAGAAACAAAAACAACCAGTCCGACCGCCCAAAAGCAATCTGCCTGCGTATTTGGCGGCAACCATCGTCATCGGGGTACTCGTCTTGTCCGCCTTGTCATTGGGTGGTGGTGCTACTCCATCCGCCGAGACCGCACCCGAAATGGAGGTCACGTCAATTGTGACGATGATGACGGCCACATCGGAGCCCGCCCCTGCCCCCGAGCCTGCGGCTCCTGCACCAACGGGCAAGCAATATGCGACGGCTCCTGCCATGAGCATTGACGTGGCTAAATCGTACACGGCTACGATTACCACGCCACGTGGCGACATTGTCATCAAGTTACGCCCTGATTTGGCACCAGAAACTGTCAACAGTTTTATCTTTTTGGCGCGTGATGGTTATTACGATGGCTTGACCTGGCATCGTGTCATTCCTGATTTCATGGCTCAAGGTGGCGATCCAACGGGCACAGGCATGGGTGGTCCTGGCTATACTGTCAAGGGTGAATTCACCGACAAAGTGTCATTCGACAAGCCGGGAATTGTGGCCATGGCACGCCCTGGCAACGATGTGAACGGTAACGGCTCACAGTTCTTTATTACCACTGCGGCAGCACCGCATCTCGACGGCCAGTACACGATTTTTGGTGAGGTTATCTCCGGCCAAGACATCGTGAACGCAATTCCCGTGCGTGACCCGATGGCGGCAACTACCCCCGGTGAAGCCATGCAGACCATCACGATTAGCGAGCAGTAAGCATGCGCAATCGCCCCACCCAACTGCCACCTGCACCATCATTTCCGTGGCTGATTGTGGCCGTGGTCGTGGTGCTTGTGGTGGGTGGGGTGGTGTCGTGGGGGGTGCGTGGCATTGTCAATGATGCACCCTCCGCCACGGCGACGCCGGTGGCACAGGGAGTGGCTACCGCTACACCACCGGCTGTTACACCAGTGCGACCTACTGCGACGGCACTGCCTGCAGTGCCCGATGCCACCGCGACGCCCACACGGCGCTATTTGGCGATGGATGAAATCGTCTATGCGCCCGATTTTTATCGCGATACCATGACGGCCTACCTGCAACAGGCAGGGGGCGAGCTCGCTGGTGTCACGCTGAATGTGGGTGGACGGCGCTATGACTTTGCCACGACTCTCCTTGGTCAGACACTCTACTACAGTGTGAGCCCCAAAATCATTCTGGCTTTAATTGAATACCAAGCCGATCTTGTCACCATGGCCAATTTGCCGGGTGAACGCTATACCTGGGCCGCAGGATATCAGGGTGAAGGTGGGCGCTTTGCAGGGTTGGGTGCACAGATGCGCTGGGCCGTGCGCGAGCTCTACTACGCTCGCCGCGATTTGCCGACGCGCCCACCGTTGACGTTCCTCGATGGTGAAGTCGCCGCACCAGCTGCGTTGACTGATGCGCAATATGTGATGGCACGCCTGCTTGCGCCCACGATTTATTCCGATCGCCTTGATGTGGCACTCTGGCAATATGCCGATACGTATGAGCGTTTGTTTGGGGCACTGCCTGCCACCATCCCTGCCTATCCTCCGCCACCGGCGCTGTTGCATCGCCCACTTGCAGAAATCTTGCCCGTGACATCGTTTTTTGACCACGGTGGTCCCTTTCTGACTCGTAATACGGCGGATGGAGTGACCACCTATTGGGGGCGCACCGAAACCGATATGGCCTTTGCCTATGATGGACATGATGGCTGGGATTATGCAGGGGCACCACCCGATCCGGCGCTGGCATCGGCAGCGGGGACTGTCGTCTTTGCGGGGATTGCCGACGACAACTGTGATACGCGGGCAGTCATCGTAGAGCATGGTCAGGATGTGCGCACGCTGTATTGGCACTTGTCCCAGGTGCTCGTGGACGTAGGACAGGTCGTTACCCAGGGTGAAACCATTGGAATCATCGGTGAGACGGGATGTGCCAAGGGTCCCCATTTACACTTTGGCGTACAGTATCGTGGGGTCAGCATTGACCCGTATGGCTGGTGTGCGACCACACCCGATCCGTGGCATGCGCATCCTGCGGGGGCGGCAAGTGCCTGGATGTGGGCCGATCAGCCTTCGCCTTGTGCACCACCACCGCCTGGGAGTGTACTGGTTGACAGCACCGATACACAACGCTTTCGCGTACTGCATGCGACCATGGCAGAAGTCACCTCGGGCGTGGGTAATAGCGCGTTATTTACGCCGTCACAACGCGGATACGACCGGATGCGTCCATGGCGTGCCCGCCCGTTTGTGCCGCTCGCGTTGGCCGAATGGTACGCACCGCTGCCTGCGCCAGGCACATTTCGCGTGTTGGCATATATTCCGTATGCGTTGAGTGGGCTGATTGACAGCGACGGCGTCATGTACCAGGTGGTGCACCGCGACGGGATTGCCGAGGTGCGCGTAAATAGTCAAGAGGTTGCCAACGAATGGGTAGACCTTGGCACGTATGCGTTTCGTGACACCGGGCGAGTCGTGTTGCCACTCCGTGATTCCATTGGCGGGCGTGGTATTTGGGCCGATGCCATCATCTGGATGCCAGTGAGCGGGAGTACGCCATGAGCACACTATCGCCGGTTGCCCTATTACCATCATATGTGACCGATCCGTGGGAGGCGCTACGGGTAGTGGCGGCACGTTGGTGTGACCAAGCCGGTGAAGTGACCACACTTACGCAGGTGGCCACCGAACTCGCAACAACCCTACAGCTCCCCGCCGACGAAGTGCACACCCACTTGTTGGTGGCATATGGCGAAGCCAAAGCGGAACGGCGCAATGCGGAACGTGAATCACAGCTCCTCCAACGCATGGCCGAATTACGTGGCTTGCACCGCATCATTGCAGCAGCGAATTCAACCCTCGACCTCGATACGTCGATGCGCCAAGTGGTTGAAACGGTGGTTGATGTGGGGAGTGTGGATGCCTGTGCCATCTATCTCTATGACCGGGATGCCAACGAACTCGTGTTGCGGGCGGTGGCGGGCCTCGATGCCGGCCTCGTTGGCCAGATTCGGATGAGTCTCGGCGAAGGAGTGGTAGGCGCTGCAGGGCAACAGGGATGCCCGCTGATGGTGAGTGACATGGCAAGTGATCCGGATGCGTCGGTGGGCATGTCCCCCGTGATGGCGCATCTACGGGGGGTACTTGCCGTGCCCATTGTGCTGTTTAGTGATGGGCGCTTCCATCTCGGTACGCCCAAACTCCAAGGGGTTGTCACGGTGCAAACATTGCATCCACGGCGATTTTCGGAGAACGAAATCAGCTTCGTGGAAACAGTGGCTGGTGAGTTAGCCTTTTTTATCACCAATGCACAGATGTTCCAACAAGCGGATAGTCAGCTCCACCGCAAAATCCGCGAACTCACCTCGTTACAACAGGTCTCCAAGCGCATCGCCGAACAGTTGCGCATCGATGATTTGTTGCAGTTGATTGCCGACAAGGCAGTAGAATTGAGTCATGTGAGTCGTGCCGATATTTTCAAGTTGGATGCGAACGGAACACTGCATCTGGCAGCTACGCACGGCGCACCCGCACACATGGCTGATGTGCCACCGTCTATTCGTGCTGCGGTACGTGATGGGCGGCCATTGGCGGTGCTCAATGCCTACAAAGACTCACGCTTCCCCGAACTCGCAGATACTGCGGCCAATGATCGGTTTTGTTCGTTGTACTGTACTCCGTTGCAGGTACGTGGTGAACGCCCACTCGGCGCCATCAGCCTGTATACCGAGCACGAACATCACTTTGATTTCGAAGAGGTGCGCTTGCTGGCTGCCTTTGCTGATGCGGCGGCCATTGCCATCGAAAATGCACGTTTGTACGACGAAAGCCAACGTGCCTTGGCAGTCAAGTCGGTGATGCTCCAAGAGATGCATCATCGTGTGCGCAATAACATGCAAACGATTTCGGCACTCTTGACGATGCAGCTCCGGCGCATGCCACCAGATTCTGATGCTGTGGCCGCCTTGCGCGATAGTGTGGCACGCATCCAAGCCATTGCGGCGGTGCACAACTTGTTGTGTCGCGAAGATATTGGCATCACGACAGTGGATGCGATTGTGCGTCAGATTGTTGACCATGCCGTGGTCAGTATGACGGACCCACAGCATGCGGTGCACTTCCACGTCTCAGGGACTTCGATTCCGGTGGCATCACGTCGCGCCACCGTGCTTGCGATTGTGCTCAACGAGCTGGTGATGAATGCCTTGACCCACGGATTGATGGCAGTAGGGGGAAATGTGCAGATAGACATGACCTTGGCAGCCGATGTGGGGATGGTGGTTATCCGCGATGATGGGCCACAACGCAGTCAGCATTTGCCCCCACACAAAGGAAGTGGCATGGGGCAGCAAATGGTACGCACATTGGTTGAGAGTGATCTCCATGGTGAATTTGCCTTTGTCATACAGCACGGATGGGCCGAAGCCATGGTGCGTTTCCCCATTCACGATGATGCAGAAGAGGAGCCTACCCTATGAATCGTCTCGACCGTTTACGTGCCGAAATGGCGGCCAACCAGATTGATGTGGCCGTGTTGGTGCCCGGGAGCAATTTGCGCTACCTCAGTGGCATCGGTTTTTCGACCAAACTGCGTCTGGCCTGTCTGATTGTGCCACTCACGGGGCAACCGGCTATCGTGCTCCCCACCATGGAAGCGCCACGTGCCGTGGCGCAAGCACAGTTCCCCTTGCACGTCTTTGGCTGGGATGACGATGCCGGCCCGCATGCTGCCCTTGTATCCGCATTGCACGCCACCAATGTGCGTGGTGGCACGATTGCCGTTGAACATGTGGTGATGCGTGTCTTTGAATTGCGGGCCATCGAAGCCGCCCTGCCTCAGGCGCGCGTGTTGAACGCAGATCCTTTGTTGGCGCAGTTGCGCATGCACAAGGCGGCCGACGAATTAGCAGCCATGTACAAGGCGATTGCAGTGGCTGAAACCGCCCTGACACAGGCCTTGCAGGCCACGCGTATCGGCATGAATGAGCTTCAGGTAGCGGAGCTGTGGGACAAAGCGATTCGGGATGCAGGCAGTGTGCCATCGTTTGACCTGGCAGTGGGCTCTGGACCCAATGGTGCCAGCCCCCACCACAGCAACGGTACGCGCCCCCTACAAGCGGGGGACTTGGTGGTGATTGATGGTGGTGCCGTAGTAGACGGCTATGTGTCGGATATCACACGTACTGTTGCCGTTGGCACGGTGTCGGCGCGGGCGCGCCTGGTCTACGACACCGTGTATGCCGCAAATGCAGCGGGGCGCGCGGCAGCTACGCTGCCCAACGCGTCTGGCGACAGCGTTGACCGCGCCGCCCGTGCGGTAATCGTGGATGCTGGTTTTGGTGAGTTTTTCATCCACCGCACCGGGCATGGCCTCGGTATTGACATCCACGAGCCGCCCTTCATGGTGGGTGGCGACACCAATCGTATTAACCCTGGGATGACGTTTACGGTGGAGCCGGGGATTTATCTACCGGGTGAGTGTGGTGTGCGTATCGAGGATATGGTGGTGCGTACTGCGACTGGTGCAGATACGATGACTACATTCCCCCGTGAGCTCTACGTGATTGCGGAGTAACAGGTATGAGTGATGTGCGCCAATCTTTGGCACTGCCCGCTCTCATCGAAGCCATTCTGTTTGTGGCGGGTGATCCAGTGGCCATTGAGCAACTCGCCGAATGGGTGGAAGCACCACCGGCACAAGTCCAGGATGCCTGCCAACAGCTCGCCCAACAGCTCGCTGGGCGTGGTATTACCCTGTTGTGGCACGAACACCGCGTGCAGTTGGTATCGGCAGTGGCTGCCACACCCTATGTGCGGCGGATGCTGGGGCAGAGCGGTGCAAGCAAACTCACCAATGCGATGTCGGAAGTGTTGACGATTATCGCGTACCGACAACCCATCACACGTGCCCAGATCGAAGCCATTCGCGGCGTTGATTGTAGTACGCTGGTGCGTCAACTCCAGGCCCGTGAGCTGGTATGTGAAGTGGGGCGCCTCGATACCATTGGGCGCCCCGTGCTCTTTGGCACAACCGAGCAATTCTTGCGCCAGTTTGGCTTGACCGCACTCGCCGAATTACCTCCCCTCATTATTACTCCCGACTGAGGGCGAGGAGGGGTCGGACTCATCGGTTGGGGGCGACTCACCAGTGGTGGACTGGGCGGTGTCGAGTTCGCTGGTGGTGGACTGGGCGCGCGCAGAAAACTGATGCGCATCAGTGGCGGCACTTTCGTCATCGGGTGCAAGTGGCCCGGTGACTTTACCGATTGGAATCGCATTGGTGTCGAGCTCAACTGCAACAGGTGCGGTAGTGCCGTCGTTGCCACTACTCTGAGCTGATGGTGTTCCTGGGAGGGGAGTGAGCACCACAGGGGGGGAGGGGTGACGTGGAGTGAGGATGAGTGCGATTCCGACTAAGACGACTCCAGCAACAGTACATGCAATAGAGACCGTCATCAGCCATGAAACATATCTGGCAAAGACGGCTCCGTCAAAGAGCGATAAAAACGGTGTCACGATTTGTGCTTGATCGGGCATGCGTTGTGTTAATTCGGCGGCCACATCAATGGTCAAGAGCGACTGACTGAACGCTGCCAGCCCCATTCCACCTGCGCCACTCAATGCGCTCAATCCGCCCAACCACCCACACAAACCACGCACGCTCCGTACCGCCAGTGCCAAGATGATGATGACCAACGTGGCAGGCCAGATAATCCCCTGCCGAGCCGTTTGTGTGATATTTGCAATGGCAGCGGTTATCTCTTGTGTTTGCATACTGGTAAGCGCATTGGATGGGTCTTGTGTCAACGTATCACCAGTCAATGCAGCGGTCATGGTGCGATTGAGGTAGGTGACCACTAGCTCCTGATTGTCAGGGTCTTGAGGCGCACACAAACTATCAGCGAGTTCACGCTGTGTGTTGATACGTGCCATCAGATCCGTTTCTTGACTGGTGGTGCAGGGTGGTGCGGCTACCACCACCTCTTGCATGAGTTCTGGAATAGTGGTGGCAAGTGTTTTGGTAAGCTGGTCAGCCGAAAAATCGCCTTCCATGCTCGCCATGATTGCCGGCATCTGCTCACGGGCAATGTTGCGAATGGTGGGGTCAGGAAAGAGAGTGGTGTAGACATCGTCACTTTCGCTGTCCGTAGGATTCGTAATCGTGTTGTTGAGGATGGCCGGTATCGCTGCAACCACCTGTGCTTGGATACGCGCAGGACTCAGATTGGCCACAAAGGCGTCATCGGTGAGTACAATCTGCGTGAAGCCGTTGATGAGCATACTACCAATGATGAGAGGAATAGCCAAAATGCTGAGAAATACCGCGGCTAGTATACTGCAGGTGCGCATATTGACTCCTTGAGATCTGTGGTCTGTGGTCATAGTATAGCACTACATACGAAGTGCATGCAGTGTGCGTTATTTACTGCAAAATTGCATTGGATGGAGTATTTGTGATGTATCAGATTTGAAATAGTGTCAATAATGTAAATAATAAACGCTGGTGATTTTATCAAATTTATTAAACAAAATGTGGTATACTTAATATATAGTAATGACTCTATCAATAGTTGAATTGTGTGTGCGCTAAGAGGTTGTTGTTCTTGTCAACAGATGTGCTTTGGTTGGTGACATGAGTTGGTGTTCATTGAGTAACATTAAATTTCATGTGTCGCGCTGTGTGTAGTGTGCGAATCAGAAGGGTATATGAACACAAAAACATTTACGCCGCATGTTCAGCAGGTCCTCGTTGTTGGAAATGCCACACCGATTTGTACACAAATCGATGCATATCTGACTGCACGGCGCTATATTGTCACACGTGCCGATGATGGTGATTGTGCGATGCGGTTGTGTATGGTCGAACTATATGATTGTATTGTCATCGATTTAGCAGTGATACGGCACGAACTAATCAGCTACATCCAGCGTTTACGTGAGCGGACCCATACGCCAATTATTGCACTCGGCGCACGACGTGAGCTGCACACCAAGATAGATGTGATTCGCGCGGGTGCCGATGATTACATCGTCAAGCCATGTGGTATGGCAGAGATCGAGGTGTGCATTTTTGCACTGTTGCGGCGAACAGCCCTAGTGCAGATGATGACACGCAGTGAACGACCAATTCAGTTGAATCCCAGGAATCAGTGCGTTTTGGTCAATCAACGTTCGATTGAAACGACCCCCATGGAATACGCCATTCTCTCCGCATTGATGTCTGCTCCAGGGCGTGTGTTTAGTCGAGTTGAGCTTAGCCGCATCATTCTTGATGTGGACACAGTGCCTGGGCGGGCGATTGACGTGCATATCAGTAATATTCGCACCAAAATAGAGCATGATATTGATAATCCGCGCTACATTGTGACGATTTATGGACGCGGGTATATGTTTAATGACGAAGTGATGCCATAGTGCATCATTTGTAGTGAATCACACAATAAGTGGATTGAATGAGCATAAAGATGGTGTATACTAACAGTAATCTCTTAGTATTTATTCACCCATATGAACGAATCACCGGTTGTGGTGCGTACCACCCCACTCTCTGAGCGTGTTGCACACGATGTGCTGCGCCGCATGCTTGCAGGGGAATTTGCGCCAGAGGGCATGTTGCCATCGGAGCGTCTGCTTCAGGCCAGCTACAATGTGAGCCGGCCAGTGGTGCGTGAAGCCATCAAAATCCTAAGTGCACGTGGTATTGTCACGCCAGTCAACGGTGTGGGTGTAGTGATTAACCAAAATTTACGTGCATCAACACTTGAATCATTGTTGCTTGCGTTTCATCAACAGGCGGTCACATTGGCCGACATGTTGGCGGTACGGCTGGTAATCGAGCCGCACGTAGTCATCCTTGCCACCACGCATGCTACTCCTGCGCAGATTGACGCCATGTACGCCAACTGCACTGCAATGCGCCAACTTGCGATAATCAGTGATGCACCAGATATTGCACAGCGCTATAACTCGGCTAATGTGGCGTTCCACGTGTTAATCGCAGAAGCGAGTCACAACCCAGTCTTCACGATTTTGATGGATGTGCTGATGGGGGGGATATGGCGTGCCGAGCATCATGCGAATCATTTTTTTGATCCTGTAGTATACACGGGCACTGCGGATGCGCATCAGCACATCGTGGATGCAATTGCGGCCCGTGATAGTAGTGCGGCACATGTTGCCATGCTGGAGCATATCCAACAAACACAAACCCATCTCGATCACGCCCAACTACTCACCCATGTTGTGCGCTTGAGTTGACAGTACGAGGTCGGTTTACAAAATGCGTTGCCCGAAGAGGCTGGCCGCCAAATCTACGGCGAGCTCTGCAGTTCGATTGAACTGGTCGAGGATGGGATTAATCTCGACCAAATCGAGAGCGCGGACGCGGCCATCATCACACAATGTTTCCATGATAAAGTGTGCCTCACGAATGCTCAGCCCGCCACTCACGGGGGTACCCACGCCGGGCGCCACCGTGGGGTCGAGTGCGTCCATGTCGAAACTCACATGGAGTGTATCTGCACTGGCGAGGTGTGTGCGTGTACGGTGCATGACGGTGGCGATGCCAAGCTCATCTATATCGCGCATGGTAAAGACGAGAATGCCGCTATTGCGCAGGGCGATGCGCTCTTGGCTATCGAGGTCACGGGTAGCAATCATCACGATTTGGTGACGCTGCAGGTATGGAGGCGCAAATTGGAGCGGTGGTGGGCACATCCCCATGGTGCTACTTACCACCATGCCATGCACATTGCCGGATGGAGTGGTCTGTGGCGTATTAAAGTCGGCATGTGCATCCACCCAGACCACCCCGAGGCGTGGGCGTTGCAAGCTACCCACAATGGTGCCAATGGCGCAGCTATGATCACCGCCGAGGAAGATGGCAATCTCATCGGCTACAATGGCTGCACGCATTGCAGCTGCACTTGCATGGGCAACCGTCGCGATGGCAGTGGAATTGTGTGCATGGGGAATATCGTCGCTGTGGGTACTGGTGGGCACGTCTGGTACTGCCACGTTGCCACATTCTTTGATGTGCCACCCGAGGGCCTGAAGTCGGTTGTTGAGCCCCGCATAGCGGATTGCGCTGGGCCCCATATCAACGCCGCGTCGGCTCTGGCCAAAATCTATGGGAATACCATGAATGCGAATCGTTGCCATTGCGGGGTACTCCTGTACGGCATTGGACGGGAGGGGCGCAACCGCATGCGCACGGGGCCCCCCCCGTGCGCATGATGAGGGGGTTATTTCTCGATGGTCACCATAATTGTCAAAATGGTGTTCGTTGGGCTCGTCACTGTGACAACAGCGCGCCCTGTGGCAATGGCCTGGAAGCCGGGGTTAGTCTCGTAGCCGTCTTTGCTTCCGCCTTGTGAGACGGTGACCAGCTCCGGGTTCTGTGTTTCGACGATCCAGCCCGTAGATTCACCAGTAAAGACGTAGAATTCGCCCACCTTCATGTTGACGGGAACTTCGCCTTCAAAGACTTCGCCTTTGATTGTTGCCATGTGTGGTGGCAAGGCGCTTGCAGCTGGGACGGATTCTTCAGCCGTAGGCGCTGCATCCTGATTGGTCGCTTGGTTGGTGGTACCGCAAGATACGACACTCATCATGAGTACACCAAAGAGCACTACGATAAATAATTTTTTCATCTGTGTCACCTCACAAACCAGTGAATACCACTCATATTATACTATATCGTTTGTATCAATACCTCCGCCAATCGCGGCAGTGCGTTGTTGGTTTGGTGGTGCATTGATACGCGCGCACCATGGATGCGCACCGATGCGCACCCACACGCACGCAATGAAATTATGCGTGCGTAGTTGTGACCTTGTATCAGAACCCTGAAATATGTCTCACGCAGAGACGCAGAGGTGGCAGCGGACATACCCGAAGGTGTATCCAATTGACGGGGTGCATCTCAGCGCCTCAGCGTTCTCCGTGTGAGCAGCGTACAGACAAATGTACGCAGGATACGGTGAACGGGATCCATCCTTCGTATCGTGGTACGTCATGAGTTAGGCAGATGCCATCAGCATAAAGTATGCTATACTAAGACTGTCGCAAAAATTACTAACGCCGTGTGTGGAAAAAGTGTGCATGGTGGGGCGGGCGTTGCGTTTTCCAGCAAAATTCGCTATGATACAAGGCAATACATCCGTATAATTACCCCTGCGACAATGCCTATAGCAGGGGATTTTTTGCCCTCTTTTTTTGGGTCGAGACAGCTTGGGAGGCCGCCGTGAATCTCGCCAAAACGTGGAATAGCGTTCTCGGTTCACTCGAAATACAGCTTCCACGGGTGGAATACAATACGTGGTTACGCCGTACTGAATTGGTGCATCTCGATGCACAAACCGCAGTGGTCAGTACGACGACACCTATGCTCCGCGAGGCGGTAGAATCACGCTACACGGCCATGATTAGCGAGCAATTGCGTGACATCATCGGCTACACGGTGGCGGTGCGTGTCATCATCGGCCCATATGTTCCACCCACAGCGCCCACCGTGGATGCAGATGCGACGGCTACAGGGCGTGGTGCCATCACCAATGTTATTCCCACAATCAGTGATGACATGGTTGACGCACACACTGCGGCAACCACGGACGAGGGTGATTCGGTGCAGAATGACGATGACATATCTGCGCATGTTGTGCCGGCCACCAATACACAGACGACGACTGTGTTTGATACTCCTAAGCCGCGTGAGATCAAGGGGAGTACACCGTCGCGGGATGCGGATGGCGATGAAGATGTGCCACAGCAGATTGATTTCTTTACGACGGCTACCCGCGGGATGCTCAATCCGCGCTTTACCTTTGATCGGTTTATTATTGGATCAAGCAATCGTTTGGCGAGTGCGGCCTGTATGGCAGTTGCCGATAATCCGGCACAGGCCTACAACCCGCTCTTTTTGTACGGTGGGGTGGGTCTTGGCAAGACACACTTGTTGCATGCCATTGGTAATGCGGCTCTCGAACGAGATCCGGAAATCAACGTGCTCTACGTGTCGAGTGAGAAATTCACCAACGACCTCATCAACGCGATTCGGCGCCAACAGACCGAAGAGTTCCGTATTCGATACCGCAACATTGATATTCTGCTGATTGACGATATTCAGTTCATTGCGGGGAAAGATGCCACCCAAGAGGAATTTTTCCATACGTTCAACACGTTGCATACGGCTGGCAAGCAAATCGTCTTGTCATCGGATCGGCCGCCCAAAGCGATTCTCACCCTTGAAGAGCGGTTGCGCTCACGCTTTGAATGGGGTCTGATTGTTGACATTCAGATGCCCGATTATGAGACACGCACAGCGATTATGCGTACCAAGGCCGAGCAGATGACCGTGGATGTTCCTGCGGATGTGATTGAGTTCTTGGCACAGCGCATCCAGAGCAACATTCGTGAGCTCGAAGGGAGCCTCAATCGGGTGGTGGCCTATGCCAAACTCAATGGCACGAGTATCACCATTGAGAGTGCGCAGGCAGCCTTGAGTGATTTGCTTGATACTAGTCGCAAAAAACGCGTAACCGGGGATATGATTTTACGAGCGGTGTGTGAGTTCTACGGTGTTGATTTGCGCACCCTGCAGGGGCGTGGTCGGAGTCGTAACATCGTGGGACCACGCCAGGTCGCCATGTACCTGTTGCGTGAAGAAACAGACGCCAGTCTGATGGATATCGGCGCCTTGATTGGTGGTCGAGATCACACCACTATCATGTATGGATGTGACAAAATTGGCGAAGAAATCGTGACGGATACGCGCCTCAAGCAAGAAATTAATTCGATCCGCGAACGCCTCTACCAGAGTTAATCCAGTAGCACCACACCAGTGTTACATGCGTGCTGTGGCCGCCGCCACCGCACTCGCACAGTGTGTCGTCAGGTCGGTCTGTGCGGCAGTCTGGCGCGCCACAAATTCGTGGTGGCGGGGGTGATCACTCAGTGTGGGCAGGTTGGCCGTCACATTGATGAGCGCCGCATGCACCGCAGCGACGGCCAAGTGGGCCGCAGCAACCACATCGCCAACAGCAGTGCGATTGCCGTGTGTCGCCAATGGCGTGCACAGTGGCAGCAACGTGGCTGCGAGTTCGGCGATGGCGAGTGGTGTATCTGTGGCGATGACCGTTGCGGCCACGATGGCGGCAGGGCGGGATGCATCATCTTTGGCGAGCTTGTATGCGGCAGCGACGGCTTGATAGGCGTCAATGTCACCCTGAATGAGGTCGGTCAGGCGCGTGCGTGTATCCTCGGCCATGGCCCGAATAGTGCGCGCCTGTACGTCGAAATCGGCGTAGCGTGGCCGCCCAATGGTCAGATCGCAGACCATGGTGATTAGACCGGCGGCCAACGCCCCGGTGAGGGCGGCCACACTGCCGCCCCCCGGGGTGGGTGTGGCCGAGGCAAGCTGGTCGAGAAACTGTTGTACGCTGTGGTGGCGGAGTTCGTTGCTCATGGTGCGCTCTTCTCGGTGGTCATCAATCCACGCAGACCGTCAACCAGGGTGGCGCTGGTAAAGCGGTGCTGCGTGCCACTCTTGAGGTCACGGACGACTACGGCGTCGGCGGCTTGTTCGTCGGGCCCTTGTACGACGGCCAACGTGATACCACGGCGATCGGCGGTCTGGAGCTGTTTGCCGAGGCGTTCGCCACTATCGAGGGCAACTTCGACATTCAAGCCGGCTGCGCGCAACTGGTGGGCGATGGCTAGATTGCTGGCCATACAATCGCTGTTGAAAATGGTCACAAACACGTCAGCCATGGCACCCCGTGGCCCCATCCCCAATTCTTCCATCACATCGTGTAGGCGGTCGAGCCCAAAGGCGATGCCCACCGTCGGCAGTGATTTATCGGCGAACAGGCCAATCAGGTCGTCGTAGCGTCCCCCGCCAAGGAGTGAGCCCATCGGTGGTGATTCGACTACCGCCTCACACACCATGCCCGTGTAGTACGACAAGCCACGCGCCAGGCGTGGGGCAACCACATATCGCTGTGCGGGGACTCCCATGGCCGCCGCTGCCGCAATAATGTCACGCAGATTGACGATGGCCGTTTGGGCACGCTCATCGCCGGCAAGTGCAGTGGCGAGCGCATCGAGCACCTCGGTGTTGCTCCCGCTGAGTGAGACCAGATGCAGGATACGATCGATGGCTGCGTCTGCAACGCCACTCGCGGCGAGTTCGCTGCGCACCCCATCCGGTCCAATTTTGTCGAGCTTGTCAATGGCGCGATAGACGCTACCGGCAGCTGCTTCGTCGAGCCCCGAGACGCGCGCAATGCCACCCAGGATTTGGCGGTGGCTGAGTAGTGTCACAAAGTTGTCGAAGCCGAGCGCGGAGAGGGCGTCAGTGAGGACGGCAATGATTTCGGCATCGGCGACGGGTGATGCGGAACCCACAATATCCACGTCGGCTTGGTAGAACTCGCGGTAACGCCCACGCTGGGTGCGTTCACCACGATACGAAGCTCCAACGGCGTAGCGGCGCCACGGCATTTGGAGCTGTGATTGATACTGGGCGACAACACGGGCAAGTGGCACCGTTTGGTCGTAGCGCATGGCCAGTTTACGTCCACCATGATCCTCGAAGCGGTAAATGAGGCGTTCTTCATCGCCCAGTTTGCCTTCGAGTGTTTCGGCATGTTCGAGTGTGGGGGTTTGCAGGGGCTCGAATCCGTAGCGTTCAAAGACGTTCCGCAACGTTTGAATGATATGTTGGCGCAACATCATGGCCGGGGGCAACAGGTCGCGCATACCCTTGACATTTTGTGGTTTGGTGCTCATGCTATCCTCAACAATAATCTCCTCCTTGTATTATACGCAGAGATGACGCAGATGATGCATTTCACCGTGGGGTGATGTGCGCATATGTGGTGGGTACGATTCGAATTGGGTGATGCATCCATAGCCGTGTGGAGGGTGGGCAATGCACCGTTATGCAATGATGTTGCCGGTGGTGGGGGCAATGCGCACGCCTACAACAGCGTGGTTGTGTCGAGGTGCCGAAGATGGTGGTGCGCAACAGATGTTATGCTTCGGGTGGGCGTTTTTGCGGGTAGCCCATCCAACGTTCGAGTGATCGTTCGGTGCGTAGAATCAGTGGTTCGACTACGGCACGGGTGCGTTTGTACGCTTCGTAGAGATGTTCGCCGTTGCGGCGAATCCACGGTGTGCGCCGTGTTTTGGCAAACTTGAGCAGGCGGATGATGGCCAGATGTACGTAGCGGAGCAACGGATCACGGCTGCCGAGTAGTGCGATACCGGGAATCAGGAATGGCCAGCCAGGCATGATGGGCATGATGAGACCGATAACGCCAATAATCACACAAATCAGACCAATGATGCGGCGGAGGAGCATGAGCGCAGGTAAATACATCAGTTAATCCTTTTGTGGTGTCGCATCAAGTGGGATTCCTGCAAGTTGACCGCAGGCTGCTGCAATCGAGATACCGCGCTCCACGCGTACCGTACACGGTACACCGGCATCGAGCAGGATGCGTTGAAAAGCAAGTACGCGTTGCCGTTCGGAACGACCAAGCGGGAGCCCGGGGACAGGATTCCACGGAATCAAGTTGACATGGCAAAGCATGCCATCGAGCAGATCGGCGAGCTCGCCAGCGAGTTCGGGAGTGTCGTTTTGTCCTTGCAAGAGCACATATTCAAACGAGACTCGTCGTCCTGTTTTTTTGGTGTAATCACGCGTTGTCGCCAACAATTCTGCAATGTTCCAGCGCTTGTTGACGGGCATCATGCTGGAGCGGAGTGCATCGTTGGATGCGTGTAACGAAATGGCCAAGTTGATGGGCAACGATTCGTCGGCGAGGCGTTTGATGCCGGGGACGAGTCCCACCGTTGAGACGGTCAGCCCACGTGCACCGATATTGATGCCATGCGGGTCGTGCAAGCGTTCGACGGCCTGCCACCACCGGTCATAATTGGCAAATGGTTCACCCATACCCATAAATACCACATTCCCCAGTGTGTGTGGGAGTGCATCGGGATGCCCACCATCGCTCCCCCACCACTCATCGTTGTCCATAGTGCGCGCCGTCACCTCGGGCTGGTGTGGCTGCTGTTTGTGGAGCGCGCGCAAGGTGCGGCGTGCCCACAGTACTTGTTCGACGATATGATGGCTGTCGAGGTTGCGCAACAGCCCTAGGCGTCCCGTGGCACAAAACGTGCAGCCCATTGCACATCCCGCCTGCGTAGAAACACAGACAGTGGCGCGCTCTGGGTAGATCATCAAGACACTTTCAATCAGTTCACCGCTGGGTAGCGTGAAGAGTGCCTTGTGCGTCATCTGATTATCAGCGCTCACGACGCGTTGTAGCGTCAGCGAGCCGATGGTGGCGTGTGCTGCAAGGCGTTGGCGGAGCGCCAACGATAAATCGGTCATGTGCGCAATGTCACTCACATGGTTGACGTAGAGTTGGCGGGCAATTTGCTTGGCGCGAAATGCGGGCTCGCCGAGCGTAGCCATTAACTCGGTGAGTTGTGTCTGTGACAGGGACAAGAGGTCAATTTGTGGTGTGCTCATCGTAGCGCCTTTTTTCACTCCCAACTCAATTATAAGTCAATGGGCGGTGCCGTGCACCGCCCACATGTGAAAAAGTGATGAGTACCGCGTAGGGACTAGGATTCACCGCGCCGTCCACGCAGGACTGCCGGAATAATGCCAATCCACGCAATACAGGCGGCCACGAACAACGTGGTCTGGAAACCAGCTGCCAGGATGTCCACGGGTGCTTGTGTGATATCGGCGAATTCGTGTCCCGACAGGCTGGCCACCTGCGACGACCAGATGGCTCCCGCCATGGTGACTCCCCCGACCTGCCCAATGGAGCGGATGACTGCCAGAATGCCGTTGGCGATACCACCGCGCTCTTTGGGCAGACTGCCGATAACACTACTCGTGTTGGGTGACTGGAAGATGCCAAAGCCGGTGCCGATGAACACCACGCGGATTAAAATGTCGAACACACTGGATTCGGGTGTGAGTGTGCTCACATTGAAGAGTCCAATCCCGAGTAGGGCCATGCCAATAGCCGTAATCCAGCGTGACCCAAACCGGTCAGAGAGGCGCCCACTAATAGACGATGTAATTGAAATCGCAATCGGCGAAAACATCATCATCAGGCCAGTTTTTTGTGGTGAAAATTGGAGGACGTTTTGCATGAAAAAGGGCAACAAAATGAAGTTGAACTGGATGCTCATCGCCCCACAGGCAGCGATGAGCAGACCGAGACTAAAGGTGCGATTACCAAAAAAACTCATCTGAATCATCGGCTCTGGGGTGCGTTGTTCCCACCACACAAACAGCACAAGTCCAACGATGCCGAGGACGATGAGTAGCACAATATAGGTCTGGCCGAAGCCCACGTGTTGCCCTTCGGTCAGCGCAAAGAGAATGGCCATGAGCGCGCCACCGAGCAAGGCGGCACCCATGATGTCAAACTGATGCTCGGTCCGCTTGTGGTCGTCTTCGAGGGCGCGAAAGGCGATGATGAGGGCCAGCAAACAGATGGGAATATTCACAAAAAAGATGGAACGCCAGCCGAGTGTGCCGATGATTAGCCCCCCAAGCACGGGGCCCATGGCAATCCCTACCGCAGTAATAGTACCGTTGTAGCCGAGGGCGAGACCACGTTCGCTACTCGGGAATGCTTGTACCAGCAAGGCGACGCCCATGCTCTGAATCATGGCGGCTCCCACTGCTTGCATGACACGGAATACCACGAGTGAGGGTAGATTCCACGAGATGCCACACAAGACCGACGCGATGGTGAATACAATCATGCCCGTGATAAAAACACGCCGTCGGCCAATCATGTCGCCGAGGCGCCCCATGCTAGGCAACAGACACACAATACCGAGGATGTAAGCAAGCACCGTCCACTCAACTTGCCCCAAGGTTGCGCCAAACGTGCGCTGAATGGTGTTGAGTGAAATGTTGACAATTGAACTATCAATGGTGGCCATAAAGGTACCACTACCGACTGCAGCCAGTGCCAGCCATTTGCGATTGTGTTGTACGCTCATAGTAGTATCGTTGATTCCGTTCAAAATTATGATGCCACAGGGTGCGTGGGGGTGGTGGGTGTGCGTTTACGGAACAACAGCGGGATGAGCCCGAGGGCACAAATTGCTGCGGCAACCAGCATAGTGTTGCTGTAGCCCTGTTGTAAGACGCTTTGGGGGGCTTGGCTGAAATCCACGTATTGCCCACCGCTGAGTTGGCTGACTTGGGTGGCCCAGACAAAGGCACCAATGGAGATGCCACTGATTTGCCCCATGGTACGGATGACCGACATGATGCCGTTGGCTACGCCGCTCCGCTCTTTGGGCAGGCTCCCGAGAATGCTACTATTGATGGGAGTGAAGAAGAGCCCCACACCGCAACCAATGAAAAAGACTCTGATGGCCACATCCCAGAGGGTGGGATTAGCGGATAGCCCGCTCATAAAGACCAGTCCGAACACCCAAATGATGATGGCCACTGGCGCAATACGGTTGGGGCCATATTTGTCCGATAAATAGCCACTCAACGACGACAAAAAAGTGGTGGTGATTGGTACAACAATCATCGCCAGCCCGGTAGTTTGCGTGTCGTAGCCAGCAACTGTTTGCAAGTAGATGGGTAACAACACGTAGTTGAACTGCTGGGGTAGGGCGATGAGGTAGATCATCAATAGCCCTACACTGAAATCGCGAATTTTGAAATAACTCAGATCAATCATTGGAGCCGTTGTGCGGAGCTCCCACCACACAAAAAAGATGAACCCGACGATACCCGCAACAAATGTGGTGAGTACGATGGGCATCATAAAGCCGATGTGTTGACCTTCGGTGAGTGAATAGAGGATGGAGACTAGGGCGGCTCCCAAGCTAATAGCCCCAATGTAGTCGAAGCGTTGCGGACTGCGTTTGCTGTCGTCTACGAGTGCCCAGTGAGAAACGATGATGGCGATGATGCTGAGTGGAATGTTGACGGTGAAAATTGATCGCCAGCCGAAACTGCCGATGAGCAGGCCACCCAGCATGGGACCAGAGGCCACCCCCACTGAGATAATGGTTGCGTTGTAGCCGAGTGCACGCCCACGTTCGCTCGTTGGGAATGCCTGTACGAGTAGTGCCGCACCCATGCTCTGCACCATGGCTGCACCGACTGCTTGGATGAGCCGAAAGGCGATGAGTGCTTCGACACTCCACGCATACCCACATAGCGCCGATGATACTGCAAAGAGGATGAAGCCGGCAGTGTAGACGCGTTTGCGCCCAATCATGTCTCCGAGCCGCCCCATGCTGGGGAGCAAACAGACGATACCGAGTAAATACGTTAGAATAACCCATTCCACTGCACCAAGACTCGCATTGAAGTCGTTTTGGATGGTGTTGAGGGCAATGTTTACAATCGAACCATCAACGGTTGACATAAACGTGCCACTCCCGACTGCGGCTAACGCTAACCATTTGCGCGACGAATCCGTGGGCGCACTCTGCATCTCCTGCCACCTTTTGTTTGTCTATGTCCCCAGCCACGCTGGTGGGGTGCTATTCGTTCCGATAGCCAAGCCAGCGCAGAGCGCTGGGGTCATCACGCCAGTTGCTCCGCGGTTTGACCCATAAATCGAGGTAGACGGACTGACCGATGAGTTTCTCGATGGCAGGGCGGGCTTCCATGCCGATGCGACGAAGCATGCTCCCTCCTTTGCCGATGATGATTGCTTTTTGCGATTCTTTCTCGACATAGATGGTCATGCGCATGTAGCAGGTACGTGGGCGCTGCTCCCATTCTTCGACTTCGACGGCCACACCATAGGGAATTTCGTCACCGATGAGGTGCATGACCCGTTCGCGCACCAGCTCTGCTGCGATGGCACGCTCGTTTTGGTCGGTGACCTGGTCGGCCGCATAAAACGCAGGACCGAGGGGCAGGCGTGCCACGATTTCGGCGATGAGTGTATCGAGCCCTTCGCGGCGCAACGCCGAAATGGCCACTTCCATGTCCCATGGTGCCAAGGCGCGGAAGGCGGCCAAGCACTCGATGGCATGTGGATTTGGTCGGTCTGTTTTGTTGAGCACGAGGATTTTGGGTGAGCGACTCCGGCGAAACATGGCTGCAATGCGTTCATCGAGCTCGTTGGGCATGTGCGTGATATCCACGACCATACACAGCACATCCGCATCGGGGACTGCGTTGCGTGCCTGTTGCACCATGAAGTTGCCCAAGCGGTTGCGGGGGCGGTGAATTCCCGGGGTGTCCACAAAAATAATTTGTGCATCGGGACGTGTCAGGATACCGCGAATGGCACTGCGGGTGGTTTGCGGTTTGGGCGACGTGATGGCGATTTTTTGTCCGATAATCGCATTGAGCAACGTTGATTTCCCCACATTGGGTCGTCCCACAATTGCCACCACTCCTGCGCGCTCGACATTGGGGAGTGTGATGGATGTATCTTCGACGGGGGGGAGCTGACTGATGTCGTCTGCGGGATCATCGGGTGAAATCAACACATGTGCCAGGGCGTCGTAGCGCCCCGA
The DNA here is from genome assembly GCA_964569955.1 of uncultured Klebsiella sp. Lineage (GTDB taxonomy): Bacteria > Chloroflexota > Chloroflexia > Chloroflexales > Roseiflexaceae > UBA965. The sequence continues at coordinate 25,522 of CAZMWB010000010.1, read as the reverse complement.
CGTGGTATGGTCGGCATCGGCGATATCAATGCCGACAATGCGTCCGCGGGCGTCCACATCGAGAATTGCTGGCTCAGCAAGTGCTATGGTGCGTACAAATGGTGCAAACGCCACAGTGAGCAACCCTTGGGCTGAATCCCACGTGGCTTCGCGGTGGGTCATGGCATGGGTAATCAACGTGGCAGGGTCGGGTTCTTCGTGTACGTCGAGCTGCATACCCACCACGCATCCATTGCTGTCACACAAGAGTCGTACCGGTGACTCGAGTTCCTCGACGGCATCACCTTCGTTGAGTTCGACGAAGTACCAGTACAGCGTACCAGCCTCGTTATCATAAGAGACGTACATAACCGTCACACCTTTTCTGAACGGGTTTGTCACCACACGGTGTACCGCAAACACAGATGAATCCGCATGGTGTGGTACGCACCGCATTGTACCATGGAGGGCGAATCATGGCAGGGTTGTTGTACAACTCCCCGCACTCGCGACGATTTCCACTGACTGGAAATCGCTGAGTGCAAAGATCTGTGCGAGCACACTTTTGGCCTGGCTTGCCGCAGCCACCATATCCTCGGTGGTGCACTTTTGCAAGATGAGTTGCCGACCCGCCTGTAGCGCTTCGATGTCTATGTTTTGCAGTGGTTTTGCCAAAAAGCCTTGTTCTCGTGCCACCACCCGACTTTTTTGTACATCCACGTCTACACTCAGCACCTTGCTCGGTGGCAGTGTGATGGTGAGTTGTTGTTGGTCTGTGGAAATGTTGATGTAGTTTTCGGTGAGTTCGTCGAGTGATACGCCATAGGTGATACGCCCATAAAAATCCAACATCACGGTATCTCGCCCAAGTTGTTGCACGTCGTAGTTAAACGCACGTGTGAATTGTTCGGCCCAATTCAGCAGATATTGTGTCTGCTGACTACTGGCAGCTTGTGACAGGATGATTTGGTCGTTGTACTCTTGCTGATAGGTGAGTAAATCGGACAATGTGCGTGTCTTGATGAGGATGGCACCCTTGTCACGAAGAATCGCGGTGGGTGTAATCACCACCACTATCGTGTTGGGCTGGGGAGTGGGGATTATCGCCACACTCATGTCGGGGAGGGCGGGTTCAACAGGGCAATCTGCGGCTTGCACCCCGGTCAGTGTGCGACTCAGGGCACACGTGTACGGCTGGAGGTCTGCGGCGAAGAGGGCATACACGGCTGCAATACCGGCCAGAATCACCAACCACACCACCGTGTTGCTGTTGTTGTGGCGGCCATAGGTGGGCTGCTCGTCGTAGGTGTCGTACTCGTCATCGTGGTGTTCGATGCGGTTGATGGTGATGCGTGGGGGTGGGGGCAGATCCCCGGGGCGCGTGCGTCTACGGGGTGGTTGATCATCCATGTGATACCTCGTGTGGGCGTGTTGCCACGTGCAAGGCGACGGCATTGGGTGGCAAGTGCCGATAGGTGACATCCATCCAGCCCGCAACACGGAGCATGTCCGCAAGCACGGGTGGATCCGGGAAATGCCGCGACGATTCAGGGAGATAGCGATAGGCGACTGGGTCGGCACCGAGGATGCGCGCAATGCGCGGCATGACTTCTTCGAAGTAGATGCGATGTCCCCAGCGGACCACGGCAAGCCGTGGCCGTGCAACCTCGAGAATGGCGATGCGACCACCCGGTTTGGTGACACGATACAGCTCACGGAACGATGCTGCAATGTCGGTCACGTTGCGGATGACGAACCCCGCAGTAATCGTATCAAAGGTGTGATCTGCGAACGGTAGATGGAGTGCATCTGCTCCTACGAACAGTGACGCATGGTCAATGCGCATCATCCCAGCTTGCATCATCGGGAGCGAAAAATCAGCACCAACTGCGAACCCGTGTGGTGCATGGGCTCTGAGAATGGGCAGAAAGGGACCCGTACCGGTGCCGATGTCGAGCATGATTGCATCTGGAGCAGGGGCAAGTGTACGCACGGTGATGTGCCGCCACCATTCATCGAGACCGAACGTCATCAGGCGATTCATGCGGTCGTAGCCAGTGGCAATCCGCGCAAACATGCGCTCCACATAACTTGCTTTTTCTGCGGGTGGTGGCAATACTGACACGCGTGTACCTCGTGATGCTACTACTACTGGTTGTGTTCAAAAATCATGCGCAAGCCGTTGAGTGTCAAGTTGGGTTCGACCGCCGTAATAATGGGTGTTTCTTTGGCAATAACGTCGGCTAACCCGCCGGTGACCACCACGGGACACACACTGCCGAGTTCTGCATGCATGCGCGCCACAATGCCTTCGACGAGCCCCGTATACCCGATGATGACGCCGGCCTGCATGTGATGCACCGTGTTGCGTGCGATGACTTTGGGTGGGCGCACCAGCTCGACCTGGTAGAGGCGGGCTGCGAGTGAAAAGAGGGCATCCGATGAAATACCGAGCCCTGGCGCAATACAGCCCCCCATGTACACGTTGTCCACGACCACATCAAAGGTGGTGGCCGTCCCAAATGCAATGGCAATCACCGGGCTACCGTAGGTGCGTATGGCGGCCAACGAATTGGCGATGCGGTCGGATCCCATTTCGTCGGGATTTTCCACGTCAAACGTCAATCCACTGGCAATCCGTGGTCCTACCACGAGGGGGGTGAGGCCGAGGTATTTGCTACACAGATGGGTGAATTGCATCATGAGTGGTGGCACCACACATGACAGCACACAACCGTGTATGGTGCTCACGTCAATGTGTTCGAGGGCAAACAGATTGCGGATGAGGACCGCATATTCATCGGCCAACTTGTGTCGCTCGGTGAGCACACGCCAATGGGCGACGATTTCGGTTCCTTTGAAAACGCCAATTTTTATGTTGGTATTGCCGATGTCAATCGCTAAGAGCATAATCGCGAGCTCCTTTGAGCGCTGGGTATCTCTGTGCCGTCATTGTACCACTCACATGCTTGTTGTGTGTGATAAATTCTGCGGTATGATAGAGGGAGTATTCGTGACCGTAGCAGGCGTAGGCAGAGTGTATGCAAATATACCCACCCGATGATCCATTTCTTTTTCAGTTCATGTTGGGTTCCATTCCCATTGCGTTGCGCTGGTACGGGTTGCTGATTGTTGGTGGTGCCATGATTGCGGCGCAGTGGTCGGCAAATCGTGCTGCGAGTCGTGGACAAGACCCCGAGCACGTGTGGAATATTGTGGTCTTGGGCATGATTATGGGCATTGCGGGCGCCCGTGCCTACTATGTGGCATTTGAGTGGCCACGCTTTGCCAATCAAAGTATTCTCAACATCATTAATCCGGCCACGGGTGGGTTGGCCATCCATGGTGCGCTCATTGGGGCGATTGGGACGGCATGGTGGTACACGCGCCGGCACCAACTCGACCTGCGTGAATATCTCGATATCATGATGCCGACCTTCTTGCTAGCACAGGCCATTGGGCGGTGGGGGAATTTTTTCAACCAAGAGGCATATGGCAGACCGACTCCGTTCAATTTTGGTCTCATCATTGATGCCCCATACCGGATTTTTCCCTATAACGACCTCGATAAATATCCACCCTCAACCCTGTTCCACCCCACATTTTTGTATGAATCGGTGTGGAACTTTTTGGGTGTGGTGTTGCTAATCGTCATCGAGCGCCGCTACCGGAATAGTTTGCGCCGTGGTGACATGGTGCTCTTCTATGCGGTCATCTATGGGCTTGGCCGCCTGTGGATTGAGGGGCTACGCACCGATAGTCTGTGTGCGGACTTGGTGGGCGGTGGATGTGATGGCTCGTTGCGTGTGGCGCAGCTCGTGAGTGTGGGGTTGGTGGTACTCGGCTTGGGGTTGTTGTGGCTCAACCATACCCGTGAACTCGAAATCACCGATGTGACCTCGCCGATGCCTGTCAAGCCGTTGTTCGACGAAACACCCGCCGTACCGACGATTCCCATCGGCCCCGAAGACCTCCCAGAAGCCCAGGTGACGGATGTGATGACTACAGGTGAGCCTCCCACGGAATCTGCGCCACCTCCCCCTCCCACTACGCCACCCAATCCGTAGCACGGATGTACGACGATGGATGTCGACACAAAACTCGATATGTTGGCACATGCCGCCGGCTACGAAGCATGCGATAGTCATGCCGTGGCCGGTCGGCGCTATCAGTCGCGCAAGGCGCGCTGGTCTGATGCGCCACTCGGCGCCGAAGCCGATGCGCACGGGGTGCGCCGCCCCGTGTTGCGCCTCTTGATGAGTGCCGAGTGTATTCACGACTGTCCCTACTGTCCACTGCGCGCTGGCAACGACGTCCCACGGGCTACCTTGACCGCCCAAGAAGTCGCCGATACCGTGGCACCACAGTTGCAACAGACGGGAGCCGGATTATTGCTGTCCACTGCCGTAACCCATTCTGCAGATGCTGCTGGTGCGGCCATCGTGGATGGAGCGCAGCTCTTGCGCAGGCGCCACGACTTTCGGGGCTACATGCACCTCAAATTGCCACCGGGGGTCTCGCATGCCACCGTTGAAGCGGCAGCGCGTGTTGCGGATCGGCTGAGCATCAATATCGAGGTGCCCAGCGCCGCCCGCCAAGCACAGCTCGATGCTACGCGTGACTGGCGCCACGACGTGGTGGTGCGGCTGCGTTGGATGCGTGATTTACAACAGGCAGGGCATATCCGGGCAGGCATCGCCACCCAGTTTGTGGTGGGCGTGGCCGGTGAAAGTGACCGTGAGCTGTTGACATCTACTGCATGGTTGCGTAGTGAGCTGGGAGTGGGGCGCGTCTACTACGGTGCATTCCGTGCCTCGCCGGGGACACCCATGGCCAATGCGGCGAACACACCCGCCAAACGTACGCAACGCCTGCTCCAGGCTGATTGGCTCCTGCGTCATTATGGTTTTGCAGTGGACGAGCTTGTCCACGTGGGGCGCGAGCAGTTGCCCTTGGCCTATGATCCCAAGTTGGCATGGGCCATGCACCATCCTGAACGCTTCCCCATCGAGATTAATAGCGCATCATACGACCAGTTGCTCCGTATCCCGGGGATGGGACCGCTCGGTGTCAAACGCGTGTTACGCCTGCGCACACTCGGGAGGCTCCGTGAACCGGCGCATATTGCCGTGTTGGGTGCTGCAGTGTCACGCATTTGTGATTTTGTGACATTCGATGGGCGCTTCTTTGGTACGGGTAAAACACTCACACAGGCCCGGCGGCTGGCACAGATGCCGATTGCCGAACAACTCACCCTTTTCTAAGTGCAGTATCAGCTACGACACCGTATAATAGAAAGAGTTGATTCCGTCGTCTGTGAGTGAGTGTGGAGATTTGGCATGGGCTTTACGGTACACGCCCCGTATCAACCAACTGGCGATCAACCCAAGGCCATCCAGCAACTTGTGGATGGTGTGCAGCGCGGTATGCGCTATCAGACATTGCTGGGTGCTACTGGTACCGGTAAAACAGCGGTGATGAGCTGGGTGTTCCAAGCACTCCAACGCCCTGCATTGGTGTTGGCACACAACAAAACGCTGGTGACACAGCTCTACAGCGAGTTCCGTGAATTGCTCCCGGATACGGCAGTTGAGATGTTTATTTCGTACTACGACGAATACACCCCCGAAGCCTATGTGCCCAGCAAAGATTTGTACATTGAAAAAGAAGCATCAATCAACGAAGAAATTGACCGTCTGCGCCATGCGGCGACCCAAGCGTTGCTGACCCGGCGCGATGTGCTGATTGTGGCATCGGTATCGTGTATTTACGGGTTGGGGAGCCCGACCGACTATGGCCAGGTTAAAATCACGCTGACCACGGGGGAAGTGCGCAACCGCGATAAATTGCTTCGTCAGCTCCTCGATTTGCAATTTGCACGCAACGACATAGACTTTCACCGTGGTACCTTTCGTGTGCGTGGCGACACGCTTGACATCTTCCCCGTGAACGCAGAACATGCGGTGCGGGTGGAGTTGTGGGGCGATGAAGTGGAGCGCATCTCGACCTTTGACCCACTCACCGGTGAAGTGTTTCGCCAACATCAGCACATTGACGTTTTTCCGGCTAAGCACTTTGTAACCACCACTGAAAAACTCGGTGCGGCCATTGGCGACATCCAAGATGAGCTGACGATGCAGCTCCAAGCGTTGCAGGGTGATGGCAAAATGCTTGAAGCCGCCCGCCTCAAACAACGAACCATGTACGACATCGAAATGCTCAGCGAAATGGGCTACTGTTCGGGAATCGAAAATTACTCGCGCCACATGGACCGGCGTTTGGCGGGCCAGACGCCGTGGACGCTGATGGACTACTTCCCCGACGATTTCGTCTTGTTTGTGGATGAATCACACATCTCGTTGCCACAGGTGCGCGGCATGTATCTCGGTGACCGATCGCGTAAGACGACGTTGGTGGATTATGGCTTCCGATTACCGTCTGCACTCGATAACCGGCCACTCAACTTCGACGAATTTACGCGTCATATGCGCCAATCAATTTTTGTGTCAGCGACACCTGCTCCCTACGAACGTGACATCTCCAATCAGATTGTTGAGCAGATTATTCGTCCTACGGGGTTACTTGACCCGGTGATTATCCGGCGCCCAACCCGTGGTCAGGTAGATGATCTCGTGGGCGAAGTGCGTGCCCGCGTGGACAAGGGGCATCGCTGTCTGGTGACCACGTTGACCAAGCGCATGGCCGAAGATTTGGCCGACTACCTGCGCGAATCGGGCATCCGTACTCATTATTTGCACTCTGACATTGATGTGATTGAACGCGTGGAAATCTTGCGCGATTTGCGCCTCGGTGTCTATGATGTGGTGGTGGGAATCAACTTGCTCCGCGAAGGGCTCGACTTGCCCGAAGTATCGTTGGTGGCGATTTTGGATGCCGACAAAGAGGGGTACTTGCGTTCGGCGTCGTCACTGATTCAGATAATGGGGCGGGCTGCCCGCCACGTGGATGGTACGGTCATCATGTATGCGGACAAATTGACTGCGTCCATGGATGCGGCCATCAAAGAGACTGAGCGGCGTCGCGCCATCCAAGAAGCCTACAACCAGGAACATGGCATTGTGCCGGTGGGCGTGGTCAAGGCGGTGCGTGACTTGAGTGATCGGTTGCGCAAAGCAGCCGAGGAACAGGGTGTCTATGCGGCGCACCCACATGATGCCCCTGCTGCGGTACAGGTGCCTGCCACCCGCGAGGCGATGGCCACACTCATCAAGGATCTCGAAAAACAGATGAAAACGGCATCGCGTGATCTGGAATTTGAAAAGGCGGCTGCACTCCGTGACCAGATTCTTGATCTGCGCCGTACCATGGCCTTCGAAGAAACAATTGCACCAGCTCCTGCTGCGGCTAAGCCGCGGTCAGGAGCGCGGCGGCGCTAAGGGATAGAGTGCAATGGCCGTACAGATCTGGATAGGTGAAAAACCAGAACATCCCAATGAGCGACGTGCGATTACACAGTTGGCCACCCAACTGGCGCGTCTCGATGGGCTGTACGTTGTCATGGTCAATTTTAGTGTGGGGGGCAGAACAATAGATGCCGTGGTGCTCAAGCATGACGGCGTTTTTGTGATAGAACTCAAACACTGTGATGGGCGTGTGATTGGCGATGTGAATGGGCCGTGGTTCGTGGAAAACAGCAACGGTGAACGTAAGCGGCTCAATCCGGGGCGAAAGAATCCATACAATCAAGTGATTGCCTACTACTATGCCTTTAGTAATTTCCTCGGTGAACGGCGTAGTGATATCACCGCGAATAAAAATAATGACACCCGCTCGTTGCGGCGTGTGGTGGCGATTGCACCGTCGTTGCATCCGGAGTCACACATTGACACTGATTGGAAGGTACAAGTCATCGGGCTCGATGAGCTACCGGTACACGTATTTACTGAACGTTCGACCAACATGGCGTGGAGTGACGACGAACTGCAACGCATCCCACAGCTCCTCAACTGCACCCGCTGGGATGAAATTGAACGGCTCGTACTGAGCGAAATAACGCCACCCGCACCTCCGGTTCGCCCACGCCGACCCATTGTGGCTCAACTTCTTTCGACGTGGACGGGGCAAGCTCTGATTGCGGTTAGCGTCGTGTTGTTGGTACTCGCCATCTGGTTTGCCGTGAGCACGAGTGGCACCCGGCTCGTCACATTGCCCCCCATGAATGCCACAGTGACGACGGTGGTGGATCAGGCCGTAGTGCTACAACGCACAGTGACACGGTGTAGTTGGGATGATGTGCAGACCATCATGCGTGCCCGGGGCACCGATGGCAGCTGGCAGAGTGTGACCACCGGCGAAAGCGCCGATGTATTGTTGACCCTGCAACAAGTGAGTGTATGTAACGGCGAGATGCGGGTCCGCCTGCAAATCAACAACAACACCAGCGATGTGCGCTTCCAGATTCCGTTGGATGCCCGCCACGTGCAAATTAGTGATTCGCTTGGCACCGTGTACGAAGTGGCCGATGTCCGGTCACAGCCAACCATGCTACAGATTAATCCGGAAAGTACGGCGCTGGGGGTGGTGGTCGTGTCACGTGGGCTCCACCCGAGTGCAACCACACTGACTATTGCGCTCAAAGACATTGCAATTGGGGATGCGACCTGGATTGTGCCATTGGTGCAGGAGTAAATACGCGGGTTACGCGGTAATCTGCTGTAGTATCCAGCGCAACCATGCCTGTACCGTCTGCGCACGACGGAACCGTGTGGCACCGTGTACGCTGGTACCCAGTAACGGGTGCGCTGCGAATGCGGCCACAATGGTGTCACGGTCAGGCAGCGTGTGGTACTCAATCATGATCTTGCTCATCTCGCGAAAGAGCGGTGTGGCAACAATGGCGGCAATAACTAGCCGTTTTTGGTGAGATGGACTTGCGTGCGCCACGCGTATACCCGTGTTGTGGAGCGTCAACTCGAGTGGAGCGTCGTGTGTGGCCACAATGAACCCGAGCCAACGTGCGGCATTGACATAATAGTCGGTTTGTCGTTTGTCGTAGCCCAGTAGTTCCGTAATCGCACTCTTGGTGTGTGGGTGCTGTGCCAGCACGCGCACAATGTTGATAATGATGCGCAGATCATCTGCTTGTGGAAACGGGACATTGGGCACGCGCGTGGGGATGCTCTGATGCCATAGCTCCTGTAGGTCAGCCATCCGGAATGGCTGCGTGTCGAGTGTATAACTTGCATGATCAATCGCTGTCAGCGAATTGTAGTCGTGTATATCGGCAAATGCATAGCGTGTAATGTAAAACGTGAAATTGTTGTAGATCACGGAAACCGGGACAATCTTTTTTTGCGACTTTTGTGTGATGAAGCGATACGGATAGTAGAGTTGGCGTACGAGAAGGTCGTGAACCAGCTGATTTTTGGCTTCACAAATAAACACCTGTGTGGGTGTCTCAAAACACGCATCAATTTCGATTTGCGCATTATCAACCTGAATCGTCTGGGAGTGCTGGGCGGTACACGCAATGGTGAACGCAAAGCGCCCTGAACCACGCCGGCCTTGTAAGGTGGGATAGATGGTGGTGTGTTCGAAGAGATCGTACAAGATGCCACTATGCTGGAGGATGCGCAGTGCTTCGCTTTCGCTGTGAATATCGCCACTGTCCAGCGTGTCGAGTTGAGGGACACGCAGTGGGCGGGGGGTGGGGTAGGCATGATAGGTCAGCGCGTGGTGCGTTTCGAATGGTCCAATCACGTATTCCCCCCGACTCACGGGCAGGATACTCAGCTGGTGGGCGCGAAACACTGCAGGAAGACTCTGTTTGACATCGAATTTGGCCATCAACCGCGCTTCACGTACGGTGTTGATTTCACTCGCAGTAATGCGAAACGAACCGTACTGGGCAACGTGCTCCACAATTCGGTGTCGATTAAATAATATTTCCCAGCTTGCGTTGATCGTTGCAGGCATCAGCTCACCAGTTATAAATCAGTACTTCGTTGACTCTCCCACGTGCGGTATGCCGTGAATTAATGGCGCGTGTTGCGGTGACGATATCAATGTGGAACCCGTCGTAGAGGGCATGCATCAACGGGGTATCTGCGTTGCTCAGCAAACAATAGACCCCATTGCGGCTCAGCGTGCGAAATGTTTCTGCGAGCTGTACTTGATCGGCTTCGTCAAACCCATCTGCGTGATAACTCGTGAAATTTTGCTTGTCAGGGCTGTGATACGGGGGATCAAAGTAGACCAGGCTCCCCGGTGGCACGTTGACAAGTGCATCACGATAGTCACCACTCATGATGGTGATGTCCGTGTTGCGCAGATAGGTGTGGATGGCACGTAGCGTGTCACTGTCACAAATGAGCGGATGAACATAACGCCCGATGGGGACGTTGAAATGACCGCGGCTATTGACACGAAAGAGACCATTGAAACAGGTCCGGTTGAGATAGATGAGTCGTGCGGCTTTGTCCACGGCGGGAAGTGTCGCATACTCACTGTGACGGTCAAGATTACGGATGTGTGTGTAGTAGTCGGCACTATGCTGCTGTGCGTGCTCGTTGAGCCGTGCTATCAGCGTCTCCACATCATCACGAATCATGAGATACGTGGTGATGAGTAACTCGTTTTTGTCACAAATAGTGGCATGTGTGGGCTGTAAGGCAAAAAGCACTGCACCAGCACCCACGAATGGCTCGATGTATCGAGGAAGTGAGTGAGTGAGTGAGTGAGTGAGTGAGTGAGTGAGTGAGTGAGTGAGTGAGTCAATAGTGCCGTGGATAACGGGCAAGAGCTGGCGTTTGCCGCCAGCCCATTTCAGAAACGGTTTGAGTTGATGTATTGGCGTAGTCATGCGTCATTCTACAGTGAGATCCTGACGCATTATTGATCGAATTCCGCAGACGATCAAATCAGGCAACTGGAGCCGGCTCACTCGTTTTGGGCACGAAGCGAGTTAACACAATGCCGAGTTCGTAGAGGAGCCACATGGGGATGGCCAGCAACAACAAGTTGTAGGGGTCGCCGGTGGGGGTAATCAGGGCGGCGATGATGGTAATCACGACCACCGCATAGCGACGTGTGGATGTGAGCATGGTCGTATTCACCACGTTGAGCCGTGCCAACAGGTACATGACGGCTGGTAGCTGAAAGATGACGCCGTTCCACAGCAGTAGTGTGGCCACCGTGCGGAAGAAACTATCGGTGGTGGGCATGGTGGTAATCAGCTCGGTTTGGCCGTATCCCAGCAAAAACTGTAATGCGGCAGGTACCGTGAAAAACCACCCAAAGGCGACCCCTGCTAAAAAGAGCTCAGTCACAATGGGCAGTGCGATATAGACGATGCGCTTTTCCGCATTGAGTAAGCCAGGAGAAAAGAATGCTACGAGCTGGTACACCACTGCGGGCATTGCCAAAATAACCCCGATGGTCAGTGCAATTTGCATATACCCCAAAAAGACTTCACCGACACCTACTGCATTCAGCCGCGTCCCTGGCGGTGCCAGTTGCTGGATCATGAAATCGGGGAGTCCCACACCACCGAGCACCGGTGTATTGACGATATAGAAGCCGATTACGGTGCCAATGGCAATGGCCAATGCCGCCTTGACGAGGCGGTCGCGTAGCTCAACGAGATGGGGTGCGAGGGCACTCCAGAAGTCTTTGAGTGATTCGGTGGGGGCGGGGGCTGTTGCATCATTGAGAAAGTCTGCTTCGTCGGGGTCTTCGAGGGGCACGAGCCAGCGCACGAGCCCGATGACAATCAATGGAATCACGATAAGGAGCGCGAATACGACAACGGTGATAATGAGCTGCGTAGTGTTCATGCAGAAGGCTCCACTGGGGTATTGGATGCGAGCTGTTTGGCGAGCGCTTCGATGCGCTGGGTTAATTCACCCACCGTCAGGCGCATCATCACGAAGTCGTCATACGACACCGATGTCGGGGTGGGGGGGCGTGATGTCTGTTGCTTGATTTCCGCGCGCATGCTGGCCAAGTCGCGGCTCATCTGTTCAACTTCGATGCGCATCATCACCAGGCTATCGTGACTCATACTGCCGGGTGTCTCCACCGTGGAGGTACGTTGACTGAGTTCCTGGCGCAGGTCGGCAATTTCGGCCTGGAGCATGGCGGTGGTTGGTTGCGTATCACTCGCCAGGGTCGCATCCATACTGGGCACTGCTCCCAGCGTATCCGTGACGACTGCAGGTGTCGTTGCATCAGCGGTTTCGTCGGCGCGTGTATCCGTTGGTGCTGATGTGGTATCACTTGTCGCAACCCAATTCGGTTTTTGGCTACGTGCGACTGTGGCGTTTGTCGCATTGGGGGTGTCCCGTACCGGGGCGATGGTGGGTTCGCTGGGGGCAATGGTAAACGGGGCGGTGACATCGCTCCGTGGATCAGTGCTCGCCGTATTGGCAAGTGCTGCAAACGTGTTATTGGCTGTTGATGACGATGCCACCCCTGTGCTTGGTGCGGTATTGACTGCTGCGGTTGCACTGCTCAGTGATGTATCCACACTATTGCCGGCGGTCTGCAAATCTTGGCGCACTTCTTCGAATTCAGCACGGACACTTTGCATTTCTTGGCGCAACGTCGAGCGAATATCGTTGATTTCGCCTTCGAGTTCACGGCGGAGCTGGATGAGGAGTTGTGCATCAGGGGATGCGTTCATCCAATTGCGCAAGCGCACAATGTTGCGCCCAATACTGCGGGCAAACTCGGGTAGGCGTTCAGGGCCGATCACAATGAGTGTGACGATTAGGATGAAGAAAAATTCACCCGGACCGATGCCGAGGAAATTCATGCCGACCTCACTTCGCCTGGCACAATAAACAGACTATTACCCTGATTGTACACCGAAATGCACCGATTGATGATGGTTTTTGTGTGTACATCCGACTTTTGGATGGAGGTGATGGCCGTGTGACACAAGGTGGGGAAGTCGGTCTGAGACATACACCGCTAAAGATGGGTGAAGTGTGCACACAAAACCGCCAGCGTCACAGGCGCTGGCGGTCTGTGATTGAGCCCCTATTACTTGGCGTTTTTGTCAATGAAGTTCATGGCATCTTGCACGGTGAGAATCTTTTCAGCCTGATCATCGGGAATGTCAATGCCGAATTCTTCTTCGAGAGCCATAATCAATTCGACCAAATCGAGTGAGTCGGCCTTGAGGTCTTCGGCGAAGCTTGCAGTGGGGACAACCTTGTCGGCACTCACCCCAAGGCGCTCTACGACGATGTCCTTTAGGCGTTTCTCTAACTCTGCGTTCATGTACGTACTCCTTCTGTACACTGCGACACAAGTATCTTATGTGTCATCTTGACTACATTGTGCATGTATTCACCACGGGGGATATCCCCGATAGGCGACCAATTCATGATGCCGGGTAGCGCAACGCTACGGTGCCGAGCACCCCATTGACAAACCGTGCCGACGAATCACCCACGTATGCACGCGCTATTTCGACGGCCGCGTTGATGACCAACTTGTAGTCACCGCGTCCTGCTCCCATGTACCGCATCTCTGCGATGGCGATGTGCAACACGATGCGTTGTAACAACGGCATTTCGAGGAGTGGTACACTTGGTGCGAGGTCTTGGATTAATGCATCCATGGCGTGACGGTTGTTGACCGCAAGCTGTACGAGTGTACGCACGACCTGTTGATGTGATTCACTCACCGTCTCGGTACGTTCATCGTCTTCGCTGATACGTGGATACAGGAAATGCATTGCAAGTACTGACTCGATGGTGTGATCTGTCAGAAAGATTTCATACAGGGCACGCACAGCCACGGTGCGAGGTTTAATCTGTGCGGTGTGAGGCATGCGTTCCCTTGATGTCAATAGCGGTAACGACCACATCAATGCGAAAATCCTGTGTGTATTCACGTCCAATGACGGCGTGTATAACCGACTGTACCACCAAACAATCCTCAGGAAGTTGCCGCGACACTGCGGGATCAAGTACCACGTAGCAGGTGAACACCGCAACACCGTCATCGTCGTGTACGGTGACTCCGTTGCCGATGAGTGCCGTACTCGGTGCGTGATATGGTGGCGCTGCACAGCGCACGCCCGGGATATACGCAAGGGCACAACCCATCCGATACAGAAGATGTTGTAGTGATGCAGTTGTACGCATTGAATACACTTTGTCCATTCTACTCATATCCACCTGATACGTCAAGGAAAATGCCCCCGACAATCACATGTAATCTGTGGTATAATACCACCCATTGGCATGTTTGTGTCAATGCAATGCCGAACGTCAGGCCGCTCCAGCCTGTACGCGATTGAATGAGGAGTACATACCACATGGCTTTGGAGAAAAACGAAAAGACCCAAGTCGTCAGTGCCTTCCAGACACATGCGACTGATACCGGGTCATCTGAGGTCCAGATTGCCCTCTTGACAGAGCGCATCAACCAGATTATCGATCATTTGCGTACCCACCAACAAGACCATGCCACACGCCGTGGTCTGCTCAAGTTGGTTGGTCGCCGCCGCCGCTTGTTGGCCTATCTCAGCCGTACTGATCGCGCAAGCTATCGTACGGTGATTGAGCGCTTAGGTCTGCGTCGGTAACCGTTGTGGTGGTGAGCCCAACGATCTGCTGATATACTGCGGGCGCACACTGTGGCCCGCAGTTTTATCTTTTTCTGTGAACAAAGACCAAGGCGTTAGGGATTGGAGTATGGGGTCGCGGCACGACGGCATACTCCAGTACCTAGCACTTGGCACCGCACGACCATCGCGGTGATATGATGGTGCAAGCAAGGGGTATTGATCCAATGACAGACCGCAAAGTATTCAGCGTCAGCGCAGACATCGCCGGACGCACCATGACACTCGAAGCCGGGCGCTTCGCCGAACAGGCGGATGGTGCCGTCACCGTACGCTACGGTGACACCATGTTGCTCGCCACCGTGGTGGCCGCCAAGTCGGCCCGCGATGGCATTGATTTCTTCCCGTTGACCGTGGACTACGAAGAAAAAATGTACGCCGCCGGCAAAATCCCCGGGAGCTTCTTTAAGCGCGAAGGCCGTGCGACCACCACCGCTATTTTGACGTCGCGCTTGACCGACCGCCCGTTGCGCCCACTCTTTCCAGAGGGCTACTTCAACGAAGTGCAAATCATCGTTACCACTTTTTCCATTGACCTGGTCAATGACCCGGGTCCGTTGTCAATTATTGCGGCCTCCGCGGCGCTCGCCATCAGCGACATCCCCTTCTCGGGGCCGGTTGGTGCGGTGAGTGTGGGCTGGCTCAATGGGGCTGTGGCCGTCAATCCATTCATGGCCGACATGGCGGATAGCCGCCTCGACCTTGTGGTCGCCGGCACCAAAGATGCCGTGCTGATGGTCGAAGCTGGTGCCTCCGAGTTGACCGAAGAAGAAATGCTCAACGGCGTCATCCAAGGGCACCAGGTCTGCCGCCAAATCTGTGAATTGCAGGAAAAGTTGGTGGCACAGTGTGGCAAACCCAAGTTGGCCTTTGTCCCACCCGCCCAAGACAACTCACTCGAGCAAGCCATTCGCACCTGGGTCGGTAATCGCCTCAACGAAGCGTTGCACGACAGCAACAAAACGGTGCGTCAAGAGCAAACAGATGCCCTGCACGCTGCCATCGTGACCCACTTCACCGAAGGCGAGCCCGAGGAAGAATTGGCCAGCCGCAAAAAGGCTATTGACGTCATCTATGAAAGCATGATGTACGATGCCGTGCGCTCGGCCATCCTCAACAGCGGTATGCGCGTGGACGGCCGCAAAACGGACGAAATCCGCCCCATCACCGTGGACGTCGGCGTGTTGCCACGCGTGCACGGTAGTGGTTTGTTCACCCGCGGTCAGA
Organism: uncultured Klebsiella sp.; assembly: GCA_964569955.1. Taxonomy (GTDB): domain Bacteria; phylum Chloroflexota; class Chloroflexia; order Chloroflexales; family Roseiflexaceae; genus UBA965. The sequence continues at coordinate 9,717 of CAZMWB010000010.1, read as the reverse complement.
CGCAGGTGCTCACCATTACCACGTTGGGCTCACCCGCCGAAGAGCAACGCCTCGACGACTTGGGCATCGAGACCAGCAAGCGCTACATCCACCACTACAACTTCCCGCCCTTTTCGACGGGCGAAGTCAAGCGCCTCAGCGCCCCTCGCCGCCGCGACATCGGGCATGGTGCCTTGGCCGAGCGTTCACTCATCGCCGTATTGCCATCCAAAGATGAATTCCCCTACACGATGCGCCTCGTCTCCGAAGTGCTTTCGTCCAACGGTTCGTCATCGATGGCCTCTGTATGTGGCTCCAGCTTGTCGCTGATGGATGCCGGTGTGCCCATCAAGCGCCCCGTCGCCGGTGTGGCCATGGGGCTCATCACGGGTGCTGATGGCAAGTGGCAGGTGCTAACCGACATCCAAGGCATCGAGGATCACCTCGGTGACATGGACTTCAAGGTGGCTGGGACATCGCAAGGGATTACCGGTCTGCAAATGGATATCAAGACCACCGGTATCACCTACGAAATCATGCGCGTGGCGTTTGAGCAAGCCCGCAAGGGACGCATGTTCATCCTCGACAAGATGAATGCCATCATCAACACCCCCCGTGGCGATTTGGCTGCGTCAGCGCCGCGTATCATCACGTTGCAGATTCCTGTGGACAAAATCGGCGCCTTGATTGGCCCCGGTGGCAAGACCATCCGTGGCATCATCGAGACTACCGGTGCCACTGTGGATGTCGAAGACGATGGGCGCGTTTTTGTGACCACCGCCGATGGCGAGGCCGCCAAGAAAGCTGTCGGCATGATTGAAGCGCTCACGCGTGAAATCAAGGTCGGCGAAATCTTCCTCGGTAAAGTCGTCAGCATCAAGCCCTTTGGTGCTTTTGTCAATTTGGTGCCCGGCAAAGACGGCATGGTGCACATCTCTGAGCTCGACACGACCCGTGTCAACACCGTCGAAGATGTGGTCAGCATCGGTGACGAAATCAATGTGATGGTGATTGACGTTGACGCTGGTGGCAAAATCAGCCTGTCACGCCGTGCTGTCCTCAATGGCGAATCCCCCGAAGACCGCCGTGCGGCTAGCCGCGCCGATCGTGGTGGTGACCGTGGTGGTGACCGAGGTGGCGATCGTGGTGGCGATCGTGGCTTCCGCCCACGCCGCCGCGACTAAGCAATCCGTTCCACCCGCCCGTGATGCGCAGGCATCACGGGCGGTCTGTTTTTTCCCATACAATACAGATACGAATCGATGCTGACCAAGAAAAGAGGACGTAATGGCAATCCCGCATGTGACATTCAACAACGGTCTGACCATGCCACAGATTGGGCTGGGGACGTGGCCGCTTAAAGACGACAACGCAGCACCCGTGATTGCCGATGCGATTGCAGCCGGCTATCGCCACATTGATACCGCCTACCGCTACGGCAATCAGCGTGGTGTGGGCATGGGAGTGCGACAGAGTGGCATCGCCCGTGAGGAGTTGTTTATCACTACCAAGTTGGATGGTGAATTCCAAGGTGGTACCAAGGCGGTGGCGGGGCTCGACGCATGTCTGCACCAGCTGGGGATGGAATACGTGGATCTCTTGCTCATCCACTGGCCTTTACCACAGCGCAATGAATATGTGGCCACGTGGCGCGCATTTGAGACACTGGTGGCAGCGGGGAAAGTACGCTCGATTGGGGTCTCGAACTTCAAGCCGGCGCATCTCGATCATTTGTTGGCTGAGACCACAATCCGTCCGGTTGCCAACCAAATCCAGCTCCATCCCATGATTACCCGTCCAGATCATGTGGCATACGACCGCGCCCACCACATCGTCACCGTCTCGTGGAGTCCACTCGGGCAGGGCAACAGTTTGCTCAGCCACGCCACACTGACTGCGCTGGCGCAGAAATATGCCAAAACACCGGCACAGATTGTGCTCCGCTGGAACATTGAACAGGGGCTGGTGCCCATCCCCAAATCAGCCAATCCCGAGCGTTTGCGCCAAAATCTGGCCATCTTTGATTTTGCGCTGACACCTGCCGAGGTGACAGCAATTTCTGCAATCGATGATGGGAGTGAGCGCCGGGTTGATTCAGACGTCGACGGTCATTGATTCATTTACAAAAGGACACACCATGCAATACGCAACCAATCAGTACGAAGGCATGATTGCCGAGACCATCACGATTCCCGGCCAAAACGGTGATCTCATCGGTGCCTATGTCGCGCGTCCACTTGGACCGGGTCCCTACCCGGCGATTGTGGTCATCCATCACATGCCAGGCTGGGACGAGTGGTACCGTGAGGTGACGCGCAAGTTCGCCCATCACGGCTATATCGCCATTTCACCGAATTTATACCATCGTGCCGGACACGGTATCCCCGAAGATGTGGCCGCCAAGGTGCGTGCTGCTGGTGGGGTGCCCGACGACCAGGTCGTCGCCGATGTGGCGGGGATGCTAGCCTATGCCAAATCACTGCCCAACTGTTCGGGCAAGGTGGTGGTCTTTGGCACCTGTTCGGGGGCACGCCACGCCTATCTCTGTGCCTGTCGCACCCCTGGCTTTGCCGCAATCATCAACTGCTGGGGTGGGCGAGTGACGATGACGGCACAAGAGCTGAGTGCTAATCAGCCGGTGGCACCCGTGGACTACACCAAGGATTTGACCTGTCCCGTGTTGGGGATTTTTGGCGAAGAAGACCAGTTCCCCACACCGGCACAGGTCACCGAACTGGAGCAAGCCTTGCAGGCACACGGCAAGACGCATGAATTCCACATGTACCCCCATGCCGGGCATGGCTTCTTTTATTATGATCGCCCTGCCTACCGTCAAGAGCAGGCCATGGACGGTTGGAAGAAGATTTGGGCATTTTTGCAGAAGTACGTGGCATAGAGGAGGCGCACATGTGTACCATGATTGCAACACAAATCCACATTGCGGGTACGGGCAAAGGGGCAAACGGTTGGTTCACGTTGCGCGAAGCCAACGTCTCGTACGATCATCCCTTTGAGGCACCATTTGAGCACGCCCTCAACCTTGACTTCGTCAACGAGTCAATGGGGGTAGGGGCACGCGTTGCGGTGGAATTGGATGTGGAGTCGGCCCGCCGGCTGGTGGCGACCATCAGCGAGATTCTGGACAAAGCCGAAGCTGGTGGCTATGTCACGCCGGGGTCGCAAGGAGCGCATTGACACGCGGTTTGACGTCGCGGGCAATTAGCTCGATAGCACTGAGCAGTTGGTCGTGACTCAGCCCCGCGTTGTCCATCTGGAAACTAAAGCGGTCTACGCCACCCAGCGCCTGACTATGGCGCACGATTTTGGCAGCCACGTCGGCTGGGTCGCCGACGAGCAGGGCTCCGAGCGGACCGTTTTGGGCATCGAAGCGTGGTTTGGTCACTGGTGGCCAGCCACGCTCTTTGCCGATGCGGCTAAAGGTCTCGGCATAGCCCGGGTAGTAGTCGGCGACGGCTTTTTCACGATCAGCACCCACATAGCCCAGTGAATGCAGTCCGACCCGGCACTGCTCGGGTGGATGCCCGGCCTCACGCCAAGCGCGCCGGTAGAGGTCGATGAGTGGGCGGAAGCGGTGTGTTTCGCCACCGATGATGGCGACCATCAGCGGCAATCCGAGTACACCGGCGCGTACAAACGATGCTGGTGTGCCCCCTACGCCTAGCCAAATGGGGAGTGGTGACTGAATGGGGCGGGGGTAGATGGCCTGTGCCTGCAGGGCGGGGCGATAGTTGCCCGCCCACGTAACTACGTCGTTGTCGCGAATGTGGAGGAGTAGCTCGAGCTTTTCGGCAAAGAGGGCATCGTAGTCGTTGAGGTCGAGGCCAAAGAGCGGGTAGGCCTCGATAAACGAGCCACGCCCGGCGATGATTTCGGCACGACCGTGCGAGATGAGATCGAGTGTGGCAAAGCTCTGAAAGACGCGCACGGGATCGGCCGCACTCAGCACGGTGACGGCACTGGTGAGGCGCATGCGTGTGGTGCGGGCTGCTGCGGCGGCGAGGATGACGGTGGGTGCCGAGTCGAGGAATTCTTGGCGGTAGTGTTCGCCGATGCCAAAGACATCCATGCCCACTTGGTCGGCGACCTGCATGCGTTCGAGCAGTTCGCCCAGCGCGTGACTGCTCGCCTGTGGTGAATAGTGGTCGTGCTGAGTGCGGGCCGCGGCAAAGCTGTCAATCCCGATTTCCATGGTATCCTCGTGCATGCGTGTTACTGGCGTCATCATAGCATGGAATGGTGCGCATGCCATTGCAATGGGCGTCATCCCCCTGCCGTTTTTCCCGTATGATAGGTGCATATACCACACACAAAGGAATACGCCATGACACGTCATTTTGCGTCGCGCATGCAGCATGTGCAACTCTCGGCAGTTGATGAATTGTTGATGCTCGGATCCAAGCCAGGGGTGATTGCATTTGGTGGCGGCTACCCGGATGCTAGCCTGTTCCCCTATGACGAATTACATATGGCCGCCCAGACGGCGATTATGGAAAACGGTGCCACGACGTTGCAATACTCGGTACCGGTGGGGACTCCCGAGTTGCGCACGCAGATTGCCCAGCACATGACTGCACACGGCACAGCGTGCCGGATGGATGACGTGCTCGTGCTGCACGGTGGTCAACAAGGGATTGATTTGGTTGCCAAACTTCTCATTGACCGTGGTGACGTGATTATCACGGAGGATCCAACGTTTGTTGGTGCACTCATCGCCTTTAATTCGTACGAACCGCACTATGTTGGTGTCGCCATGGATGAAGAAGGCATGGACATGGATGCGCTCGCGCATGCCCTCAAGACACATCCCAATGTCAAGCTCATCTATACGATGCCTGATTTCCATAATCCGACGGGTGTGACAATGAGCCTGGCACGGCGCAAGCAACTCATCGCGTTGGCCAACACCTACGACGTGATGATTCTCGAGGACTCGCCGTACCGTAGCATTCGTTTTGAGGGGGACGATTTACCCACGCTCAAAAGCCTCGATACCGAGGGGCGTGTCATTTATCTGGGCAGTTTTTCCAAAATATTAGCACCTGGGTTGCGTTTGGGCTGGGCAGTTGCTGCACCGGATGTGATGCACAAACTCGGTTTACTTAAGATTGCCGTAGACACGCAGTGTAGTACGCTCAACATGGCGATTGCATCGCTATTTATGGCCAACTATGACCTCGATGCACACATTCAGCGCTTGCGCAGCCACTATCGCCACAAACGCGATGTCATGCTTACGACAATGCGCGACACCTTCCCCGATACCATTACGTGGACGCATCCACAGGGTGGATTATTTACCTGGGTGACATTCCCGCTGCACGTGGATGCAACTGCGTTTATGCGCGACGAAATGTTGCCCAAAGCGGCAGTGGCTTACGTGCCCGGTGCCACGTTCTTTCCGGTCACGCCACAACACAACTACGCACGCATGAACTATTCGTCACAGCCCGAGGCGTTGATTGTGCGCGGGGTGACGGCGTTGGGGCAGTTGTTGCACCAGTATTTGGTGAAAAACTAGCCGCCAATCGCCTGTATCGTCGCCGCCAAATCGCTCAGATCGGCAAGCACCGCATCGGGGTGGTGGGCGGCGAGGTCGGCCACACTAAAGGGACCAGTAGCGACTGCCACGGTGCGTGCGCCATGGGCTTTACCACAGGCGATATCGTTGGGGGTATCGCCCACAATCACGAGGTCGCGCCCTGTCATTGCCGTGCTCAGGTGGTGGTGGGCGCGTTCGAGTGCATAGCGTGGCAGTTCGATGCGCTGATGGTGGTCACTACCGTAGGCGCCGGTGCGCATATCAATGAAATTGCCCAGATTGGTGAGGGTCAACTTCAAGTCAGCCACGGCCTGCATATTGCCGGTCAGGACGGATTGGTGGAAGCCAGCGTGCTGTTGGAAGTGCGCAAGCGCCGCAGGGACGCCGGGGAGTACGCGTCCACGGGTGGCCATTTCGTCACGACGGGTGGTCAGCTCGTGCATGTAGGTCGCTGCAAAGGCAGGGAGTAGTGCCGTAATGTCGGCAGGATCGCGTTCGGGGAATGTTTCGCGGATGATTTGTTGGTCGGTTTTGCCCGCATATTCGCGGCGATCGTTGCTGTTGGGGCGGCCATACACCTGACTCATGGCGGCACGCATGGCTTCTCCGGCCACACCACCACTATAGAGGAGCGTGCCGTCAATGTCCCACAAAATCAATCGCATAGGTGTACCTTTTTACAGCCCGCCGAAATAGCGTAGTGCCAGGCGGATACGATCGTCAATGGAATCGGGTGCATTCGCAGGAATACTCGCCACGGCAGCATTGGCTTCGGCCGCACTATAGCCCAATCCCGTCAAAATATCAATGAGTTCGCTATCACGGCTCGATGCGGCACCCGTACTGCCTGCCATGATGCCACGCGGGTCAATTTTGCCTTTGAGTTCGAGTACCATGCGTTCAGCTGTTTTGCGCCCGATGCCGGGGACCTTGCTGAGGCGCACCACATCGCCACTCGCCAGCGCAGCGCGCAAATCGTCGGGACTGAGGCTGGAGAGTAAATTCATGGCGACTTTGGGGCCGATGCCGCTGACGGCCAGGAGCTGGTCAAAGAGCAGGCGTTGCCCCCACGCCTCAAAGCCGTAGAGCGTCATGGAATCTTCGCGCACCACCAGATTAGTGTAGAGGGTGACGTGGTCGCCGTCGTTGAGGCGCGCCAACAACGGTTTGGGGAGATACACCATGTAGCCGACGCCGTGGGCGTCCACAATCACATAATCGCTGCCACTGGCCGCAATCAGCCCAGATACCATGGCAATCATGCGTGCCTCCTATACAAAAGACCCGGCCGTCGGCCGGGTCTCGAAATGGAGCGGGAGACGAGATTCGAACTCGCAACCCTCTGCTTGGGAAGCAGATGCGCTACCATTGCGCCACTCCCGCCCATTGCCGTCATTGTAGCGGTTTAAGTGAGGAATGTCAAGAAAATCACCGATGTGCGACCATCAATGACGTCATGATTTGCTCGAGTGCGACACAGTGTTGTTGCCACGAATACTGCGAAACTACACGCACCCGTCCAGCGGCGCCGAGACGCTGGGCGTCTGCCGGATTGCGCACAAGGTGCACGATGGCGTCGGCGAGGGCACCGACATCCCCCTCGGCCACGAGTATGCCTTCGTGGTTGTGGCGCACAATCTGGTTGAGGGGTGTGATATCGCTGGTGATGACAGGCAATGCGGTTGCCATGTATTCGTGAACTTTGAGGGGCGACCAAAAGAATCCTGCTGCTTGTAATGCGGGATGGGCACTCGTATCAAAGGGTGCAATGCCGATATCGGCGTCGGCCAAGATGCGTGGCATGTCGGCGTAGGGTTGTGCCCCCATAAAGACGATGTTGGGGTGATCGCCTGCCAGTGCCGTCACCCGGGCATATTCGGGGCCATGTCCCACAAAGACGAAGCGTGCATTGATGCCCCGTTCGAGGACGATGCGTGCAGCCTGCACCCCATGGGCGACTCCATGCCAGGCCCGAAACGAGCCGATGAAGATGATTGTTGGCACGTGTCCCGCAGGGCGTGGCGTGGTACGTGGGAGAAAGCGTTCGACGTCGGCGCCCCACGGCGTTTCGTGGATGCGGGCACGGTCTATCTCGGCGGGGACAGTAGTGTGCAGTGGCGTCACAATGGCGTCAGCCCAGCGGCATTGTTGGGTGGCCCAGCGTCGCATTGGGCCGCCGAGTCGGTCGTCAATTTGGCGTTTGCGGATGCTGGGCGGGTCAACAATCAGTGCGTTGACTTCTAGCAATGTGGGGCGGCGAAGCAGGCGCGCGGCGATCATCCCCGCACCCGCAAAGTTGTAGTAGCGCTCCATGATGATATCGGGTTGGAAGCGGCGCGCCAATGCCACGATGGTGGCGGTAGCGAGCAGGGAGAGGGGCTTGGGGATGTCAATGTGTGAAATGGTAACCCCGTGCACCTGGTGCACCGCAGGGCGCACCAGGTGCATCGGATTGTGCCGACCCTCGGCACTCACTGCGACCATGTGCACGTCGTGACCACGCTGGTGCAACCCGCGGGCAACTTCGAGGGCATGGGTCGAGCCACCAAGATTACCGGGAACGGGGATGCCACTCGCAATATACAGAATCTTCATGACAGCACAATAGACTACATGCGTTCGTAGCGTTCAAGATCGAGGACGATACACAGGGCACCTTCGGCAGCGGTACCTACCGTCTGCTGTGCTTTTACGACGGATGTATCTTCAACGCCCACCAGCAGGGTGGTGTTGCCACGGCGCAAAAATCCACCACTCGATGCCAACCGGGTCACCCGAAACCCCTGTTCAACGAGTGCATCTACTGCGGCATCTGCGACAGCATCTTCGGTCACAAATACGAGTAACTTCATGGCGGTGCTCCTTTAGACAGAACCAGCGTTACGAATACGCTGAGTCATAGGCATGGTATAGGCGTGGCAGATAGCCACTGCAACAGCATCTGCGGCATCGTCTGGTTTGATGATACTCGGCATGCGCAAGGTCAGGCGGACCATTTCTTGCATCTGCTTTTTGTCGGCACCACCATACCCGGCAACCGTCTGTTTGACGACAATCGGCTTGTATTCGTGGACACTCAACCCTGCCTGTGCGACTGCGAGGAGCGCCACTCCACGGGCCTGACCGACGGTGAGTGCGGTAGTGACATTCTTCGAAAAGAAGAGCTCTTCGACTGCGCCACTATCGGGTCGGTGTGTTTCAATGCATTCACAGAGACCGCGATACAAGATGACGAGACGTTCGGCCTGCGGCATTCCTGCAGGTGTTGTCAAGACTCCACACGCAATCAACGATACGGTACTGGCATGATGTTCGACGACTCCCCACCCCATAATCGCAGTGCCAGGGTCAATGCCAATGGTACGCATCTCATTATTCGCCTGCAAATTGCTCAGCAAGCTCGTCAGTAATGTCGAGGTTGCTGTAGACTTTTTGCACGTCATCGAGGTCTTCGAGGCGGTCAATCAGCTTGAGCGTTTTGAGTGCTTCGGCGGCATCTGCCTGTACGATGGTTTTGGGGCGCATCACCTTTTCAGCGGTAGTGACGGTCAACCCAGCGGCCACCAACGTATTGCGAATGGCCACTAGCTGTCTGAATTCGGTGTAGATTTCGAGGATTTCACCACTCTCCACCACATCGTCGGCACCGGCATCAATGGCCAGCATCTGTGCATCATCACTGGGTATTTTGCTGCCACTCAGGTCAACCACAATCAGCCCCTTCATGTCAAACATCCAGCTGACTGAGCCAGGGAGCCCGAGTTCGCCACCGATTTTGGTAAAGGCGGCACGGACTTCGGATGCAGTGCGGTTGCGGTTGTCGGTGGCTGATTCGATAATCAGGGCTACACCACCTGGTGCATACCCTTCGTAGGTGATTTCTTCGAGCTGTGCTTCGCCACCCTTGCCCAATCCGCGGTCAATGGCCCGTTGGATGCTGTCAGTAGGCATATTGCTGCCCCGGGCGCGGTCCACGGCAATGCGCAGGCGAAAATTGGCATCTGGATCGCCCGACCCACCATCACGGGCGGCGATGGCGATGTCACGCGCGAATTTGGTAAATAATTGACCACGGCGCTGATCGAGAACCCCCTTGGAACGGCGAATCGTGGCCCATTTGGAGTGACCGGACATAGCACATACCTCAATGTATACAAATGCTCATCGCATTATAGCAC
>CAZMWB010000009.1:57890-63753 GCA_964569955.1 uncultured Klebsiella sp. | reverse complement strand
AGGAACGCGTGTATCACTTTTGACCAACCAGAAATAGTGCACGAGCGCCGCCGATGCGGCCACATACGCAATACGGTGTAGACGCTTCCACCACACCCCCAGCACGCGTTGCCACCACTGCATTGACGTCAGCGCCAATGGCACCAACACGGTAGCGGCAACTACACCAGCCACCAAATACCGTTTCCGCAAGAGATTCTCAGCCATGAGTGACCAATCCCAGGCATAATCGAGCCACACATAGACCAACACGTGCATCATCACGTAGGCGAATGCGTAGAGCCCCAGTGGACGGCGCATCACGCCGAGGCGTGACACGCCGGTGATACGCATGAGTGGTGTTATCGCAAGTGACGCCAACAACAATTTGAGCGACGCATCGCCACTTTGGGCGGTGTACGTGGCAACAGGGTCAATTGGCGTCCCATTACGCCACCAGATAAACAGACTGATGAGCGCAGGAGTTATCCCGATGAGATGCGCCACTATGCGCAGGGAACGTTGCACGAGGTACCTCACCCTAGTAAAATTTCCGCAGATCCAGACCCGTATAGAGTGACGCAACTTCTTTGGCGTAGCCGTTGAACATCAAGGTGCGCCGCCGACCATTTTCCCCGAGACGTCGTTCATCGGCCTGTGACCAGCGTGGATGATCCACACGTGGGTTCACATTGGCATAAAAGCCGTATTCTTCGGGGGCAGCAGCCATCCACAACGAGACCGGCTGTTCATCCGTCAACGTGATACGCACAATTGATTTGATGCTTTTAAAGCCATACTTCCACGGCACCGCTAGGCGCAACGGAGCACCGTTCTGGTTGGGCAACGGCTTGCCGTAGACACCTGTCACCATCAGCGTCAGGTCGTGCATGGCTTCATCAATGCGCAACCCTTCCACATACGGCCACTGGTACCACGGCTCGTTTTGACCGGGCATCTGTGCCGGGTCTTGGAGCGTTTCGAAGCGTACATATTTGGCAGTGGTCAACGGTTCGACGCTGGCCAGCAAGCGACTGAGTGGGAAGCCGTACCACGGAATCACCATTGACCACCCCTCCACGCAACGCAAGCGGTAGATGCGCTCTTCGGATTCGATGGCGAGTATATCCTCGATGGCAAAGGTTTTTGGCTTGGCTACCATCCCGTCCACTACCACTTGCCAAGGCCGGGTAATCAGTTGCGCAGCAGCTGCGGCTACGGCTTCTTTGTCGGTAGTGAATTCGTAAAAATTGTTGTAGCCGGTGACCACGGCTTCGGCAGTCAGTGGATCACCGATTTCGTCGGTGGGTATTGCCACCGTTGGTGTTGCAGGCTGTAGCGTTGCCGCAGGTTGTGCGGCATTTGCCTGCGTCGGAGCGGGAGCCGACGTGGGTGCATCGGGTGTTTCTGCGGGCATACCAGCGCGAGTGGCACATGCATTCAAGATGAGGCTACCACCCAACATACTACGCGTCATGAATCGGCGACGTTGCCAAAACAACGCTTCCGGAGTAATTTCAGATGAAGGAATCTTGTCCATATTGCAATCCTTTGTCGCATACACACAACAGCAACACTTTGTACTATAATAAAAGTACCACGAAAATTAGGAGGACAGGTATGCGGCTCACCGAAGAAAAGATTTATCGCATCGCCGAGCGACTCCACGATGAACTCGAATCACGCGAGTTGCTCTATTACAAAGGTGCTGCTGGAGTCCATCCGCAGATCGCTCGTAGTATGCGCATCAAATCCATCGTCGATTTCATTACGGCCGATCTGCGCATCGAAGACGACATTGACGCCGAAGTCGAGAAAGTGCTCGACAGCTACCAACGCACACTGCGTCCGGCAGAGCGTGACGTGCTCCGGCGCAAACACAAAGAAGAAATCGCCCAACGCCAAAATTACGAGCTATAACCCGTATCATTCGACTCGAGTGCGCTGCGCTCGCTCATGGAGAGTCGTACGCACATGCACGCCACGCTTTCGATCTATTTGTTGGGCACGCCACGAATCGTCCGTGCAGACAGTGTCCCGGTACAACTCCGTCGGCGCCCACGATTGTTGCTCTTTTATGTGGCGGCACACCACGAGGCCGTCAGTCGTGATCGGCTACTGACGCTGTTGTGGCCAGATTCCCCAACAGATACGGCACGCCAACTCCTCAGAACTGCGCTCCACCAAATCAAACTTGCATGCGGTGGTGTACTCAAAAGTGACCACCAACACGTCCAACTCGATGCACGGGTGTGGGTGGACGTGCGCATGATGGCCACCCTCCAAGCAGGAGCCGCCACACTCGATGAGCTGATACATTATCCCCCCGGGGATTTCTTGGCCGATATTGATACCGGCGATATGGACGCCATCGCACATTGGGTCTATGCCGAACGTAGTCGCTGGCAACGCCGCTTGGCTGATCTCTTTTTTCAGCATGCCAAATTTTATGTAAATCAAAATCAACTCCCACATGCACAGCAGATTGTGCGTGTGGCCCACACCTACGAGCCACTACGCGAAGACATTGTGCAACTTGCGATGGAGCTCGCCTATCGGAACTCAGATCGCGCGGGTGCCATTGCGCTCTACGAGCAACTCCATCGCATGCTAGACGACCAGTTGGGGGTACCCCCGCTCCCGGCAACCACGGCCATCTATCATGCCATTGTGACCGACACGTATACGGTTGATGCGACGCCGACGCCCCCGGTAAAGCGCGGCAATTCATCTGCGCAAGAGCCCTTCATTGGGCGGCAAGCCGAGCTGATAACCTGCCACGGCGTCGGCTGGGACGGGCATGTCATCGTGATGAGTGGGGCTGCCGGCATCGGCAAAACGCGCCTGGCAAGTGAATACCTGCGCCGAAGCAATGCGCTCATCATCCATGCTGCCGCCTTTGAAGGTGACCAGCATCTCCCCTACCATGTGCTCACTGCAGCCATACGTGCCGTCATCCAACAACCAACACATCACCACTTACTCACCACACCCGTACTCGCCACAATCTGGCAACGCGAGCTACGGCGCTTGTGGCCGGAACTACCCGGTGGCGAACCAGACAGCATCACACTGGGAAATGGTGAGCAGCGACTCCCAGAAGCGATCGCCCTCTTGTTGCAACAGCTCGGCAAACATCGGCGCCTAGTCATCTTTTGTGATGATGCACAGTGGTTCGATGATGCGACTGTGCACGCACTCAGCGAACTGCTCCGACGCACCCTCGATATCCAATGGCAAATCGTCATCACCATGCGCCCCAATAGTCAACAAAGCAGCATGCAACGCTTGCTGAGTGTGGCGAGTCGTACCCAGCAGCTCACCCGCATCACCCTCGAGCCCCTCAACAGTCACGAGAGTCACCAGTTGGCCAAACTGATTGATCCCAACTACAACGATACGGCATTGGCTCGTGCCGAGGGGAACCCCTTTATGGTCATTGAGTTACTCCGTCAACAAATCACTGCCCCACACCAGTTGCCAGATGCGATTCGTGATGTCATCTCCACTCGCCTCCACAAGGTGTCCGAACATGCGACGCGCTTGCTCGAGAGTGCAGCCATCTGTGGGCGTGAATTCGACATGCAGCAGTGTGCCACCCTGGCAGAACTGACACCGGCACAGTTGCCGATCATCGTAGACGAACTCCAGCACCTCGGGTTTATTCGCGTCATTGATGCGCAACGTGCCCGCTTCGACCACCCACTCACCGTGGAAAGTATCGTGGCGCAACTCGGTGCAGTGCGTACCAGCACACTCCACCGCCGTTTTGCGGAGATGCTGGCAAGCCAGACCCAACCCGACCATGCGCATATCGCCCATCACTATCACATGGCTGGCGCCGACACCTTGGCACTCCCCTATGCCAAAACAGCCGCACAGCATGCGCATCAGCTGGGAGCCTGGCAAGAGGCCACACACTACATGCACATGGCGATTGCGGCGAGTCCAGCCGCCCAACGCAGTGAACTCTGGCTTGAATTGGGTGATATGCTGAGTTGGGGTGGCGATTGGCACCAGGCAGCTGATGCGTTCCACCAGGCCATTGCGTTAGACGAAAGCCTCACTGGGACAACGAGTGATTATGCGCAACTCGGCATTGTAAAGACCTATTTACCACAGGCACGCTACGATGATGTCATCGCAGTGGCCGAACCGCTCACCACCCATCCCAACCCACAAATTGCCATGGATGCAGCATTTGTGTGTGGTACGGCGTATTCGTTGGCAGGTGTACGGCTCGACCGCGCCTGGCACTACTTGAGCATGGCAGAACAGCGGTGTCGGCATCACGGTGCCAATGAGATACTCCCCCGGCTCTTGTTCGAACAGGGGAGCGTGTTGGCGCAACAAGGGGATATTAGCGGGGCCATCACACGCTACCGCGATGCACTCATTGCCGCAGAACAGGTACCGGCACACCATGGGCGTACCTGGTTGATTTTTGCCCACAACAATCTGGCCTATCACCTGCATCTCACCCAACAGTACGACGAAGCCGCACGCCATGTGCGTACCGGTTTGCGCATGGCCCAACGCTCTGGGATGCGTATCATTCAGAGCTATCTCTTTTCAACGAGTGGTGAAATTGCCTTAGCCCAGGGTGACATTGATGGTGCCGAACGCTTCTTTCATGATGGACTCGACATTGCCACGCACTTCGGTCTGCCAGAACGAATCGCCGGCCTACGCGCCAATCTCGGACTCGTTGCCCGTGCCCGCGAAGACATCCCCCATGCAATCAGTCAATTCGAACACGCCATGCACGATGCAGATAGTCTGGGCATCCACCATCTCGCCGCCCAAATCCGGATTTGGCTTGCCTCAGTGACACCACGTGCACATGCCGCTATCTACTTGGCCGATGCCGAACGCCTTGCACGTCACGGTGGTCGTGCCTTCTTGCTCCAGCAAATCACCACACTGAAACAGATGCATCAAATTGTAATATGAAGCCGTGGTGCCATGTTCACGCCGTGTTCACGCTTGTGTTGACAACCACTTGTTATAGTGTGATTGTCACGCCAGCATCGTGTTGGCGCTTACACACAGAGGAGCCAAAATCATGGCATGGAACATTGATACGAGTCACTCGGAAATTTTGTTTGCGGTACGGCACATGATGATTTCAACGGTGCGCGGGCAGTTCACCAAGTTCAGTGGGAACATTGTGCTCGACGAAGCCAACCCCGCCAATTCGCGCGTTGATGTGAGCATTGACGTGGCAAGCATCAACACGCGCGACGAAAAGCGCGACGGACACTTGACGTCAGCAGACTTTTTTGATGCAGCTACACATCCCACCATCACCTTCAAGAGCACCAAGGTCGAAGTCACTGGTACCAACGCAGGGAAAATCCATGGCGATTTGACCATCAAAGGGGTCACACGTGCGGTGGTGCTTGATGCCACGTTCACCGGCAAGGCCAAGAGCCCATGGGGCACCACCAGTGCTGGTTTCAATGCGCGCACCACAATCAACCGCACCGATTTTGGGTTGACGTGGAACGTGGCCTTGGAAACCGGCGGGATCTTGGTCGGCGAAGAGATCACGATTACCATCGAACTCGAAGCCGTCCAGAGCTAAATCGGCGCAACGAGTGTGCGCATCATCCTGCACCCCGTCCGAGTACGTGTGTACTCGGACGGGGTGGTGCGTTTAGGGGATGGTTGCAGTTGCCGTCAACGACGCCGTGAGTGTCCGCGTAGGAGTGTCGGTACGCGTCGCAGTAGCGGTCCGTGTTGCCGTGCGCGTGCTGGTGTTCGTGCGCGTGTTGGTCGGTGTACGGGTACTCGTGGCCGTACGCGTGTTGCTCGGCGTTGACGTGTTGGTGGCGGTGCGCGTGGCCGTACGCGTACTGGTGTTCGTGCGCGTGTTGGTCGG
>CAZMWB010000009.1:12575-57790 GCA_964569955.1 uncultured Klebsiella sp. | reverse complement strand
CTCGTGTTCGTGCGCGTGTTGGTCGGCGTGCGGGTGCTCGTGGCCGTGCGCGTGTTACTCGGGGTGCTCGTAGCGGTGCGCGTCGCCGTTGCGGTGCTACTACGCGTCGCTGTACGTGTTGCTGTCGCCGTATGTGTGGCCGATGGGGTGCGCGTCTGTGTGGCGGTGGCCGTTACGATTACCCCACCGTTTAACTGGAGCAATGCATCATAAACATCTACACGGGGTACGGTTACCGAACCACCCGTGCGTGTATCGAGAATACTACGCCCACTCGCATACAAGGCACTCAACACATCGGTTACGGACGCATCCGGATTGGCACTGCGTATCAGTGCCCAGACTCCAGCCACATGCGGCGTCGCCATGGATGTCCCCGACATGCTGGCGTATGAGCTCGTTGCATAGGACGAATAGATGCTCCGCCCTGGGGCAAGCAAGTCGAGCAAGCGATCGCCGTTGGCATTTGCCTCGTTATTCGCACTCGACGGCGCATTCGAAAACGATGACACATTTTCGCTGTAGGTACCACCACCGAGTGCAAAGAAATCAGTCGAACCGACTGCAATTGCCGATGACACACATGCCGGAAAAGCCACTGCACTGGTGTAAGACGCGTTGCCACTCGCAATAATTGTGGCAATGTTGACACTGCGTAGCTGGTCTACGGCGGCCTTCAACAGCTCATCATCACAGAATTGCTCGGCATACCCACCCCCAAGACTCATGTTGACTGCAACGAGCTTGTTCCAGGCTGGAGTTTCACGATTGAGGTAGAGCCACTCTAGAGCGGCAATCTGATCGGAATCAAAGGACATGACACACTTGGTTGAGCCACCACACTGAGACGCCGGGAACTCGGAAAATACTTGGACTGCAAGCAACGACGCATCAGGAGCTACCCCGTGAATCGAACGACCACTGGTGGTGACACGATTCCCTGCTACGATGCCGGCCACGTGGGTACCGTGGGTACACCCACTGATGGTGGCAGGGCATGGTTCGCCACTCCCAACTGCAAACGATGACGGGACTCGTGACGGACAGAGTGAGAGGCTACCGTAGCTCGTCACGTTGCTCGAAAAGCAGGCCTCACCAACCACCTTGCCGGTCAAGAACGGATGGCTTTTGGCAACTCCCGTATCAAGCACCGCGACGGTGGTACCTACACCCGTATATCCGGCAGTATAGACAGCGGGTGCAGCAATAACGTTAGTGCTACGGTCGAGCAACAGTTGGCGCGGACGATCAATGCGAATATGTGCAACATCGGGGTCTGCCTGCAGTGTAGCGAATGCGGTGGCATCCACCTGCATGGCAATACTTGGAAAGACTGTGAAGCGTTTGGTAACCTGGCGAATATTGGTCGCTTGTCGTGTCAAGAATTTCTGTTGGGCATACTGAATCAATTTGCGTCGTACTGATTTTGCATAAGCGCTACTGGTACGCTGCTCAGTGCGTGTCGTATTCTTAAGCGTCACTATCACCGACACAAGTGGTGCTTGTGATTGTGCATGCACACGCATCGGCATACTCCCAAGCACCACTATCATCACAACAATTAGCGTCATCCATCGGGTCTGTGCGACTCGCATGTACACCTACTTTTAGCACCATCCACCACAACAATCACTCAACAGCTGACTGTTGTGGTGGGTAATTTGTTCCATGGATTATGCGAACGTCCTATGCGTCAGCAAGTACAATCAGCATATCTTCTTTGGTGAATGTGACGGTATGTGCTTTGGCGGGATTGATGACAATCCCGTACTGCTGCGTGGCATCGGTGTGCAGTGATTCAATACGATAGCCGATGGCAACTTCTTTGCGCCGACTCGCAGACTCGACTAACGTGGCAACAGTTACTTCTGTGCCTACCGCTACGTAATCTTTGATGGGCTTCAAGTAGACTTCTGCACCGTCCGTGTCAAACAGATCCGTGAAGACGCGATTCAACAGTTTGTTGGAGGCCACTTGGGCCATCAACAGACTCACCAGCCGATCGCTCACGATGAAGTCATCGGCTTTGGTGACTTCGGCCAATGTACGATTCCGCACATCCAGCATTTCACTGACAATCGAGAAGTGGTGACCACCCTTGGTGGCAATGTCGCGCAGGTGCAACAGTGTAACCAGCGTACGCGCATCGGCGAGCTGTACATCGAGCGTATCAGAATACGACATCACGATAATGTGACGGTATGTGTTGAGCGGGAGCGCTTCGAGCACCTTACGATTGGTCGTATCACTCGATTGAAACGTCAATGTTTGATTACGCAATGTAATCGTCTGTGCAATCGTCGCAATAGCCCCCGTACCGTCGTTGGCCACTACAGTAATCGCAGATCCCGTAGCCACGTAATTGTCGAGCTCACGCAACACAGTTTCCGTGCGCCAGTTCCACCCGAGAATCAACGTGTGTTCGGGTTTGTTGCGTGTGGCCGTACCTTTTTTGATTGCGCTACTCGTGACTTCGATTGGAGTTGTGGCAGCGAAATGAATGGCACTATCGTCGGCCGCAATAAAAATCAACTCATCGGCGTCCCCAATCACTGTTTTGGGTGCGGGATTGAGTTTCGTCCCATGTGTCTGTGAATGAATACCGATGACCGTTGAGTTGGGGTAGCCATTCAGCGCAACTTGGAACTGTTGACCAACCAATGCTGGCTCATGTTTGAAGTATATTTCATCACCACCAAAATCGAGCAATTCAGTATAGACAATCGAAAGCCCCGATTGACGACACGTCTGTGCGAGAACACGTGCAACCAAGTCACCAACAGGAATTAATTCCACCTCGTCACCACCCACCATTTTGGCGACATCGTAGTTTGCCAAATCATAGATTTCAGCCACGATATGATACGGTTCAGCACGTCGGTGTGGATCCTTGGTGATAGCCAGCAAGATTTTGATTACCTGTGAATCAGGGTCTTCCCCTTCTGGGCGCATCACAATAATTGATTTGGCAGTTTGGAGACTCACAATGGCCAAATCAGCAGCGTCAATGGGATTCCCCGTACGGCAGACTATCCGTGTTGTCTTAAATTCCCCAACTTTGTCGTTCAGTTCATCTTGCATCTCAACGGTGTCTTTGTCGCCGAGGATGACGATACAGGCATCACGCTGACTCGCGTTGGCTTCAATAAGCTCAGAAATAAGCGTCGTAATATGCGGTGACCAGCCCAGAATCACCGTGTGCGCCGATTCAACCACTCGTGAACGACCGCGGCGCAATGATTCTAGTCGCCCTTCGATACCCGCACTGAGCACCCCGATTAGCGTACTCACAATGAAAATCCCCCCAATGGTCACAGCCAACATCGCGAAACGATAGGCCCAGCTACCACCATCCCCACCCATGGTACCTGCATCGAGGGTACGCATCAGTCCCATCCAGACCAAATTTGCAAACGTGTTGTTTTCTTCGGGTGATAAGTCAAAGATTTTGACGACAATGGCAATCGCCATAATAATCAGCAACGAAACAATGGCGAGTAACACAATCAGTGCCCCCGTGCCTCGTGCAAAAATGTTATCAATACGATAACGTAATTTGGCCGTGAGTGATGCGTTCTGCATACTCTTCTCCCTTAACATATACGGATTATCTGCTTCCAGTAGTCTGTTGATTATACTGCATCTTGTTAACAATTACTAGCACAGCGATGCCAGGTTACACAGAATATCCCACCCTATCGCTACCACAGTTTGTCTTCGTACACTGTTGCATTCCTCGTTTCGATACGACTACTGCAAGACAAGATTACGGTGCATAACGTCGTATCATGACACAGCGCAACAGAGTGTCATGTATTTTATCTGTTTTACGACGAATCATAGTACGATGATATGTGATTGTAATGCGAAAGTCTTTCACAAAAGAACTTGCACAATTCCACACAACAATCTATAATACGGAGACCGCACAAGACGGACCGTGGCCCAACGTCAGAGGAATGCACATGTCGTATCGCAACATCGCAATCATCACTGCAGTGGTGCTATTCAGCCTCGTGTTTCCATCTGCACAGATACGCCATTCCTTTTCTGATTGGGATGGCGCCCCCGCAGCGCCCACCCTGCCGACCCCAACCGTCAATCCAGCATGTGTCGCGGCAAACAATGCGCCAGTTGACAATACCCAATGTGGCAACATGTTACAAGACATGGTTGATACCATCATCCAAAATGTACGAAGCAATTTGGCACTTGTGGGATTCATTGATGTACAAAAGGATGTACCAACACGTGTGGCGGATGCACTACCAGCGCCTGGGGTGCTCCAACCACCAGTGACCACAGTAGCAAGTGTAACCGCAATCAGTATGGTCACCCAAACCGTACCACCGAGTGCAACAAAGCCGCGGAGCATACCGACACAAACGCCGACACTACAACGCTTTCAAACCATAACGGTCTCTGCGACTACGGCACGTGCACCACAAATCATACAGGTGACAACTCCTGCCGAAACGGCGATTACTGCCACAAATATTTCTGAGACAGCGACCACGATACCCGCCACAGATACTCCAGCTCCTGCTACGGCAACTGCCGTGGTACTGCTACCACAGTCTATCCTCGATGGATTCCGTTCACGGATGCCGGTGGCAGGCTATTGGGAAAACAACAAGGATGGCGTCTATGTGGCTGTAGGGAGCTTCAAGTATTTACGCACCTTCTATTCATCCGAAGCACCAGATACCAAGCGTTTTGTGGTCTGTTCAATCTTGATTGCCAACACACGAAGTAGCGGGGGACTTGATGTGTATGTGGACCGTACCAACATTACACTAACTGACATTGATGGCAAACAAACAACTGCCGTTGTTGCAAGTGATGACCTGGACCAGGCGTTACAGGCGTCACGAGTTGCCCCCGGCCAACGTGTGGGTGGCCAAATCGCATTCCTCGTGGATCGGTATGCGGCCCCTGGGCAGATTACTATCAGTAGCGCAAACATGGATGAATATCTGAGTCGTACCACTCAAACCATTGAACTCCGCGTCTGGCCTATTGTGCCGTAGTATGTCATTTTCTGAAAAAATCTTGACAAAATACAACTAATCGCACTATCTGTCATCAATTTATCATCGTTAAGTGCTCTTTTTGCGCAGTTTGCAAGCCGTTGCGCATGCATCACCTCATATACTACAGTGGGAATGTGACAGACATATGGGATTGTCCGTTATGCGCACTGCAGTGAGAATTCTGCTAATTGGGATAATAATTGTCGTATGTCTGTTTCTACCAGCGCCAGCCAACGACAGCGTGTATCAACAGGTCATACACATGCGTACCCAGAGCCTCGCCATGCTCGGGCTGCCCATTGTCATTACGCAACCAACGCCGCACATCAGTCCAGACATTCGACATACGCCTACCCCAGGCACAACCACGTACCCGGTACAATCAGCTCAGTCTACCGAGGACATGATGCTGTGGATGCTAGAGCAGGCCAACATTGTACGGGTTGCCACCGTACAAACGTACCAGCCTGTAGTATCTACCGATACAGCCACCCCAACCAGTACCGCAGCAATTGCATCAGCAACACATACAGCGACTCTAACACCAAGCAGTACTGCCACTGCACCAGCGACGAGTGAGCCGACGGTGACGTCCACCACCCACGCGCTCCCACGTGAGCTAACCGTCACACCTGTACTGCTGCCCCAACGCATCTTAGACGGCTTTCGGAGTCGCATGCCCGAGGCTGGCTACTGGGTAGGTCACGATGATGGAATCCGCGTGGCCGTGAGTAGTTTTCAATATGCACCACAGCTCTATAGTAGTCTCCCCCGTGACAAGATGCGCTTTATCACATTGACGGTGCAGATTCACAATACACGCGACCCGTCACAACCGGCCATCTATGCGGATCGCACCTACATGACGCTCCGTGACATTGATGGGCGCGAACATCTCGCAGAACTAGTCAGTGATGACCTGACCAGTGGATTCATTGCGAGTACGGTGGCGCCACAGCAGCAAGTCACCGGTCAATTGGCATTTCAAATCGGGAGATATGCGGCCCCTGCACAGCTCATCGTGCACTACGCCAACCAGGACACCTACCAAAGTCGGCGCATGGTTGTCATCGAATTGCGCGTCTGGCCGATTATCCAATAACCACGCCCGACACCCGCCACGCTGGACGAATGTCCAGCGTGGCGGGTGTCGGGTTCGCATCTCTGCGTGATTTATAGGTCAATGGCGACTTCACGCCCTTCGCGCTGACTGCGATAAATGCCATCCAGAATGGACATCACATACAGTGATTGTTCGGCAGGGACTGGTGATGGCGCATCGTTGGCCACTGCTTTGGCGAATTCCACACACTCTTGGGCGTGTGGTTCGAGCTGATCACTGGTCACCTTGAGCTGGCGATTATAGAGCTGGCGTGTCTCGTAGTTGGTGGACAAAAATTCCGCTTTGGGCCAATGTGCACCACCATCCTGACCATAGAGCCAAATCTGCATGTCTTCGCCCATGGTGTCGTGATGGAGTGCCCAACTGACTTCGATGACGAGTGTGGCACCGTTTTCGAAGCGCACGAACCCTGAAGCGAAGTCTTCGACGTCCATGTCTGCGGGAATACCACCGGGGTGCCAGACGGAGAAGGCGCCCGGCTTTTTGGTGAGCTCGCGACGAGCCACACCGGTGACTGCCACTGGTTTGGGGTGCCCCATCAGCCACAGCGTGAGGTCGAGCACATGCACACCGATGTCAATACACGGACCACCACCACTCAGCTCCTTCTTGACGAAACCGGCAGTAGGAATAAAGGCATTGCGGCGCAACATCCAGCTACGGGCGTGATAGATTTCACCAAGCGCACCCGTATTGATTTCTTTTTTCATGGCCTGAGAAGTACCCGCAAAACGAAAGTGCTGGGCCGTCATCAGCTTCTTGCCCGATTTATCACGTGCGGCAATCATCTGGCGCACTTCGGCGGGGGTTGGCGCCAATGGTTTTTCGCAGATGACATGCTTGCCAGCTTCGAGGGCGGCAATCGCAATAGGGGCATGGTGCATGTTGGGGGTACAGATGTCAACGATGTCAATATCCGGGTTACGCAAAATTTCCTTGAAATCAGTCGTCGTATGCGTGATGCCATATTGTGCTGACCACTTTTCGAGTGCAACTGCACTAATATCCGCACCAGCAACGACTTCGGCATCGGGAGATGCTTTCCAGCCTGGCATGTGGGTATGAGCAATGCCGCCAACGCCAATCACAGCAACTTTTAACGGTGCCATTGTGCTACTCCTTTGGTACTACGGAACCCTTTCATTGTACACCGATACGAATGCATCGAGTACGACATTCGGTACACTACAGTGAAAATTGCACGAGACCGCGTTGTAGTGCAATGGCAACTGCTTCGGCACGGCTCTGACACGACAATTTGGCAAAGATGTGGCTGATATGTGTTTTGACCGTGTTTTCGGAAAGATGCAGGGTCAGCGCAATAGCACGATTGCTGTCACCACGAACCATGCACTGGAGCACTTCGAGTTCGCGCACAGACAATTCATCGTTGGGGTGATCGTGTGCCCGAGCCAGCAGCCGTGCGGCCACACTTGGTTCGAGGGGGGCACCACCACGCATCACCGCCCGGATGGCATTGAAGAGTTCATCGGGGCTCACGTCTTTGAGCAAATACCCCTGCGCACCCGCAGCGAGCGCCCGCTGAATATCGTCGTCGCTGTCATAGGTGGTCAGCACCAGGAAACGTGCCGTACTCCCCTGCGCACGGGTCTTGATCATCACCTCTACCCCGTTGAGGTATGGGAGACGCAAGTCGAGCAACACCACGTCTGGAGTCGTGGCGAGGACCGCTGCTACAGCGGCTTCGCCATCTGCCGCATCACCGGCGATTTCGATGCCAGGTTCGTAGCGGAGCAATGCCAACAACCCATGGCGCACGATGGGATGATCATCAACCACCAAGACGCGAATCGGATTGGGGTGCATGTGCAGACTCCTTGAGCGGGATGGTTGCAGTAACAACAGCGCCACGATCATCGTACAGCGCCAATGTGCCATTAAGTGCCGATATCCGTTCGCGCATCCCCATGATACCAAAGTGCGCATGCGTGGCGGCCAGATTACCAATTGCATCGGCAAAGCCGTGTCCATCATCACGAATGGTGAGTGTAACAGCAGTGGGCGAACACATCAACGCGACGCGCACCTGCGTGGCCTGTGCATGGCGCACCACGTTGGCCAACGCCTCTTGCGCGACCCGCAACAAGGCTGATTCCACGTCAATGGGCAAGTGATTCCAGTCACCGGTGCAATCAAAGGACGCCACAATGGACGGGTGATGGAAGCGTGCGACGAGGCTCCCCAAGGCGTGGCGCAAATCACCACGTTCGAGTGCTTCGGCGCGCAGATTCCACACCGAGCGCCGTGCTTCGGCAAGTGATTCACGGGCGAGCCGTGCTGCGAGATCAATGTGTTGGTGTGCATCAGGGTGATGTGCGCGTAAGGCTTGTTGTGCGGCACCAATCTGCACAATAATCCCGGTTAGTCCTTGGGCCAGGGTGTCGTGAATGTCGCGGGCAAGTCGTGTACGCTCTGCCAGCATGGCTTGTTCTCGTTCACCGGCGATAAGGCTGGCGGTTTGGTCTGCGACCCGTTGTTCGAGTTGTGCACTAAGCTCCTCGAGGGCGGCAGCATGTGCCGCTGATTGCTGTAATGAGCGCTGTAAATTACTTGCAAGCATCGAAGTAATCAAGGCGACTGCCATGAACAGACTCACCCAAAATCCGACAACGATGAACATTGTCATGCGCATACGTGGAATACTGGTGATGATTTGTGCGGTAATCACATCCTGAAACATGAATCCGGGGCGCTGCACATGTACCCATGCAGAAAATGCAACAACCACTGCGGAAATAATCGCCAACACAAAGCTGGTACGGCGCGAGAAAAGGAGGCTACTCGCACTAATGGGCAATACCAGCATCGCCGGAAAAATGGTGTATGCACCAAATCGCATGATGACACCCGTCATCGAGAATGTCCAGAAGGTAATCAAGACCAGTGCCGAAACTGTGGTGCGTCCTTGGCGCAACAGTACGAGCGCCATCGCGTTGGCCACAATAAATGGCACCATTGGGAATAACCACGCCGGAATGAGACGTGCCGGTGGCGTAGGCAGGAAGGGATCACCATAGATGAGATGATACATCCCCAACGTAAATGTAGTAACAATGGTGGGCAACGCAAGTATCAGTGCACTACGTAGAATCATTTGACTGCGCTGGCCGGCATGATTATGCGAAGAATCTGAGTGTTGATGTGTCATAGCAACATTATGCGGAGATGAGAATTTGCCTTCATCACCCAAAAGAGTGATTCAGAAATACAACTTTCAGACATCCACAAACGCATCTCCATTGGTACAGTATACATGGTGTATAAAAAATAGCGCCTGAACGAAAGTAGGACTGAACATGGGACAATGGCTACGCAAACCAGTGGTAATCGTCATTATTGTGATAGTTGTGGCACTTGCAGTGTTTCTGGTATCTCGCGCAGGAAGTGCCGAGGTGACCACAACCAAAAGCAACGTGGCAACAGTCACACGTGGCGATCTGACCACACTTGTGTCTGGTAGTAGCAACATTGTGGCAGAGCAAACCGTATCCCTTTCTTTTCAAAGCACGGGTATTGTAAATACGATTGCAGTCCAAGAAGGCGCTAGTGTCAAAAAGGGGCAAGTACTCGCTGCCATTGATGCCCGAGATCTCGAATATCAGGTGGCCTCGGCCAAAGCATCATACGACAGTGCCAAAGCCAAGCTCGACCAACTCACATCGGGCACCGGACGGAGCAGTGAGCTCACATCCGCACAAGCATCCGTCACGAGTGCCGCAGCACAGCTAGCGAGTGCCCAAGAAAAACTTGCATCACTCAAGAATCCAACCCGTGACAAAATCAGTGCCGCCCAACTCAAAGTACAACAGGCGGAAACGTCGTTGCAAACCACGCGCGACAGCAATTCGGCAACCAAGACCAAAGCTGAGCTTGATATGGCTAAAGCCAGTGAATCACTCATCCAAGCGCAATCCAAGTACGGCGTTGCCAAATACAACTGGGACTGGATAGAACGCAACAACACGGATCCGTCAACGGGACGTGGCCCCATCAGCGATGCATCCAAGAATTCATACCGTGATAGTCTCGTGCAAGCGGAATCAGCACTGCGGACTGCAGAACAAAACGTACAGGCAGCCCAAATCACCTTTGACAATACCAAAGCAGCCGAAATTGCAAATGTGGCCCAAGCAGAGGCAGCCCTTAGCGATGCCAAGTTGCAGTTGAGCACATTGCTCAAGCCGACGGCAGCGGATATCAGTGCGGCCGAAGCGTCGGTGCGGCAGAGCGAAGCATCCCTCGAGTCGGCCAAAGCGAGCCTCGACAAAATTGTGACACCAGGTACACAAACAGACATTGTGATTCAACAGGCGGCAGTCACACAGGCGGAATCGAGCTACAACCAGACCAAACTCAAATTGGAAAACGCATCGTTGACCGCACCATTTGACGGCATCGTGAGTAACGTGAATATGACGGTAGGGCAAAGCTCGTCGGGTGGCACTATCGAAATCATAGACCGCGACCCGATGCACATTGACGTCAAATTCGGTGAAACAGACATCGTCTACATCAAGGTTGGTCAGTCCGCACGTCTGAGCATTGACGCACTACCCGATTGGCAACAAACGGGGACAGTGACGAGTATTTCGCCGGTCGCAGATACAAGTAGTGGTATTGTCAGCTATGAAGCACGCATTGACTTCGTGGATAGCGATGCACGTGTGCTCATCGGCATGACTGCCATCGTCGAGCTCATCACCGCCGAGAAAAAGGGCGTATTGCTCATCCCCAATTCGGCCATCCTCCCCAAGGGGTCTGGGCGTGTCGTCCAAGTACCCGATGGTGAAAATACCACCAAGGAAGTAGATATCACCATTGGCATGAGTGATGGCATCCAAACCGAAGTGCTCACAGGGCTTACCGAGGGTCAGGCAATTATCAGTACCCCACTCACCAACACACCACAAGGTGGCTTTGGCGGCCGACCATAGTACCGAGGATGAGGATACGACCGTGATTACAATTCGTGAAATGACTAAAGTGTATACGATGGGTGAGATTGAAGTCCATGCCTTGCGTGGCGTCAACTTACACATCGGTGCAGGTGAATTTGTGGCCATCATGGGACCAAGTGGCAGCGGCAAAAGCACGCTGATGAACATGATTGGCTGTCTCGACACTCCCACATCGGGGAGTTACACCCTCGACGGCATCGAAGTGGCCACACTGGCCGACAACGAGCTATCGGCGGTACGTGCCCGCAAACTTGGTTTCGTGTTCCAGCAGTACATGCTACTCCCGCGGCAGACGGCACTCGCCAACGTCGAAATGCCCATGCTCTACCGTGGCATTGAAGCCAAGGAGCGCAAACGCCGGGCCCAAATCGCCCTCGAAATCGTTGGCATGGGCAACCGCATTGACCACCGCCCCAACGAGCTCTCTGGCGGTCAACAACAGCGTGTAGCCATTGCACGCGCACTTGCAGGGAGTCCGGCAGTAATTTTAGCTGACGAACCGACGGGGGCACTCGACAGTACCACCAGTGAAGAAATCATGCTCACGTTGCGCCAACTCAATCGAGATCAACAGCTGACTGTGATTATTGTGACGCACGAAGCAGATATTGCCGCCTATGCGGACCGTACCATCACGATCCGTGATGGTGTAGTGACCAATGATCGCAAAAACGAGGTGACCCATGTCTAGCACCACGCCACGCCGTGTCTTGACACCTGTTGAAGAAAGTGGGCGCAACGGACTCGACTACAACGAGTTAATCCGCGTATCACTCGACAGTTTGCTCGCCAACCGGTTGCGTACCTTTCTGACCATGCTGGGGATTATCATCGGGGTAGCCTCAGTGATTTCGCTGATGACGTTGGGAAATGGCGCGAGTATCGCAATTACGAGCCAATTTTCTGCATTGGGCACCAACGTACTCACCATCTTTAATAGTCGTCCTAATCGTGGTCCCGGACAATCAGGAAACCTCGCACCACTGACAATGGCCGATGTCAAGGCCATCGAAGTCATGCGCCTCCCGATTGTCGGTCCAGTGCCTCAATTCTCGTCAAATGCCACGGTAACTGCGGCTGCCGCAGAGAAATCAGCACAAATTCTCGGCACTACGGCTACCTACAAACAAGTACAAAATGTCACCATGGAATCAGGGACGTTTTTTACGGACGCCAATGTCCAAGGCGCATCACAGGTCGTGGTGCTCGGCGCAAGCCTCAAGACCTATCTCTTTGGTGATGGCGAAGCTGTCGGGCAAATGGTACGCATCAATTCCGTGGCATGTCGTGTGATTGGCGTGATGGCATCCAAGGGAGGTGGGGCGTTCGGCTCAGTAGACGATCAAGCGCTCGTCCCGATTACCCTGGCGCAAAATCGGCTCTTTTCGGCACGCACTCCTGATGGAAATTTGCGTGTCAGTGTGATTTCGCTCTCTGTGGTGAATGCCGAAGATGTCGAATTTACCGAACAGCGCATCCAAATGGCACTTCGCGACAAACGCAAGCTCAACAGTGATGGCAGCGAAGATGATTTCAACGTACTCAACCAAGCATCATTTCTTTCGTCACTTTCGACCATTACGTCGTTGCTCACCACGTTTCTTGCAGCTATTGCGGGCATTTCGTTGCTCGTCGGCGGAATCGGCATCATGAATATCATGCTCGTCAGTGTCACCGAACGTACCAAAGAAATCGGCTTACGCAGGGCTGTTGGGGCACAAAGTCGTGATATTTTGATGCAATTCATGATCGAGGCCACCGTACTGAGTATGCTCGGCGGGATTATTGGAGTCATTATGGGCAGTATTCTGCCCATCGCCCTTACAGTTACCGGCACTTTCGAGGCACCGATTACCATTGATTCCATTCTCATCTCACTGAGTGTGTCATTGGCCACAGGACTCTTTTTTGGAATTTGGCCAGCACGCAATGCAGCTCGGCTTAATCCCATCCAAGCCCTGCGCCACGAATAAACGACACCCATCACGCCCACATAGTGCGTCCCGACATGATTACGCTGACGTCGTATCGGGACGCATTTGGACACCACGAACCCGTACCCGTTGACCTGCAATTTCCACGTCGTAGAGCACCTCTGTGCACCAATGATGCCGCAGATTTTTCCACAGCTGGCTCTGCGCTGCCACAGTGGGGTCTTGTGCAATATAGTCGAGCACCTGCTCTGCAGCCACCACGATGACTTTGTGGCGCGCCCGGCTCAACGCCACGTTGAGTCGGCGCATGTCGAAGAGAAACGATTCATTGCGACGAATGTAGGTACTATCACTTTCTGTGGCACTCACAATCATCACATCACGTTCACTCCCCTGATAGCGTTCCACGGTATCCACACCGGCAACTTCCACGTCGCCAAACAGTGTACCGGCACGCACAGGAAGATGTGGTCGTAGCAACGTCTTGATGGTGGCGCGTTGCATGCGATGCGGCACCACCACACCAAAACCACGATGTGCATCATAGTCCGCTTGGATGAGTGGCACCAGAATGGTGGTGACCAGGGTCGCCTCAAACAAGTTGCGCGTGCGGCTCCCTGCTTCGTCGTGCTCGATCAGAATAATCGGGTAATCGGGATGCAAGACTGCTGCCACAAACGCATCCCGACTATCCACCATGCGCATCTGTTCGGCTTGTACCGAATGATAGTGAATGCCATCGTACTGGTAGATTTCATGGCGCAGAAAATCCGCCAATTGCGGAGGCACACGATAACTCGTCGCAAGGCGGACCATGGCAGGGGTCTGCCCAAACAATGCCGCACCATCACGCAAATAATCAAACAATGCCCGATAGACGGGGTAACGCACAAAACTACGGCGCTGTACTGATTCCCACTGATGTGCCACAATCACCGGCATTTGGCGCGGATCACCGACCACAATCAACATGCCCGTGGCATGCAACACCCGAGCCGCAATGAGCGCATGCGGGATGCTCATCTGTGACGCTTCGTCGAGAATCAAGATGTCGCACCACGTCACGTCATCTGCCGCCAACGACTCGATGCTTGTTGGTGTCCCCCCGACCACGCACCACTGTTGCGCATGCAGGAGCTGAAGCATTTGCGCTTTGTCTTGGATGTGCTGTATCCCCGTCCGCGCGGTATCCGCATCGGGGCGACGATAGCGAAACAACGCAATACGGTGCAGTTGTTTGGCCATCTCCGTAGCTTGCGTGGTCTGTTGTAATTTGACGTCGGCGAGTTTGCTGAGGAGTTCATTGATAGCCGCATGCGTCTGGCAACTAATCACCACACGCAACGGTCGGTTGTGGCGCATGGCCGCATACATGCGGGCCATGATGGCGTGTGCGGTGGTGAACGTTTTACCCGTCCCCGGCGGGCCCTGTACAAGCAATAGTGGAGCATTGGCATGACCAGCCACAAAGTGCCGTGCATCCCCCGTGAAGTGGGGACCCTGCGCATCGCAGACACTGATGTAGTCATGCATGGCTTCTGCGTCGAGGGAATTGGTGGTGACATCCAACTCGGCGAGATGCCGATACAGCGTGTTGTATTCGGCACCGGTCAAGAGCCGTTGGAGTGCGCGATGTGCGACCCGCGCAGGTACGTTGTCTGGAGCAGTATCGAGGACATAGCGGGTACCATCCACCGGCACAAACGCCCGCCCACCAAACGAATAGGGCGCATCGTGTTGCATGGACTCCACCTCGAGCGTGAGTACCCCCGTCTCCGTATTGCGCTGTGTGACTTTGACGCGCATCCCCTGTTGCATCAGCTGATCCACCCACATCGGCTTCCCTGACGCATTGTGCAACGGATTCAAAAGAGCCGCTGACGACTCACCGGCTAGCTCATTCAATTCGATTTGTTGTGACAATGGGGGTAAATCGCCATCACTACAAATCTGCACCACGAGCCCCACCCGATTCATCGGTACTGGGGTGCCTTCTGGATATGTTTTCGCAAGTTGCGCAAGCTGCATGGCGGTCTGTTGCGTCTGCATCACCATGCGAAACTCAACAATCAACGACGTACCTGCACGCACCCGAGCCACTGGGAATGGCTCATGTGCGGTCCGCCACTGGTGTAGTTCAGCCTGGCGCTCGCAGTCCATGTATTCACGCACTACTCCACTGAGCTGGGTGGGTGCCGCATGGGTATGGGCAATGGTGCGAATATCCACCGCATCACAGCGATTATTCCACCAGCGCCCAGCACGTTTGGTCAGATGTGCAAGCCCCAACAACCGCTGGCGACAATATGCAGTCAACATCGGCATGGTTACATGCCGAAAACGCACCAGACCATCGGGGTGTGCGGCATCATGGTACGTGGGCAACGCCTGCCACGCCGCATAGGCGTATTCGAGTGGGATGGTACTACTAAAACGGACACGTTGGATGTAGTAGCCGTCACCATCAGCCATGCGCCCACTCGCATCAAAGTGCATATATTGGAATTGCGAGCGATAGTTGTAGTCTTCGTCTTGCCAACGAAATCCGTGTAAACTCGCCAACGCCATCAAACTGGGAATCGTGGTGGTGATACGATTCGCATTCCGAATCTCATCGCTGAGCACGGTGTAGATGGGCGCATCATGGGGGCGTGGAGTGGTCACAAAATCATGCCACATACGGCACAACGCATCATCGTAGTGGCGATTGAGTGCATCACTCAGCTGTTGCCATACTGTTGCATCAAAGACGACAACATGCAATGGTACGGTATGCGTGGTATCGGTATTGCGGATGTGCGCATCCCACAGACGCACAATCTGGATGAGCCAGCGTTGCAAGAGCTGTCGTTCTTCTGCGGGCGTCGTTGGCGGTCGGTCAGCAATTTCGACTACATGGTATTGCGTGTATGAGACTCCGTTGAGATAATAATCCAACAAGGCACCACACTGCCACACAAACCCGGTCAAATGATTGACATGCAGATCAATGTAAAGAACAACTGCTGTCGGTATTTTTTCAGCGTTAATGCGCGGTAACGAAATAAACGATTGTGCTGGATAAGCGGCCACCGCAGTCTGTCTGTCACTCGTGTTGCGCAGTTGTTGTGCGCGCACAATCCAATGATCGAGCAATGGGCCAACCTGTGCATCATTGCCGAGCGCCTGCAATTCACGTGTGTACGTCGGATTATTCTCGAGGGTGCGCTGTGCATTGGTTATTTTGAGCTCAGCCACTTGCGACACCGTTTTGATGCCGTGTGCCACAAACGCTCGTCTACTTTCCCGATCGAGTAAGGGAATCAAGGCGATATCTTGGCGCTGATCGCAGTCGGTCAGACAGAGCTCCATGTAACGACATCCCTCACAAGAGCGACAAATCGCATATGGCAACTCGCTGAAGCGTGTTTCAACACTCTGAAACAACGGGGATCGTGGGTCGAATGCAAACATGCGCGCGACATCGTTGCGGAGTTGGAGCGGTTGTGCAATGAGCTCGAGACCGGCATCAGTCACCCCATACCATGTGGTGGCTGTCTGCTGCGCTTGCTGTAATTCCTGCGCGTGTTGCGCATCAGTAGCCGGCGAACTCGGCATCTGAAAGAGAATGCTGGTGGCAATCGTACACGCAGGACCATGACGCAAAATCGCATCGAGCATGATATGGTAGATAGCTACCTGTGTGCGGTGTTCTGGCTTCACCCGGAATGCTGATTTGATGTCGGTCACCAACACATGCACATCCCCATCCGACTGACGCATGATGCGTAGCATGTCGGGACGCCCTGCCACCGTCCACTGCCCAACGACCACTTCTAGATTGGGTTGCATCACGCATACGGTCTGCCCTGCAGGCAGTGTCCTTACGAGCTGGCGCACGTCGTCGTTGTGCAGTGCGTCAATTCCCCCCAACGCCATCACCGTCATACCCGATTGTGCGATAGCATCGGTAATGGCGTATTCGAATTCCTGACCAACAATAGCCGGAAGTGGTGATGGCGGTTGCACACTGATGCCGTGCCGACGCATCACCGTGCCCAGTGCATTTGCCCCAGTATTGTGTTCAAAGAGGCGGAGGCGCATGAAGCGTTGGCACCCGTCGAGGTGATGGTGCAGGGCGATATCAGTGGGGGAAACTCGGCGCGTGCCATCATGATGTTGCCGAATATCAAATCGTTCGTGGATAATCATCAATATGCCCACAACTTGTTAATTCTATAGCCCACCCTCATTATACGTTTTTGTGACAGATGCGTGCTACGTACTTGCTCCACGTATCATCGGCGGTTACCGTGAAACCCGCTCCACCACACATCGGGCATAATCAGCATCACACTGCGCTACCGAGTTGTGCTATTATGGGGGCACTCACACCACGGGAGATGCTTCTGCCATGAATCACGACCCACTCAATGTCCGGGCCGAATTCCCAGTCACACAGCAGTATACGTACCTCAATAATGCGGCACTTGGACCACTCAGTCGGAGTGCGCATGCTGCTGGTGTGGCCTTTATGGATGAACGCATGCTCAATCCGTGGCCAGATCCACCCCCTACCGGACTGTTGCGGGTACGGTCGCTCAAACAACACGTGCGTACCAAGTTTGCCCAGCTCTACGGTGCGGACCCCGGCGAAGTTGCCGTCGTCGAATCAACGAGCGCCGGTGAAAACATTGTGGCCAAGGCACTGCTCAAACCAGGTGATAGCGTGGTGGTGGATGAACTCCATTTCGAGTCGAGTTTTTTGCTCTACCGTGAAATGGAAAAAACACACGGCATCACGCTCCGCATCGTCCCCCACCGCGACGGCATCACACATGTCGAAGATGTAGCGGCGTACTGCGACCGCACCACCAAACTCATCTCGGTATCGTGGGTCTCCAATCGCAACGGCTATCGCGCCGATGTGGCCGCGCTCGCACAACTTGCTCATAGTCACGGCGGGTATTTGTATGTGGATGCGATTCAGGCTATTGGTACGTTTCCTGCCGATTTACATGCCCTCGATATTGACTTCTTGACCACTGGCTGCTACAAGTGGCTCTACGCCAACTTTGGCGTGTCACCGTTTTATGTCAAACAGTCACTCTTGCCACTCATCCCATCAGATCGTTTTGGGCATACACATGTGGCCAGTATGGCCGATGATTACCACTTCACGGTCAAACACGATGCCAGCAAATACGAGTATTCGGCACAGGCCCATACGTCCACTGCACAGCTCAACGGCGCACTCGATTTGCTCGGACGCGTCGGGCTCGATGCTATCGCTGCCCACGCCATCCCGCTGGCCAATTATCTGTGGCGCGAGCTCTACGACATGGGCTACCGCATGTTTACCCCGCCCCACACCCAGTCACCGATTGTGGCATTCACGCACGGCATCGAGGTGCCCACGCTCAACGCACGCATGGCCACCGAACGTATTGCCATCTTGCTCCGTGAGGGGGATGTATCATTGCGCGCTGGAGTGGGCTTCTACAACAATCGGGCAGATATCGATCATTTCCTAAATGTGATGCGTGATTTGCGCACTCACCGCACATACTCGTGAGGTAAAGATGATGCAGTGTCCTGTGGTACCATTCAATCCATTTGGTGACGAGTATTTGGCGGATCCATACACCTTTTATCGTTGGGCACATCAGCATGCCCCCGTCTTTTACAGCCCCGAACTACACTACTGGGTAATGACCCGACACACCGACATCAAACAGGCCCTGCGTGACGCAGAAACGTTTTCGTCGCGCAATTCGACCGACCCCTTTACGGCAGTAACGCCCGAGACGGCACAGATTTTTCGCGATGGCGGCTATGCCATGCAACGCGTCCTACTCAACGCGGATGCGCCCACCCATACGCGGATTCGCCGGCATGTGTATGCGGCCTTCACCCCACAGCGAGTAGCCGCACTCGAGCCACGCATCCGCACCTGCGCCCAACGCTTTATCGCCCAGATGCACCAGCTCCCCAACCGGCGTTGCGACATCGTGGCCGCACTCACCTATGCACTGCCGGCGCTGGTGATTTTCATGCTGATTGGGCTGGACGACGACGATGTGCCAGCCATCAAAGCAGGCTCCGAAAGTCGCGTACTGTTCACGTGGGGTAAACCGAATGCCACCCAACAAGCCGAGCTTGCACATAGCATGGTTGATTTCTGGCAACGGGCCGTCGCATTCGTGGCCAAACGCGCCCAGAATCCACAAAACGACTTCACCAGCGACCTCATCCGCCTGCGCAACGGCGATGACAACATACTGAGTATGGGCGAAATCACCAGTGTCGTTTTTGGGTTACTCCTGGCCGGGCACGAAACCACCACCGGGTTGCTCACCAATGCCCTGCGCCAGTTGCTCGACAACCCGACACGCTGGCAAGCGCTCCATGCCGATACGAGCCTCATCCCCGCTGCCATCGAAGAAGTGTTGCGCTTTGATACGTCGGTGATTGCGATGCGACGTTGGACGACCCGTGCCGTAGAAATTGCTGGGTATCATATCCCTGCCGATGCCAACGTGCTCCTGCTCATCGGTGCAGCCAATCACGATGACACGCAATTTGCGGATGCACAGTCGTTTTTACTCGACCGTGCCAACCAGCGCGAGCATCTGTCGTTTGGATTTGGCAGCCACTACTGTATTGGTGCACCGCTTGCCCGCCTCGAAGCGCGCATCGTACTGAGTGAATTAATTACCACCTTTCCAAGCATGCGCCTATCCCCAGACCAGGCGTACGATTATCTCCCCAATACGTCGTTTCGTGGACCACGCCACCTGTGGGTGGAGTGGTAGTCAGCTAGCGGAGTAAATGTATGCCCAAACCACGACTTCAACTCGATGGACACACCTTTCGTGACCTCAACAACAACGGCAAACTCGACATTTACGAGGATGCCCGTCAACCGATTGACGCACGCGTCACAGACCTGCTCGCACAGATGAATCTCGCCGAAAAAGCCGGCATCATGTTCCATCACATGATTGTGGTGGGGGATGGGGGGAGTGTGGTCGAAGGCATGGGTATGTTTGGTCCCTTTTCGACCAAAGCGCTCATCATTGACAAACATGTGGTCAATGCGGGACTCATGGGTGTGCGTTCCACCGATGAAATGGTGACGTGGCACAATGCGGTGCAACAGATGGCCGAAGAGAGTCGCCTCGGCATCCCACTGAGCTTCTCGACGGATCCACGCCACGGGGTGAGCCAACACGACCTCAACAACGAGGGGAATCCGCACTTTTCGGGCTGGCCGGAACCGATTGGACTCGCCGCCACCAACGATGCTGACCTTGTGCGCGAATTTGGGGATATCGCCCGCCAAGAGTACCGCGCCGCAGGCATCCATATCGCCCTGCACCCCATGGGTGACCTCGCCACCGAGCCACGCTGGGCACGGATTGTAGGCACCTTTGGCGAGGACGCCGAGCGTTCGGCACGCCTGACTGCCGCCTACGTGCGGGGCTTCCAGGGCGACCAGATTGGGGCACATAGCGTGCTGTGTATGACCAAACACTTCCCCGGCGGCGGCCCACAAATGGATGGCGACGACCCGCACTTTGCCTATGGGCGCGAACAGGTCTATCCCGGGAACAACTTCGACTACCACCTCATCCCGTTCGAGGCTGCCCTCACGGCAGGAACTGCCCAAATCATGCCCTACTACGGCATGCCCGTGGGGACGCAGTACGAAGAAGTGGGATTCGGTTACAACAAGAGCATTTTGACGACACTGCTCCGTGAAAAGTACCAGTTCGACGGTGTTATCTGCACCGACTGGGGCTTACTCACTGACATGCACTTGCCCGGTGGCGTGGTGTGGGCAGCACGGGCTTGGGGTGTCGAGCACCTCACACCCATCGAACGCGTCAAAAAGGCCATTGATGCCGGTGTTGACCAGTTTGGTGGCGAGCAGTGCCCCGAGTTAATTGTCGCACTTGTCGAAAGTGGTCAGCTGAGCATGGCGCGCATTGACCAGTCGGTACGGCGCATCTTGCGTGACAAGTTCCGTCAAGGGCTCTTTGATAATCCATACCTCGACCGCCAGCACTCATTGGCCACTGCCGGGCGTGCAGACTTCCGGGCAGCGGGTGAACGCGCCCAGCGCAAGGCGGTGGTGCCACTGCACAACCGGCACAACCTGTTGCCACTTGCACCGGGTACCACGGTGTATGTACAGGGGATGAAGCACGACGTGGTTGCACAGTATGCCACCGTGGTGGAAGACCCAGCCGAGGCCGATGTGGCACTAATCCGCATCCAAGCACCGTATTATTTGCGTGACACAGGTATTTTCCTCGAGAAAATGTTCCATACTGGCGATCTCAACTTTACGCCGGAAGCCCTTGCCCCCATGATTGACCTATGCACCAAAATCCCCACCATCGTGGATATCTACCTGGATCGTCCAGCGGTGATTCCTGAAATCAGTGCGGCATCAGCCGCTCTCATCGGCAGCTTTGGCGTGGGGGATGCCGCCTTGTGTGATATTGTCTTTGGGCGGGAAAAACCGAGTGGCACGTTGCCCTTTGAGTTGCCGTCATCGATGGCCGCAGTCCGTACCCAAAAGGAAGACCTACCCTACGACTCCAAAGATCCACTCTACCCGTTTGGTCATGGGGTGACCTGGTAGAAACACGCCCCCCGTGGTGCACATGCACACCACGGGGGCGTTATTTTTAGCGGAAGAGCATCACCGACACCGGACACGATTGCAACATGGCATTCGTTGTACTACCAATAAACAGATTGCGCAACGATGAGTGACTATAGGCACCCATCAACAACATGTCAATATTGTGTGCCCCGATGTAATTACCGAGTACGTCTTCGACCATACCGTCTTCGTGATGTACATGCACCTCATGATGTGTCTGGCGCAATATACCAGCAGCTTTGTTCAGATGAAGCTCATCACGTGCATATTCAGGACCGACACCAATCAGATGACATTGGACGTTGGCAAACATAGAGTGCTTCATTACGTATTCAATTGCTAGATTTGCATTC
This sequence comes from uncultured Klebsiella sp., assembly GCA_964569955.1. Taxonomy (GTDB): domain Bacteria; phylum Chloroflexota; class Chloroflexia; order Chloroflexales; family Roseiflexaceae; genus UBA965. The sequence continues at coordinate 35,712 of CAZMWB010000009.1, read as the reverse complement.
GCACCACCATCATAGGCGATTGCGATACGTTTCACAGGCACATATTTTATGGCAGCAACGAGTATTGGCGCATGGGCAGCACGCACCACACGTTCGAGGTTGGAGCCAAGATGTCCTGTGGCGTACCCAGCCTGCTCACCACGTTTACCAATCACAATCATGCTGGTCTGATTGGCAAGTTCACTGACTGTATCCACCAACGACCCAACTGGCTGAGAAACTGTGACGGCCATGGGACTCTGCGGTAACAACGATTGTGCCTTTTGAACAATGATTGCACTCTGTTGTTGCTCAAGTGTATTGTGGGCACGCTCAAGTTGCGCAAACTCTTCCATTAATTCACTTGATACTGCCATCGACATGGTTTCGGGGTATCCCGTGGATAGCATCACATTCTGATACGGCGCACGCACATGCAGCACATGTATTGGTGCAGCCAACGATTGCGACACCCATGACGCATAACTACACACACTCTGCATGTAGGGTGACGCGTCCACGCACGCCAACACTTGTTTGGTTGACATTGTCATGGCAACTCTCCTCAAATAGGATGAATCATTACGTATGATTCACCCAATTATTACAAACATTTATGATAAACAAATAAGTTAATTATGATTAAAAACGCATTTAAAGTGTAAATTATTTTTAGTAGCAGAGATCAAATATCATTCGACAAACGCAGCAAAATACCGCAGTGCATCAGGGTTTGCGAGTGCTTCGATATTGGAGACCGGCAGACCATGTAACACGTTTCGGACTGCGATTTCAACGATTTTCCCTGACTTCGTACGGGGGATATCCGCGACTTGATGCACGTATGCCGGGACATGGCGCGGCGTGGCATGGTGACGAATCGTAGCTTTGATTTGGTGGACAAGTGCATCATCGAGTGTTAAATCATCTCGGAGTCGCACAAATAGCACGATTTGTTCATCGCCGTGATGGCGCTTGCCCACCACAACGCTTTCGATAATCTCATCAATATGTACCAGAATCCGGTAGATCTCCGCAGTACCAATACGGACACCTGCTGGATTGAGCGTCGCGTCGGACCGACCATAGACGATGATGCCTCCGGTATCCGTCAGCTCGATCCAATCGCCATGACACCATGCACCAGGGTATTGTGCAAAATAGGCACGCTGATAGGCGCGCCCGTCATCATCGCCCCAAAATCCAATCGGCATCGACGGAAAAGGCTGGGTACAGACCAATTCACCGGGCTGATTGGTGACCGCCCCACCAGATTCATCAAAGACAGCGACCGCCATGCCAAGCCCACGCCCCTGAATTTGGCCACGATAGACGGGACTGAGTGGATTACCGAGCATGAAGCACGAGATGATGTCGGTGCCACCCGAAATAGACGCAAGTTGCACGTCCCGTTTGATGGCATCATAGACGTAATCGAATGCTTCGGGAACCAACACAGAGCCAGTCGCGCAGATGGTGCGCAAGTGGGTCAGCTGATGCGTATCCACGGGGCGCAGATGCATTTTAGCAATTGCATCAATCCACTTGGCCGATGTGCCAAACATGGTTATGTGCTCGGCATCACAAAAATCGAAGAGGATGCGACCATCGCGTAGGCTCGGATTACCGTCGTAGAGGCAGAGTGTGGCACCCGCGGCCAATGCCGACATCAGCCAATTCCACATCATCCAGCCACAGGTGGTGAAATAAAAGACGCGGTCATCGTGGCGGATATCACAGTGCCACATGTGCTCTTTACGATGCTGAACGAGTGTGCCACCCACCGCATGCACAATGCATTTGGGCACCCCCGTCGTCCCCGACGAATACATCACAACGAGTGGATGATTGAAGGGTACGCGCACAAAAGTGACCGCAGTAACACGCCACGGCGCACACATGTCGGCCCAACTCTGAGCCATGGGGATAGCCGTGATGTCCGTTTGGAGTTCATCTCCGTAGGGGGCGATAACCACACGGGTCAACGATGGCAGTTGTGCAACAATCTGGGCCACTTTTTCACCACAGTCATACCATTTTCCACTGTAAAAGTAGCCATCCGTGGCAATCAGCACCGTAGGCGTTATTTGCCCGAAGCGGTCTAGCACACCCTGTACGCCAAAATCAGGAGACGCCGACGACCACACTGCGCCCAGTGCGGTGGTAGCCAGCATGGCAATGACAGCATGTGGCGCGTTGGGTAACAAGCCCACGACACGATCACCGACGCCGACTCCAGCAGCGTGTAACGCCTGTTGCATGCGGGAGACTTCCGTGTGCAGCTGCGCGAACGAAAGACGTATGCGCACCTGCTCCTCACCCCAATAAATAATGGCATCACCGTCATCAGTGCGCTGAAGCAGATTTTCTGCGTAATTGAGCTGAGCATCAGGGAACCACTGCGCCCCTGGCATGGCTGTGGCATTGCGCACCACCACGGCACTGGCGTTGTCGCCAATCACCCCAGCCTCATGCCACAGCCAGTCCCAGAATTGGTCGGGGTAATCAATGGACCACTGCCACAGCGTGGCGTAGTCCATCGTGGTACCCGGCCAGCGCCGTTGCATGGCCTGATAGAGTTGGCTCTGCGCAATTCGCGCTTGGCTGGGTGTCCAACACACCGTCATCACTGCTACTCCGTAACCGCACGCAGTGCCTGTGTGAGGTCGGCAATCAAGTCTTGGGGATCTTCGATGCCCACACTCACCCGGAACAAGTTGTTGCCGCTATAGTCGTTGTAGACGAAAATCAGGCTTTCGTCATGACCAAGACTGACCGCATGCACGAAAAAGCGCAGTTTGCTGATAAAAAGTGCCCGCTTGCTCGTATCCACCAAATCAAAGTTGAGCATACCCGCGTAACCGCGCATTTGTTTGGTGGCAACCGCATGATTGGGGTGGCTGGCCAGCCCCGGGTAGCGCACCCACGCCACAGCGGGATGCGATTCGAGAAATGTGGCGACCTGCATGGCGTTGCTGTTGTGACGCTCCATGCGCAAGGCGAGTGTGGCCACACCACGCATGATTTGCCACGCATTAAACGGACTAATACACGCCCCCATATCTTTGACCACAAAAACGCGGATTTTGTCGAGTAGCGCCTTTGATCCAAAAACAGCACCACCCAAGGCATCACCATGACCGTTGACATATTTGGTGATACTATGCATGATCAGGTCGGCACCCAGTGCAAGTGGGCGTTGCGTGGTCAAGCCTGACCACGTGCTGTCCACCGATACCAAAGCACCATGCGCATGGGCAATCTGGGCAATCACCGCAATATCGCTGATGCGCGTCGTCGGATTACCGGGTGTTTCGATATGGATGAGTTTGGTGTTGGGCTTGATTGCCGCCTGCACCAACTCGGGATCCGACGTGTCGAGCAACGTCGTCTCGATGCCAAAGCGCTTGGGGAAGTGTTCGAGCAACATGGTGCGCACAGAGATGTACGACACATCGGAGCAGATGATATGGTCACCGGCACTGAGTAGCGCCAAAAACGTGCCATTGATGGCACTCACGCCACTCGCCGTCACCACACAATCTTCGCTTTCCTCGAGTGCCATCAAGCGCTCTTCGAGCCAGCGCTCATTGGGGTTGAGGTCACGTGCATAGCCAAACGGGACTGCGTCCCAATTACCGTCTGCGGGCAAAACGTAGCTATTGGCCATCACGAGTGGGCGTTTGACGGCCCCCGTGGCAGGGTCCGGTTGCCAGCCAGCGTGAACGCTACGGGTCGTCATACCCAAGTTTTTGTCGTCGTCATGCATCACAGGACAATCCTCTCTTGTTATGGGTTGCTTGGTTGCCCTTCGGTTCCCGGCAACGGCGTATCGAGGGGGGTACCAAGTGCGTTGTTGTTTGGCAGACGCACTATGGGTGTCTGCCCTGGAGTCTCCCCTTGCTCGGGCAATTGCGTCATATTGGGTGGACGCGCCGGTTCCACCACCGCTGGCGTAGCGGGCACTGTTGTCACCGTCGGCACAGGAGGCTCCGTCTGGGTGGGCAACGGTGTCGCCTCGCTCGTTGGTACCTGTGTCGCAGGAATCTGCGTTGCAGTCATCATACCGTATGTGGAGGTGGGAGGGGGGAGCGGTGTAGTACGTTGTTCGTTGGCGGGTCGTTCCGGGGGTTGCTCACGGGCATCTGTTGGAGATTGAGTCTGCGGTTCATTGACCAAAACAGCAATTTCTGGCACCAGTGCGAAGATTATTTGTTCACACGCTGGTGGCATGATATTCCCGTCAAACGTGGCACACGCACCGCCCATCTTGTGTACCGCATTCTGGCACGGCTGATCCGTATTCTCCTTACCACGCGCCAGATCATCCATGCACGAGAGCAAGAATTCGCCACGGAGACCGACATCTCTACCGTCTTCACCGGCCAGCATGGCGACTTCCATGGGGATCGGCACCACACGACCAGTGGCAATAATCGAACGTGGCGCCACATCAATCGTTGCAAGCCCGACACCTGCCACGGTAGCAGTGAGGGCGGCGGTTGTGGTCACGGATACCACACTCGCCGATACCGACGACGACACACTCGACACGCCACTACGGATCACCCCTGCAGTGGAATTGAGCGACGCATTAAAGAAATTATTGATGGCACCCAGCGCATTACGCAACGTCTCGGTGAATGAATTCATGCGCTGACGTGAGCCGTCACGACGGGCACGCCAGCGTGCAATGCCACTACGCACACTCATGAATGGACCGACCAACCCCATGACCAACACCACATCGAAGATGTCAATGCCGGCCACTAGCCCGTCGTAGAGCCCAAATGCCGAAAAGGTGAAAATGATGGCAGCCGCACACACGAGCACCAGTGCCATCACCACCCACACCACAAAATCGAGGATGCGCACACACCGCCCCATCCAAATTTGCCGGCGTGAAAGCCGTGCGGTGTGCACCAATGTGGTTGGCCAATCAGCAGCAGGACGCACATGCGAAAGTGGTTGCCACGTGGTAACAGGTTGGACGCGGTGTGCCAGATAGGTGCGCACCACTACCACCACAATCACGAGCACCATGAGTGCCACTGCAGCGAATTGGGTGCGTTCTTTTTGTACGGCATCAATGAAGCCGGCAACACCGGTCACAAAGCTCACAATGGCGACCACGAAAAAGAACCACCAACGAGCCAGACGCTGTCGCTTACCGGAGTACATGGGTGCCGTCTGTGTATGTGCAATTAGCGTATCAACGAGTGCTGGATCAGTCACTGACGGCCTCCGTCATGTTATTAAGCAACTCGACCCAGTCGGCCGTGGAAGCCACCGTATCGCTGATATCTGCACCGGTACCGTCACCCAGCGCATCGTGGAGCTGTGCCTGTGCGGCCACAAACCACAGATTGGGAGTAGCCGGTGGCACGTGTGCGAGGTCCACGTGCCGTACTTTACGAGCAAACAGATCGAGTGTAAAAATACGTACTTCACCGGCAAACAACGTGGAGATGTGGGTCACATCACCGACGTGAGGGGCGATTGCCAGTGCAGGCATGCGGCTTTCACCCACAAAATCGGCAAGTGTGGGGCGGAGTTCACTGATGGGTGGCGTCGTGAGTTGCAGACAGGTTGCCATGGACTCGGCCAACCCGAGACCATGCGCCACACGCACCGGAATTGCCAGCACCGCGGCCGCCTGTTGGATTACCGGCCACATGGCATCACACAAGGGGCCTGACGGCGTCACAAATGCAGCACGTTCATCGCTCTGGGCAAGGCGCAAGGCGCGTGCTGCCGCTGCGAGCACATCTTCGTTTTGCCAATCATCACGCGCCGGCGCATGGTTGCACAAGGTGTGCAACTGGTCGAGCAGGGTCCGTGTCTCGGGATCGAGTCCAAATGTCTCAACACGGTAGACTTCGTTGATGAGGGCGGCTCCTGCATGAGAGATGCACCGTGGACCCCATCCCGTAGAAATAAGTGCAAGCATGATGTACTCTCCTGCTAACGCCACCCCAATGCATCGTGCGGCATCATGGTGGCTACAGCGACTTCACGGTTACTCGCACCCTGGCAACTTGCGATACGGTAGCGCAATCGGAGTAACCCGCGTTGACTCGTAGGAAAATTCGTATGCCAATAATGATTGACGGGCATGGATGCCAAAAAGCCATTCCACTGCCATGGGGCAACTTCCCAGCGATCAAATACGATATCGTTGGGCATGACGAGAGGTGCATCGAGTGGCGCCCACATCACGGCATGGTCGCTCACGTTGCCGATTGTGGCAGCCCGTTGTACGGTGTAATAGCGATTACACGATCCTGGTATTTGCCCACCGTCACCGTGATAGCCGGGTGTAAAAAAGCCACCACTCGTTTCAAACTGTAGCAATGCGGCGGATGCTGCAAATGGAAAGGCCACATATACGGCTTCGGGTTCTTCGCTCCAGCGTTTATTCCACTCGATGTGCAGTTCGACGAGCGCCGGACTATGATACAAACGCCACTCATAGCGTATTTTGCCGAGACGCTCACTACCACCCTGCCAAATCAGCGCATCAAAAACAGGACCACGCAGTGACGAGGTCATCTTGGTGGTATGTGCCACGGTCTGCTCGCTGATGGGGCCTTCGGGCCAGGCATCCAGCATCGGACCACCGATGCCCCACTGGCGAATCATGCCACCGTTGCTGACGGCCGTACGCCCCAGTGGATGCACCACCTGTTCGTGAATCATTTGCCCAAAACCGCGTTGATGCTTTTCCACCCAGTTTTTGCCACTGCGGCGCTCAATCAGATGCAACAATCCACCCGTGAGCGGATCAATTGCCATGTCCCAGACATCGTTGCTCAGACGCACATCGTTGCCCGCAGTGACCACCGCATTCCCTGGCACCAGCCGCAGGAGATGCCGGCCTGCGTGTGGTGCATGATAACTACAGACGAACTGTGGCAAACCGGTATGATCCGCTTGGAACGGCACAATTGTCCCCTGTGCATCACAAAGCACGTGCGTGGCCGGGTCGAGGGGAATATCCCCTGCGGATAGGTGGATAATTACCGGTTTATCGGGTACATCAATGACCAACGTGCGCCCGTCGCCCTGCGGATACATGACACGCAACGCACGCCCCACGGCCTCGTCGAGGGCGAGTTCACTGCGATGGAAATTGAGTTCTTTGTGGGCGTGTTGGAATGCCACTACCGACGATGCAGGGCGTGCCGTGGTTGACCAGGCATTGAAGGTGTGCTCGAGTGCAAAACGCTCGTAGTGTAGTGCTTGGGCGAAGTAGGTGTGTGCCGCCATATCATCGCTCGCCCGCACCAGGCGCTCGACGGTCGCTTTGCGCCGCTGTGTGCGCCGCGCCTGTGCAATCGGCGCAGCCATCGAACCGAGTCCATGTGCCCAGTGATCCGGCCAGGCTGCGCGGTAAACAGGTAGGTGTACTGCTTGCGCATGAATCCACTCACACCACTCACTGAGCGTGCAACTCCGTAGCACGATATCGGTATGCTCGGCATTCCAACGCGCGATGATGCTCAGCCAGCGGTCATCGGGTGGTGAATTATCCACATAGTGACCACCCGTACTCAACAACACCCCGGGATGCGTGTAGCCACTGGCCTGCAAGCGGGCAATGTAGGTGGCGAGCTCGGCTTGGGTGCGCTGGTAGATATCGTCCACAGACAGGCGGTCAGTTTCGGTGAAGTAGCGCGTTTTGTCAGCGTGGAAGCCCTGTGGACTCGAGAGACCGAGTACGTTGCCCAGCAAATAGTGCTCGTTGAGCCAGTGGAGGACCTCGCCACCCTGCGCCCCCTGCCAGCGGTGCAGTTGTGGCACGCGAAAGGGTGCATCGGGTCTGAGCGCATCACCCCATTCACGCAACCACATGTAGTGTACCGAGCCACGCACCCCCAGCGGATCCGTCCCACTGTCGATATGCACCATGCTACAAAAGTAGGGGATGCCGCGGGCTGCAAAGGCGTCAGGCAACCCCCACGACCAGCCGTTGATGTCGGCGTGCATGGCACTTTTGAGTGGGATGTCGTGGGTGCGCGCAAAGGTGACCGCGGCATCGAGGCTCTGCGCAAAGGCATCGGCATCGATCATGTCGGTATAGTGCAGGTAGTTGGCGGTGACTTCGATCTGGCCGTTGCGCACATAGGTGAGAAAATCAGCCAACCGCTCGGGGCGTGCGGTAAGGAAGTTTTCCACCTGCCAGAATGTTTCACATGTCCACTTGAAGCGTGCGTCCTCAGGGGCATGGGCAGTAGCCGCACACAGCGCCAGCACTTTTTCGTAGTGCTCGACATACATGGCAGCGATTTGTTCTTGGGGGTGAGTATAGCCGATGTCCGTATGTGCCGATTGCATCACAAAAATCGTAAACGGCGCTGGCATAGCTACCTCCTTGGCACGAGCTACCACGACCACACATCACACCGTGGTTCACAGGATTGACGTGTGCTAGTTGTACAAAGTGTTTTATCTGATAGTACCAATGTACCATAGGAAAAATGCTAGCCGACATCGGAGCGCAACATTGTGCCACTTGTTGTCACCCAGCAACTGCACTCATCCTGCAATGGTGCAGTACACCTCCAACAACACGTATCGTGTGAGAGTGTTACTGACACCTTTTGACCTCAAAAATCAACTTGGCGCAATTGTAGCACTAATATGCCAATTACATGCGTCAATATATGCAATCTATGCTATGATTATGTGCATCCAGTGACCTATCTTACAGGGGAGAATCAATGAAGATTACTGACCTCAAATGTGCCGTAATTGGCGGCTACCCCGTGGTGCGCATCACCACCGATGCGGGCATTGACGGCTACGGCCAAGCCGAATCATATAAACCGTTCCTCAAACCGCATGTGCTCTTCTACAAAGACTTAATAATGGGCGCCGACCCCACCAATGTCGAGAGCGTGATGATGCGCATCAAGCGCATGGGCTCGTTCAAACCGTGGGGCAGCGCCGTCAGTGCCATCGAAGTCGCCTTGTGGGATATCGCTGGCAAAGCCGCAGGCCTACCCATCTACAAATTACTTGGCGGCAAAGTGCGCGACAAGGTACGCGTCTACAACGGTGCCATCCGCTTCCCCATGCCCGATCAGTCACCCGAGGCCTATGCCGAAAATGTGCTCAAAATGGTCGAGTCCCCCGAAGGGTTCTCCATCATCAAACAGGCCATCTCGTTCCATAGTGCCATGATGTACGAAATCCCCGATTACTACTACGGCGAAGTGCATACCGTGGGACGCCACCCCAATCGTGGGCTCATGACGCCACAGGGCTTCAAGCACACCATGGCCTGTATTGACGCCATGAAGCGCGTGTTGGGAGACCGCGTCGGGCTGGCGCTCGACTGTGGTCCCGGGCTCGTGGCCAGTGATGCGGTGCGTCTGGCCCAGGCGTGTGAGGACTACCACCTGATGTGGCTCGAAGACATGGTGACGGGCGACTACACGCCCTACACGCTGGCGTCAATTTATCGCGACATTACCTGCAAAACAACAACGCCCATCCACACCGGTGAGCAAGTCTACTTGCGCCAACACTTCAAGGAGCTCATCGAGACGCAGGCAGTCAACGTCATCGGCCCCGATCCGCTTGATGTCGGTGGCATGGCCGAACTCAAGTGGATTACCGAATACGCCGACCTGCACGGCATCTTGATGGCACCCCACGGCACCGGCGACGGTATCTTCGGACTTGCCGCACTCGTACAGGTGTGTGCCACCCTGCCCGGCAACTTTATCGCCTTCGAGTACCCGGTGGCACGCCCCGCCTGGTGGTACGACATCGTGGATGGGTTGCCCGATGTGATTGTGAAAAACAGCTACATTGACGTGTGGGACCGCCCCGGTCTAGGCGTCACGTTCCGCGTCAATGCGGCTAAAAAGTACCTCGACGACGCCGATAGCGGATTTTTCGATTAATCGTACAGAGAAAGCATGCACGCCATGAAAATTACCGACCTCAAATGTGCCATTATCGGCGGCTCGCCCGTGGTACGCATCACCACCGATGCCGGCATTGACGGCTACGGCCAAGCCGAGTTTTACAAGCCGTATCTCAAACCGCACGTGCTTTTTTACAAAGACCTGATTGTCGGCGCTGATCCTACCAACGTCGAGAGTGTCATGATGCGCATCCGGCGCATGGGTTCATTCAAGCCGTGGGGCGCCGCAGTGAGTGCCATCGAGGTGGCATTGTGGGATATCGCCGGCAAAGCCGCCAATCTGCCCATCTACAAACTGCTCGGGGGTAAAGTGCGTGACAAGGTGCGCACCTATATCACCACCAACCGCTATGCCATGCCCACACAAACGCCCGAGGAATACGTCGAGAATGTGCTCAAAATCGCCGAATGGCCAGAGAAGTTCTCGATTTTCAAGCAGCCCATCTCGTTCCATAGCCCGATGGCAGCCACCATTCCCGACTACTTTTATGGCGAAATCCAGCCGGTAGGGGTACATGCCAATCGCGGACTGATGAGCGAGCAGGGCTTCCGCCATACCGTGAAATGTGTGGAAGCGATGAAAACTGCCCTGGGCGACCACATCGGACTGGCGTTGGATTGCGGCCCAGGATTCACTGTACCCGATGCCGCGCGCTTTGCACGGGCATGCGAGGATTATCATCTGCTCTGGCTCGAAGACATGGTCACCGGTGACTATACACCCTACTCGCTAGCCGACGCCTACCGCGACGTCAAAAGCAAAACGACGACACCCATCCACACCGGCGAGCAGATTTATCTCCGTCAACACTTCATGGAACTCATTGAGAAACAGGCTGTCGATGTGCTCGGCCCCGATCCACTCGATGTGGGTGGCATCGCCGAACTCAAGTGGATTACCGAATATGCAGACCTGCACGGCATACTGATGGCACCCCATGGTACGGGCAATGGCGTCTTTGGGCTGGCCGCACTCGTACAGGTGTGTGCCACGCTACCCGGCAATTTTATCGCATTCGAGTACCCCAAAGCCAATCACCCCTGGTGGTATGACATCGTGGATGGACTCCCCGATCAAATCGTTGTTGATAGTTATGTCAATGTATGGGATCGTCCCGGATTGGGAATAACATTCCGCGTCAACGCCGCCAAAAAGTACTTGGATGCTGCGGACACAGGATTTTTTGACTAACACGAGGAGGAATTACATGGATGTCCAATCAGACGTTTTCACACTTCGTGCCAAAGTGGCCGAACTCGAAGCCAAGCTGGCATTTTTGTACAAACAACTCAACATTACCTACGTACCCGATGTGGATGCACTCAACGCACCTGTTATCGAGCTATTGCGTGCGGGTAAATTGATGGATGCCATCAAGCGCTACCGCGACATCCATCAGACCAGTTTAACTGAGACAAATGCTGCCGTTGAGGCACTCAAAGCCAAGTACAAGCTATGAATATCACCGCCATCTGCGTCAACCACAACACGTCGGCCTACATGGAATTGATGCTGCGGTCGTACGACGCAACCCATGCCCGTGATGTGGTCACACACTGGGCACTCTACGACAACGCATCCAGCGACGATACCAGCGCACTACTGGCATATGCACAAGCGCGAAAGACGCCGATTGTACAGAGCGGGTATACTACTGATACCGCATTCAACAGCCATGGACATGTGCTCAGACAGGGCATTCAGGCCAATCCTGCTGCTGATTATTACGTGCTGTTAGATGCAGATGTGGTCTTTACGCATGCGGATACCATTCCACGCTTAATCCAGCTCCTCGACACGCATCCCGACACCTGGGCAGCAGGTGTCTGCCCATCTTGGGATGGCGTCCACCAGATTCCCGCCGAAGCACGTCACGCCAACCCGGACATCTGTGATGCACGCCTGCACCCGTGCTGTGCGGTGCTACGCAATACGCCGTTGTTACAACACCTCGTAACGCACATCGGATTCCACACGTATGTACAGCATTGGCCAGATCGCGACGAGTATCTTGATACGTGCAAAATGCTTACCCGTGCGATGCAGACGCACCGCATGCGCCATGTGGTCAGCGACGACATCATGGTCAAACACTACTTCTGTACGTCATACACGTGGGACCCGCCTGAGCTCGCCGCACAAAAACGCACCGACTGTGCACAGCGCCTTGCGCAATATCGCACCTCAATACCAGGGTGAGGGCAGTGGTGACCCGATAGCACAGCATGTGGTATATGTATCGAATCGGTGATAGGCGCCGTCATTCATTCATTTTCCACGATAAAATGATATACTTGTAACGAATGACAGAACAGTTACATCAGAATGCGAGGCGTACATGCCATCATGGAAACGGCTATGGCGGATTGTGGGGGTGTGTGGCATCGTGGGGCTGGTCTTTTTGATTGGTGGTCAGCTCACGACTACGCATGCCAAACTGCCGCAACATGCTGCACTCACACAGCAAGTGACCATGTTGCAACGCCAAGGAGCACCAACTGATGTAATCCCGGTAATTATCACGTTACGCCAGACCGCATCAGCAAGTAACGTATATCCGAACGCGCGTGAAAAAGCAGTCATCTTGCAAGCCGTGGCACAACAAGAGACTGCGTTTGTGCAACGCAACCAACAGGCACTGCGTGTGGTCAAGGGGATGACCAAGACCATCCCCGTCATCTTTGCACAAATCACACGGAGCAATCTCGACGTACTCTTGTACGACAAACAAATTGTGAGTATTACTCTAGACGAACCCGTGCCACCACTGCTTGGGGAAAGCATTGAGATGATCAATGCGCGCAGTGCTGTGACTGCTGGCTACGACGGCACTGGCACATCGGTAGCGGTGCTCGATACGGGAGTCGCCAAAAACCATGTATTTTTGAGTGGACAAGTGGTTGCAGAAGCCTGTTTTTCGAGCACATTGACCATAGGCAGTATCACATCGTATTCACTCTGTCCGGGAGGTGTCCCAGCCACCAGTGTGATTGATAGCGGATTACCGTGCCCATCAAATTTGGTGGGATGTAGCCATGGCACCCATGTGGCGGGAATTATTGCGGGGAAACGGCAAACACCGGCCATGATGGATACATGGACTGACAGTCTTGGCAACAGTCATACCAGCGAAGTGCACGGCGTGGCTCCAGGAAGCAAAATTATTGCAGTCAAAATATTCTCCCGCTTTCCCGCGTCGTACTGTGGTGGGGGCATGGATTGTGTGCTTTCGTGGACATCCGACCAGATTGCAGCACTCGACTGGCTCTACAACAATGCGCAGACACCGACTTGGGGCACACTCGCAGCTGTCAACATGAGCTTGGGTGGTGGCATGTATGCAGGTGCCTGTGATGGCAACGCCATCAAACAACCCATTGACTTGCTTCGTTCGATTGGGGTTGCAACGGTGATTGCCAGTGGTAACAATGGAGCCACCAATGGCATTTCAGCACCTGGATGTGTATCGAGTGCCATTGCGGTGGGGGCAAGTGCGAGCAACAAACTCGGATATACCCCTGATCGCGTGGCATCATTCTCCAATGCACCAGCACCCGATCAAAATCTCCCTAATGCCAACGGTGATCGCGTGCTCGATATGCTCGCCCCTGGGCTGGCGATTTATTCGTCGTATGCCTACCCAATTAATAATTTCACACGGAGCTCTGGCACCTCGATGGCCACCCCACATGTGGCCGGGGCCTGGGCGATTCTCAAGGGCATCCACCCGAGTGCCTCCGTCAGCGATGTTCTGCAGTGGTTTCGGGTGAGTGGTGTTGCAGTAGATGCCAACAAAGATGCAGCAATAGAGCTCCTCGTCCCCCGCATTGATGTGAATGCGGCGGTTACACAGGCACTCGACCCTGACACACTTGCCACACAGACAGTGCAGGTCGCGGCCACGCGTGACGCACAGCTGACTGCCACCATGAATGCAGCACCCACGCAGACTGCACTAGCACTCATCACCCAGACCGTTGGCGGTGTCAGTACAGCAACCAGTGCGGCACGCCAAACTCAAACGTCACTAGCACGCCAAACCCAAACGATGGTAGCACAGCTGACACAAACGAGCGCCATAGAACGGACTATGACGGTGGGTGTGCAACGCACGGCCACCGTGGCCGCCCAACAGACTGCCACGGTGGCGAGTAATCAGACCCGCACTGCTGTTGCACAGAGTACGCGCACCGCGGCCATGGCAAATACGCAGACAATGGCTGTACAACGTACCGAAACCAGTGCAGTGCAACGCACTGGTACGGCGGTCCAACGCCAAACTGATACGGTGGTGGCCAACACGACGCGGACAGCCGTGATGGCAGTGACACAAACTGCTATCGTAGACCGCAATGCGACTACCATCGCCGGACGTACACAGACCGCAGCAATCGTCAATCCCACCAATACGGCCATCATGGGGCTCACCCGGACGGCGGCCAGTGAATTGACACAAACCGCAAACGTGTTTCGCACGGCAACAACAGAGTGGCAACGCACCGCTACCGCTGCACAACGCCAGACGGATACCGCCAATTACTACATGACCCGTACAGTGGTAGTTGCGATTACCCAGACCGATATCGCCGATCGCAGTGCCACTGCCATGATGGGGCGCACCCAAACTGCCGAAATCGTCAACCCCACCAACACGGCCGTCATGGCACTCACTCGTACTGCCGCCAGTGAATTAACGCAGACCGCTCACGCCGTACGCACTGCAACCACAGAATGGCAACGCACAGTCACTGCAGTCGCACGCCAAACTGATGCTGCTATCTTTTATATGACACGTACAGCGGTGATTGCCATTACCCAGACCGATATCGCCGATCGCAGTGCAACGGCTATCATGGGACGCACCCAGACTGCCGAAATCGTCAACCCCACCAACACAGCCGTCATGGCACTGACGCGCACTGCCGCCAGTGAACTCACGCAAACCGCATATGCACAACGCACGGCGACGATGGCGGTAATCCGTACTGGCACTGCTGAAGTCAATCAGACGAATACGGCTGTGGCCAATATCACCCGCACCGCCAATCGTGCCTTGACCCAAACGGCGCTCGCCGAGCAGTACACGGCCATCGCCACCGCACGCACCGCTACAGCAAGTGCTTACTTTGCTAGCGCAACCGCCCTCGCTACCGCACGAACGGCTACGGCGATGGTGAATCAGACCAATACCAGCATCGTGCGCCAAACCAACACGGCGATTGCAAATGCCACACGGACGATAGTCATCGCAATCACCCAGACTGCAGCCGTGGAAAAGACGATGACAGCACTAGCAGCGCGTACAGCGAGCCGTGAAGCATGGAATCTGACTGCTACTGCCAGCCGCGCTGCATGGAACGCCACTGCCACTGCCACAAGCCAAACTGCAGTGGTCGCACGCACGCAAACTGCCGCAGTAGTACGCACGCAAACTGCAGTCGCATTGATTACTCCTGTGCCACTCGGCAATACGAAACGTACACCCACACCACCACCGTGGCTGACACAATTCGGACGCTAACACCACCGTTGAGGTCACCGGCACCACACCCCCGGGTAACCGGGGTGTGGTGTTAATAGTACCTTGCATTATTTAATACCTTGTGATAAAGTGTATCCAGCATCTCGTTAGCCGCATATCACATATCATGTATGGGGAAGGAAGTGCACACATGAATGTGCAATTCAAAAAGGGGGTTCTCGAGCTTTGTGTGCTTGCGCTCGTCGCACAGCGCGATCGCTACGGCTACGAGCTCGTAGAGCGTATTTCACGCCAAATCGAGATTGCTGAAGGAACCGTCTATCCCTTGCTACGGCGGCTCACCGATGAGGGGTATTTTGAAACGTATTTAAAAGAATCAACCGAAGGACCTCCCCGCAAGTACTATCGTATCACGGCACATGGCCGGAGCACCCTCAACACACTCCGCCATGAATGGCAGCAATTTGCGACGGGGGTCAGTACGTTGCTCAACGAAGGAAGTACGCATGACGAGAAATGAGTTCTTTGCCCAACTTGCCCACGCACTTCAGCAACTCACCGAATCTGAGCGCAATGACATTTTGCGCGACTACCAAGAATATTTCATTGATGCGCAACAGGCTGGCCGAAGCGACGACGAGATTATAGCCACACTCGGCCAACCAGCACAAATCGCCAAACAGCTCACCGCAAACCGACATCTCGCAGCCGCCAAACAACAACTATCGGTGGGGTCATTTCTCAAGGCAACACTCGCAGTAATCAGTCTGACGATTTTCAACGTGGGATTCGTTCTCGGCCCATTGATTACCATTGCCGGAAGCATAATCGCACTCTGGGTAGTGTGTATTACACTCGTGTTGTCACCGGCAATCTACGGCATCGTGCTACTTTTCCAGATTCCTGTGACCAATGTTGGTGACATTTACACCGTCTTGAGCACCTACGAACTCACCCCCAGTGTCCAGCAGGCATTTTTGCAGCTTGGAGGATTTTTAACACTAATAGCCGTTGGCTGTGGAATCCTTGGATGTATTATCCTCTATTATTTGAGTCGCTTGTTTATCTCTATCTTTATCAAATATATGCAATTCAACGTATCAGTGTTGCAAGGGAGTACGCAATTATGACACGTTCACGCATCCCGTGGCTGATTTTTATTGCAATAATATGCATCGTGACAGGGTCGGTCGGTGCCATTGTCGTCACCTACAAAAACAACCTCACAGACGCAAGCAGGGTTGTCAGTAGCCTTTTCAAAGAAGTTCCTGTCTTGAATGATAACGCGAGTAAACAGTACAAACTACAAGAAAAAATCACCGTCATCACCCCCGCTACCGTGCGCATCATTGCCACCGGTGGTGATATTGAGATCCGTGAAAGCATTGCCAACCAGATTGCCCTCGATTTTGTGGTGCCCTATACACCGCAAAAACTTGATGTGGCGATGATGCAGCGCGATGGTGACACGATTGTCATTGATTCCAAAGCGATATGGACGAATCTCACCGGAAATGTGAGTCAGCCCGTGTTTGCCATTCATGTGGCAGTTCCAGCGGGTACCACCATAGAAATTCGCAATACGATTGGAGACATCACACTCGATGCATCACTCACACATGTCTCCATTGATGCTTCGCTCGGCGATATTGATGTACGCTCAACACAGATTGGTCATCTCGATGCACAAATTGCCGTGAGTGGGAGTATCTCCGGCAAGGCTCCTGCGTCTTCGAATATCACACTCAATACGGGCGATGCGGATTTACTCGTCAGTCATCCTGGCACACACACTATTCGTACGACGACTGGTGATGTGACCGTGCGCGTTGATCCAACACTCGTCGTGGGTATCACACACACTATTGGTACAGGTGTGTTTACGTCGGAATTCACTACCACGGCAACTGATAGCGTCAACACGTATCTACATGTATCTAGCGAAACAGGTGATATCACGGTCAAACAAGCACGCTAGTCAGATACCGGACACATCATTGTCCGAGTATAATTTAGCGTAATCCATGGCGATGCGCAGCGAGATAGAGTATCTCCAAAATGACATCAGTGTAGGCTATTCCTGCCGCATTGGTCATCACACACAAATCACTAAAATCGGGGGTGATCCCTGGCAGTGAGTTAATCTCAATTAAATGCGGGACTCCGTTTGCATCTAAACGCATATCAACGCGGGAAATGTCGTTGGCGCCAACCGCTTCGTGGGCAGCAATCGCTAACCGATACAACTCGGCATACGTCGCAGCATCCACTGGTGCCGGGCAGATAAACGATGCAACACCCTCATCGGCGATGGTCAACGTCTTATTGGCAGTACCATAGACACCAGGGGTGACCGATGTGCTACTTTCGATTTCGAGGATTGGCAAACGCATATAGCCATCTGCGGCGTAGTGTGACGGCATACGGCTTGCCGAAATGGCGTAGGGGGCGCCCAACACTCCCACGGTGAACTCCCGTCCCGGCAGGTAGGACTCGACGAGGGCCGGTTGCGCATACTGTGCAATAATCCAGCGTACTCGCGTATACAGCGCATCAACGGTATGCACAATCGAACCCGCATCCATGCCTTTCCCAGAACCCTCACAAGCGGGTTTGACAAAAAGAGGAAAGACGAGATGCGTAGCAAGTGGCTCGGTGCCACGCACAAACACTTGAAACTGCGCCGTGGGCAACCCGTGCTGTTGCCAGATACGCTTGGTGAGCACTTTGTCGAGTGTGACGGCATTGGTCAACACCCGTGATGCCGTGTACGGTATCTGGTAGAGTTCGAGCACGGCTGGAATCTGTGCTTCACGGGCATCACCATACATTCCTTCGGCAATATTAAAGCAGATATCGGGCTGGAGTTCGCGGACTCGCTCGGGAAAGGTGTCATCACCATGTAAAAAGGAGACTTGATGCCCGTCTGATGCAATCGCCGCACACAAGGCATCAATCGTGCTTTGTTGGTCGAATTCCGCCTCAGCATCTGGTGTAGGCAGTGGGGTCGTACGTTGGCCTTTGAGGTTGGCAACTACTGCCACCCGCATCGCTGGCAATTGCCGTCTCTGCTCAGTCATTCGAGAGCCGTTCTGCTTAGGTAGCACACTGTGTGCCTGATTAAACCATAGTCATCGTACTTCGTCAATAACTCTAGACATCTGTGACAGTCAACGTCATACTTCTCACCTCTTACTCCGCTAATGATTGGGGTACATATTAGCGCGGGTTCGTCTGAGCGGCACCTTCCATGCCCATATCAGCCAGTGGTGGATACAACGGTCCCGTCGGCGAGTAATCATCAACATCATTGGCCTGTGCACCCGCAGGTAATGGCACCACACCAGCAAGCAACGGATCGTGCGTCTCGGTCATCCAGCGCCACAACCGTGCCCGCATGTCGGTGAGCGTGTCGGCATAGTGCGCATCATCAACCAGATTATGTGCCTCATGCGGGTCAAACATCAGGTCGTACAACAGCTCACTGTCAATTGGTCGTTCACCCCAGCCGTGGTCGTGCCACAGCGTTTTGCTGGGACTATCATCCACGTTCGGTCGTACCGGCGTGGTGCGCCCATCAAAGCGCTTGATATATTTGTAGCGGGATGTGTGCACTGCGCGCATCGGTTCATAGGCAGCATGGTACGTCACTTCTGCAAAGAGCTGCGCATGCAGCACATCCACATCACCACGTACGAGTGGCAACAGCGATTTGCCTTGGAGCCACGCCGGTGCCGGTAGACCGACGAGTTCACAAACCGTGGGGAAGATGTCCATGTGCGTGACCGCTGCGTCAATCATCTGCGGGCCTACGAAGCCACCAGGTCCACGCACAATCAAGGGCACACCGATGCCATGATTGGTCAGAGTCGTCTTCATACCAGGAAAGGCAGGCCCATGGTCGGTCGTATAAAACATCAACGTATTTTCCACCAAACCGGCCTCGCACAGAGCCTGCATGATTACCCCGATTCCGTCATCGAGAATGGTGGCCGATGCAATAAAGGCCGCCATATCGCGGCGCGTCTCTGGGGTATCGGGCACGGGTGCAGGTGGCCGGCAGTAGGTGATGTCTGCATCATCGTGATGGGGAAATTCGCGGTGCGTCTCAAAAAATCCAATCTCCATATAAAAAGGCTGCGGCACCCGTTGCAAAAAATCACGTGCCGCCTGCACCACATTTGCCGCTCGCCCACTTTCAACCCACACATGGTCATAGCCAATATCGTGTGGCTGTTTGGCGACGTGTTGCACACCAAAAAGGCTACTGTGATAGCCAGCCGGACGGAGTGTGTGCAAGATGTGTTGGGTGATGTCAACGAGCGAGAATCCACGATGAGCCAGGCCGTTCATGCCATTACAATGCGGGGCATGCCCAGTCACCAACGCAGAACGACTCGGCGAACAGTTCGGTGCCACACTAAATGCATTCCGAAACACCACTCCCTGCTGCGCAAATCGTTGCAAATTGGGTGTGGGTACTGCATACCCGTACGGCTGAATATACCGTCCTGTATCGTGTGAATGCACATAGATGATATTTGGTTTCATCAGCATGCTCCTGTTGTGTGCGAACACCAAAGGGCACAGCCCCGTTACGGGCGAATCGTCACACACTCAGCGGCGATACGCCCCTCAGTACATACCAACCCTACCCCACCCTGTTGCCATGTTGTGTCACGCACTTGTACCGTCTGCCCAGCCACCTGCGCCGTGATGTGATCATGTACAACAGACACCTGCAGCACGTAGGGCGTCGCCTGTTGCCAATCAAACGGAATTTGAGCGAGCACTGTACGGACATCATCGTGTTGCTTGACCAGCTGCACGAGCCCGCCTGCCACGAATTGCAGCGCATAATAGCGGCGCATTCCCTGCACACGCACCGCCAAACCACCAGCCACACACAGGTGAGGAATAATAGTAGCCGTGGCAGTATAATCACGCCAATCAGCAGTCCCCATGATAATCAGCCCCGTCCCACTGTTTTGTGCCAAACGAAACGGCTCTGGCCATGATGGATGCCAGTTATCGCACCCGTCCACCCAGGCTCGGCGCCATAGCACCCCGTTGTGGGCGGGTTTGCTCAGGGTGAGTGTGGGTGTGCCCTGCCATGTCAAAAAGTCCACATACACGCACCCATCGGCACGCACGCTACTGGTCAGTTGCACACCAACCGCCATAATCGGGGCACCGTGCGTGTCGGGTATCTGCCACGTCACATCGCGCACATCTGCGGCCGCTAGGACAACCTGTGGACCGAGCACGGTTTCGATGGCATCATCCACGCCATACACACGTACAACGAGTTGCGCTTGTACGGGCTGACCGTTGGTACGATCAGCAGCAAGCCGTGCCGTCAGCATCTGCCCACTGTAGAGTGTCGGTGATGCCAAAATCTGGTACGAGCTACGCGTCTCGATGCCATCAGGAGGAATAAACGTCATGGTGGTGGCCACCGCACTGCGCCCCAACGCCAATCGGTGGTAGCGGATGGCCAAGGCCGGTACATCACCGCCATTGTAGCCCATCACCTGATCAATAGTTGCCACTCCGCGACTCTGTGGCGTATCGTCGCTAATAAATCCCTGTACCGCACCTGGCAAACTGAAGTGGAATTTGGCGCCGTCTTTGGGTGCAAGTGGGGGCATGCCATGATGCCGCCGTGCCATATTCACCACGTGGTACGTTTCTGTCAGCGCATCGGTGATGGCGCGCCCCCCATCCGCGGTGGGCAAGTAGAGGCGATCCGCCACGGGACCACGCAAGTCTGGGCCAGATTCAAATGCCGCCAAGCCGTTTTTGATGCCTAGCAAACACCCCACATTCGCCGAATTACAGTCGGTGTCCCACCCCGCCGTATTGGTAATCATCAGCGCACGCTGTATATCGTCGCCACCGTACAACAGTCCGAGGTGGATGAGCGCATGGTTGGGCACCATGTGGCAATTGCCACCAAATTTGTCGTAGCCGTAATGCGCCTCGATTTGCTGGCGTGCCTGACGCCAATCAGGGTATTCGGCATGCCAATCGCGTACATCGTGAATCAGACGGGCTATCGTACTATCACGCGGGATAAACGTGAGCGCACAGTCAATCAGTTTGTTGAGGTCAGACTCCACAAACGCTTGTGCCTCCATGGCAGCAATCACTTGTGCACCGTAAATGGCCTCACCATCGTGGCTGACACTGGCAGCTCGCCGTGCAAGATCTGCGGCCAGTGCGGGGTCACCAGGGGCGACCATGGCCCAACCATCAATAAAGATTTGTGAACCGATTTGTTCGGCAACTACTTTGGAATTCAGCGCAATCGAGCCACTCTGTGGTGCTGGGATACCGTTTTTGAGGCGCATATAGGCGGTGTGTTCGGTCGAATTCCCCACCCCTCCCCACCACAAAATAGTACGCTCTTCGATGAGATAGTTGAGCCAGGTTTGACCGATTTGGGCGGCAGTGACACCCAGTGAATGACCATGATCGGGGATGGCACGGAGAAACGTGAATGTTCCCGTAATATCATCATCAGCCACAATCAAGGGCACCCCCCGCTGTTCGTGGACGTAGTAGTTGACTTCGCCGAGTTCAGCCATGATGCGTTCATACGACCACCCCTCAAAGGGACGACCGACGTAGACGCCAATGATTTTGCCAAGAATGCCAGCATAGACGCGGGCTGCATAATCGTGTGGGAGCATCATTGCACCTTTCTGGTGGGGGGCTGTGTGTGATAATCTCGGTGCACTCATTGTAATACCAAGCCTCTCGCCTGACAACAACTAGTGCTATAATCACACACATAGATTCCTGCCACAGTACACCACACATGGTTTCCTACAGAGGGAGCGTTCAACGATGAGCACGACACCATCGCACATGTCCGCACTGGTCTGGCTTGGGCCAAATCAGATGGAATTACAGCATGTCCCGGTTCCTGTCCCGAATGACGGCGAAGTGCTGATCAACATTGGTGCGGTGGGCATCTGTGGCTCCGAATTGAGTGGCTACCTCGGCGAGAGTAGCATCCGCTTCCCACCACTCATCATGGGACACGAAGGAGCGGGGACCATTGTGGCGGGAAATGGCCGCTTGTACGATGGTACACCTGCCCAAATAGGGCAACGGGTCACATTCAACCCGCTGGTATCGTGCGGGCAGTGTGATCGTTGCCAACGCAGGCTCGAGCACCTCTGTCGTAGTCGCAAGCTACTGAGTGCGCATCTCCCCGGTGCCTTTGCCCAATACATGACCATACCAGCTAATCTCTGTTGGGCACTGCCAGACCACGTTTCTGACATTGCCGGTTCGTTATGTGAACCACTCGCTTGTACCGTGCATGCGGTCGGGCTGGCGCAACCGAGCCCCGAGAGCACCGTCCTCATCCTCGGCGCTGGCCCCATCGGGTTGTGCGCCATTGCTGCGGCCAAAGCCCGCGGGGTGCGCACCATCATCAGTAGCGATATTGCCGATAATCGCCTAGCCGTAGCCCGTGAATGGGGCGCCACCCACACCATCAATGCCCGCAGTGACGACACCGTCAAAGCCACACGCGCCCTCTTCCCAGGTGGCGTGGATGTGGTCATTGATGCGGTGGGCACCAGCGCAGTGCGCAACCAGGGAATTATGGCCACTGCACCGGGTGGCACGGTGGTGCTGATGGGGCTCCACGAAGACGAAACCGCCATACCGACCAACTATGTCATCCGCCAAGAAATCAGCCTGCTGGGGTGCTTTTGTTATA
>CAZMWB010000009.1:0-12475 GCA_964569955.1 uncultured Klebsiella sp. | reverse complement strand
CCGACCAACTATGTCATCCGCCAAGAAATCAGCCTGCTGGGGTGCTTTTGTTATACCCAGCAGGATTTCGCCAAAGCCGTTGAACTCGTCGGCCAAGGCATCGCCCAACCAGCCAGCAACTGGCTCATTGAACGCCCGCTCAGTGCAGGCGATATGTCGTTCAAAGAATTGTTGGCGGGTAAAGCGCCAGTCACCAAAATCGTGTTGCGCCCCTAGCCTGCCTCGTACGACCGCCACCGCAAATGCGGTGGCGGTTTTTTATGGAGCCTTAAGTGTATATTTATACATTTCTCATCAAAAATACAGACCCTCGTTGTATGCTGATATCAGTGAATCATATGTGGATATCCTCGCATTCTCGGTGAGAATGCGTTGCCATACCCGCCACTGGTGACCCCAGTGGCGGGGGTGTGTTTGGCACCATTGGCCCGTATGCAGGGCAATTACAGTTACCTACCGCACCGTACGTAAAAAATGGCGCAAAATGGCGGCATAATCAGCAAGTCCAGCCACACTCGTCCACTCCTCGTCGCTGCCAATGCCACCACCAATTGGCCCAAACTCCACCCCCGCACAGCCCACACGCGTGAAATGGCGCGCATCCGACGACCCCATGGCTGCACTCAGCGGTGCCGGCGTGCCACGCACTGCCTGCACCGCCGCTTGGAGTCGTATGATGTCGGGGTGCGTGGCAGGTACATCCAAGGCGGGTTCGTCGGTGATGACTTCGACACGACACGATGCGCCCACACAATCACGAATCCGTGCAATCACCGTCGCTACATCTACCGGCGTACAGCGTACATCGAGCCACATCTGTGCGTCGTCAGGGATTTTGTTGAAGGCTACATTTGGGGTTTCAATGCGGGCCAAATTAACCGTTGTTGCCCATGCCTCTGTGGTCGGTACGGGGAATGCGGTGGCAATGCGCTGCCAAGCATCAGTCAGCATGTGTAGCGCATTCTGGCCACGCCACGGATAGGCACCATGCGCGGGTACACCCTGTGCATGAACCTTGAGCCATACGATGCCTTTGGCTTGATTGACCACGTTGAATTGCGTTGTTTCACCACTTATCACAAAATCAGCACGTACCCCCTGCTCAATTTGAAGCATGGTACCATCAAAGCCGCCGATTTCTTCATCACTCACCACCTGCAGAGCGAATGGATAAGACACTTGGTGCACCATTTCCACAAAAACGGCACACAATACGGCCAAATTGGCTTTCATGTCCAGCGCGCCAACTCCGTAGATACGGTCATCCACACGTGTCGCCTGATATTGGTGCGGTTTACCGGGGATGACATCTACATGACCATTGAGCACCACACGAAAGCACGCTGGGCGCGTTGTTCCTGCATACGCCAAAAAACTGTGATGACCATTGCGTTCAAACCACTCCACTGTGACATCTGCGGGGAGTTGTCGAACAATCAAATCAAGCGCAGCCCGTAACTCGTTATGTCTGCCAGCATCAGTGCGCAAGCCAATCAGCTGACGCGCAAGAGTAACCACTTCGATCATCGCAGTGCTCCTCGATTAGAGGGTAAAAACGTGGGTCTGGGCAACTGTTTCGTAGCCGAGTGTGGCATAAAGTGTCGCACCTTCGTACGATGCCATCAATATGCTGGTGTGCATGCCCGTGGCCACATCGTCATTGAGGATGGTCTGCATCAAGGCACGCCCATAGCCACGACGACGGTGAACTGGACTGACAAACACCATACTCACGTAGCTATACCCAGAAGAGAGTCGCAACGAACGCCCACGAGCGACCATTGTATCAGCACAAAAAATGGCATAATGACCCATTTCTTGGGCAGCCACATCGAGCGGATTGAGCCATGACTCACCCTCAGGGTCCATGGCATTCCACATAGTCACATCATCGCTGGTGGCACGCTGTACCGCATAGGCAGGAGGCACCAGCGGGCGATTACGCACATCAACCGCCATCACCAATTCACTGTATGCGTGTGTTGCCCCCAATGACTGATAGGTGTGAATGTCACGGTCGTCGTCGGCACATACGGTGATATAACAGAGTGCAGCCGGTGGCACCGTACGAATCAGTGTCATGGCGCGATCTGGGGCACAATCAGCTACAAAGTAGTCGTCACATGGCTCGGAATGTTGTGCAATACGGATACCGCGCACCGGCGCACAGTCAAGCCAGGTGCGTATCGTCCGTTTGTATGGGGTACCGACAAATCCAGTAATACAGGCATCCCAGATGGCAGCACGGTTCATAGTGTCAACACCCTCATTGGTACAGGTCACTCCATGGTGCGTATTGTACCGTGGATAGCGGCGTAATCATACACATGATTGGGTATATAATTTTACCAATACATGTAAAGGCGTGCCATGACCACCAACACTCATACATTCATCATCACCGGCATGGATTGTGCGGACTGCGCGAAAAGCATCGAACGGGGCGTAGCCCAACTTCCCGGTGTCACCACATGCACACTCAACTTTACGAACGCCCGTCTTCGTGTCGTAGGCACGATAGCTGCAGACACCGTGGTAGCACGGGTACAAGCGCTCGGATACGGGGTGGGAGATGCCCCCACCACCCCTGTTGTTCATACCACACCGCCATCGTTTGTGGCGTACATGTGGCAACGACGTGAGACACAGCTCGCACTACTTGGCGTATTGCTTATCAGTCCGTGTATCGTACTCAGCGAACTGCTCGGCTGGGAACGCTGGTGGCTCGATCTGTTAGCCATCGTTGCACTCCTCTGTGCCGTGCCACCCATGCTGCAGAGTGCCTGGCGCAGTATCTGGATTAACCGGGAACTCTCCATCAATGTGTTGATGACTATTGCCGCCTGTGGCGCCATCGCACTCGGCCAATATGTAGAAGCGGGTATGGTGGTGGTCCTCTTTGCCATTGGTGAAGCACTCGAAGGATACAGCAGTCATCGGGCGCGGGCCGCAGTCTCCAGTATGTTTGCGTTGGTACCGGAGCGCGCATTGCGTCAGCGCCACCATGCTGATGGTGAAACAGTCGAACAACTTGTGCTTGTCAGTGAACTCGCAGTTGGCGACACGGTGGTGGTCCGCCCCGGTGAGCGCTTTCCGTGTGATGGCAGTGTCGCACGTGGTGAATCGTTGGTTGATGAAGCGCTTTTAACCGGTGAAAGTCATCCCGTGGCCAAAACCGTTGGTGACACCGTCTATGCGGGGAGCATCAATGGACTCAGCCCACTCCTGGTTACAATTCATCAGCGCGCCGATGAGAGCATGGTGGCACGCATGACCCAGCTCGTTGCCGACGCACAAGAGCGCCGCGCCCCCGTTGAACATCTCGTGGATCGCTTTGCCCGCTACTACACACCTGCTGTGGTCGGCCTTGCCGTACTCGTTGCGGTGCTCCCACCACTCTTTTGGGGAGCGCCGTGGTGGTCGGCAAGTGACCCGAGTAGTGGCTGGCTCTACCGTGGACTCGCCCTATTGGTGGTGGCATGTCCATGTGCCTTGGTGATTAGTGTGCCCGTAGCGCTGGTGAGTGCATTGAGCAACGCGGCACGCCACGGCATCCTCGTCAAAGGGGGAGCCATACTCAGCACACTCGCACAGGTACGAGCAATTGCATTCGACAAAACGGGGACACTAACGAATGGGACGCCAAGCGTGGTCAGCGTCCGTACGCTCACCTGTCCCATCTCTGCCCCCCCCATGGACACGTGTAGCGCTTGTATCCGCGTGTTAGCACTCGCTGACGCCGTTGAACGCCATACCACCCACCCCCTCGCACATGCCATCGTGCGTGCGAGTCCCACACATCTCCCGGCTGCCGACAACGTGACCACCCACGTAGGGCATGGTGTACGTGGTGATGTGGCCGGAGTTGCGGTATTTGTGGGGAGTCATCATATCTTTGACCGAGACATCCCCCACGATAGCCAGCACTGTGCTGCCGCAGACTCAGACAGTCAAAACGGGTTTATCCCACTGATGGTCAGTGAAAACGGGCATTATGTGGGCACCATCACCGTCGCAGACACCATCCGCCCACAGGCACCCGCCGCCCTCATGTACTTGCAACATCTTGGCATAAACAGTATCAGCATGCTCACCGGCGACAACGCACGCGTCGCCAACCATGTGGCCACCCAGCTGGGTATCACCCAGGTCTATGCGGGACTCTTACCAGCCGACAAAGTTGCCACAGTCAGATCTATCCATGCCCGTGATGGGCTTGTCGCCATGGTAGGTGACGGCATCAACGATACCCCAGCACTGGCGGGTGCCGATGTCGGTATTGCCATGGCCGGGACACACCACGCCATGGAAGTCGCCGATGTGGCACTGATTAATGCTGACATACAGCGCATTCCGCAGCTCATTCAACTGAGCCGCATCACCATGCGCACGGTCATCACCAACATCACGGTGAGCATCGCCATCAAAGCCCTGTTTCTACTCATCGTCCTGCTCGGTCATGCCAACATGTGGATGGCCATCGTTGCCGATGTGGGCACTACGCTCATCGTCACCGCATACGGGTTACGCCTATTGTATCTCCCCCTCGCCAATCATCGGACTCGGTAATAGCACAATCTACCCACGCCACAACGCCCGCACCGCCTGCAGGTAATTACGATTGGCTAATGCCACAAAGGCGTGCATCCAGGCTAGTTTTATTTTGCCCTGGGCAAACATCAACAAGGTGCGTGGTGGCATGTCATCTGCCATGGCCTGGAACAACAAGGCGGTAGGGCCTTCACGGTCCATTGCCATCACCATCTGCTGCATCTGTCGTTGCATTTGGGCGTAGAGTAGCCGTGCTACCCATGAATGCTTGGCCATGTCGCTGATGGGCGTATTACTGGTGAAATTCCCCGGCGTATGACGTTTGGTTGCGAGCGGTTTGCCGTACACGCGGGCAAACGAGGCCTCATTAAAGGCATCCTTGCCACGGATATCGCTGTAGCCAGCCAGTATGGGCTGTGGTTGTGCAGCCACACCTGCCAACGTGACGACCGATCGCCCTCGAATGTCTCGGGACGACGCCCCCACCTGTATCTCGAATTCGCCGGCTTCGACCAGCCACTGCGCCGATGCCACATCATAAAAGGCAAAGGCACGCGCATCGAGACTGCACTGTACCGTTGTGGTGGCACCTGCCTCGAGATACACTTTGGCGAAGGCCTTGAGTTCGTGGATGGGGCGAAAGACGCGGGCTGCCACATCACGCACATAGACTTGCACGACTTCGTGCCCGGCACGGCTTCCCGTGTTGGTTACCGCAACGGAGACCGTCACCGTCCCATCTGCATTGACGTGAGTGGCCACATCACCATACGCAAAGCTGGTGTAACTCAAGCCGTGACCAAATGGGTAGCGTACTGCTACATCGGTCGTATTGTAGTAGCGATAGCCGACGTAGATGCTCTCGCGGTAGACGACCATTTGTCCATCACCCGGAAAAAACGGTGCTGCTGGGCAATCGCTCCCACGCACCGGAATGGTTTCGGCCAATTTGCCCCCGGGATTCACCACACCGTACACCACATCCACGATTGCCCCACCACCCGCCTGTCCCCCCAAATACGCTTCCACAATCGCAGGAGTCTGATCGTGCCACGGCATTTCCACGGGAGCCCCATTGCACAACACGACCACAGTACGCGGGTTGGCAGCCACCACCGCCGCAACGAGTGCGTCATGGCTAGCAGGCAGAGCCATCGTTGTACGATCAAGTCCCTCTGCTTCATAGATATCTGGTAAGCCGATGACCAATACCACCACTTCCACGCGTGTGGCGAGCGCCACCGCCTCGGCAATCAATGCGGCATCAGGCGTTTTGGCACGTGGCTGATACCCCGGAGCGTAGTCCACATCACGACCAAGATGCGCAACCAGCGTGTCATAGACGGTGTCGAGTCGTGTCGGATTGATGTACGAACTCCCCGCCCCCTGGAAACGGGGAGCCTTGGCAAAACTACCAATCACACCCACCTGTTGCGTCGGCTGGAGCGGTAAAAGGTTTTGGTCGTTTTTCAGCAACACGATACCCGCAGCCGCAGCCTGCCGTGCCAGGGCGTGGTGCGCATCCCAGTCACATGCAATCGTTTCGTGGTAACTGGGTAGTGAACGTTTGATGAGCGTCAAAATCCGTGTCACCACCGTATCGAGCTGTGCAATCGTCAACGTGCCTTGGTCAAGGGCATCACGAATACTCGCGCCATTGGCATTCCCGTTCCCTGGCATCTCCAAATCCATGCCCGCAGCAATCCCCGGTGCCCGCTCGACAACCGCCCCCCAGTCAGAAACGACCAACCCAGCAAAACCCCACTCATTACGCAACACGTCCGTCAACAACCAGGTATTCTGACTACAACTCTCACCATTGAGCAGATTATAGGCGCACATGACAGTCCACGGCTGGGCCGTTTTCACGGCTCCTTCAAAGCTGGCCAGATAGATTTCACGCAAGGCACGCGCATCAACCAACGTGTCCACCGTCATGCGCCGTGACTCTTGGTTGTTGGCAGCATAGTGTTTAAGCGATGCACCGACCTGTTGTGACTGCACACCCTGAATCCAGGCGGCCGACAGCTGGCTCGACAACAGCGGATCTTCGGAGAAGTACTCAAAATTACGCCCACCAAGCGGCGAGCGTTTGATGTTGGTTCCAGGCCCGAGCACCACACTCACATTCATGGCACGGGCTTCGGCACCAATCGCCGTACCCACTTGCGTGATGAGCTGGAGATCCCAGCTACTCGCCAGTGCAGAGGCAGTAGGGAAACAGGTGGATGGGAGTGTGTTCTCGAGGCTTATCCCCTCGCTCTGCCCTTGCTTACGCACGCCGTGTGGACCATCCGTTATAAAAATGGTCGGGATACCGAGGCGCTCCACCCCTTGCATCTGCCAAAAATTCTTGCCCGAACAAAGTGCAATTTTTTCATCCAATGTAAGCTGTGACAGTACCTGCGTAACGTCGAAGTCACGAACATGTGTCGTCATTTCACACCTATCGTACAAACTTGCTGTATACGCAGTGTACCCGATTATCGTGATTTCTCACAATAATCGGGTGCACAACGGAGTATTCAAGCTGGATATGGTCACCACTAGGCGGGTATGCGTGTTCCGTGATGGTTGCGAATCCCGTGCATCAATACATCAATGGCACATTGGTAGATTTCTTGGAGTGAATGCTCATACTCAGATGTGATGTCTGTGCCAAAGTGCAACATGCGCTGTTCCATACCATTGAGCACTGTAAGGATCATGGCACGGATAGCGGTAGGCACTAATGTGGGACGCAACGAACCATCCTTGATGCCGATTTCAACCAACATGGTCAAGGGATCTAACCCACTTGCCACAATCGGATTATCTACACGAATCTGGGCAATATCGGGATTGTCTGCGTACATGTGATTAAAGTCTGCAATGTACTGCGCACCTTGAGGATGCTTGAAAAAATACTCGCAGAATCCCATCAACAACGCATTCATACGATCAGCACCAGAGAACTGTGTGTTCCAGACACTTGCTGGCATCGAATCAAAGATGTGCGCAGAGTACCGTTTGTAGACCGCCCACGCAATCTCCATCTTGTTTGCGTAATAACGGTATATCGTCGCTCGGGTCACACTCGCAGCATCTGCGATGTCGTTGAGCCCGACGGCGATAATCCCATGCCGATGAAACAGTTGCTCGGCCACACTGAGTATGCGTTCTTGTTGCCGTTTACGATGCCCCTCATACATACGCACATTGTTATCCGCTGACTTGCTCATAGCAGACTCCTGGTGTGCGATACCATATCTCACAGATGATATGACACCGACATAATGTACTCACGAATAGCACGTAATGCGAAAACGAGTACACTACTATTATTTTTGAAATTTTTAAGTTTGTCAATACAAGACCTTAATAATTTCGATGCAAATTTTCATTCTTGATTATTTCTTATTCCATACAAAAGAATCGTACAAAACTCATCGTACACTTTTCGCAAACCATTGCGGTATGAATTTGTCAATAAGGCGGTATCAAGTATGATTTTTTGTTCAAAACCGTGCACCAAAGAAACTATTGTGTCATATTGTAAATTCAACAAATCCTTGTCATTATTGTTGGCACTATTTAACGCACATTTAAGTATATGAATCAGCAATTTATCATCATCGAAATTTGTTTTTTTCCCCATTTTTAAAGTACAAAACTCCGATTCATTCGCATACAATTCATCCATTTCTATGCGAAATTTCACAAGTGCGTGATGGGTGAAAAAGAATGCCTTGGTTACCTCGAACCACATACGCAAGCGCACCTGTGGATCGAGTTGTTGATCGTAGATCTCCTCAGGCATCATACTCGCTTTACGTGCATCGTAGCGTTGATACAACGCCCAGACAATAGCAAGCCGATGATCGAAATAACGATAAATTGTCGCACGAGTCACTTGTGCCGTAACTGCAATATCCGAGATATTCACTGCTTTGATGCCATGCGCCAAAAACAATTGCTCGGCATGGTGCAAAATCCGCTCACGTTGCCGATCACGATGGTTTATATACCCTTGGGGCACTGGTGCTATCTGCATGGCCACTCCACATCAACTTTTCACACATCAAATATCATTGTATGCATTTTGTGATAGCTCATCTCTTCATGCGTTACGCTTATTCAGTTATTTTCGAATGTTGTTATGTTACTATTTTGTTAAATTTACAATTTACTTACTACATTGTTAATATATCATTGAGTGTTTAATTGATTAGAATAACACACAAACAACGTATTTACAATACACACATACTAAACGAAAATCACATATATCACAACCCAAAGATTGCCTAAATTTCACCAATAGCGACCACCAGACACACAAATAATCTGCTAGCGCACGAGTTTTTTCTCGTAGCAAATACTCAGCGGGTCTTCACGGTAGTCTCCAAAAGGGGGTATTTTGATAAAACCCACGCGTTCATAGAGCCGAATCGCTTCGTGGGAATGAATGCCAGTCTCAAGGCGCACACAGGTAATCCCGTGGGAAATCGCATGTTGCGTCAAAACATCAATCAGCTTTTCGGCGATACGCTGGCCACGAAAGGGGGCACGCACATACATCCGTTTTAATTCACCAAAGTCATCGAACAGTTTAATACCGCCACATCCAACTGCCACACCATCCACATGCACCACAAAAAACGCCACATTTTGGGCAATGAGTTTCTCGACACTAAAGCCATGCCGACTTTCTGGTGGATAGTCGGCCTCTAGGATTTCATTCAATTCGTGGATCAGCGTCACGACTTCGGGTACATCAGGCCGGGTACGGGTAATCGTCATCTGCATCGTTGAATACTCCATTCATGAAAGTTCGGGCAACTGGCGCAGACAGGTGATGAGGAGCGCCACACTCTGGTCAAGACATTCGGCTCCATGGCTCGCACTCGCATCGCGTGGATCCACACCTCCTACCCCTTGTGGGTAGATGGTACGATCGCGACTAAGTTGGGAGAGATCGACTAGGGCGGGATACAGTGCCTGCATGAGTGACGTTTCATTGCGAGCAGCATGGTCAATTTGGCTTTGCCATCCACTCGGAATATCATTGGAGACACTCACGAGTCGGATACCGTATTGTGCTTGCCATTGCGGCGCATGTGTGGCCCACACTCGCCGTGACGGACCGTGCCCATCGGCCACCAACACACGGAAGCCAGCACGGGCGACTTGTGCCACGATGTGTTCCAGGAGTAATACGAACAATCCTTCGGGAATCCAGTAGCATCCACCATCGAGCTGACGAGCTGGTGTGGTACTTTCGGCATATTCCATGCCTACCAAGTATCCGTCAGGCGTAGCACGGATCCGATCTGGTCCCAAGAAGAGTGGCGGCATCACAATACCACCAAACTGGGTAGCCGTCTGAACGAAGACCCCTTCGGCAATCAAGGCGTCGGTACCAAGCGCCATATGCTCGCCATGCCACTCGAGTGTACCGAGGGGCAAATAGGCGACTGCACATGCGGCCAAGCGGGTGCGGAACTGATGTGGCAACAGTTGTGTGTAGTATACCGTGTGTGTCATCACTGCTCCTGTGGGATGGCTTGGTGCTGATACAACCGCTGTACGACGAGGCAGGCAAGTATGTTGATTACGCCAAAGAGTACAAATGGGGCGCTCGGCCACTGTTCGTAGAGCCAACTCCCTAGAATGGAGCCAATAATCATGCTCAGACTCCACACAGCATAGAGCATGCCAAAGAGCGGTGGGTGGAGTGCAGGTGCCACACCATCACGAATCCAGACAAACATGAGTGCGGAAAGGGCCCATGCACAGGCAATACTAGTTACCCCCAACACCATCAGTGTGAGCGTGGTGTGTGGCAACAGTCCGAAACAGACGCCACAGCCGACCATCGTTGCAAACATGACCATGGTGGGGAGCCGCGCCCCCCAGCGATCGGCAGCCCGCCCCGCCAAAAACTGTACCACAGAGGCAGCGATGAGGGTGAGTGATGTATAGGTGGCCACCACGTTGACATCAGCGGTGATGTCGTGAAGCATCAGCGGCACCAAGACGAGCACCATGCCATAAAAGAGGGTGGCACAGGCACGGAGGATGACGATGGAACGAATGGCCGGTGTACGAAACAAGACGGTCGTAGGTAGTGCGACCGCTGCGCCTGCGACAACGGGTGGCGGCGCAGCTGGTAACACGCTATAGACGACAACGAGCATGACCAGCATGATGGCCAGCATGACCCAGCCAAAGACGCCATAGCCGAACTGCGTAATCAGTGCCCCTGCAATCGGGTTGCCCAGTGTACCACCAATGGTGGTGCTTAGCACAAACAATGCGGAAATCAAGCCCATAGCCTTTGTACTACCCGTTGCTGTGAGGTAGCTCGAGCTACCGATGTTGGCCACAGCTGACCCTGCACCACCTAGTGACCAGAGCACCGTAATCACCCAGATGGTATCGAGATGAAACACGAGACTATTGAGGGCAGTGACAAGCAAGCCGATCAAAAAGACCCATTTGTGGCCGTAGCGTGCAGAAAGAAACCCGCCGGCAAATGCGACCAACATGCCTGTCACCTGTGCAGTCGAAGTAATAGTGGCAATCGTCACCGGGGAGAGTTGGGCGGTCTGTAAATAGAGGAGAAAAAAGGCAGACTGGGGAATTTCACGCATGCCTAGGATGATTTGTGTAACAATGAGCACAATGATCGGTCGCGACCATGGCGTTGCTGTCACCCGTGATTCCACGACCGAATGCTGCATACTCACTACTTTCACTGGCCATACGGGTGGCAGCGCCACCTGCTAATACGAACTACGTGTGCTGCGTTTTAGCTTACCATAGTTCAACGATACACCGTCAACGGACAAGGAACACACATGCATCATGTTGCAATGGGGCCGTTTTTTCGTGCATGGGCACGCATCGGACTGCAATCATTTGGGGGAGGATCTACCACACTCTACCTGATGCGCCAACTGACAGTCACCACACACACCTGGGTCAGCGAACAGGAATTCGCCGAATACTGGGGCATTGTCCAGGTCGCTCCCGGTATCAACCTCTTGGGGCAAACCGCTTTGATCGGTTGGAAAGTGGCGCGACTGCGTGGTGCCCTCATTGCCCTACTTGGACTGTTGTTGCCCAGCATTTCCATTACCATTGCAATTACCGCTCTCTACGCCACCATCCGCGATAATCCGGTAGTCGCAGCCATCATCCGTGGCATGATTCCTGCAACTGCTGGTATCGGCATTATCCTGGTGGTACAGATGCTCCGTCCATCCTGGCAACAGGCACGCAACGAAGGGCGCGCGAGTATGCTTGGCAGTATGGCGGTTATTATCGGGGCACCTCTGCTCCTCGCCTTGACCACGCTCCCCGCCGTGCTCTTGCTCTGGGGAGCCGGAATCGTGATGGCGGTACTTTTTTGGCGGTTGCGTGTGCATAGCGGAGATCGCTCATGAATCCATGGCTACTATTCTGGTTACTCCTCAAGGCATCTCTTTTTTCCACTTCTGGAACAGGGAATGTCCCCATTCTGCATCACGACATGCTTGCACTCGGCTGGGCCAGCGATCACACCTTTGCAGAAGCACTCGCCATCGGGCAAATCAGCCCAGGCCCCACCGGCTTATGGGTGATTAGTTTTGCCTATTTAGTGGATGGGATCCGTGGCGCATTGCTCGCCGTCATCGCAATTGCAATTCCACCATTTACTGCACTCGGTGTGCTCATCTTTTATCAGCGGCATGGTCAACACCCAGCCATGCAGGGGTTTGTGCGTGGATTAACCCTCGCCGTTGCAAGCATGTTTCTGGTCGTGTTGGTGCGCATCATGCATCAAGCAGGAATTGACTGGCAGAGCCTGGGGATTGCGGGTGCCGCATGCGGGCTCACGTTGAGCAAACGTATCCCCGTGCCATTCATCCTGCTCCTCGCAGGTGGCATGGGGATACTG
>CAZMWB010000008.1:0-65141 GCA_964569955.1 uncultured Klebsiella sp. | reverse complement strand
CTCGTCGCAGTGCGCGAGTTGGTGGGGGTGGGCGTATCCGCGTTTTCGGTAATCGTATAGACGACACCATCGCTCTTGAACGAGCCATCACAGATGGGGTCTGCGAAATCCCAGTTGCCGGTCACCGTACCGTAGTCGCTACTAAAATACGGGCTCGATCCATCTTTCGTGGGGCGTGCAAGCTCAAACCACGCCCACTCGGTGCCTTCACTACTGCTGTCAGTGAGATAAGTAATGGGGATGGTCAACCCACCCACATTATTGCCCGCATTAATGCCACCATCGTAGTCACCGGGGGGCACGGTAATCAGCCACAAGTCACTACCGGTGGTATGGACAACTGTTGCATTCCCAAACGCACCTGCAGTGGGTGTGCCCAACGTAAAATCCACGTCGCTCGTTGCAGGCCCCGGATTATCCAATTTACGGCGAATAGCGATTTTAGTACCGCTGGTAACACGACCATTCACACGCACATTAATCGCCGTCGGATTGACACCCTCAAGTGCCGTACGATCGCGTGAACTGCCAAGGTCTATCAACGGAGTAATCCCAAGGGTAATCGCGTCAAGTGCATTTCCACCAGTGGGCGAAGCACCCGCAACCGCAGTAAATCCCACATTGCGCAGTCCAGACCATCCCGAATTGGGGAGCGTATGTGTCCCCGAATAGACACCCCATTTATTGGTTGAAATCGCCGCTGCGTTTGCAGTGGTACCGGCATATGTGGTCTGTGATACGGCGGTGGTAATACCACCAGCAACCGTGGTACTCGCACGGAGCACCTGCCGACTATAGCCATCCGCAGCCACGGAGCCAGCATCCAGCCCCGTAGGAATGCCCAGACGGAATTCGGCAATATCGGTGCGGTTGCCGATGGCGTGGTGCGCAAACGAAAATTCAAATGTGTCACCATTCTGCACACACAGGGTTTGATAGACCATCCCCGCATTGTAGGCATTGAGCTCAGCGTAAATTGCACCTTGTTGTGGTGTATATCCGTACGTCGCTGCGGGTTGTATCTCGATAACGCGATACGAGCCACCGTACGACACCGCATTACAATTTTCAATTTGTAACGGTTGTGTGGTTTTCCAACCAAACATGCGTTCCATGCGAATCGTGCTCCACGACGTCAGCGGCGA
This sequence comes from uncultured Klebsiella sp., assembly GCA_964569955.1. Lineage (GTDB taxonomy): Bacteria > Chloroflexota > Chloroflexia > Chloroflexales > Roseiflexaceae > UBA965. Next base: position 63,996 of record CAZMWB010000008.1, on the reverse strand, counting down.
AGAGCATGTACCGAACTGTTCAAACGACGTATTTTGCATGGTGCGCACACCACCGTTGGCCACATTAATGGTCGGGTTACTCGTGGTTGGCACAACTTGCGGGAGTGAGGGCGCACGACGTTGTGTACGTTGTTGAGTATTTGCACTCTGTTGTGCAAACATCAATGCAGGCACACATACAACGATTACAACGAGCAGTAGTACATACCAGTAACGTCCAAACACGTCATTTTCTCCCCATGAAATCACCCCTAGCTATCCATCATATAAAGCAATCGTAAAGTTGTCAACGTAATTTTATACCACATTGAGCACCTGTTCGGCAACACAATCAACTGCCACTATGATTCACATACCCACAATATTTCCAGAATCACTCGCACCGCGACACTAATCCCCCAATATCAAGGAAGTCACATGTGCATCAAGTGCATCCAACGATACCCCAATGGTGCGATCTCGTGCATCATACAGTTGTTGTACGGTAAACCAGAAGTCGTCGGCATATGTCGCCGGAAATGCCAGGATGTGGTAGCGTCGTATACGTTGTGGTTGCTCGATTGCAAAGCTCACGGGATGTACCACATGCACCCCATCAAAGTGCACCGTAGTAGGGAGCGGTGCCGCCATCGTAGCCGTCACAATCACCGCACGGCGCGCTGGTGGGACTTGGTACACCCAAAAGGTACCATGTGCGTTACTCCACTGCCAGCGTCTGCCACTCGCATCCGTTTCTGGTGGATACCAGCCATTATTGAGGACGACCAGCGCTCCTGGTGTAGCGGGGCGAATGCGCCGGTAGAGTGCAAGGTATTGGTCTTCGACTACTGGAGCCAATTCTGCCAAGACGTCAGGGTTTGTCGTCACACCGAAGCGTTTGTCGTAGACAACGTACTCCACGTGCAAGCGTTCCATCATGTGCGTCAGCGCATATGCGGCATCGTTGTTGAGGACGGTCAACGTGGTAATCGGCTGCGTAAACTGCACCACGCCATCTGCTTTGGTCAGTAGACCCGTATTGACCAGCTCTGGATTGGTGCGCGGCAAATAGCCGGTTACTCCAGGGCGTTGCGTATACCACTGCGCATACATGTTGTTGCCATCATCGAGGTCGAATGGGATGGTCAGTACTGCCCCACCATCTGCAGGAATCGCATCGTATACGACCGTTTTCGTCGGTGCAACGGGGGTTAGTGGCAATGCGATGAGCTCTACCACCGCCACCAACACCACCACCGTGGCCCAGATGCGTGGCCACGTCAGTGTGGTAGCCGCATGCCGGACGGCCATAGCTGCAAACAATGCCAAATGCACCAATACCAATAGCAGGAAGTGATTAGGACGTTGCCCCAATTTCACCAGTGGAATGAAATTAAGGATGTCATACGGCAACGGGATCCCCGTGTTGTACCCCAACCAGATGGCCCGCGGACCGAACGACAACACCAGCATGATGGCAGGCATAATCCACCACCATGATGCAAGGGTACGCCGCGTCCACAGGAGACCCGCAATGGCCAAGATGAGCACCACGAAACCCAGAGAGATTGGCCAATAGCTCGGTGAATATTGCCGATACCACGCGAGCACCGCATCCCCCCACCATGGATGCGTAATTGCAGGAGTCACCAACGTGAGCGGGGTTGCGGAGAATTCAATTTGTCGCACCAGATAATCACTCAGCGCGACACCATCACTGTTGGGGACAGGTTTGCTCGGTGCAATCAATGACCACGCAAACGGCAGAATCGGCGTAGCCACTACCACCGCCATAACCAGCATGCGCATGAGGAGCTGCCGACACCACACGCGATCTTGGCGGTGCTGCCATATCAGTACCCCAAACCAAATCACCACATAGGTCAACGAAAATAACCCGTAGTAGTGGCTCGAAAAGAAGGCACCCAAAAACGCAAATGCGCCCAACCACACCCCACGCCACCGTGGGCGTTGTGAAAGATCCCAGAGTGCATATATCAAAATGGGAAAATACTGGATGGACAAGCGCTCTGCAAAGCCCCAATATGCCATCCAGACGTGGAACGGTGCAAACGTGTAGAGCGCACCCGCCAACCATGCGCCCCAGCGATGGCGTGTCACTGCGTCAGCAAGCAGTGCCATACTCCACCCCGAAGCCACAAATGTGAGCAACGCCAACGTGTTGAATGCGGTAATTGGGCCAAACATGAGCGTTACCGGCGTCATCAACAGCCCATTGGCTGCCATCACTGTCTGCCAAAAGAGCGATGCTCCACCTGGGTAGAATATCTGGTCAGTATAAAACGGTGTGGCTCCTTGGCTGAGTTGACGTGCCACCCACCACAACATCCACACATTTTGCCAACCACTATCGCAACGTTCCACACAACGCGTTGCCAACGCCGTAGACCACGTGGCAAATGTCTGCCAGAACAATGGAACACACAGGAGTGCATAACTCAGTGGGAGCCAACACCAACGCCACCAGCGAAGTGTATTGAAACGGTGAAACAGGTCGTTCATGGCAGTTGATATACCTCCAACAATGGCACACCATCACGTTGTATCGTATAAACGGGTGCTCGATTACCAGCCACGAGTGCCCAGGTCGCTCCTGTCCAGCCAGCAAAACGATACGTCACAATCACGTAGTCGGCCTCATATTGAGCTAATTTCAGCGTAGGCAAACCCCAAGCAGAGCCTGCGGCATCACTGCCAAACTGGAGGTCGGATCGAGCCCGCCCTGTAAGTTGATAGGTCTGTGGTACATCAAGGCTCCACGATTCCACCCAGACCGTTGCATTTGCAGGTGCATCGCGGTTGATAAAATCAATCGCCTCGGCATATGTTTCATTCCAATAGGTATGATCCATTCGCAGGCGTTGTGCCCCGGGCAGACCACCCACTGTTTCGCTGTAGTACGACAACGTGTGCGGCCACAAACGCATCGTGTCCGCCAAGGGCCACGCGATGACCAAGAGACACAACCCACCAGCGAGCACAGGCGCCGATTGCGACACTCGCATGGCGATACGTTGAGCTAGCTGCACCACACTTATCGCGGCCAAGAGTGCCATGAGCGGATAAAACGCCATCAGCAAGCGGTCGTTATCGTAGACCGTGCTACTCATCATCAGTGCCAAGAGTGGCATCAGCGCCGCAATTACTATCAGTGTCACATAGGTGCGCTGTGATACAGGAACAAGCAATGGTGCCACGCATGCGGCTACCAGCATGAGCGCCGGAGTCGTCATGACAGCCATTACCGGTGCAAAATACCACGGTGGTGGCAACAGCGCTTCGCCCAAAAACCACTGGGGAATCTGCCAGTGATCAACGGTCACCCAGCGCACATAGTCGAGCAAGCGTGTGGTTGGGTCAACCCACAACCAAGGCCACACTGCCACAAAGACGAGAATGCCAATCACACCCGCCACGAGCATGCGCCACCCCAAATGCGGACGCCGATCGGAGATGAGCCACCATAGTGCGACCGTAGGCAACGCAAACGCCGCATTGATTTTGGTGGCGATACCGAGCCCCCACACCACACCAAAGAGCAATGTTATCCACCATGCGCGTCGTTCACGGGTATGCCAAAAAAAGAGCACCGCGATGATATATGCGAGTGCGCCAGGCACATCGAGTGCAGCCAAATGCATGTGAAAGAATACGCGTGGGAGGATGAGCAGAAAAAGCACAGTCACAAGTGCCGTCGTACGCCCAATCGTACTCGCACTGCTCATCACGAGTACACCACAGAGCGCCGCCGACAACAGCATGGCCGCCAAGCGATACGCATCAATCACATGCATTGATGCGAGTAACGGTGTGCCGATCATGGCATACCACCACTTGACCATGGGAGGGTGTTCGTGATTGTACTGCCAGTATTCGTTGATGACTGCTGGTTGAAATGCACCATCACCCTGATACCAGATTTGTTGCACCCAGGCATGATACGCGGATGCGGCCCGCATATATGCCGGTTCATCCCATGTCAACCCCACCGCATGGCGGGTATACCAGAGGAGCAGGCTTACACCCACACTGGTCATGATGGCGAATTGCCACGGGGGAATCGAACGCAGCCATTTCATCATTACATCACCTGCCATGCAATCCTCGTTCTATTGTACGTGAAAACATTTCATGACGTGCACTACGGCGGTCATGCACAACCGCAGTAAACCATCCTCGACTACGGGATATGTATATAATGGGAGGGTAGCTATGCCGAAAGGAGACTGCATGAGCGCGCGAGCAATGATTATTGACACCGACGCTGGTGTTGATGACGCGTTGGCAATTTTGATGGCACTGGCCGACCCCAACGTTGATGTAGTGGGTATTACCACGCTCAACGGCAACGTGTCGCTGCCCAATGTGGAACGGAATGTGGGTACCATTCTCAACGCCTTTGGCGCACCACACATTCCTATCTACCGCGGCGCAGCACGGCCATTGTTGGTTGATGCACCCGATGCCTCCGACATCCACGGCATTGATGGGCTCGGTGATGCAGGATTCCGCGCCCCACGCCCACTCGAAGAAATGCATGCTGCCCTCGGGATTATCGAGCTGGCGAAACGCCATCCAGGGTGTATCCTGGTCACCTTGGGACCACTTACCAACCTGGCAATCGCCTTGTCAATCGAACCCAATCTCGCACAGTACATCGGTAAAACGTATATTATGGGGGGTGCCCCCAAAGCCAGTGGCAACATTACCCCAACTGCCGAATTCAATATTTATGTAGACCCAGAAGCGACTGCCCTCGTCTTGAATCGCGGAAACCTGCAACCGACCATGATTACCTGGGAGAATACACTCGAACACCCCATCCTGTGGGCACAATGGGATGCTTTGCTCGATGCAGGCGAAATGGGCAAACGCTTTGTACGACCAATGTGTACCAATCTGATGAATTGGGCCAAACAACGCAATCGGCCAGGGATGCTCATGGCTGATCCTAAAGCCATGGCCGTGGCACTCGACCCGCGTTGTGCAACCGTCGAACACGTCTATATGGAAGTAGATTGTGGCAGTGGCGTCGGTCGTGGTATGACTGCAATTGACCCCCGTGGCTTCTGCAACAAACCGGCCAACGTCTACGTGGGCACACACCTCGATCTGGATCGCGTCATCGAACTGATTACACAGGCAACACGTGGGGCGTATCATCTCTAGAGTATTCCACCACACCAACTCTTGGTAATCGTTAGACACGATGCACGCTCGTTTGTAGCAGTGCATCGTGCTATCAATTGATACGTTTTTATCGTTGTGTATAATACACATACATTGCGAACACAACCTATCAATCTAAAGGAATTCCGATGCGTATTGTCTTCGTAGGTGCGGGAAGTCACATTTTTACGCGGCGGTTGGTACGTGACATTCTGAGTTTTCCCCTGTTGTCCCAGGCAACCATCGTGCTCCACGACATTGACACCGAACGCCTCGATCACGTCACGTTTGGCTGTCAGCGTATCATTGCTGCAGGGAAGTATGCTGCACGCCTCGAATCACACACCAATCTAGTGGATGCAGTCCGTGACGCACATGTGGTGATTACCACGATTGCGGGTTCATTCGCACAATGGCGCCACGACATCGAGATTCCTGCCAAATACGGAATTGATGTGAATATCGGCGATACCCGTGGCCCGAGTGGCATCTTTCGCTTCTTGCGCTTGTACCCCGAAATGCGCACCATCGGCCAGGCCATCGAGAAACATGCACCAACAGCCCTCTGGCTCAACTACACGAACCCCATGGCCATGTTGTGTGGTGCACTCAGTCGCACCTGCCACATCCCCCTGGTTGGGCTCTGTCATAGCGTCCAAGGCACCGCCGAAATGTTGGCTCGCTGGCTCGGTGCACCCATGGACGAAATCACGTTTACCTGTGCGGGGATTAATCACATGGCATGGTATACGTCATTCCAGTGGAACGGCATTGACGTCTACCCACTCTTGCGCCGTTTGATGCAAAACAACACCATCTACAACGAAGAAATCGTGCGCAACGAGCTTTTTTTAGCACTCGGATACTACACCACCGAATCGAGCGGCCACCACTCCGAATACAATTGGTGGTTCCGTAAACGGCCAGAATTAATCGAACAGTACTGTACACCAGGCACTGGTTGGAATCCGGGGGCGTCGTATGCCGCCCTGACCTGGTATCAGACCCACAGCCACAAATGGCGTGAAGACGCAGAGCGTGAACGCAACGATCCACCACCCGTTGATCTCACACCAAGCCATGAATATGCGGCTGCCATCATCAACGCCTGGCAAGGGGGAGCCACCTTTCAATTCAATGGCAATGTCCCCAATCGCGGCTATATCGGCAATCTGCCCCAAGGTGCATGCGTCGAAGTCCCAATCGTGGTAAATCGGCGTGCATTGCACCCCTTAAATGTCGGTGAATTACCGGCACCCGTGACAATATTGACAAATTTAAGTAGTCAAGTCGAAGAACTTGCCATTCAGGGGTGCTTGGACGGAAATCCAACACTCATCTACCAAGCATGTTGCCACGATCCACTCACAGCGGCTCGACTTTCGCTTGCCGAAATTCGCACCATGGTAAATGAGATGTTTGCGGCATCACAACCATGGTTACCGCAGTTTCGCGAATATACGGTGTAGCCGAGATAGCATCCACGAACACCGCACATTCCATCGTCATGCCCACATTTATGCACTCATGAATAGCGTATACTATCAGTAAGGCGTATTAGTGTAGGTATGACAATGGTTCAAGACATTATCAACGATTCATCACAAACACGAGCTCCCACTGGGTGCTGCATCATCGGCTTTATCGTAGCGATTATTGCCGCTCTTTTTTATCCACTCAGATTTATCGTCGTCGGATTATGGCGACTCGCTCCACACATCCTCAAAGGCATGTACTACTTTGTGGCATGGCCGTTGCTCGCCTTCGAATATGCGTGGCGACGTGGTGGTGGCTGGCGTGTCATTGCCATCATCTTTGGGGTCCTGTTTGCACTCGTCTACGGTGTGATGACGCTCGCTGCACCAAGTGCCGCAACCATCGCTGATCCGACCACACCGACGGTTGCCACATTGACCAGTATTCCCACCAATCAGGCGAGTATCGTACAAGCCACCGCCACTACATTCCCCACCGCAGTAGCGAGTGCGACACCTCTGCCTGCCACATACTCACCCACCAGCCAAGCCAGCGCTACCCCACCCCCAGTGGTCGCCACCGATACAGCGATTCCCGTACCAGAGGCGACTGCCACCGACGTACCACCGGCGACTGCTACCGACATACCAGCACCGACAGCCGTTGCCCAAACGACAGATGCACCGAGTGTGCGCAGTAGTGCGCAAACCGTGGATGCTGCCTGGATACAAGTCAACGTGGTACGGGTGGTTGACGGTGACACGATAACAGTCAACTACAACGGCGTAAACACGTCGGTACGCTTGATTGGGGTGGATACACCCGAAACCGTTGACCCACGCAAACCGGTACAGTGCTATGGCGTGGAAGCGAGCAACTACACCAAATCTCAACTCAACAAGCAGACCGTTTACTTGGAATTCGACGCATCACAAGGCGTTACCGACAGATACGACCGCTTGCTTGCGTTTGTGCGTCGTGCCGACGGCAGTCTTTTCAACTACGACTTAATCGCAAACGGCTTCGCATTTGAATATACCTATCAGGGCAATCCATACCGCTACCAGAGTGAGTTTTTGGCCGCCGCACGTGACGCACGCGAGAATGGACGTGGCTTGTGGGCGGCGAGCACGTGTAATGGAATCACAGGATCCGTCACCACATCTACCGCTGGTACTACTGGTGGCCAAGGTCAAAGTGTCACCATCGCCACTGCGGCTCCCGCCCTGACGGCAGCCGACGAAGCGGCCCCATGTCAAGTCAATCAAATCAAAGGCAATCGTAATTCGATGATCTACCATGTCCCTGGTGGTGCCTCGTACGCCAAAACCAAGGCAAACGTGGAATGCTTCGACAGCGAAGCAGCTGCGGAAGCAGCCAACTACCGCAAAGCAAAACGCTAATTGCCGGTTATGGCTGTCTCATCTATAATCACTTGTAACCGTTTGCAGATGAGGAGCATACCGCCATGGCAATTGAACTGTTCCGCAGTACATGGGGGATTGATGCCCCGTGGGAAGTTATTTTTCCACAGATTTTCACCCAAGGATACCGTGGGGTAGAGCTTGGTGTGCCTCTCGAAGCCCACGAACAAACCCGCCTACGCACTGCGTTGCAGGATCATCACCTCGACTATATTGCCATGGTATTCAGTAGTGGCGATACCCTCGCCGAACACGTTACTTCGAGCACCAATCAAATCATGGCCGCCATCGCCTGTGGCGCACGCCAAATCACTCTGCATGGCTGGCGCGATAGTAGCTCGTTTACCGACGGTTGTGCCTACATCGAAGCAATTCTGACGCTCGAACAACGTCTCGGTATTGCCATCGCCCACGAAACCCATCGGGGGCGCTTACTCTACAATCCGTGGAACACGGACGCCTATTTGCAACGCTATCCGACCATGCACATCTGTGCCGATTACAGCCACTGGGTGGTTGTCGCAGAACGCCTGTTGACCGATGCCGAAGCAATTTTTGCACGCTGTGCCGCACATGCCATCCACGTTCATACCCGGGTGGGTCACGCCCAAGGACCTCAGGTTGCCGACCCCAGCTTGCCCCGCTATGCGGCCGAGCATGCCGCCCACGAACACTGGTGGCAACTCATCGTCGCCGCACACGCACAACAGGCACGCCCACTAACCATGACCCCAGAATATGGACCACCCGCCTATCAGGCCACGGATATTGCGACGAATTTGCCGCTCCGCCCCTTGACCGAGATTGTGGCATGGCAAACCGCCCGCCTACGTACCCTCTTTGATGTGCGCTGACACACATCAGCCAAAGAGGCGGACAACCGCAGTCGCATTGAGCACGATGATGACGATACCCACAATCACCATCAACAGACGCTTGGGGAGCTTGCCTGCGATATAGGCGGCGAGTGGCGATACCGCCATTCCACCAAAAATCAGCCCCATTACCGTCTCCCACGCCTCCACGTTGACCACAAATGCCAGTGAAATGCCACTGACCATGGTCACGAAAAATTCTGCGGCGTTCACCGACCCTATCACCTGCTTGGGTTCACGCCCCGTGCCCAACAACGTGGTGGTGGCAACGGGCCCCCAGCCCCCACCGCCGATGGTGTCAACAAAGGCGGCCACAAATCCCACACCACCAATCGCCCAACGCGATGATACGTCGTAATGCACATCGGCAAGGGCCTTGATAACGAGATACCCCCCCATGATGGCCAGATAAAGCGCAATCCACGGCTTGAGCATGCTCCCATCGATGGTTGTCACAAGCCCCACCCCAACCACCGCACCAACCACCCCAGGCACCACCAAGCGCCGAAACAAGGTACGATCAATGTTGCCAAACCGCCAATGACTCAAACCGGATGTGCCCGTCGTAAAGATCTCTGCCATGTGCGTGGATGCCGTCGCCACTGCAGGCATGGCGCCTGTGGCCAATAGAAAACTCGATGCGGTCACCCCGTATGCCATCCCCAATGCACCATCAACGAGTTGGGCAATTACACCAACCACAAATCCCCATAATAGCGCATCCGTATCAATAATCTGCCCAGCTGCTTGGTAGCGCATGTAGCTGATAGTAATCGCAATGCTAACCAGTATCCCCCACAAACTCAATACCACTCTGCGCCGGGGACGCGACTGCGCATCTGCCATGAATACCCACTTTCTACTTCCTATTATTCCTAGTGAATTAGTATATTTTATCAGTATAAAGAAGTCAAGCAGTGTGTTTGTGTTATGTCAATAAAGTAGTTGCATGTTTCCCAGAAAGGAGCGCCAACGGAATCCCACCCCCGGGGTGGGTGCCGCCACCACAGTAGATAAGACCCTGGATGTGCGCATCACGTTGCGTAGGACGCACAAAGGCACTCGTCAGTGTGTTGGAGGCCAGCCCGTAGATGGATCCCGCCGGCGCATTGTACATACGCGCCAAATCGGGTGGCGTGATGATATGTTGTACCTGGATGTGTTTGCGCAAATCGGTCAACCCAAACGATTCTAATCGTGTCGCAAGTTGAGCCACATAGGGTTGGGCCTGGGTCTGCCAATCAATGTGCGACTGTTGCAACGGCGGCACATTAATCAAGGCGAACACATTTTGGCCACCCGCAGGAGCATGTTCCGGGTCATACGTGGTGGTATGGTTGAGATAGATGGTAGGGGTCGCGTGCAACCGTCCCGCATCCGTATCGGCGAATTCCGCCCGGTAGTTTGGCGAAAAACAGATGGTGTGATGATCGAGCACATCGTATTGCCGATCAAGCCCCCAGAGCACTACTAATCCACTCGTCGCTAGTTCACGTGTGGCCAATCGTGCTGCACGCGCCTGTCCAGCATCCACCAACTGTGCAAGCGTCATCTGCGGATCCACGTTGCTAATGACGCGACTCGTTTCGATCACCTCGCCGTCGCTCAAATGGACAGCAGTGACCCGACGCTGCTGGTGGGTGATGCGGGTGGCACGCGTGTTGAGGCGCACCGTGACACCCACGCGGCGCGCAGTCGCCGTCAACACTTCTGCGATGCGATAGAGTCCCCCACGCACATAAAACGCACCAAGGCCAAACTCCGCCCACGCAATCAGATTAAAGGTGGCCGGGGTACGGTACGGCGACGAACCGTTGTACGTGGCGAAGCGATTCATCACCTGTTGCATCTGCGTGCTTTCAAAGGCGGATGCCACCGCAGCTGCCATTGGTCGCATCCCGTCAAGTGCCCACGCATCACGCAGTAGACGCGGGTTGAGCAGGCTCCGCCACCCATGGAACGGCGCATACAAAAACGTATCCGCACACAATTCCCATAGATGCTGTGCATACGCCATAAAGCGCATAAAATTCCCCACATCACGCGGATCAATTGCAGCAATACTAGCCTGCAGTGCAGGGAGACTGGCATACGCATCAAAACGTGTACCATCTTGCCACAAATAACGGCACGCAGACGGTAACGGAATCACGTCGAGCTCTTGTACGAGTGAACTCCCTGCGGTGCGGAGCAAATCGTCAAGTACCCACGGCATCGTCAACAACGACGGACCAATATCCCAGACAAAGCCCTGATCACGCACGATGTTGAGCTTACCACCGAGTGCATCTCGTGCTTCGACAAGCGTGGTGTCGTAGCCAGCAACCGCACTACGAATCGCTGCTGCCATCCCCCCCAGTCCACCACCGATGACGACCACTCGTGTCATTTGCCACCTCACTGTCCTGCTTTGCTTCGTTATACCATAGTCATGACCGGTATCACACAACACTACGCGTACGCCCACACCCATTTGTTACTTTTTTGTATAATATCCACACGTCAGTCTCATCCAACAAAGTGGAGCAGCCATGCGTATATGGATTATTTGTCAGCTATTTGTCGGTCTATTGCTCGCTGGTTGTCAGTTCCGTCCGCCACCACCACCACGTGACGACGTCACCAACCACCCCCCTGCAACGGATGCCGTACAGCCCACAGCAACAGATCCCACGGCATTCACACTCAGCAGTATGGCCGTACAGAATGGTGGCATGCTTCCCACCACCTATACCTGTGATGGCAGTGGCGACACACTCCCGCTGAGTTGGACGAATGCACCCGCAGCCACAGCAAGCTACGCCATCGTGATGCATCATACTGCTGCCACAGACGACGTACACTGGTACTGGGTCCTCTACAACATTCCCGCCGAAGTAACCCAACTCGCACCAGGCAGTAGCGGTGTCGGTACCCTCGGCACCAACAGTGTCAATGATCGCAACGAATACGCACCACCGTGCTCCAAAGGACCTGGTCCCAAAACCTACACATACACCATCTACGCCCTGTCAGCACCCGCACAGTTCGACACACCACAGGTAGACCGGGACACCCTGCTCGACGCCATTACCACGACAACCCTCGCATCTACCACACTCGATGTGGTCTATAGTCGGCCATAGGAGTCACCCATGTCGTTGTCACGTCGTGCCTTTCTCAGCGTCGTAGGGAGCACGGTGTTACTGGCCACCTGCCAGCGCCAACCCCCACCAACCCAACCACCACCGCGTGCTACTGCGCAGCCAACTGCTGCCACCACCTACGCCACACCACAGCGCACTCCAGCGGCACAGCACGTTACACCACGCTACAGCTTTGCCGCATTTGCCGAACGCGTGCACACTTACTCCGACGAAGACACCTTGTACATCGAGTCCAACGGCATTCCCGATCACCCCATGATGATTGGGATTCGTAGTTGGCAACAACAGGTCCCCATGCCTCAGCAGTACGCGGGTACCAATGCGTGGCAACTCCCACTCCACCCACAACTCGCCGAGACACCGATTTCGGCCGCATCGGCACTCTATCGTGGGGCGATTGCCATTGCAGCGAACGGCATTCCAATTTTTAACGCGCTCAATAATCGGGGTGAGGATGCCTTGCTCGCTGGCGAACTCGATGAGTGGGGCGGGCATTGCGGCCAAGGGGATGACTACCACTATCATGTGGCACCCCTCCACTTACAGGCGATTGTTGGCGCCAATAACCCGATTGCATATGCGCTCGATGGGCTACCGATTTACGGCGAACTCGAACCCGATGGCAGCCCGATGCAGGCACTCGATGAGTACAACGGACACTTCGATGCTAACGGCGATTACCACTATCATGGCACAACCACCTATCCATATATCAATGGAGGTCTACGGGGTGTTGTCACTGTGCGTGACGACCAAATCGAACCGCAGCCACACATCCATCCGGTACGCCCACCACAACAACCTTTACCAGGTGCACGCATCACCGACTTTCAGACGGTGGCAGATAATTCATACCTGCTAACATATACACGCGATGGCGCCACGCATACGGTAGCGTATGCACGCAATGGTGACACTTATACGTTTGTGTTCACGGATGCAGACGGCAATAGCACCAGCCAAATCTACCGCATGCCGCCACCATGACATGCAGATGCTCCCTGCCACGCTGGCAGGGAGCATCTCGGCATGTATCAATTCAACAGCGGCTTACTGGTGAGATGCCATCCACTACAATGTGGACATTTGTAGGCACGCGACTCTAGACGACGTGTGGGCAACCCCCATTGCAGGGCTTTACTGTGCTGACGGCGGATTTGTCCCAACACGAGTTTTGCGTCGTGCAAACTGCGATAGCGGTTTTTGAGACTGTGGCTACACACCGTGTAGCGATGCATTGGACGAGCGACGTAACGAACCACGGCCAGACTCCTTTATACAAAAAGAACAGTACACACGAACGACGTGTGTACTGTTATTCTACCACTATTACGTTTCTCGTCAAGTTCATCGTAATACCAACGGTTCGTGGCCGCTGCACCCCACCTAATTGACTAATCCGAGGGCAGTCACGAGCTGCGGATCCCGACACAGGGTGTCACCTTCGGCGGGTTGTCGATCCCCCACACATGGTGCATTTGCCTGAGCATTTGCGTCATCGGTCACCAGCATATCGGGGGTAATTCCCACTCCGTGAATGGCTGTTTTATCGGGTGTGAGCCACTGCCCGATGGTCAGACGCACCGTGCCCCCATTGGTCAGCGGGTAGATGTTTTGCACGATGCCCTTGCCAAAGCTCTGGGTACCCACCACCGTCGTCGCAGGGTACCGGTCACGGAGCGCTCCTGCCACGACTTCACTGGCACTGGCCGTCCCCCCATCCACGAGCACCACCACTGGGACGCGTGGGTGCGCAATGGCATCTGACGGTGCAATCGTACGCAACTCGCGTTGCACCCCCGCAGCACGTTCTTCCCACAATGCCGTCCCCGTATAAAAGAGTCCAAGCACGGCCTGAGCACTATCGAGCAAGCCCCCCGGATTTCCACGGACATCGAGCACATAGGCACGTGGTTGTTGTGCGGCGAGTTCACGCATTCCCGTTGCGAGAATCTCCGGAGTATTCCCCTTGAATTCACTAATTCGAATATAAGCCACATCAGCAGACAACATGCGCCATTCTACGCTAGGAATCACAATATCTGCGCGCGTAATTGTCACATCAAATGCGGGTGCATCACCACGTGCAATCCGCAATACCACCGTGGTGCCTGCCGCTCCACGAATCAGTCCCGATATGGCAGTCATCGCTTCATCACTCGGTTTTTCAGCCAGCAGTTGCGCAATGCTGATGCCATCAATAGCCAAAATGGTGTCATTGACTTGGATGCCTGCTCCTGCTGCGGGCGCCGCAGGGATGAGCTTCCAGACCTGCACAGTTCCCTCACTCATGCGCACATAGACGCCAATCCCGGCGGTTCGACCTTGCATGTCATCTTGGGTTTGTTGGGCCTTTTCGGGATCCTGATAGAAGGTGTATTTATCGTCGAGGGTAGCCAACATGCCCCCAATCGCTCCTTTGATCATGCGCGTATGATCAATGTTGGCGCGCTGATAAAAGACGGCATCAACGACTTGCCATGCTTCCCAGAACGGCGCAAAGGCGGCGCGCAACCCCCACGGTGTTTGCAGTTGCGCCAATGTACCCGGGCCAATCACCCGTGCAATATCACCCATATAGGGTGTCGCGGTCAGCAAAATCGCTGACAACCACCCTGCCACAAACCCGATTACGATACTTTGCCAGCGCATGCGTCGGTGTCTCCGTCAAAGTCACCAGCCTGTGCGAGCACGATGGTCGCAGCCACCAGTGGCGCGGTTTCCGCGCGCAAAATACGATGCCCCAGTCCCACTGCCTGCCAAGGTTGTTGCATGAGCCAGGTCAGTTCATGTTGGGAAAAACTGCCCTCGGGACCAGAAATCAACCAGACCGGGCGCCCCACTTCACAGGGCGCAAGGCGCAACGGCTTTGTTCCTGCGCCCTCATGACACCAATACACGTGGGCGCCGTGCGGCGGAGCGAGCGTGCGCACCGTGCATACGGGGGCCAATACGGGGACAATGCCACGACACGCTTGTTCGGCGGCTTCACGCAAAATACGTTGCCAACGGCTCAACTTGGTGGGGGATATATCGCCATCGTGGCGACTATGCTCGGCGTTGATGGGCACGATGGTGTGCACCCCGATTTCGGTGGCTTTTTGCAGGAGCCATTCGAAGCGTTCTGGCCGAATCAGAGACACGGCGAGTGTGACGTGCAGTTGCGCCTCGCCACCAGCTGGCATGGTCGCAATCACACGCCAGGTTGCCGATTTGGCCGTAAGCGCGGTGATTTCCACATGTGCTGCCTGCCCTACACCATCGAGGAGGAGCAGATGCGCACCACTCCGCAGACGCAACACACGCACCCATTGATGCAACAACTCAGCATCTGTGGTGCTACCACGCTGAATGGTGGGTGCATCCACAAAAAAACGATGCGTGTTCGCAATCGGTGGCACCATGACTAGGCGTCTCGACGATGAACGAGCGCCACCCAATCACCTTCGCTCCGGCGATCAATGCGCGTCAATCCTGCAGCAGCAAAAGCGATGGCAACTTCATCCTCGCGCTCGGCAATGATACCCGAACTAATCAGAATGCCACCCGGTTTGAGGGCATCTTTCATGTCGTCTGCCAGAAAGACCAGCACCTTGGCAATCAGGTTGGCCGCAATCAGATCACAGGCCACCGAATGGGGATCAATGGCAACACCTGGGGGCACCTCTGGTGCATCCCAGCTCAGCCAATGGCCCAGCGTGTTCCCACGACCCAGGCTACCTTCGATGATTTTCATGCGATCACTGACACCATTCGCCTCGGCATTGATACGGGTCGCATCCACGGCAATCCCGTCCGTATCAATGGCGATGATTTCACTCGCCCCCAGATAGGCCTGGGCAATGGCCAGAATCCCCGAGCCACAGCCTAGGTCCATCACACGCGTGCCAGGCTGTTGGTATTCTTCGAGGAACTGACAACACATGCGCGTCGTAGGGTGTAACCCCGTCCCAAAGGCCATACCGGGGTCGAGTTTGAGCACGATATCGTCTGGTTGGGGCGTATATTCGTGCCACGACGGTACAATCACCGTACGTCGCCCGATGCGTTGTACCGTGTAGTGACGCTTCCAGGCTTCGGCCCACACCTGCTCTTCGAGCTGGGTGATTTTGAGTGCCCCCACCTTGCGCAATTTACCAAAGTACCACAACGCTTGCTCGAGGCGTGCGCGTGTTTCTTCGCTCTGTTCATCCACGGGAATCCACGTACGCACCACCACTGGGCGTTGCGTATCATACGTGTAGTCGGGACCATCGGCACCATGCACAACAGGCTGGTCGACGGCCACACCGCCGTTGTATCCGTACTGTGCGAGCAACTCGCTGACAGATTCAACTGCCTCGGCTTCGACTTCCACGCTACATTCGAGCCATGCCATTGTTATGCCTTCCAGCGCGTTCCTTGCGCACTATCCTCGAGCGTCACTCCGAGATCTGCCAGACGATTCCGCACCACATCGGCCAACTGGTATTGCTTGGCTTTGCGCAACTCGGCACGTAACTCAATCAACAATTCGATGAACGGCGCGGCTTCGGCAACTTTGCTCGGCCCATCGCTGAGCGTCAACCCGAGGACGCCACACAACGTGCGTAACTCGGCTTGCGCAGCGTCAAATGTAGCCCCGCACACACCTGCATCACGTGCCACGTTGATGGCACGCACCAGTTCGAACAAGGTGGCGAGCGCTACCGACGTATTGAGGTCGTCGTCCATGGCGGCCACAAATGCGGGGCGCGCCGCCGCAGTCGCTGCCTGCAAGCGTGACACGCCTTCGCCACCAGTGGTTGTCCCTGTGGCTGGCGCCAGCGCACTCTTGATGCGGTCGAGTTTCCGCTCTTGGTCGGCAACAATGTCAACGCCGTACGCCAGTGGATTACGGTAGTAGCTCGACAGCACCACCAAACGCAACGCATCCGCTGGATGTGCACTCAGAAAGTCACGAATGGTGACCACGTTACCCAATGACTTGGACATTTTTTCGAGCTTGTAGCTACCATCTTCGAGCTTGGTCTGGATCTGTAGCATGCCGTTGTGAATCCAGTGGCGCGCAAATGTTTTCCCCGTCAGGCTCTCACTCTGGGCAATTTCGTTTTCGTGGTGCGGAAAGACCAGGTCGTTGCCCCCCCCATGAATGTCAATCTCTTCGCCCAAGTGGTCGAGACTCATCGTCGAGCACTCGATGTGCCAGCCGGGGCGCCCTGGACCCCACGGGCTCGGCCAGGCCGGTTCACCCGGTTTTGCGCCCTTCCACAGGGCAAAGTCGCCCGGGTGCTCTTTGCGTGCATCCACGTCAAAGCGTGTCCCCGCTACCATGTCACTCAGACTGCGTCCCGACAAACGGCCATAGTCGAGGTCTTTGCTGACGCGGAAGTAGACGTCACCATCAGCCGCATATGCGTATTCCTTGCCAATCAGGTTCTCGATGAACGTGATTATTTGGGGCATGGATTCCGTCACCCGTGGATAAACGGTGGCAGGCAACACGTTGAGCGACTGTAGGTCGTCCAAAAATTCGTTGACGTAGCTCGATGCCAGTTCCACCGGATCGCGACCAAGTGTGTTGGCACGGGCAATGATTTTGTCGTCCACATCGGTAAAATTGACAACGTGCATCACGTTGAGCTGGCGGAACTCCAGGTAGCGGCGGAGCACGTCAAAGACGATGGCCGACATGGCATGGCCGATATGGGCACGGTCGTAGACGGTCACGCCACAGACGTACATGCGCACCAAGCCCGGGGTAATCGGGCGCAACTCGTCCGTGTTGCGCGACATCGTGTTATAAAGTCGAATCGCCATATGATTGATCCCTTCGTCGCTGCATCTCTGGATCAGATGCCGCTGATTCATCGAGTTGTTGCCAAATTGCACTACGGAAGGTATGCCGGTTTGTTACATGATGGTGTGCATCTGCGGTATGAGCTTCGAGTGATTCGATACGAGACTCAAGCTCCACGATAATATCACGCAACTGGCGCAGCATGTCGCCTTCGGGGTCGGGGAGTTGTTCGATGCGCTGTGTGACCCCTGTCACCGGGTCACGTGTCGCCACCACGCGCGCAGGAATACCGGTAGCCGTACTATGGGCGGGCACATCCTTGATTACCACCGCCCCTCCACCAATGCGTGCGCCTTTTCCAATCGTAATTGCACCCAGCACACTTGCTCCCACACCCACAATCACATCGTCTTCGAGCGTCGGGTGGCGCTTGCCGGTCTGCTTACCAGTGCCACCCAACGTCACATTTTGGTAGAGCATCACGTTATCGCCGATTTCTGCAGTTTCGCCGATGACCGTGCCCATACCGTGGTCCACAAAAAAGCCGGCGCCGATACGCGCCCCTGGGTGTATCTCGATACCCGTCAAAAAGCGTGACCATTGCGAAATCAGCCGCGGAAAGAATGGCACGTTACGACGCCACAACGCATGGGCGATACGATGCATGACAATGGCATGCAACCCGGGGTAGAGTAAGACTTCTGCCATGCTCGTTGCGGCGGGGTCGTTGCGAAAAATTGCGGCAACATCGGCGCGCAACAGGTGGAGTACAGGAGTCATCGCTATGCATCCGTACTACTTGCTGCAGGGGCCGCCGGGGCCGCAGGCGCAGCAGGTGTTTCTGTGGCCGCTGGGGCCGGGGTCGCAGCAGGAGCTGGAGTATCACTCGGCGTCGCAGGCGATGCCGCACTGCTCTCGCTACTTTCTTTGGTAGTGCTCCGATAATCGTTGATATGCCAACCACTCCCCTTGAACACGATTCCTGCGGGTTGTAAGACACGGCGCACGGCGTTTTGACAGGCCGGACAGGTCCGTAACGGCTCGTCATGAAATGACTGAAACTGTTCGAACTGTGCCTGACAGGTGTCACATGCATATACGTACGTCGGCATACTGGTCTGACCTCTCATCGTGAGCTATAAAAAACTATGGTGAATGCCTGCGCATTCACATGCGTGTATTGTAATGGATTCAGACAGACTGGGCAACTTGGTGCAGAAACGGCTCACGGTGAATGTCATCGTACACCCGCCCCACGATAATCTGCGGGGTTGCGTGCCATGCCGCACATGCGCGAATCGCCATCACAATCGCCGCATACATGGCCGCATCAGGTGCAACCCATGGCTCAAAGTGCATACTGATAACTTCAAAGACACCTGTGGCACGATGTGCTTTGCAATCAACCCGCCCTACGAGGCGATCACGATACAGCACAGGCAGCGTAAAGTAGCCGTACGTGCGTTTGGCAGCGGGCGTATAACACTCGATTTTGTAGGCAAAATCAAAGAGCATCTGTGCACGCAGTCGGTCCCACACGAGTGGATCAAATGGCGAGAGCAACGTGGTGTGGGTGCATGTGGGCGGAGTATCGAGCCAATGCGCATATGGCGCATGCAGGTAGATTGTGCCAGGAATACCCTCAACGGCAATTGGAATTATTTCACCTGCATCGTGCAGACGTGCCAAATAGGGAAGTTTGGATTTCACTTCCACCGTGTACTTCCCACCCACGCGGTAGTAGTCACCAACCCAACGCTCATGTACGACTCCCAACGTCCGCATCGTATTGCGCATCTGTGTCATGCGTACGGTATCGAGACTCGGTGCATCATCATCGCGCCATGCCGGCCGATGCACGTGCGTCAAGCCGTAGACACGTTGGAATCGATCACGGCGCACAACCATCAGCTCTCCGAGGGCAAACATGGCTTCTAACACCTGTTTTTCGTGCGACCAATCCCACCACGTGCCCTGTTTTTTACCCGCACGTACAAAGTCACTCGAGCGCACTTCCGTGTGTGTTTCCAGATAATTACGCACCGTGGTGACCAATGCGTGATGCGTGTTCACTGTGCGCATAGCCCAGCGGGTGAGATTGGCACGATCACCATCCCGGATAATGCGTCGTTGGCAGGGCCACCACGACTGCGGCATGACACAGGCTTCGTGGACCCAGGCTTCAAACACGTCACCGTGTGCCAGAACGTCATCGAGCCATGTGGCAGGGTAGGCACCGAGCCGACTCCACAGCACAAAATACGGGCTACGATTCACCACATTAATGGTGTCAATTTGCAGGATGGCCATACGTTCGATGCAGGCAACCACATCGGTCATAGATTGGGCGGGGCGGACGCAATCAAGTCCTTGCGCTGCAATCATGATACGCCGTGCAGCCTCTTTGGTAATCGTCTTCATGGATGTCTCTCACACAAGCTACCACTTAGTGGGCTCATTATAGCGGTATCACAAAATTTCTCAGTGTATACTCATGCGTCCTGCGCTATAATAGGCGTGAGTAGAGTAGTATCGTCATATGTTGAGGATGTTCGCATGAGTCAGCAAAAACCACGCGGTCGCTCGGTTCAGACAGCAACCGAAGGCGGGATGCGCACGTTTTATGTGATTTTTGGGGTGGTCGCAGTAGCCGTCGTTGCCGTGCTCCTTTATTTGTCACTCGGCAGCAATTCGGCGGCAACCGGTAATGGAGTCAATGGGGTGGTTCCCGCCAAACGCGGTGCCGATATCCCCACGGGTAAAGGTGAGGATGGGCGGTTTTATGTGGGGAAGGCGGATGCACCGGTAGCCGTCATCATGTATGCCGATTATCAGTGCCCTGGGTGTGCACACTACACCAACAACTTCGAAAGCAACTTCGAAAAAGAGTTCGTTGCGAGTGGCAAAGTACGCATGATATTCCATGATTTCCCACTAAGCATGCATCCCAATGCAGTCAAAGCAGCGGTGGCAGCACGCTGTGCAGGGCGTGTCAGTAGCGACGCCTACTGGCAGATGCACGACATGCTGTACACCAATCAACGGCAGTGGTCATCAATTGGTGAGGGGAGCGTCAACGCACAGTTTGTCACCTATGCGGCGCAAATCGGCATTGACACCACAGCTTTCAATGCGTGCTTGGCTGATAGTGCCGAAACAGACATAGTGCTCGAGCACCAACGTGCATCCAATGCGCTCAGTCTCCCTGGCACCCCCTCTTTTGCCGTCAATGGCAAGGTGGTGGATGCTGCAAATGCACAGTCAATTGATGAGATAGACAGCCTGGTACGGGCAGCAGTGGCAGCCAACTTACCCTAGGTCGTTGTTGCATCTCCCATGCGTTGTGAATTGACACAGCGCGGTCCGGCAGACTATAATCACCTGATAGTACCCGTGGATTGGATACGGTTGAGCGTCGGCACTGCCGACACGGAGGCAAGCACATCGTGCGTAACCGCGACATTACACCGTTTTTGTTTATTCTGTTGATTACCGCATTATCAAGCTGGATTACCTTTGCACCAGACAACACCTGGCTTGGTCGTGATGTCAGCGTGCGCCTTGGACTCGACCTCCAAGGGGGAACGCAGGTGCTGATGAAAGCTGATGGAATCGTTGACAGCGAAGTCATGTCTACGGCGGCCACTGTCATTGAGCGCCGTGTAAACGGGCTCGGCGTCAGCGAAGCCATCGTACAGCTCTCCGGTGAAGACCGCATCATCGTGGAACTTCCAGGTGTCAAGGATCCCGAAAAAGCCATCGAAACACTGCGTGGCACGGGCAGACTCGAATTCATTGATACCAAGGGACAATTCCTCAATGATGGCACCGTGGTGCGCACCTCGGGGAATCCGGATCCCAAGCTACCACAGGCCACACTTGATGCAGCTGCAGCCGACCCCAACAACCCGGTTCCCAGCATTGATCCGGTTATTTACCAGAGCATCACGGATGGTCGTGACCTCGATACGCGCCAGGTTGCGTTGCGGGTCGCCACAGACAGTGTGTCGTCGCGCCCTGCCGTATCGTTTGCCTTTATCGGGCAATCGGCCAACGACCTCGCCACATTTACTGCGGCCAACATTCAAAAGCCGATGTGTATCGTCCTCGACAACACGGTGGTTAGCTGTCCCGTCGTGCAAAGTGCTCTCGTTGGTGGCAGTGGTGAAATCACCACCAATACCCGCGAAGATGCCGAAAAAATCCTCAATCAGCTCAAGTATGGATCGCTACCGGTATCACTCTCGATTGAATCGAGCCGTACTGTGTCAGCCACCCTTGGTGCAAATTCGGTACAAGCAAGTATTGTGGCAGGGCTAGTCGGGCTAATTGTGGTCGCCATTTTCATGGTGGTCTACTATCGCCTCCCCGGATTGCTCGCCACTATTGCCCTCATCATCTACACCATCATCATTTTTGCGGTGCACAAGCTTGTCCCCATCACCCTCACGCTGTCGGGTATTGCCGGCTTCATCTTGTCCATTGGGTTGGCGGTTGATGCGAATGTGCTCATTTTTGCGCGTCTCAAAGAAGAACTACGCAACAAGCGTTCGTTCTTGCGAGCCGTGGAAGCCGGCTTCGACGAAGCGTGGCCAGCCATCCGCGACTCGAGTGCATCCACACTCATCACGAGTGCCATTTTGTTCCTCTTCGGCAACAGTTTCGGCGTGAGCCTCATCAAAGGGTTTGCCTTGACACTCGCCTTGGGTATTCTGCTCAATCTGTTCACTGCGGTGGTTGTAACACGCACATTCTTGCGCATGGTGGTTCGCAACGAATCAGCACATGCCACATGGCTCTATGAAGTTGGTAGTGACCCCGATGTTTCCGAACAGCCGGCGGCATAAGTGTGGAATGAGAGAATCAGTTCTATGAAAAGCATCGTAGGTTTGCGCTATGTGTGGTTCATCATCTCACTCGTAATCATCATCCCGGGCGCCGTCTTTTTTGCGCTGTACGGGTTGCGCACCGGCATTGACTTTGCTGGTGGCGCGTTGTGGGATTTGCATTTTGTCACCAAACAGACGAGTGATCTGAACACCGACGACATTGCAAACGTCTTCAAGGCCAACGGCTTTGACAGCGCCCAAGTTCAGATTAGTGCGGTCAAAATTGACGGCAAAGAAGTCGCTTCAGCGGTGGTGCGTACCAAAGAACTCAGTGCCACGAATCCAGAACAACAGCAGCGCGACATTCTTGACGCCCTCACCAAACAATACGGTGAAGTACGCCGTGAATCACTCCAGAGTGTGGGACCAACCGTGAGTGGTGAAGCCACACGCAGTGCAGCCATCGCCGTACTTGGTGCCTGTCTCGCCATCCTCATCTACATGACATTGGCCTTCAACAAGGCACCAAATCCTTTTCGCTATGGAATGTGTGCGCTACTCGCCATGTTGCACGATGTGCTCGTCGTTCTCGGTGTTGCGGCCATCCTCGGCTACGCCATCGGTCTCGAAGTGGACGCCTATTTCTTGACTGCGCTACTCACCGTGATTAGCTTCTCAGTACACGACACCATTGTCGTATTCGACCGCATCCGTGAGAATCTGGCACATCGCCGTGCCGGCGAAACGTTCGAAGACATCGTCAATCACAGCATTGTGCAGACGTTGCCACGTTCACTCAATACACAGCTCACGAGTATTTTCACGTTAATGGCACTATTGCTCTTCGGAGGTGCCACCATCCAGAATTTGGTCATCATCTTGTTGGTGGGGCTGATTAGTGGTACCTATTCATCCATCTTCAATGCGGCCCAATTGCTCGTCGTCTGGGAAAATCGCGAATGGCAGCACTGGTTCCGCCGCCAAGCAGCATAGTAGATCATCCAACGTTTGGTCGTCACAAAGAGGAGGAGCCTGGCTTCCTCCTCTTTGTATTGCAGGTGACCCAAAGGAGCACATCATGTGGCAATGGTTCCGTGACAAATTTGCATCGGCCCCCACAACCCCTGCCCCTGCCGAGCCGGTCGTTGTCATGATTTGTGAAGGACACGTGGAAGCCTCCATGTATCAGGCACAACTCCACGATGCGGGGATTCCTTCTGCGCTCATTGGTGCGGATAGTGCAACCATGTTTGGCATGAATTCCGGACTCCTCGCCAGCGTACGTATCATGGTGCCCGCAGAACATGCTGATGCCGCCCTCGAACTCCTCGCACAGAGTGCACAGGATGAAGAACGTGATTCGCCTACAACACCATCACAATCAACGCGCCAAGACGCCGAAATTGATGATAGTGCTGACGTGTAGTCGGCAGGAAATCACATGATAGCATCACTTGTTGCCATGATTATTGGCGCATTAGTGGGGACACTGCTCGGGTTGCTCGGTGGTGGTGGTGCCGTACTCATCGTCCCTAGCATGGTCTACCTGCTCCATGTTGATGAACATGTGGCCCTCGCAACCGCCTTGATCATTGTTGGTCTCAATGCCTTGGTGGGTGGCACTCTCGCCTATCGGCAGGGCCGCACCCAACTCCCTACTGCACTCACATTTGGCTTTTCGGGGATGCTCACCGCCTACTTAGGAGCACGCATCTCCAAACTTATTCCTGGTGAATTGCTGTTAATTGGATTCAGCCTGTTACTCCTTGTAATCGCCACATTCATGTTTCGACGTACCCCAACGAGTGACGATTCTCCTATCAATCACCGCCCTGTATGGCACATGATCGTTGTTGGAGCGGGTGTGGGATTCATCACGGGCACACTTGGCGTCGGTGGTGGATTTTTGATTGTCCCCGCCATGGTACTCTTGGTGGGAATGCCCATGCGCGAGGCAGTAGGCACATCACTCATCGTGATTGCCATCAATAGCGCCGCCAGCCTGCTGGGGCATCTCGATACATCATTTGACTGGTGGCTCATTGCCGCACTACTTGCTGGTGCGATTCCGTGTGTGGCGCTCAGTGGTCGCCTCAGTGCCCATATCCCCGCTGACAAACTGCGCAAGGCGTTCGCCATGTTCATCAGTGTGGTCGCTGTTGCCATGCTTGCCGAGAATCTCTACGGTCGCTTCAGCTAGCACCGCTATACGAAAGCAAGATTCGCATCCACAGCCACATCGAGCCCCGCCTGCCACGGCCGATAAAACGCACACGCAGCAATCATCGCCGCATTATCGGTGCAGAGGGCAAAATCAGGCACATGCACGGGTACCGGCATACGGTTACGCATCACCTCGCGTAAACGCGCATTAGCAGCAACCCCACCGGCAAGAACCACCGCCTTGGCACCGTGTGCCAACACTGCTTGGCGTGTTTTTTTAGTCAATATGTCAACCACAGACTCTTGGAAGAGGTAGGCGAGTTCGCGTTGCCGCTGCGTGAATGCGGGTGTCCCCGCACCGAGGGACGCCGTGGCAGCCTGCATCTGGTGTAACACTGCGGTTTTCAGCCCACTAAACGAAAAATCGTATGTGCCGTGTAACCAGGCCCGTGGCAAGCGTTCAGAATGTGTGGGAGCTAGCGCATGCTGTTGGATGGCAGGTCCACCAGGGAAACCCAAATCGAGTAGGCGTGCCACCTTGTCGAAGGCTTCGCCTGCAGCATCGTCGAGTGTGCCACCCAGGCGCTGCGCCTGCCCATGGTCGTGGAGGAGCACCAACATGGTATGCCCGCCAGACACGATGAGTGCCACACACGGAAAGACGGGTGGCGCACCGCTACTCAACCAGGCTGCATAAATGTGCGCTTCAACGTGATTAACGGCCAAGAACGGTAATCCTCGTGCCCATGCCACCGTTTTGGCGGTGTTGAGCCCCGTCAACAGGGCTCCAGAAAGACCCGGACCGTAGGTGGCTGCAACGGCGTCAATGTCGTCCCAGCCGTGCGGTGTCTGGGCAATAGCCTCGCGAATGACCTGCGTCACACTGAGGATGTGCTGCCGCGATGCGACCTCGGGAACGACGCCACCGTAGCGCCGATGTATGTCAACCTGTGACGCAACTACGTTTGCTACGATGGTGCGTCCCGCGTGTACCACGGCCGCGGCAGTTTCGTCGCATGATGTTTCGACGGCCAGTATCGTCTGGAACGGTGTTGTCATGAAAAAATCAGTACCTTATCGTTGTCTCACAGTTGCATTTAGTATACTATCGAATGGAACTATTTCATGGTTCGCCCTCGTCAGTAGAGCAAATATGCTTCCGTGCTAAGGGTTGTCGTATGTCGCGTTTCGCTGTTTTGCTCATCGCTACAAGTCTCATCGTTGGTCTGTGTATGCTACCTGCACCATACCGTGCGGTAGCTGCTACGCAACAGCCCGTTGATGAACATACCATTGTGCTCGTGGCCGCAGACGCCACGCCACAGGCACACGATACGCAGAGCCGGGTGCTCGATGCCGTGGAAGTTGCCAATCCATTTACCAGTATCATCATCAAGTGGCACGTCATCGGTGATGCGCGCGCACTACGCCTTTCGCTACGCACCCGTGCAGACGATACGTGGTCTGCATGGTTACCCCTCAGCGACAACGAAGAATTCCGCGAAGAAACGGATCCTGACACTCTCTTCAGTAGTACGATGTGGACGGTAGAGACGCCTGCAGATGCCTGGCAACTCAGTATCGAAACAACGACCGAAAATACCAGTTATGTTGACTATGTACGGGCCATCACGTTTAGTAGCGAACTCCTCGATGCCCCCCGCCTGCTCCTGCCAACCGCTGGGCTTGCAACACCAAATGGGAGCAAACCACCGATTGTAACGCGTAGCATGTGGGGTGGAAGTACGGTGGTACGCTGGGATACGCGTGCGCTGGCTGGCGAAACCACCGAAGCAACCTGGATGCCGACTGCCAGTGAAATCGTGCCACCGACACATATTGTGATACATCACACTGCCACACCCAACGACCCCCTCACCAGTGATTGGGCGTCACGGGTGCGCTCGATTTGGGGGTATCACACCATCACACGTGATTGGGGGGATATCGGCTATCACTTCCTCATTGACCCTAACGGTGTCATCTACGAAGGGCGCTTCACCGGCGTACGGCCCAATGATGGGACGGTGATTGATGGCGCACACGTACTCGGGTACAACCGTGCCACCATCGGCATCTCCATGATGGGGACATTTAGTGGCGTGGCACCCACCACATCAGCCCAAAATGCCCTCAAAAGTCTCTTGGCGTGGCTGATGACCAGCTACGAAATCACACCCGACACCAGCACACACTACGCCCCCAAAAACGTTACGCTCAACACGATCGTAGGTCATCGCGATATCGGCTCGACCACCTGTCCCGGTGATGTACTCTACGGGTTACTCCCCAGCGTACGCACCACCATGGCCGGCATCATCAATGCGGAGTGGATTGCAAGTGTACGCGCCCAATCTACAACGATTTATGCCGGTGATGCCGCTGAATTCACGGTAAGTGTGCGCAACAACTACAACAGCACTGCGATTAGCGGTGCCGCATTTACATTTAGTCAATCAGATACTGCGCATACCTACAAATACGATGAATGCTGGGCCAAACGAGATGGCACAGGCACGATTATGTTTGATAAACCAGCACAATCCACTGCAGCAAATACACGGTTTCGCATCATGGCAGGAATGGCGAATTGGGACAGTCAGTATGCGACTGATGCCGTGAAATGCCCGATTACCTCGACCATCAATCATCCTTGGCGCTGGAGTATCGGCAATGCACCACTGGCTGCTGGTGCCACCCGAGACGTTATCGGACGCATCCAGTTCGACAATGTGGGACGCTACACGATTTACTTCGGCCTAGTCAAAGACTGGATCGGCTACCCCGATCAAACGTGTGCCCCCACGAGCAACTTGGGGGTCTGCCAGCTTCGCCCAATCACTATCAACGTGGTGGTACGCCCCACCGCATCACCTACGGTGGCCAACAACATTCGTACCCGTATCAGCAACAGCACGGCAACGATTCAAGCGTACCAAGGCGCATTGCAGACGGCACAGGTAGCGACCATGACCGCTGCACCCGCAGCAACTGCGAGTAGTGTGGCCGATCGGTTCACTGCCACCGCCGAACGTGCCGCCGGGAGTCCGGTACGCAGTGCAACACGCACATCTACTCCGCTACCATCCCTGACACGCATCGCCATCATGCAAACCGTGAGTGCATGGCGTGATGCCACACAAATCGCCAACACGCAACGGACTGCGACCACGCTAGCATTACGACAATTACAAGCCACCAATACTCGGCAACAGCAAACAGCACTTGTACAGACCCGTGGCGCAAATCTCACCGCTACGGTGCACAAACGTCAACAGATACAGGCCACACACGCTGCCGCAACGGCCAGCAAGCAGGCCTATGTGGCTACAATACGGAGCAATGCGCTAACAGCGACTGCAGCCATGATCGCCGCTAATGCGACCCAAATCGCAGATCGTCGTACGGCAACAGCCGAAGCCAGCTTGCGCTCACCTACTCGCACCGCCACGATGAGTCCTACGGCGAGCCCCACACGCACACAGACTCCCACACGCACGCTGACACCTACGCGCACGCTGACACCTACGCGCACGAGCACGGCAACACGCACGGCCACCGCAACACACACAGCCACGATTACACAGCTCCCCGTGATTGACCAGAGCAATGTCATCTCATCAACGTTGAGCAGTACGATTAGTCATCTGATTGCGGCACCGCAGGCAATTTTTGCACTCAACACGCATACCCCGATCCTCACCTGCCTCGATCCCGCCACATTGGCGAGTCTGTGTAGCATGCCACTCGATGGCAGTCATGCCTATGCCATGCACGTCAACCACCTCGATGCCAATCAACTTTTTGTGGTAGGCCAACTCACCTGGAACACGATATACGTGCAACGCTTCGATGTGTCGCAGATGCCACCACGTGAAACCGGATACTGGACGGGTGTCTCTGCGGTATTGCCACACGCGATTAGTGTCAATGGCCGCTACATCACGCTCGCAGTATCACAACCGGTGACAGGCACAGCATTGACACGGACAGAGCTCCTCATGTTGGTGAATGCCCCGATTATCTATGCCCTGCCGACACGACTCACAATGGCTGGACCTGTGACTGCTCTCGTCAACAGCGATACGGGTGAATTTGGTGTAATTGTGACAGGACGAACTGCAACCAATACAGGGTACCTGCAGTCAATACGCGTGCAAAATGGCAAACTTGCGGCAGGTCCACTTGTGCCACTCACCAAACCAATCCAACAAGTTGTCGCAGAGCCCAACGTGGTGAATATGACCCCACTCAACATCCTCTATGCGAGTGATGGCACGAGTGTGGCTCGCTACCAATACAATATGACCAATACGGCAATTACACGAATTTCGCAACAGAACCTACCAGTCTCTCATTTGGCAGTGCTCAAATCACCGTTACAACTCCTGACAGTCAGTGCATCTGCACCCTGGACTGCTACGATCTACAGTATGGGGAGCAATCCATTTGTACTCCGTGGCACTGTATTTTTGAGCGCCCATGTCCCACATCTTTTTGCGACACACGCTGACCAACTCTATTGGACACATGATGCAACCGTATTTCGGGCAAATGTGGTGCGCTAGGACTATGCGAATAGACACTTTTACGGTATACTATGTATTGTCGTATTTCAAATGGAACCATCATGTCTATGGTGACATCTATATAGCAGTGACATATCAGCCACATATCATCGCATTCTATGCATCTATGCGGTAGGCTAAATGCAGACCAGTGGTTAAGGACGGGATTCATGCGTGTAATTCATTTATATGTGCTAATGGCGCTTTTTATTGGTATGTTGGTTATCGTAGCCCAAACTGTGATAACAAATGCACAGATCAATACCCAAGCGATTGCCGTACCACAGGCCACGACCACCGCGTCGCTCACCGCTACTCCCGTCGCACGCAGTAGTGCATGGTTGTCAGTTGTCCCCGACAAGACCACGCTCAACGCAGGAGAGACGGTAACGTTTCAGTTCACCATTACCAACAAATACGATGATGTGACCTATCGGGGTGGGAGTATCACTCAGGCAGTATCGATTGATGGGCCGGTCTATGCAACGAGCGACTCCAACTATACATATGTGCAGAATCAGTGTTGGGCATTCACGAATGGTGGCGTCACACAGTTCCCCCGTGACACCGGCAAATTTCGTATTATTGCAGGGTATGTAGGTTGGGATGAAGCCAACAAAAACAAGCCACCACATTGCCCTGTAAGCAGTACCATCGACCATCCCTGGCGTTGGAGTATCGGAAGTACGCCTCTTGCGGCTGGTGCTAGCCGTGTGGTCACTGGCAAAGTACAATTCACACAGCCAGGCACATATACTCTCGTCTTTGGCGTTGTCAAAGACTTTGTGGGCTATCCCGACGTTTCCTGCGACCCAAATGCAGACCCCAAACTCAACGTGTGTGGGCTCGAATCCACGACCATCACAGTGCTGGCACCCACGGCCACGATTACGCCGTCAGCAAGTGTCACCAGAACACTGAGCAACACGCGTACTGCCACGACGACACGCACACCCACCAATACGCGGACAAATACACGTACACGAACTCTTTCGTTGACCAAAACGCTTTCATTAACCCGCACCATGACTGAAGTCGCCAGTCCGCTGCGCATGGGTCGCTACAACTTCAATGATGCCCTGGGTGTCAACATGATTCTCAAGAGTGCAGTGGATGCGACCTACATGCTTACCTGTGGAGGCACCCCAACTGCACCTGCACCACGCTGTCCCGAAATCGTGGCTGGTGGTGTTGGTGGCAATGCACTACGCTTTGCGGGTAGCCACAATACCAACGTAGCCCGACCATTTACCTTCCTCGGGAGTGGCACCGTATCGTTCTGGGCCAAACCAAATGCAACCGGTTCCGAAATGAACGTGTTGACGCTCCAAGGCAACGCGGTGGCCATCATCGTTGGTTTTGACAGTAGCGGTAAATTCTTCTGTAGTTTTGGGAGCAATCGTACGACTGCACCTACGGCAGTTACCGATGGCAACTGGAACCACTTCACCTGCACATTTAATCAGACACTCTTACAACGCACCCTCTACATCAACAGTGAACTCGTAGTTAGCGAATCGGTAGTGAGCACCCCACGTGGGCTCTTCAACGGCGTCTTTGGGAGTAACGCTACACGCAATGGTGCCATGTACGATGGCGACATTGATGAAGTATCGCTCTACAACTTTGCACTTGAGGGAAGTCAGATTGATGGACTCTACCTCTACTACATCACCGATCCCACGCGTATTTCACCAACACGTACTGCGACAGTAACACGCACCCCCACAAACACGCCATTCCCGATTGATTATCTCCGTACCAATATGAGCGCACGCTTTTTCTTCAATGAAAATAGCGGAGCTACTTCGTTCTCCAATGCGATTGCGGCTACAAATCCTGCCACATGTGTTGCGCCACAGATCTGCCCGAGTGCCGGTGCAAGTGGCGTACGCTTTAGCAATGCGGTGGAATTTGCGAGCGGACAGTCACTCAAAATCAAAAGCCCACTCACCACTGCAGCCACTACACCGTTTGTGGCGAGCACTTGGATCTACCCGGGCACCATGTCAAACGAGATGGTTGTTATTGCGGCAAAGAGTCCCATCCAAACACACAAGTTTGTAATGGGTACCACAGCAAACAGTGAAATTTTCTGTCGCTTTGGCAGCAACAGCCTGACCAGTGTGGTCACCATTCCCAGCAATGTGTGGTCACATGTGCTGTGCAGTATTGGTGCCGACAAGAAAGCGACGCTGTACTTGAATGGTGCACCAGTTGCCAGTAGCACCTTCACCGTTGTACCTGCTGGACTGATGACAATTTGGCTGGGGATGGATGGATTCACTACCAGTGCACCGTACATCGGGCGCATGGATGAAGTTGCATTCTATCGGACTGCCATGACTTGGGAGATGGCAGAAATCGTCTATGACCAGTACACCGATGTCAGCCGGCGTTCACCCACGCGCTCACGTTCGCCATCACATACACGCACACCGTCACACACACGCACACCATCATTGACACGCACACCATCACGCACGCCGTCAATTACCCCTTCACCAACGGAAGTAACCGCCGGTGGGTACCCATATCCGTTGCCACTCGGAACGGCAACACGCACTCCTACGTTTACACGCAGTGCAACATTGACGCGCTCTATCACGCCATCACGATCACTCACCCCATCAGTGAGTGCCACATCACGTCCGTTCCCGTATCCCTACCCAACACCGTAGCCCGCACAAACAATCGGTGTTACAATACATGCCGATGTGTATACAGTGAAGGATTTGCAATGCAACGTTTGTTAGTAACAGGTGGTGCCGGATTTATTGGTAGCAATTTTGTGCATTACATGCTCGAGCGCTACAACTACGACATCGTCGTCTACGACGCACTGACCTATGCTGGGCGCCGCGAGAATCTAGCTGCGGCAGCCAACAATCCTAAGTTCCGTTTTGTCGAAGGCAACATCTGCAACCTGGATCAAATCAAACAAACCATTCAGCAATACGCCATTGATACCATTGTCAATTTTGCTGCGGAAACACACGTTGACCGTTCGATTATGCAGCCTGACGCAGTAATACAAACTAACGTCAACGGCACGTGGGCACTCCTCGAGGCAGCCCGTGAACTGGGGTTAAACCGCTTTCATCAAATCAGCACCGACGAAGTATATGGTCAGATTGCTGAGCCAAATCGCTCACGCGAAGCAGACGCATTTGAACCACGGAGCCCGTATTCGGCCAGTAAAGCGGGAGCCGAACATATCGTGTATGCATACCACATCACCTATGGCATGCACACTACCATTACACGGGGATCAAACAATATCGGTCCATTCCACTACCCAGAAAAGGCCGTGCCACTCTTTACCACCAATGCCATGGACGATATCGCCATCCCCATTTATGGTGACGGCAAACAGATGCGTGACTATCAATACGTCAGCGATCATTGTGAAGGCATTGACGTGGTCCTGCACAAGGGTGTCGCCGGTGAAGCGTACAACGTGGGCACCGGTGTCGAAACACGCAACATTGACATGGCGCACAAAATCCTCGACATTCTCGGCAAACCACACTCGCTGATTACCTATGTCAAAGACCGCGCCGGTCATGATCGCCGATATGCACTCGATACGAGCAAACTACGCGCATTGGGGTGGCAGAGTCGGCACACCTTTGATCAAGCGCTCACCAAGACGGTGCAGTGGTATATTGACAACCAGGCGTGGTGGCGCCCCATCAAGAGTGGCGAATATCGCGAGTATTACCACAAACAGTATGTCAGCCGACAGTCCTCATAACGGACCATATCGGCTCATAGCCACCCACTACGAGTCACTCCTCGATACTGCGGCGCGAACGCTTGGCGATCGCGCCGCAGCCCAGTCTTTGATTGCACGTGGTGGCGCCTGGATTAACCACGAACGTATTCAAGTGGCCGAGGCCATGCTCCTCCCCGGGATGCACGTCCAACTCCACACGATACCCGCACATGCCCAAACATGCCATCTACCCGCAGACGCAATCATTTATCATGACAAGTGGCTAATTGCCATCAATAAACCAGTTGGTACCTATGTAGATGCCACACCCTGGGATGCAAACAACCATTTGCGTACTGCGCTCGCTACACTATTGGCGCAACACGGTGCCACGCCCCCACTCCATCCCGCACACCGGCTCGACCGTGACACAACAGGTGTACTCCTATTCACGCATCACCCCCACGCCAATGCCAGTCTGCAGAAATTATTCGTCCAGCATCGTACACGCAAATACTACATCTGCCATGTGCACGGGGTACCAGACTGGCAGGACTATACCTGTATCAGCGGACATGGGCGAAGTGACCGTGGCAGGTTTCGCGTCTACCCACATGCACAGGTCGGCCAAAAACTGCCCAATGGCGATACCATTAAAGAGATGCACACCCAGTTCCGTGTGCTGGCGCAATACCACGACAATACCAGCATGCTACTCGCAATCCCGCATACCGGGCGCACCCACCAGATACGCCTGCATGCCCACTCCTGCGGCATACCCATCGTCGGTGATCGGAACTATGGGCATGCGGATGATGGCGTGGGTGCGCACCGCTTACATGCCTGGCAACTGCATTTTCCTCACCCAATTCACGAAAGCCCCATCCAGATTCATGCACCTCTTCCCGCATGGGTACCCGCTGGTTTGGCATTGCCGCCCCTACATGATACGATAGAGAATGATGAATAACAGGGGCCTGTTGCGAGTAATGGCATGATTTGGACAATTTCTGACCTACATTTGTCATTTGCCAACCCCAAACCCATGGATATTTTTGGGAATCGCTGGCGCAACCATCCAGAACGCATTGCCACGGCGTGGCGCCGCATGGTTGCCACCGATGACGTGGTGTTGATCGCCGGTGATATCTCGTGGGCCATGCAATTGCATGATGCCCTGGTAGACTTACGCTGGATTGATCAACTCCCTGGACGCAAATACTGCATCAAAGGGAACCACGACTACTGGTGGGATCGCGCAGCCCCCATCCGCAATCGCATCCCTGCATCAATCACGCTGGTCGAAGCAAACGCCTATGACCTCGGCGATGTGGTTGTCTGCGGGAGCCGCGGCTGGTCTGCACCAGGCATGCCCGGCTTTGATGGACAGGTAGACCAACGCATCTATGCACGTGAACTGTTGCGCATGCAACGTGCCCTCAGTGACGCCACCAAGCTGGCTGCAGGACGCCCGATTGTGGCGATGATACATTACCCCCCATTTATTGACCGCCGTGCCACTGATTTCGTACAACAGTTCCACCAGGCGGGTGTCACCACCTGCCTATACGGCCACCTGCACCGCCCCGATGATTGGGGCAATGCAGTGCAAGGCTGCGTCGAAGGCATCACGTATCAATTGACTGCCTGTGACTACCTGGATTTCACTCCAGTAGCAGTACGCGGACTACCACACACCCAATAATGCATGCAACAGCAACGGTGTTGTCATGTAGCATAGGCATATCGTTATACGTTGTAATCTTATTGTAATTTTATCAGATGAAAAATGTTAATAATTTTATGTCTACATGATAGGGGCGTATATGGGGGGGCAAGGGGGAGAAACAGTCTATTTTTCGTTAGCAAAAGCACCATTTGAAGTTCGTCCTGAATTATGACATATTGTAGCATTCTAATGCGAACTAGACCGAAGAAAAAATACTGGTGATAGTGTGAATAATTTCTGTGAATTTGGAGCAACACACCCCTATCTTTTTGCATCATTCTTATGGTATAATACATTCATCAAATTGTAATCTTCGCCACAGGATATACAGAGGAGTACATTATGGAAGTAGGCGCAATACGCAATCGTAGCATCACTGACGAGATGCGCACGGCGTACCTAGACTATGCCATGTCGGTGATTGTATCGCGGGCGTTACCAGACACGCGTGACGGGCTCAAACCCGTACAAACGCGTATTTTGTACGGCATGTGGGAGATGGGCATGCGTGCCAATCAGCCGTACAAGAAATGTGCGCGTATTGTGGGCGATGTTCTCGGCAAGATGCACCCACACGGTGATAGTTCGGTGTACGATGCGCTTGCCCGCTTGGCCCAGCCCTGGAATATGCGCTACCCGCTGATTGACGGGCAGGGCAACTTTGGCAGCATTGATGGTGATCCCCCAGCGGCGATGCGCTACACCGAAGCACGCCTTTCCGCGATTGCCGAAGAAATGCTCTTTGACATCGAAAAGAACACGGTTGATTTCCGTGACAACTTTGACGGCACCTTCCGTGAGCCGACGGTATTACCGGCACGCCTACCCAATCTGTTGCTCAACGGTGCCAACGGCATTGCGGTGGGTATGGCAACCAACATTCCGCCACACAATCTGGGTGAAGTCAATCAAGCCATTGCGTACCTGATTGACAATCCGGATGCAACCACCGAGGAGCTCATCAAGTTCGTGCCTGGCCCCGATTTCCCGACAGGTGGCTTGATATTGGGCAACGAGGGGATCAATGCGGCCTACACCACGGGGCGTGGCCAAGTCACAATCCGTGCCAAAGCGCATGTGGAAGAAGGTAACCGCAACAGTCATCAAATTATCGTGACCGAGCTCCCCTTCCAGGTCAACAAGGCTCGTCTACAAGAGCGGATTGCAGAACTCGTACGAGAAAAGAAAATCGAAGGGATTCGCGATATTCGCGATGAATCAGACCGTACTGGTATGCGCGTGGTTATCATGCTCAAACAGGATGCCCAACCACGTAAAGTCCTCAACGCGTTGTACAAGCATACGCAGATGCAGACGTCGTTTGGCATCAACATGCTGTCACTCATCGAACACGGGCTCCAACCGCGCTTGATGACACTCAAACGCATGTTGCAAGAATACATTGACCATCGCCGTGAAGTCATTCGGCGCCGCAGCGAATACGACCTCGAAAAAGCACGTGCCCGGGCACACATTTTGGAGGGGTTGACGCGTGCCATTGACATTCTCGATGCCGTCATCCAAACGATTCGTGACTCACGCTCACGTGACACGGCACGCAACAACTTGATGCGCGATTACTCGTTTAGTGAAGCGCAGTCCAACGCCATCCTCGACATGCAACTCGGGCGCTTAGCCGCACTCGAACGCAAACGCCTCGAAGAAGAGCTCAGCGAAGTCCGCAAAACCATTGGCGAGCTCGAAGAAATCCTGAACAACGCGGCCAAACTCAACTCACTCATCAAGGCAGATCTCAAGTACTTGTCGGATAAATACGGGGATGCACGGCGTACCCAGATTGTCTATGGTGTCAACGGCGAAGTCAACGACGAGGATCTCATCCCCGATGAAAAGTTGCTCATCACGTTGTCAAACCGTGGCTACATCAAGAGTCAATCACCGGACACCTTCCGCACGCAACGGCGTGGCGGCAAAGGTATCCGCGGTGCTGCGACCCGCGAAGAAGATGTGATGAGTCACATCCTGACCTGCAATACCATGCACGATTTGCTCTTTTTCACCAATAGCGGGCGCGTGTATCGCCTCAAGGCACACGAAGTGCCAGATGCAAGCCGCACTGCCAAAGGACTACCACTCGTCAACTTGATTGACCTGCAACCCGAAGAACGTGTCACGTCGGTGTTATCGGTCCCCGATTACAGCCAAGCCAAGTATCTGCTGATGGCCACTCGCCGTGGCAAAATCAAACGGACGCTCCTCGAGGAATACAGCATGGTCCGCTCCAACGGGCTGATTGCCATCGGGCTCGAAGAAGGCGATGAGCTCGGTTGGGTGACCACTACCATGGGTGACGAAGACATCATGCTGACCACGTGCAACGGCAAAACACTGCGCTTCAAACAGGCCCAAGTACGCTCAATGGGACGCCCAGCAAGTGGGGTACGTGGTATCAATCTGCGTGAAGGCGATGTGGTAGTAAGCATGGATGTGGTCACCACCAAAGAAAAAGACACTGCCCAGCTTGTCACCATCAGTCGCAACGGCAAGGGTAAGCGCACCCCGGTCAAACTCTACCGCGCCAAAGGGCGTGGGACACAAGGCATGGCAACCATGGGCATTGCCGAGGGTGATGTCATCGCAACCGCCTGTGTGATTAGCGCAGACATGGTCCTCACCTTTATCACGCGCAACGGCATCGTCCTCAAGACCCAGGCTAGCGATATCCGAGCCTGTGGCCGCAGTGCACAGGGTGTACGCGTGCTATCACTCAACGACAACGACACAGTGGTCGCCATGGTTGCCGATGAACCCGAGGATGAGGACGAGCGCCAGAAGCGCATCCTCGATATCGGCGACATGGTGGGAGTTGACGTTGACATGCTCGAAGATGATGACAGCGATGCAGACAGCACCGGTGACGAAGACACCGGCGACGAATAACTCGGTCTCCGCGTATACTACGGACACAAACACGGGCGGTGCCGATCGGCACCGCCCGTGTTGATTGTAGGTTCCCTACCGGCCGAAGTTATACTGTTCGTTTGGTGATAATGGCTCAGTAACTGGCTCCACAAAGACACCAGCCACGCTGTTTGCTGGCAAATCGGCCATCTTGTAACCGACCCCACGCACCGTTAGAATACGCCGTGGGCGTGACGGTTCTTCTTCGATTTTTTCGCGCAGACGCCGCACACACACATCGACGAGATTGGTTTCTCCCACATAATCATAGCCCCATACCTCTTGGAAGAGTGTCTCACGGTCAAATACTTCACCGTAATTGGCTGCTAAAAAGTACAATAACTCGAATTCCATGGGGGTCAAATTGACATCGTTACCAGCCAACGTGACTCGGTGGCGCGGTGCATCAATCTCAATGTCACCTACACGCACAATTGTTGGCGCCTGACGGTTTTTCATTCCATCCACACGACGTAAAATTGCCTCAATACGTGCAATTACTTCGGCCGTCTTGAATGGTTTGGTGATGTAGTCGTCGCTGCCGAGCTCGAATCCCTGCACAATGTCATCCGTACCATCACGTGCGGTGAGCATGATAATGGGCACGTCCGACTGCTCGCGGATGCGTTTACACGCCTCAAAACCATCCACGTATGGCATCATCACATCGAGCAATACGATGTCGAACGCACCGTCACTAAAGGCTTTGAGTGCCTCAAGCCCGTTTTTGACCACTACCACGTCATACCGTGGGCCGTTGAGTGTCACCTGAATCAACGTCGCAATTGATGGATCATCGTCAGCAAAAAGAATGCGTCGTGGTGCCTGCTGGTCTCCTCGCCCGGTGATTCGTCGTGTTAACTTCATCGTAGTACCACCTTTTGTAGTAATGTATACGACCAAAAAAGAAGCGCACATGCGCGGTGAAAAGATGCGACACAATCACAGCATAGAGATTATTATAGTGTGTCGTACGATACACTATAATTATACACAAAAAAACGATTTTGTGAAGTAGGCAAAACTCAGCCAGTAGGATCGAGGGAGGCATCCGGCGGGACGCGATAGATAAGCTGTGGAGGTTGCAGGCGATTGACCACATCCGCCGTAATAATACAACGGTCGAGGTTTGCATGTGACGGTGCGTCGTACATCACATCAATCAAGACGGATTCGAGGATGCTACGTAGCGCACGAGCACCGGTGCCAGAGCGTAGCGCTGCATCGGCCACCGCATCGATGGCATCATCACGGAGCTCGAGCGTCACATTATCCATGGCAAGTAGGCGCTGATACTGCTTAACAACGGCGTTTTTGGGCTCAACCAAGATGCGTTTCATCGTATCGCGGTCAAGCGGTTGCAGAGGTGCGATGACCGGGATCCGGCCGATGAATTCGGGGATGAAACCGAACTTAAGCAAGTCATCGGGAATCACCTGTGCCATGAGGGTTGGCGCATCTGCGGGTGCGGTATCGGCTACGGGTGTGGCCGCAAACCCGAGAGTGCGCTTCGTCGCAACACGACTCGCGATGATTTTGTCAATCCCTTCAAATGCGCCACCACAGATAAACAGCACCTGCGACGTATCAAACGGGATGTATTCTTGCTGTGGATGTTTACGCCCAGGCACTGGCGGCACATGTGCCACCGAACCTTCGAGAATCTTGAGCAGTGCCTGCTGCACCCCTTCGCCGGACACATCACGTGTAATAGAGGGATTGTCGGATTTACGCGCAATTTTGTCTATCTCGTCAATGTACAAAATACCTGTTTTGGCACGTTCCACATCGCCATCTGCAGCTTGAATCAAGCGCAGCAGAATTGTTTCCACGTCCTCACCGACATAGCCAGCCTCGGTCAAAGCCGTCGCATCTGCGATTGCAAAGGGCACATCGAGTGCTTTTGCGAGTGTTTGGGCAAGGAGTGTTTTGCCACTCCCTGTGGGACCGAGCAAAAGGATGTTGCTCTTGCCGATTTCCACATCACCGAGCTGTTGATTCGCACGGATACGTTTGTAGTGGTTGTAGACGGCTACTGCCAGCATAATTTTAGCACGCTCTTGGCCAATCACGTAGGCATCCAGATTGGCGCGTAACTCGTGTGGCGTCAGCAGTGGACGTTCACTGACTGGCGGAGTCTTGGCTGGTTGCGCCCGTTGCCGTTCTTCGGCGATGACTTGATTGCATATCGCAATACACTCATCACAGATAAAAATAGGCGGTGGCCCCGCAATGAGCCGCTGTACTTCGTCTTGACTACGCCCACAAAATGAGCAGTTGTAGATGCCCCGGTTGCTGTTCATCGTATATGCCTCGGCCAGCTGGCAGAATTACGCACCACGCTGTTGCATGGCATCGCGGGTGAGAATTTCGTCAATAATCCCGTACTCTTTGGCTTGGGCGGGACTCATGAACAAATCACGGTCAAAATCATTGGCAATACGGTCAATGGACTGACCGGTATCTGCAGCCAACAGCTCGCGGATTATTTGTTGTTCGCGGAGCAATTCGCGTGCCATGATTTCTACATCGGGGGCATACCCACGTGCACCACCACCTGCGGGATGCATATGCACGGTTGAATTCTCGAGGCTGTAGCGCTTGCCTTTGGTGCCACCGGCCAGCAGAATGGTCGCCATACTGCCGGTCATGCCCACACACACCGTAGCTACATCTGGGCGGATATTGCGCATCGTATCGTAGATGGCGAGTCCTGCGGTAATCGAGCCCCCCGGGCTGTTGATGTAGAACATGATGTCACGTTCGGGGTCTTCGTGTTCGAGGAAGAGGAGCTGCGCCACCACCAGATTTGCGATCTGATCTTCGATGGGGGAGCTCATCATGATAATACGCTCTTTGAGCAAGCGCGAATAGATATCGTACGAGCGCTCACCACGACTGGTTGACTCGACAACCGTCGGCACCAACTGATCAAACTGTGGCATGAGCGCCATTACATCAACATGTGAACGCCAATTCATCTCCAACCTCCTCGATTTCACCTGAACTGCCTGCTATTCGGCCTTTTTGCCGCTCTTCTTTTTGGGAGCATCGGCAGCTGGGGCTTCAGCATCAGCCTTCTTGCTGCTCTTCTTTTTGGGAGCATCAGCGGCTGGGGCTTCGGCATCAGCCTTCTTGCTGCTCTTCTTTTTGGGAGCACCACCGGCTTGGGTTGCGATTTCGATGATGCGGGCTCGCATCTTTTTGTCGAGCACGGCATTGGCCACCGACGTCACCATGTCGTTGCGCAACAGGGCACGCATCGTGTCCGCTTGTTCGCCACTGTACATGCCCACCATGGTCTCAATTTCGGCGTCAATTTCTTCATCGCCCACAGTGATGGCTTCGGCAATGATAAATTCACGCATGACCAAGTTGCCCTTGAGCCGCTCTTCACCTTGTGGCAAGAGCTGATTGAGCAATACGTTGCGGTCTTGCCCCATCTGCTTGTAGATGGCTTCGGCGGTCACTCCGTAGCGCGCATACTCTGCCTCTTGGTTGCGCAGAATGCGATCTGCTTCGACTTGAATGGAGGCATCGCCGTAATCAAATACAGCCTGTGCCACCAAGAAATCAATGAAGGCATTCACCACGCGGGTTTCCGCATTATTGCGGGCATTCTTGGCGAGATCATCGCTGGTCTTGTGTTTGAATTCCGTGAAAGAACCCGTGAAATTCTCGAGGGTGGGGATCTCGTCCCACTCGGGCAAGATGCGCTCTTGGATGCGGCGAACTGTCACATCAAAGACCACGGGAACACCACGCAGTTTTTCATCGGAGTAATCTTCGGGCATGATAGATGGAATCTGACGAGTTTCGCCGATTGTCATGCCGATGATGCCGTCCATCAAGCCGGCAACCAAGCGCCCCTGTTCGAGGATGAGATCGGTGCTTGGTGCAGGTTGCCCGGGCTCACGCCCGTTGATGGAAACGCCGTCACGCAGTGCATCAACTTCGGCACTGACCAGATCACCCTGTTGGGCTGGTCGTACGGCTTCGGGCTCACGCAATACGACGTGGCGCTCGCGTACGTCGTCGAGGGCACGCTGGAGTACGTCTTCTGTCACGGCAGGGACGTCGAGCTCGTGGCGGAACCCGCTATAATCGCCGATCTGGGTAATCGGTTGGACCGGGACACGCACCACAAAGGTGAACGGCTCGACCACGAACTGGACATCGTCGAGTGACGCTTGCCCAATCGGCTCGATGCCTTCTTGTGTCAGTGCTTGCGAGAAGCTCGCATTGATGATACTTTCGGTGGCTTCTTCGACCAATGCAGCCCGCCCATAGAGACGTTCGAGCATGGGACGTGGCACTTTACCAGGGCGAAACCCGTGGACGCGTACCTTCTGCGACAGGGTACGGGCGGCTCGATCAAGCTCTTTCTCAACCGTAGCTGCATCAACTTCGACTGTCAACTTCATCAGACTGCGCGGCAAGCGCTCGCTTGTAACCTTCACCGACATTACTCCGTGTGTACTCAAAATGCGCCACCACTGGCGCAGCGAATTGTGCATTTCTGATGCATTATATCATGAAGTTGATATCTATGTCGGATACAGCACAAAAGCGCATCACAAGGCGATGTGAGCGCCGTATCACGCCCATATGCTATGGCCCGACAATCACGGTATAATAGAATCACAATACTTGGTCTTGTCAAC
Source organism: uncultured Klebsiella sp. (assembly GCA_964569955.1). Classification (GTDB taxonomy): domain Bacteria; phylum Chloroflexota; class Chloroflexia; order Chloroflexales; family Roseiflexaceae; genus UBA965. The sequence goes on along the minus strand of CAZMWB010000008.1, from coordinate 21,534 downwards.
GAAAGTACGCCATGGAGACGATATCCACTGTTGGCAGCGCACTCATCTTGAATGTCATTGACGAAGGCGCAGCACGGCGTTTATGGGCACGTCGTACACTCGACCAGTATCAGCTCCTCGCCCAAAAAACCATGCAACAGCATACCGTTTATCTTGACACGGCGGGGATGACGCTGGCGCACCACGGTCATCATATCAGTGTGGCCATACTCAATCAGAGCAAACAACTGATAACATATACGGCGCATTACGCTACGTCACAACCGCACATCTTGACACACCCACTCAGCACACAACAGTGGCCGGTGGACATTCTGCAACAGCTTGCAGTACACCAAATAGATGCACACACGTTAATGCCCATCATCCATGTCATTCATCGGCGTCACACCCGGCAACTCTGTGATGCACAACAGGTGGTGGCACACCTGACTCTCGATCAGGGCATCATCTATGCGAGCGGCCAACAAGAGGCATTCTGCGAAATCGAACTACAAATCGCAGCAGACACTCCTCCCGCACACGCCGACGACATCATGGCTCGCATCCAGCAGGTGGTTCCCAGCATGGTCGGCAGCACACCCAAATTTATCCGTGGCATGCGCCTTATCACAACGACCACAACACCAATGCCAACCACTCACACCCTGCGACAGCATCTTTCGCTGCTCCAAGGGACACAGCGTGTGGCCGATGAAGCGCTGTTTATCCCTCTACCTACAGACGACAGTACCCTACACCGCATAATATGTGCCTGTGCCCAACAACTCATCATCAATCAGCAGCATGATACTGAGCCATTCTGGTTGGCTCTCGATGCAACAGCCCAAACCCAAGTAGAAGCACTGGTTGCGCAGAATGTGGCACCGAGCTACACCATGCATGGGGCGGCGGTACAGCTCAATCACCTCCCCTTTAGTGAGGGGTTACGCCTACAGCTCCGCCACCAGTTTCGCCGTATGCTAGTACGCCGCACCCATGTCCTGGCCGAATTTGATGCAGACCAAATCCACCGGCTCCGGGTCAATCTGCGCAAAATCCGCGCCTTACTCGAATGTGCGGATGGCGTGTACGACGAAGAAGTGCTCAGCCAATACAAACGCGGATTTCGCAGAATGGCACGCTTCCTCGGCGAAGTCCGCGACTGCGATGTCTTGCTGGGCAATATCCAGCGTATCTGTGGTGTAGACGCTGTTGCCAATGAAATCATGCGTGCGCTTACACAGACACGTATGCACGCTCTACACGAGCTCAGCGAACTCTTTGGGAGCGACAAACACCAACGCTTCATCCACGAGTTTGCGCAATTCGTGTGCACCCCTGCAGCCGTGACCACCGATGCAACTCCACACACACCAGTGGGCGACGTGCTCGGACAACGCATTGCGGAACGCACCGTGGCCTTTCAACAACCACTGCCGCACTCCTTTGATCGAGTCGAAGAGCACGAGTTACATGCGTGGCGGATCCGTGGCAAACGCCTACGCTATATCCTTGAGTGCTTTCCATCGGTGATTACTCCAGCAACAACCCCGGTGCTGACAACACTCGATGCAGTGCAACATGCACTCGGCGTGTTGCAAGATACGGTGGTCGCATTTGAATTACTCAACAAAATGAAAGTGCATACCCACCCCGACAGCAAAAAAGTCATCACCCAGCTCCGGCTCGAAGCCGCTCAGCAACGTCAACTCCTCACATCACTCTGGCAGGCGAGTACGAGTACGGCATTCAACGATGCCATCGTTGCAACGATTACTGCGATTAAATGAGGCGCCAATGATTCCACTCACACTCAAAATGTGTAATTTCCTGAGCTACCGTGGTGAAACTGCGGAATTTGACTTCTCCACCATCCATATTGCAGTGTTGAGCGGCGATAATGGGGCCGGAAAATCGTCGTTCCTCGAGGCCATGCATTGGGCGGTATGGGGCAAAGCACGCCAATCCGAATCCGATATCATTCATATTGGTGAAACAGAGATGTACGTGGAGTTTTCCTTTGCGGTGAACCAAAGTCGCTATCGTATTCACCGTTCATATCGCAAGAGTGCCCGTGGTACGTCCAAACTCGAACTCTACCAAGCACAACTCGACACCAATCAAAAGTGGGCGTCAATAACCAAAGGCACCATCCTCGAAACGCAACGCTTTATCACGGAAAATGTGGTAGGGATGACGTACGATGTCTTTGAAAATTCAGCATATTTGCGCCAAGGCAAAGCCGATGCCTTTACCCGGTTGGCCCCAGCACAGCGTCGGGATATTTTGGCAGAAATTCTCGAAATTGATGTGTACGAAACGTATCGCGAACGTGCCAAAGTCCACCGCGATCGGCTCAGCAAAGATGAGCAACGGCTCACCGGTGAAATGAGCAACGTCGAAGCGGAAGTCGCTTCCATTCCCATCCTTACCAGCCAACTCGAAGATGCAGAAACCCAACGCACCACTGCGACACAATTCTTGGCCTATGCGGATACAAGCCTAACCCTGCACCAGATACGCATGCAATGGACGAATGCAACACAGCAACAACGTGAACAACACGCAGTCGCCCAGCAACTCGAAGCCGACATTGCACAAATTGACACCATCTTTGCCACTCGATCAGAAGTTGAGGCACGCTACCAACAACTCCTACAACTCGAAGCTGACGCGCGGATGCTACGTGCGCAACGTGAACAGTATGATGTCCTCAATGAACAACGCCAAACCGCACGAGCGACCATCGAACGTGCCCAACACGACCTCGACGTGCACATTGCAACAGTCCAACAAAAGATAACACTCCTCGATGGCACCCTAGCCCAGATTGGTACGGCGCGCGAACGCCACGACCAGCTTGCGGAGCGTGTGGCCAAACTCGCAGAAAATCCGCCAGATGTGGCCTCAATTCAACAGCAACAACACCAGCTTCAGACGCAGATTGCAACACACCAACAGGCACTTCAACGCATACGTGTCCTCACCAACGACCTCGCACAGCTCCAACAACGGAGCGATGAACTACACGACAGCACTGCCCAGTGGGATGCGGTGATGGCACGCCTCGACGAATGCCAGCAGGCACAACATCGCATGCGTGAACTCGACCAACAACGCATCCAGCAGAGCGATTTGCTGGCGGCAACCCAGGCGCAACGCGACATCATCCGTGACCGTGGCATTGAAATGCGCGACAAGAAAGCCCTGTTGACGATTAATGAGCCCTGCCCGACCTGTCAAACCATGATGGACGAAGCACACTATGCGATGGCGGTCTCTGATTTCGACAAAGAGATTGGCCAGCTCCGCGAACAATACACTGCACTCCACGGGAGCGTCACGCAGATGAAACATGCCCTGCAGGACATTGATCGCGCACTTGCCGATTGTCTCCCGCTGGTGGATGAAATCGGCGACCTGCGGCGCACGTTGGGGAAGTTGGAGGGGGCTCGCAACGAGCTCACCCGCCTACACACCCAACAACACACCCTAGAGGCGGAATATGCGGCGCTCACCCAGCAAGATCATGCACAAGCACTCGCACAGGCCACCGATCAACGAAGCCAGCTCGATGCAACCTTTCAGGCAGCACTGGCGTATCAGGCCGAATATCATGCCCTAGACGCACAGCTTGCAAATGCCCAGAATGAGCTGGAACGCCTTGAGCAACAAGCCACACAGAAAGAATTGGCAGAGGCACAACTCGCTGATGCACTCCACCAGCGTGATACGGCGACTATTGCCCCAGACGCACAGCGCCAGCTCCACGCACTCGATGCCCAAATCGCCACGTTGGCCTATGACCCGGTGCGTGAACGCGAAATCCAGACGTCCATTGATGAATGCGCAGCGGTACGCATTCAGTACAACGAGTTGGCTGTACTAGACGAAAGACACCATGCACTAACCCAACGCCGAGCTGACGTGCACCAGACCCTCCAGACCCTCACACAGACCATCCAAAGCTATGATGCGGAACAACAACGCTTACAACAGCACATGGACGACCTGCGCAGCCACCTCGCTGAGCGAGATTTGACACTACAACCGCAACAGATGAAACAACAGGCCGAACGCGAATTGCGCCATCGTAGTGATTTGGTGGCACAACTCACCGTGAAATACAACCATGCCCTTGACGCACAAAATACGTTTGTTGACCAACAAAACAAACGCGCCAAAATTGCCACAGAACTCGGGCGCTATCAGACCCTGGAAAAGGCGTTTTCTGGGCGTGGTATCCAAGCAATGATTATTCGCGAACACGCAGTACCGGCCCTCGAAGAAGAGACGAATCGGATACTGTCACAGATGAGCGACAACCAGCTCCACCTGCACATCTCCACCAATACGCAGACCAGAGCTGGCCACATGATTGAAACCATTGAAATCAATGTATCCGATGCATCGGGGACCCGCCAACTCGAAGCGTTCAGCGGTGGAGAAGCCTTTCGGATTAGTTTTGCGTTGCGTATTGCACTCTCGAAACTCCTGCACAAGCGTTCAGGACGCCCACTCGAGACACTCATCATTGACGAGGGATTTGGTACCCAAGACGCAAGTGGACGCGAACGACTCGTAGAAGCGATTAACAGTGTGAGTGCAGAGTTTCGCACCATACTGGTGATTACACACATCCAAGAACTACGCGATTTGTTCCCCGTCCAAATCGCATTTCAACGAACCAATGGATCGAGTAGTTGGGAGGTACTGTCGTAAATGGCACTGCCACTCCCCCCATTCATCACGATTCCAGCTGGCACATTGCAGATGGGCACACCCGAACGTGACTTAAGTCGCTTGGCCACACACTATGGGGGTACACGTGAATCGTACCGCGAAGAGTCACCCCAACACGCCGTCGCGCTCTCCGCATTTGCCATCGCACAGGTACCCACAACGGTCGAACTCTACGCCTGCTTTGTCAATGCGGGTGGCATACCACCGCAACAATGGGAATGGCAGTGCGAGACGCCACACGCACCGGTTGTCAATGTCACCTGGGTGATGGCGAACACTTTTTGTGACTGGTTGTCTGCACAGACAGCTACCCGCTACCGCTTACCTACCGAAGCAGAATGGGAATATGCAGCACGGGGACACGATGCCCGCCAGTTCCCGTGGGGGGATACATGGCATGCACAGGCAGCTGCGGTCCGCGATACGTGCCAAGCACTCCCTTCCGTTGGTAGCTATCCGGCAGGTGCCAGTCCATGGGGATGTCTCGATATGGCGGGGGGCGTTTGGGAATGGACAGCATCGCTCGATATGCCATACCCGTACCGCGAGGATGGGCGCAACGACATGCAGCGTGAGGGTCGGCGCATTATTCGCGGTGGTTGTTATGTCAATCCTCACGGCTATGCACGCTGTGCATGTCGGTTTCGTATGCAACCGAATATGACCAATCCATTCCTAGGGATGCGCTGTGTACGTAGCGCACCATAAATCCCCCGCTGCACCAATAATGCAGCGGGGGATGGACGAGTACACGCTGGAATCAGTTAGATTTCGTCGTCATGGGGTGATGTAGTGGTCTTGTTTGGCGTCACTGGCGTCACCGCATCGGTCGCGCCATTCGTCGAAGGAGCTGGTGTGGCAACCTTTTCACCGGTCCACGGATCATAGCGCCAGCCCGGATGCGGTTGTGTCGCTGCACCGGTTTCGCTTTCTTCGGGCAAAAGTACAATGGCAGCCACATAGACGATGGCGACAATCCCCATGTTGATAAGCCCGAGCACCACAAACACGCCACGCACGATGACGCTATCGAGGTCAAAGTAACGGGCCAATCCACCACACACCCCACTCACGAGGCGATCAGTACGACTACGAGTAATACGCGATGAAGTTGTCATGGCACCCTCTTTCTAATGCGTGCATTCCTAATGCGTACATTCACTTGTGGTATAGACGTCGTGTTAGTGGCAATAGTTGCATTAGTACTGCGTGTGAATCTGTTGTGCTAATCGCTCCATGCGGGTCACAAAAAGCTCAATAAAGCGCGGTGTATCGAACGCGGTAACCAGTTGCACATTCGCGCTCGGACGATGCATGCTCCGCCAGGTAGGGGGCCAGCGTGTACTATCAAACCCGGTGATATCGGTATCGCGAGGTGGATGCGTCGTATCACCGACATAACTGATAACCGATTTACCCATCGTCAACTCACTGGTATATTCCACGTCTACACGCACAGCCTGCGTGGTAGCGAGCTCTGGCATGAATGCCAGCGCGAGTGCCACGGGGTCGTTGATGGCACAGCCAGCCACACCAAAACTCGCCTGATGAAATTCGAGATAAAAGCGCGTGGCCGCTGCAATGAAGCGCGACACCGGTGAATCAACGGCCATCAGGCGATCAATGTGGTGCTGATAGAGCATCACATCCACGGTAATGTCCCAGGGGACGAGCGTAACGGGCATGCCGCTCGTCAAGACGATATGCGCCGCATGTGGGTCCACAAAAAAGTTGAACTCGGCGAGTGATGTGGTATTGCCATCGGCGCGAACCGCTCCACCCATGATAATCACTTGGCGCACCGCATGCACGATGTCGGGTGCTTTCCGGATCGCCATGGCGATATTGGTCAGGGGAGCCACCGGCACCAACGTGACTTGCCCGGGCTGTGCCATGATTTCACGGATGATGAAGTCCACCCCGTGTTCGTGTGCATGTGGTGCTGGTGAATCAGGCAGTACCGCGTACCCCAAGCCACTTGCGCCGTGTGTTTCCGCAGCAGTAAATGGATGACGGAGCAGCGGATGGGCGACACCTGCCAACACGGGAATGTCGTGCCGTTGTGCCAATGCCAGTACGGCACGTGCATTATGCCAACCAGCTTCGAGTGGACAGTTGCCACCGGTCACACTTACACCACGTAACGCGATTTCAGGAGAGGCGACGGCCAACAGCATGGCCAAGGCGTCGTCAATGCCAGGATCTGTATCAAGGATAACCGGGCGTACCATGCAACACATTCACTTTCGTTGCAACACAATATGTACAAAATTATACCATGGAGCGAACTGATGACGAGTGCATCACAACGCATGACAATACAACATTTTGACATGTACACTACACTGTGTCATAATGTCAAATAATCTAGGATGAGTATGGGCATAGAGTGTCTGTTCCACCCTCGTCTGTGTATGAGGAGTTTGTGATGCGCGCCTATCTCGATATCGAGACCACACTCGATCAACGCATCAGTGTTATCGGGATCTATCGAGCAGACCACGGGACGACACAGCTCATTGACGGCGGCATCAACGATGTAAGCCTCTATGCGGCACTCGCAGATGTACAAACGCTGGTTACTTTCAACGGTTCAGGCTTTGATTTACCGGTCATCCGACAGCGACTTCGCGTCAATCTGTTGCATGATTTCACACATAGTGATTTAATGTACGTGTGTCGTAAACGTGGATTCAAGGGTGGTCTAAAGCGCATCGAAAGCATGGTGGGCATTGCGCGCACGACGAGTGGTATGAGTGGCTTCGATGCACCACGCCTTTGGCGTCGTTACGAGGACGCCCACGATCAACAGGCGCTAGAATTGCTGTTACAGTATAACCAAGAGGATATCATCAATCTGAGCGTCATCGAAGCACATCTTGGCATCATCGAGCATTCTCCAACGAATCCGGCAATACGCCGTGTGTTCGTATAAGTAGTGGCGAAACATATGACCATGCAACCCAAAATTCTCAATCAACGCTACGAAATTGAATCAAAGATTGGTGATGGCGGTATGGCCTCGGTCTACCGCGGGCGTGATTTACGCCTCAATCGAGTGGTTGCCATCAAAATTTTACACCCCCATCATGCGGGTGATTTGAATTTCTTGCAACGCTTTAGCCACGAAGCCATGGCTGCAGCCAATCTACGGCACCCGAGTATTGTTGACATATACGACGTGGGGCAAGAAGATCGGCAGCATTTCATTGTCATGGAATACGTGGACGGTAGCGACCTCAAGAGTCTGATTTTACGGTACAAACAACTCCCCGTGCAGCAGGTACTCCAGATTGCAGCCGCCATTGCCGAAGGCCTCGATGCCGCACATCAGCTGGGGATGGTGCATCGTGATGTCAAACCGCAGAACATTATGGTCTCCAACGACGACACTGCCAAAATCACCGACTTTGGTATCGCCAAGAGTGGGCTTTCAACGGCACAAACCGAGACTGGGGTCACATTCGGCACTGCCGACTACATCTCACCCGAACAGGCGCGTGGGCAACCGGCCACCGCACAGTCAGATATTTATGCACTCGGCGTGACCATCTACGAAGCACTCACCGGACAGCTGCCTTTTGTGGGTGATAGCGCTGTTGCAGTGGCCTTGCAACATGTGGGCTCTAAACCGCCACCGATCCGCCGCCACAATCCCAACGTGTCACAGAGTCTTGAGACGCTGATTATGCGCGCATTGGCCAAAAACCCCAGTGAGCGACCAAGCACAGCCAAAGAGTTTGCGCAGTTGTTGCGTGCCCAAGAAGAAACAGAAGTCCGCGAAACTATGCGCCCACAGCGGGTCTCCCCATCGGGACGCTCTGCCACATCAATATCCGCACAGATGCGCCACGTCCCCACCAAGCGCTCAACTATCACATCACCGTTGCCGTCGCGAGCTGGGCGTGAATTTGGTGGCTTTCTGTTATTACTGTTGCTCCTCACCCTCGCACTCGGCGTCTTCTATTTATTTGCGATGGGTGCACTCAATCCGTTTATTGCACCGATCACCAATCCGCGTGCCGATACGACCAGCGAAGCAGTACCCACACCCACTGCAATCATCGAGGTGGCACAACTCGCAAGCACCATCCCCGACCTCCGCAATCAGGACGAAGCCACTATCCTCGCACAACTCAAATCAGCTGGGCTAATGGCCGTTGCCGATGAGCCCAAGTATTCAAATGATGTGGCTGAGGGACTCGTGTTGAGTCAAAATCCTGCCCCCGGTGATCCAATTCCTGCGGATAACACGGTGCACTACATATTGAGTCTCGGCAAATCAACGCCACGCGTCCCAAGCCAAGTGCTCAACCAGAATGCGAATGACGTGCGTAGTCAGCTCGAAGAGATGGGGCTGCGGGTGATTCTCATCGAAGAGTACAATACTGCTGTGGAAATCAATCGTGTGGTGCGCACCGATCCTGTACCAGGAAGTGATTTACGCGCCGGTGATACGGTACGTGTCTACACCAGTTTGGGTGCGAATCGGCGTATCCCCAATGTGGTTGGCATCAACGAAGCAGATGCGGTGACGTTGATTGAGTCGGTGGGCATCACCGGTACAACGGTGGATTACAAAGGATGTGATGTCCTCGGTGCCAGTTGTGATACCATTGCACCCGGACAAGTGGTGGCCAGCACCCCAGAAGTCGGTGCATTGATTCCCGATGGTACGACGATTGTATTGACAGTGCGCCAACCGTAACACGCCGTCGTATTTACAGATTTCAAAAAATACGTAAAAATAGAGATACCGTCTTTCAATGCGCAAACCACGAATATCCGGTGTATCGTCATATTTATCAAGGAGGATGACATGACTGAGCAACTCGCAATCGCAGGCGGAGCCCCTATCCGCCCCGAAGGATACCCTGATTGGCCCGTATTTGATGCGCGTGACGAAGCACAACTGCTGGCCGCACTGCGTGGTGGGCGGTGGGGCGGCTTCCCAGAGCCGGGGCCATTTAATGCGCAATTCTGCGAGCAATTTGCAGCGTTCCAGGGGAGTAAATACGGCATTCTGATGGTCAACGGCACCGTCACCATGGAAGTCGCACTCAAAGCGCTCGGCATCGGCTGGGGTGATGAAGTCATTGTACCCGGGCTAACCTTTGCTGCCACCGCCTATGCGCCAATGGCAGCGGGTGCCGTCCCCGTGGTCGTAGACATTGATCAGCGGTCGTGGGGGATTGATGCCGAAGCCGTCGAAGCCGCCATTACACCCCGTACCCGGGCCATTATCCCTGTCCATGCGGGGCAAATCGTCTGTGACATGGATGCGTTAACTGCCATTGCCCAACGCCACGGTCTCGCCATCATCGAAGACTGCGCCCACAGCCCCGGTAAAATGTGGCGTGGGCGTGGGATTGGTAGCTTCGGCGCGTTTGGCTCATTCAGCCATCAGAGTTCCAAGATTCTCACGTCCGGCGAAGGTGGCTCGTTGCTCACCGACGACGAAGCGCTCGCACGTCGCGCCCATTCGATTATTGACTGTGGTCGCCCCAAAGACCCCGAAGGGCGCGAATACACCTTTGGTTGTAACTATCGGCTCGGTGAACTCAACGCAGCGCTGTTGGTCTCACAGCTCGAGAAATTCCCCGCCCAGATGGAAGAGCGCGCAGCCAATGCACGCTACTTCATGGAACGGCTCGCCGATGTACCTGGTGTGCGCGCACTACACCTCGACGAACGGGTCACGCGACTTTCGTTCTATCGCTTCATCGTTGCCATGGACCCTGCCGCATTTGCGGGTGTCCCCAATCGCGTGGTATGCGAAGCACTCGATGCCGAAGGAATCGGCTGTTGGGTTGGCTACGATCCCATGAGTCAGTACCCCCTCTTCCAGCCACACCTATCGCGGTTGCCCGTTGCCATCGAGTATGCGGACAAACTCAACCCTAAATCATGGTCGTTGCCCGTAGCCGAGCAAGCCGCCCTCTTTGAGCAGATTTATCTGGACGAAGCGATATTCCGTGCAGGCAAAAAGGGTGTTGACGACCTGATTGATGCCTTCTTGAAGCTCCAGCGCAACCCAGATGCGTTACGCAAGCTGGCGCGCGAAATGAATGTTGCCGTCTAACAATACCGACGTTGCGCACGCGGAGACACTTGGGGCGTCTTACAATGACGCCCCTACAGAGATGCCCCCGTCAATTGGATACAGCAATGTCCACACCCCACTCTGCGTCTCTGCGTGCGTGTGTATAATTGCCCAGGCGAATGGGATTCGCCCCTACCAGATTGGCGTTGGTATTGGTCTAGTAGACCAATTTGTGCATCAACGCCTGGAGTGTTTCCACGGGGTCGTGACACACGCCGCAGTGCACGGCACTCGTGGCAATAATCGTGCTCCGAGGAGCCACCAACCAGTGGAAGCGGTCAGCAATAGGGAGCTGAGCAATTGGACCAAACGCCTGCTCCCCACGGGCGATGCCACTAAAGAGGGTAAGATGCTCTGTCACACTTGCCACGTCACAGTGCGGGTCGAGCATGCGTAGCCGTTGGATATCGCAGTAGGTTGGCGCAGCCAAAAAGCGCTTTGTGCGACAATAGAGCACTACTCCGGCGTTCATGGATTCTCCACGCTCGAGGCGTGGGATGACGCGAATAATGGCGTAATCAAATGAGTGTGGTGCGGGCACGCATCACCTCCGATACAAATGCACGTGGATGCTGGAGTCGTTCAGCGAGATAGTGGTAGAGTGCATCACGCGCCTGTGTGGGGTGCTGCCAGCGTCGCCCCAATGGCCACCATGCAGCGGGTACGAGATCGAGTACTGTGGCAATACGATCGAGCGTCAGATGTGTCTGCATGTGGGCATCCACTGCTGCAATATCACCCACAACCGGCAACAAGACATGATCACGGATTGCGCTAAAAGGTGACTGGATGCGCGATTCGTATCCATCCCAGGCGTGCATGACATAGAGTGCGGCCCCATGGTCAATCACATGTAATTTGCGATGCCACAACAGCATGTTGGTGTTGCGCGGGGTGCGGTCAATGTTGGTCATAAGCGCATCAAACCAGACAATGGCACTGGCCAGTCCGGAATCAACTGTCCCCACCAAGGCGGCATCAAATGGCAACGCGCCAGGAAGAAAATCGCTTGCAAGATTGAGCCCTGCACTCGCCTGCACCAAGGCCTGCACCTCGTCGTCGGGTTCCGAACGAACCAACACGGGATCAATCTCGATAAATACTAGTTCTGGTACGGGCAAGCCACAGACACGTGCCAGCTCACCGACGACCAACTCGGCCACGAGCGCGCCACTGCCTTGCCCGGCCCCACGAAACTTGACGACATACATGCCGTCGTCGTCGGCTTCGACGAGACCCGGCAATGAGCCACCTTCACGGAGTGGGGTAATATAGCGCGTGGCAGTTACGGTACGAAGCGTGGCAGACATTAAATGACCCGCATAATCATCATGGCCACCACGATTACAATGGTTGCCACAGCGATGAAGCGTACGAGTCCAGTAATGACTTTCCAGACCAACCAAATTGCGAGAATCCCGATGCCAAGTGCGGTCACCGACTGCATATCAATGTCCATGATGTATCCTTTCCGTATGACAATCTTCTGTAAATATACTACACTGAACACGGATTCGTTTGTGAAAGAAGTACGAAAGCCATATGACTGATCGACACCTCACGGTGTTGCAGCACATGCACGCGTGTCGCGCAGCGTTCGTAGACACGATACAACACTGTGACAGTAACACCATTGTGTATGCGGGCGACCCTGCATGGCGCATCTGTGATGTGCTTGTGCATGTTGCGTTTTGGGAGGTCGAGGGGTGCAAATCACTGATGGCACATGCACGACACGCACCGTATGCCACGCCTGATTTTGCAGATGCACGCGTTGACACCATCAATGCGACGGTCTATGCCCACTTAGCGCATCTACCACTGGCAGTCCAACTTCAGTATGCAACAGAGTGCCGAGATGCCTTTGTACGGGCATTCGCCACACTCGATGCAGACGCATTCCAACGCCCAATCGCCTGTCCATGGGCACAACACGCCCCCGTCGCCACTTTTCTCACAAATATGTACGAACATGAACGTGACCACCTCAACGATGTGTTGAGTGTCTTGAAAGTTTCCCAATGACCACACTCCAACTGCGCCCGAGTGAACTCATGATTGTGACTGTAGGCCGTTTTGCGTCCACCACTGCGTTTCGGATTATCTATCCGCTTATTCCCTTTCTCAGTGACCGATTCGATATTTCTCTGCAACAGAGTGCCAGCCTTGTAGCCGTACAGACGGCAGCATCACTCATTTCACCAGTTGGTGGGCGCTTGGCCGATCGCTTTGGCGAGCGGCGCATGATGCTCTATGCGATATGGGCATTTGTCATCGGCGCGAGTTGTTGTGCTATCGCACAAGACTTCATCTGGTTTTTTGCGGGGTACTTGGGAATCGGCATTGCCACGGCGATTTATGTGCCTGCCGGACAGTCGTATCTCAGTGCGCGTAGCGCCTACGCTGAACGTGCCCGTGCAATCGGCATCTTTGAAATGGTGTGGGCGGTCTCAGCCATTATCGGCGTGGCACCACTGATGTACCTCATCAATTACCAACAAAGTAGTGATCTCGCCTATATCGTGCTCGCCGTGCTCGGCGTTGCGAGTGCGATTTTGCTCTGGCGCTTACCGGACACCCATCATGATGCCAACGCTACCGCCACTGACACCCCCACTCCGTTTGTCTTCACCAGCCACGTGTGGTTCTTGTTACTCTTTCCCCTGCTTGCATTCGGGGGAATTGATTTGTTTTTTGTCAGCCAAAGTACCTGGCTCAAAGATCAACTCGCCGCAGACGAAGCAATGATTGGGGCGCTGTTTGTGCTGATTGGCATCGCCGAATTACTCGGCTCATCCGCAGTAGTCATGTTTGCTGACCGCATCGGTAAACGACGTTCAGTGGTATACGGGTTAAGCATGACCTGTTTTTGGCTCATCGTAATGGCACTCTTCGGGCAGAGTTGGTGGAGCGTAGCCATTTTCGTTTTTATCTTTTATGCGTTCATGGAATACTCGATTGTGACGAGTTTTCCGTTGATGTCTGAAACCGTCCCATATGCCCGCGGTACCATGATGGCACTGATGACTGCGGCAGTGGGTATCGGGCGCATTTTTTCGTCACTCGGGAGTGAATGGGTCTATCTCCAAGGGGGACTACTCACTGTAGCCGGTGTGGCAAGTTGTGCCTGTATCATCGGCCTATTCGCACTTACGCGTTCACCGTTGACCCCCAAACACTAACTACAAGGAGGAGCACATGCCCACTGTTCGTCCGTTGGTGGGAGCTGCAATCAAATCAAATGCACTTACCGACCAGCTCGACTGGATTGTATCCCAGCACCGTGACCTGGAAATCCAAGACCCCACGCTGTCGGATTTTTTTGAACAGGATTGGCAGACACTCGCCACACAGATACGTATCCAGTTACGCGACTACACGGGGCGACTCGGCATCCATGCGCCATTTGCGGGCATTGACATTGCCTGCCGTGACCGAGCCATCCAGGCTGTGGTACAACAACGGCTCATCCAGGCCCTCGATTTCGCCGAAGCCATCGGTGCAACGCACATGGTCGTGCACAGTCCGTTTGTGAGTTTTGGCAGTGCGCACAGTGGCATCCAACCCAAAACACTCGAACAGAGCATTGCAGTGGCACAACAGACCATGCACCCTGTGCTCCAGCGTGCCGAGGCATGTGGATGCACTATCGTCATCGAAACAATTCTCGACCAAAATCCCTTCCATTTACGGACATTCATCAATGCGTTTGCGTCACCATGGGTACGTCAAAGCATTGATGTGGGACATGTGCGCATCACCCATGCACGCGGCGGAGCAAGTATTACTGAATGGATACGGCAAAACGGCGATCTGCTCTACCATGTGCACTTGCAAGACAACGACGGCAGTTTCGATGCACATTGGGCACCGGGTCATGGTGACATCAATTTTTCGGCCGTGTTTGCCGCACTTGCCACCCATGCCCCCAATGCGCGTCTGCTCTTGGAATTGAATCAAGCCGACCACGTTATTCCTGGGTGGCAACACTTGGTGAATCTGGGAGTGGCACGGTAATAGGGTTGCCACACACAGACAACGCCCCCTGTAGCATGGCTACAGGGGGCGTTGTCTCTACGGTGTCAATTAACCATGGAACTCTTCGGCATCCTCGATGCGCATCATCGGAATACCGTTTTTGACGGGATACCGCACGCCACGTGCACGGTTCACTAGCCATTCTTGTCCCTCACCATCGGTCATGAGTTCGACCGGTGCTTTGTCCACGGGGTCAACGAGAATGGCCAGAAAGTGTGGCGGAATCGAACGCTTCGCTGGTGTGGCAGCCGGTTCTGCGCTACTTTCTTGACGAGTGGCACGGAAAACGACTATCGCAATACCAGCCACCAGCAACAACCCGATTAGTTGGAACAAACGCTTCATCGTGAATCTCCTTCATCTTTCCATGATGTTATTGTAACGCCATCTTCGGCAAAGTGCACAGGGTTTTGCGTACGTCGTTCATGGCGCGCATGCGCAACCGTTTCCGGTGCCCACATGGTCGGGGCAGTATCACGACCGCGCCAGACCAGAAACTCGTATGAAATATTCCCCATTGCATCATACTGCACACACAAAAACGGACATCGGTGCTGTTGTCGGCGCCCCGTTGTCATATCGGTCACCACATCCGTCCACGTCCCCACATTCACATAGGTTTGGCGTTCGTTAATCATCACTGACTGCGCCATGTGCGTATGCCCACACACAAAGAGTACGGTATCGTGGTGTGCAGATGTATGTGCCAATTTTACCATTTCACGGAGCACCGCAACATTGAATTCACGCACTTCGCGGAGCAATTGCCGGCGTGATTCACGCTCGATGTGAGCCATCAGGTACGGTGGCACAATGTCGTCGTCATCATCATGGCGGCGATCTGCGACACGATGCAGACTGTCAATAGCACGGCGGAGCCGACGCTGATTTTCGAGATGACGCACCGTGGTTGCCGATTGCCGCACATCTTCGCTCCGGCGGTAGGTGAGTGGCAACAACATGCTCCGAATGGACATCATCACACCGCGCAACACGAAGGACACCACCTGTAAATCGCGCAGATTCGAGACACTCAACAGATGCCAAAGAAAAGCGGAGCTCGGTTTGACGTTGTCAATAAGCGGCGCCACCGGTAACGGCGAACGTTCGAGGGGGTTGATGACACTTTTGACGGCCAACGTGCCACGCACCAGCTCGAATGGCTGGCTGATACCCTCGAAGCGCACAAAGCTATTCCACGGTTCAAACTGATTGCCGTGTTCGATGTATACGCCATCCCCCGCATAGCGGATACAGAAGCGCACCCGTTCATCATCTGCGGACACGCCGAGTCGTTGCCGGATAAGCGATTTGGCTGAATCGTAGTGAATTTCAAAATCGTGGTTCCCCACCAAGAAGGTCAAATAATTACCGTGTCCCTTGATGAATGCGGCCAATGCATCCATCACCGCAGGATGCGCAGCCATGATGGTTTCGAGGCGGCGTGCTGCGGCGCGTGCAGACCATTCGAAGTCGTTGATATCGGGCAACACGACCTGCAGAAACTCAAAGGTATCGCCGGCCAAAATCAGCTCAGTTGGTGGTCCGATTACGAAGGCATCAACAAAATCCGCAAAATCAGCATCGGCGTTGAAATCATCCATGCGGTCACCTGCACCGAGATGCAAGTCACTGACAATAATCCGACGGATTCCCAACGCGGTGTCACCACCGTGTAGCTCGTGGGTTGCATCAGCTGTTGGGCGTAGTACGACGGGACGCAGGCGCGTCAACACGAAACGAACGGTCAACACCATGGTCATGATAGCACCGAGCCAACTCCACCAACGTCGCAACATTATGCCTCCTCGGTGACGTCTCTGGCCGTGTCAATGAACGCAGCAATCAAGCCGTTATCCTTGAAACCGGCACGTTCCACACCACTACTCACATCGACACCCCATGGACGGACTTGGGCAATCGCAGTAGCCACATTGCCGGGATGCAAGCCACCTGCAAGCATCACACGCCGATGTTGGGCGAGTGTGGCAGCAGCCTGCCAATCGGCACGAGCTCCCGTACCACCGTAGGCACCCGGTACTGCGGCATCCACCAACAACGTGACACGCGCATCCGTGTGTGCCAACCATTCTGTTTCGTCTTCGCTCCCTGCCAGGCGCACCGCACGCCACACGGGCACATTGGGCAATGCGGCAACGAGCGCATACGGCTCGTTGCCATGCAATTGCACCACATCGAGCGCACAGGCCTGTACTACTGCGCGGATGGCATCTGCGCTTGCATTCACAAACAGTCCAACCACGGGAGTGGTGTATCCTGCATCACGGAGCGTCTTGACCAGATATTGCGCCTGTTCAACGGTGACTTGCCGTTTACTCGGAGCAAAGACAAGCCCCAAATAATCAGCCCCTGCGGCTGCAGCAACTAACATGTGTTCAGGTGATGAAATACCACAGATTTTGACGACCGTCATAACTACGACTCCGATGGTTTCTTGGGGCGCCGTGGTGCTGGCGCTTTGGCTACGGGCTTGACCGGCGATGCCGCCTTTTTGCTCGATGCCTTGACCGGCGTCGGCTCATCGAGGGGCGATGGCACCAGTGGTGCAGCCGCAGGCGTCACCACTGTACGTGACGGCGATGATGGCGTTTTAGTTGCACTTTTACGCGCTGTGCCACCTTGGTCTACGGGCGCTACTGGCTTGCGTGCCGGCTTGGCAGGTGGTGGCGTAACGTGGGCAGCTACCGGCTGTTTGCTACGCGGACGGCGGGGTGCGGGTGTCGCCGTAGTGGTGACAATCATGTCCAATCCATCATCGGTGGACACCGTCGCTGGGGGTGCTACTGGTGCTGGCCCGGCATCACTTTCTGGGGTGGGCACCATGACAGGTTGGGTGGCAAGAGGTGTGGCCACTGACGCTCCCCCCGTATTTGCTACCCGATAGCTGACCCGATTACCGCGACCAATGCGCTGTAGTTCACCCGAATTAATGGCAATCTTGATGAGCGAACGCAATTCTTCGTTGGTGCGTTGAATGCCATCTTCGCGCTTGCGTTGTTCACGGAGCTGATCGTGGATCTGTTGGAACGACAGCGGGCGATCACTGGCTGCCACCATGGCTTTGACCAACCCACGCTCTTCGTCGCTGAACGGCACCATACTCGCAGCCACATCGCTCTGCACTGCATCCAAGTGAGCCGCATCATCGTCCGTGGACGCCACAGGCGTTGGAGCAACAGGCGTTGGAGCTATTGGCTCCGGTACAGGCACACCCACATCATGATGAGCACCATCTGTGGATACGGGGACATCACGCTCCGTGGCATCACCACGACGGCGACGACGACGTGATTTATTGGCGGCACTATCACGCCCTGCGTCGCCACCACTCGAATCCCCAGATGGCGCGGTAAGCTCCGCTTCTTTGCGCTCAGAGGCTTTCTCAGGGGCTACAATCAACCGTGAAAGTTGCCGTGGATCTTCACCGGGCAAGAAGACTTCGTTGGCCGCACCATCCGTGGAGACGACCACTTTGCCACGCCGCGCTGCTTCAGTGATAAAGTCTTTGAACTTTTCGATGGGACGTCCTTGGGCATCACGCACCTGCTGGACACGGAATTCCCCATTGGAGAGCTCTTTCATCAACAGTTGCAACGAACCAATCCCAGCCATGTTGCGTGAGCGCGCTTCGAGAATGGCCGTTGCCAGCAAAGCAAACACCGCATCATCACTCGCAGGTGCGTCTGGTGCTTTGCGTGCCGGTTTAGCAACCGCAGCCGCACGTTGCTCACGGGGACGTTCGTACTCGTCAATATCACTAAAGCGCCGGCTCGGTGGTGTCGGCGTCGGGGTGGCAATGGTTTTACCCACCAAATGCTCATAAAAGATGAATTCGTCAGCACTCTGCGCAAGGTGCGATGATGCCGCCCCACCAACACCGATAATCACCACATCTTTGCCGTGTTGCCGAATGGCATGCACGAGAGGGATAAAATCGCGATCGCCAGTCACCAATACGAACGTTTTGAGTGCGGGCATGGTAAAGAGCGTGCGCATCGCATCAATGCACAAATTCATGTCTGCGCTATTTTTGATGGGGCGCCCAGTACGACCAGCATCTTTGTCGTAGTAGTAGGTGGGCACATACATCGGCTCAATGTTGTTGGCGTACAGGGCACTGGTAATGCGTGGGTAGCGATACCAGTCCGCATAGGCACGTGCCAAAATACAGCGACCGAAATCGTTGCACCGCTCCATGATAATCTCAAAATTGGGGTTAGCGTCGAGTTTGTCACGGACACCGACATAGACATTTTCAAAGTCGATGAATACCGCAACATCGTTACGAGTTTGCTCTGACATACGCGATGTGAGCTCCTAAAAACGAGCACACACGACCGGTGACGTAGCTGGATGGAATCCCTGGGAATGGAGCAACAATACAGCTCCACCGTGCAATGTAATACACCCAGGAAACGACAATTTGCTTGAGGTGGTGGACGGTATCTTGACATACCGTATCGGCCACACCATCCTGAGAACGTTCGCGGCACATCATGTGTGCACAAATAATATCTACAACAGTAAATACCGTTGTATGCGCATAGTATACCACAGATTGCGTGGTGCCGTTAGGGGAGTGGGTCGTGCCCACCCGCAGAAAAGGGATGACAACGCATCAATCGCTCCACACCCAGCGCCACGCCTTTGGCAACACCATACTTGGCAATAGCCTGATAGGTGTATTCTGAACAGGTGGGTGTATAAATGCAGCTAGGTGGCTTGAGTGGTGACAAATACCGCTGATAAAAACGCACCATGGCGAGGGCTATCCGAGTAAACATACTTATACTCCTTGGGCACCAAGTGGTCCTTGGCGTAACGTTTCCCATACCACATGACGAAGCTCGGGCACAATCAGTTGCGTCATGGCTAATTCTACTGCAGCAGGCGACCCCGGCATGCAAAACACCAACGTCTGCCCAATGATACCAGCACTCGCACGTGACAACATGGCTGCTGCACCGACTTGGCCAAACGATAACATACGAAATATTTCACCAAAACCAGGTAAACGACGCACAAACAACGGCTCGAGCGCATCTATGGTGTTGTCGCGCTTGGCAATCCCTGTGCCACCGGTGGTCACAATCACCTGGCAACTCGTCAGCCAAGACTGTACCTGTGTAATCACGTGGGTCGGCTCGTCACGCACGATGGCATATGCCGTAATGTCGTGACCAGCATCGCGCAAGAGCCGTTGTGCCAATTGACCACCACTATCGTTTTCGGTGGTACGTGTATCACTAATCGTCAGCACACCACAGCGAATGCCACCTACTTGGGCATCAGCGTGCTGACGATGCTGCGTATGACTCATGATGTGCTCCTTTTTTATTGTGAAAGTGTGAAAAATACACTATGATATGACGTACACGACATGTGCATTGACCGATGTGTTTGACAATCACATCATTCACCTAGATAATACCGCACATCAGTAAAGGACACAGGTACATGCCGCTCCAGTTTACGACCGAAGCTCGTGACACCCATTCGCGTGCGCGCGCTGGTCGCATTATGACAGCACATGGCGCAATCGAAACCCCCGTATTCATGCCGGTGGGCACCAAGGGGACGCTCAAGTCGTTGACCCCTGACGAGGCCGCCGACCATGGTGCGCAGATTATATTGGGCAATACCTATCACCTCTACCTCCAGCCTGGGCACGAACTGATTGCCCGGCATGGAGGTCTGCATCGTTTTATGGGCTGGAATGGGCCGATTCTGACGGATAGTGGCGGCTTCCAGGTCTTTAGTCTCAAGTACGGCGGTATCGCCGACGAGGTCAAGGGACGCGGGTCGTTTACGCCACAGCCAGGCATGGTCAAAGTCACTGACGATGCGGTGATTTTCAAGTCGTACATTGATGGTGCCCGCCATGTCTTTACACCAGAACGGAGCATCGAAATCCAAAAGGGCATCGGCGCCGACATCATCTTGTGTTTCGACGAATTACCCCCCTTCCGTGCCGGGTACGATTACACACGTCGCTCACTCAAACGCACGCACAACTGGGAGGCACGCTGCCTCGCCTATCACCAACAAACACTGCGTGGCGAGCACGATATCCCGATGCCCAACCCGGATCAGTCGTTGTTTGGGATTGTGCATGGCGGTGTCTTCGAAGATTTGCGCAAAGCCAGTGCCGACCATATCGGCGGTATGGACTTTGATGGCTTGTGTATCGGTGGCTCCCTCGGTGCCAACAAAGCCCAAATCTACGATGTGGTAGAGATGACGGTACCACACATGCCCGACAACAAACCACGGCATCTGCTGGGCATTGGTGATGTGGATGATTTATTTGAGGGGGTCGCACGGGGCATCGACATGTTTGATTGTGTCAGTCCCACGCGTTTGGGGCGGCACGGTTCGGCGTTGATTCGCGATGCCAGCAAAAACTTCCGCCTCAACGTGAGTAATGCGGCCTGTCGTGATAGTGACGAGCCACTCGACCGTTGGTGTAGCTGTGCGGTCTGCCAGAAGTATTCACGGGCGTATATTCACCATCTGTTCCGTGCCAAAGAGTTGCTGGGAATACGCTTGGTGAGCTTGCACAACGTTGCTTTCTTGTTGCACTTGATGCGTGAAGTGCGGCAGAGCATCATAGAGGGATCCTTTTCGTCGTTGCGGGCGTCGTGGCT
>CAZMWB010000007.1:0-68555 GCA_964569955.1 uncultured Klebsiella sp. | reverse complement strand
ACGTCACCTTGGCACCGCGGTTCAACTTGTTGTACTCGTCAGCCCAAATCTGCCCTGCGGCATCCCACCACCAGAATGTCAGCTCAACTACTGCCTTGTTTCCTTCGGCTGGAGCTGCGGCATCTTCTGCTGGGGCTGCTGCACCGCCACATGCGGCGAGCACACCGGCTGCGCCTGCTACGCCCAAACCGGCAGCAGCGAAGCGCAAGAATCGGCGACGTGAGAGAGCCTTGTCGTTACTGGCCATTGAATAAATCCTCCTACATTGGAAGAACAACGCATTCTGCGTTGTTGGTATGGTCGACTCCATACCAAAAATTATCTGCTACCACCGTACATGGCACACAACACCTGTCTTCACAACACCATCAAACGATGTAATTGTACGACCGGGTGGGGTGACATGCTGGTGATACTGCGATTATACGCTATTTTCGTGATTTGTCAAAGTCAACAAAGAAAACTCTGCAAATCGCTCAAGTAACGGGTAAATCATCACAGTAACGATCGTCACCACAATACCGAACAGGGGGCGCGCATCATTGCATTGTAGTGTGCTCATGCATACTGTCCTGCAATGATGCGCATGTATTCAATTTTTATACAACCCAGATTCTGCCTCGAGTTGCCTCTTGGCAGCGATGCACCTTACGGCTGTGCGCCTTCGATGGCTGCCAGAGCGGCTGCTTCTGCATCCTTCATGGCTTGTGCTGGGTCTTTGCCTTCCTTGAGCACCTTGGTGACTTCGGCATTGACGATGTCGTCGGCCTGCAAGTCGTACGGGCTACGCACGATTGAGGCAACGTTGTCGGCAATGTTGGCCCACATGCGGTATGCGCGCTGGCCACCAAAGAACTCAACCGGCTCGTCATAGAAGGGATCCTGCCAGGCTGGCTTGTATGACGGGAAGATACCGGTTGGCTTGAACACGGTGTTCTGACCTTCGGCGGTACAGCATGCCCATTGCACGAAGTCCCACGCCATTTCGTGGTTCTTGCTTTGCTCGGGAATGGCACAGAATGAACCACCCCAGTTGTAGCTGGCCTCTGGGGCTGGTACGACGCGCCACTTGCCGTTTACTTGTGGTTGGTCACGGCTCAAACCGCTCTGCATCCAACAGGCAATGACCATGCCGGCGAAAGCGTCGTTCTTGACACCAGCGGCCCAGTCAGCACCCCACCAACCGATGTTGGCGTCGAGCTCTTGCTTGCGGAAATCAGCAGCCAATTGTGCGGGGCGGGTGGCCTTTTCTTCGATCATGACCTTCATGCCATCGAAGTAACCTTCACCACCCTGGCGAAGAGCGCCACCGTAGATGTCGGTGCCGGCATCAGCTACCAACTTGGTCTTGCCACCGCTCTTTTCTTTGACCTGTTGTGCCAACGCAAAGAAGTCGTCCCAAGTCTTGCCCTTGGTGTGTGAAATCAGCTCTTCTACGGCTTCGGGTTCGGTCGGCAGACCCAGCTTCTCGAAGATGTCGGTGCGGTACCACACGCCAGCAGGACCGATGTCCCAAGGCATGGCAACCAAGCGACCGTCAGCGGTTGAACCCTGCGTCCACTTGTAGGTGACCATGTCAGCTTCGTACTTGCCACCATCGAATGGGGCTGCCTTGAGGTCTACCAGACCACCCTTGGCCGTGAAGCCACCAACGCGACCGATTTCGAGCGTGGTGATGTCTGGTGCACCGGTGCCTGAAGCAAACGAGGTGAGCAGCTTGTCGTGCGTGTCTGCAAATGGTGTGTTGATGAAATTCACCTTCGCACCGCGATTCAAGCTGTTGTACTTGTCAGCCCAGAGCTGCCCGGAACCGTCCCAGTACCAGAAATCGAGCTCAACCACAACCTTGTTGCCCTCAGCTGGTGCTGCGGCATCTTCGGCTGGGGCTGCTGCTCCACCACATGCGGCGAGCACACCGGCTGCGCCTGCTACGCCCAAACCGGCGGCAGCATAGCGCAAGAAGCGGCGACGTGAGAGCGCCTTGTCGTTACTGGCCATGAATACATCCTCCTACGTTGGAAGTACAACGCCTTCCACGTTGTTGGTATGGTCAACGCCATACCATAATCGTTTGATACCACTCTTGAATACACGAATACCCGAAACAACGATATCGCTTCATTGTGCGCCCGTGCGTGACTGGTTATGTGTACAAGTTATGGTATATACGATTTTACGCTAAATTTTCAATTTGTCAACATGCATGCATCAATTGATACTTATTTCTATAAACGATACTACATGTCGGACAGCTGTTGGAGTGCATCAGGGTATGATATGCCTCCACCGAGGGCGTTTGCGACGACAGTGTGTGCATCTTCGTTGCGTTGTACCCAACGTGAACTGAGTGCGTGTCCTGCCATCGTCTTTGCTGCGTGTGTCCAAAGTTGTCCTATTTTTTGCCCGGCACAGAATGGTTCCATGCGTTGAAACCGGCTATCAGTGTACGTGTTGGTGAGTGCAGGAATTAACTGTTGATTATCACTCACAATGAGCTGTGTTTCCTCGTCAAACACCATATCACGCATGAATCGCAAGGCGTCATCGCGTTGATTTGATGCTTCACTGACGGCAATCGCTAGGCATGCACCTGCAATACATCCATTGGGAGGAGCGATTACGCGCCACGGAAACTCACCTGGGCGCGTGGTACGTCCTAATGTGGCTTGCATCCAGCTCCCCGCTACCACCATTGCCACTCGATCACGTTGCAACAAATCGAACCAGGCACCACTACTGCGCGTTACTGCAAAATCAGCATGCTGACTGCGTATGGCAAATGCTAATTCTGCGGAAGTGCGTAGGGGTGTTTGCGTCCGGGTCAATGGTGTAAAGACATCACTCATTGCATCAGCACACCACCCCACATCGGGCAAATTGGCATGAATTTGCATGCCAAAGGCGAGAAACTGCTGCCAATCGGTGCCAATTTGTGTGGCAACGGTCTCTGGTTGTTGTGGCAGTCCGGCATGCTGCAATATATCGCTGCGATACCAAACCCCCAACGGATTTACGGCCACTGGCAAAGCGAGTAGCCGACTGTCTTCACTACGGCATTGTGCTACACCACTAGGAGCAAGTTGTGCCACTGGGAATTGTTGATCGTCGAGCGCATGCCAAACCCCTGGTTGGCTGAATCGTGCCACGATATCTGATGGTGCTACCACGACATCGGGAACAGGTTCGCCCCCTGCGCGAGCGGCATCGAGCCGTGACACAAAGGTATCTGCCGGTACTGGTATGCGTGTGACCGCAATCTCGGGATGCAGTCGGCGCCAGCGTGCTAAACCATCATCAATGATGTACTGTATCGTCCACACCGTTAATGCACGTGACACACGGATGGCGGGAGCCACACCACACGCGGTGGCGAGTGCCATCCCCAAACCAGTACCACTCAGTTGGAGAATGTGGCGCCGATTCATAGGCATCGCTGTTCGATGACTTCGCAGACAAAGTGCACGATTTGCATGTGCATCTCTTGAATGCGTCCCGAATCATCGGATGGAATGATGATTTCGTGCTGTGCCATCCCGTGTGCTTTTCCGCCACCTTTGCCGAGGAGTGCTACAGTTGTCATCTTTTTGGCAGATGCAGCTGCCAATGCGGCCAGAATGCTCGGTGAATTGCCACTCGTGCTAAACACACACAACACATCACCGGCACGCCCAAGGGCCTCGATTTGGCGAGCAAAGACAGCATCATAACCAAAATCATTGGCGATACAGGTAATTGCAAGTGCATCAATGCTCAGAGATTGTGCAGGGAGGGCGCGCCGATTCGTGCGGTAGCGTCCACTCAACTCTTCAGCGAAATGTCCAGCGTCAGCGGCACTCCCACCGTTGCCACAAGTAAACAACGTGTGTCCATCGAGTACAGCTGATGCGATTACATCTGCAATAGTTTCCACGGTTGCACTCTGTATGTGGAGTGCGGTAATCAAGGCATGTGTGGTGTCAAGTTGGTCGCGAAAAGTTGGTTTCATTGCGCCTGCTCCTCATTCACAAGTTTCATGACTTTGAATGATTCCGCATACGTTATTCCCTGCGGTGCACCTGTTTCTGCGGCCCACTTCCTGATGAATTCACCGTCACCGACTTCGACTTGGCTTTTGTGATGGCGTAACGCGTCTATTTTTGTTTCGATGTCTGCGGTAATGTCAATCCACGTGTCAGGCAGGGGATGACCGTCAATCCACACCTGGTGTACTTTGTGTGGCGGTAAATCCTCGTCGAGCAGTTCACGAAAGATGGGCAACGTCTCTGCCGAAGGGAATACGGCCTCGAGTGCTGCAGTTGCCGCAGCACGATGATCGGGATGATTGATGTAACCACTCCCATAAAACCATGAAGTTGGATCGCCACAAACGACGATTGTCGGCTTAAACCGTCGAATCAGCCGTGTCAAGTCACGGCGGAGCTCGAGCGTAGCTTGTAAAACACCATCGGTGTAGCCGAGAAAGATGAGCGATTGTACTCCTGCTGTGTCACAGGCAGCCCGTTGTTCGTGACGGCGTAATTCGATGAGTGCGTCTTTGGTCATCGTAGGGTCGTTGCTCCCCGCACTGCCATCGGTGATGATGACATAACAGATGTTAGCACCTTCACGAGCCCATTTGGCGATGGTTCCACCAATCATGAATTCGGGATCATCTGGATGTGCAAAAATTGCCATGACACGTTGCGTGGCCATTTCCATAGCTACTCATCTCCCCATTTGTGATGTATCATGCGCATTATACTTCTTTCATCAACAGCAGTGGACGGTGCAACAATTTTGCGTCTTCTGTGGTCTAACCCTCGGCATTCGCATACGGAGGAGTTTGTTTTCATGACAACTAAACGACGTGCCCCATCTTTCGTGGCAATCATCGCAGCCATTTTCAGTGTCATTTACTTGACCAATCCGACTGGCGGTTTCATCGAATTTATCCCAGACAATTTGCCGTTTTTTGGAAATTTGGACGAAGCGGGCGTGACCACGTTGTTGCTTTGGGCGATCAACGAACTGCGTCAGGGAGGGAAGACGACCCCAACTCCTCCACGTGATGTGACCCCACCGTACGACCGCTAATTCGCATCGTATGACGACGTATGCGAGGAGCATCAGATGAAACGAATGACGTTGTGGTGCATGCTACTCTGTGGTCTGCTGAGTGCCTGCCAACTATTTACCACACAATCTGATACACCGACTGCGCTGACGGCCAAACCGCAACTCACGTTCGAGCTGGTTGCCCGTTCCCTCGATCGTCCTGGGTTGGTAGTTGCACTCCCCGACGGTCGTTTGGCTGCCATTGAGCAGGGTGGCACCGTTACCGTGCTCTCTGACGGCACCCATTGGCTCGATATTCGTCATCGTATCGCAGACAACTCGTCTGAACGCGGGTTGCTCGGTATCGCATTTGATTTAGAAGCACGATGGGTGTTTGTCACGTATAGCCGTGTCAACGATGCGGCAACTACGCTCGCTCGCATTCCCCTGATTGCGGGTATCCCTCAAGTGGACGCGTTACAAGAAATTTATGTGGCCGCACAACCCTACCCTAACCATAATGGTGGGCACATCGCATTCGGCCCAGACGGCTTGCTCTACCTGGGTCTCGGTGATGGCGGAGCGAGCAATGATCCCGACCGAGTTGCACAAAATCCACAATCACCCCTAGGGAAGCTCATTCGTCTCGATGTGCGTCGTGCGGATGTCCCCTATGCCATTCCAGCTGGGCAACCCGTGCGCACCGAGTGGCTCCCAGAGGTGGTCGCTCAAGGGTTGCGTAATCCGTGGCGCTTTGGATTTGGTCCAGATGGGACATTCTGGGTTGCAGATGTGGGGCAAGGACGCTACGAAGAACTCAATGTTGTGCCACTCGCACAGCTTCCAGGGATGGATTTTGGCTGGAGTGAGCGTGAAGGTGCGCACTGCCGTGATGCACAGCAATCGTGTGCTACTGCAGGGCTCACTGATCCGGTGACCGAGTATGACCACAGTGCCGGGCACTGTTCGATTACTGGCGGTGCTGTGGTGCCACCAGTGTATCCCGCACTTGGGGGCGCCATCATGTATGGTGACTTTTGTGCCGGCACAATATCGGTGTGGGATCCACTGCATGGCGCAACACTGTTGGTGGACACCGATTACTCCATCTCGTCGTTTGGCAGTGATGCTGACGGGAATTTGTATGTGAGTGATTATGCTGCAGGTGACGTGTATCGCATCGGCGTGACAGAAACGCAGACCCGGTAGTCACGCGTATACGTGGCTCCGTGGTCTGCGTCGGGTATTTAGCGCTATGCGGTGCCTACGTTAGCAGGGTGGTTTCGCAAAACAAGTTGAAATACCTCGTCTATGGTATCCACTGCAATAATTTCAAGTTGTGTGCGAACATGGGTCGGAACATCAGCAACATCGCGTAGATTGCGTTGTGAAATCACGATTGTTTTTATGCCGGCACGGTAGGCGCCGAGGAGTTTTTCACGAATTCCGCCAACTGGTAATACCCGTCCGCGTAGCGTGATTTCGCCGGTCATCGCCACATCATCGCGCACCAATCGCCCACTAGCTGCTGATGCGATTGCAGCGGCCAAGGTGATCCCTGCGGATGGCCCATCTTTGGGCACAGCGCCACCAGGTACGTGGATGTGCACTGCGTGCGTGTCAAAGAGGGTGGCATCTATGCCTAGGTGGCGACTGCGACTCCGTACGCATGACAATGCGGTTTCCACACTTTCACGCATCACACTACCTAATTGACCGGTAATGCGCAACTCTTTGTTGCCGGGCATGATGGCAGCTTCGACATAGATGATGTCCCCACCAACTGCGGTCCACACCATGCCTGTTGCAATGCCGGGGAGTGCAAATTGTTCGCGGTCTTCGTAGTGAAACCGTGGTTGTCCGAGTTGTGACAACAGCCATGCGGCATCAACGATTACTGGCAGTGCGGTATCCGGTTGGACTTCGAGTAGATGTGCAACTTTGCGCATCACACTACCAATTTGGCGATCGAGCCCGCGTACACCGGCTTCACGCGTGTAGCGGCTGATCAGTGCGGTTAGGGCGTCCTCGGTGAACGTGACGTCGCCCTCTTGTAGCCCGTTTGCACGTGCTTGTTTGGCAACGAGATGTTTGAGGGCGATGGCCTGCTTTTCCGTATCAACATAACTACTCAATTCGATGATTTCGAGCCGGTCACGCAACGCTGCAGGAATCGTATCCACGGTGTTTGCAGTTGCAATGAAGAGGACACGACTCAAATCGAAAGGCACGTTCATGTAGTGATCGGTGAATGTGTCGTTTTGTTCGGGATCGAGCACTTCGAGTAGCGCCGAGGCAGGGTCACCACGAAAATCATTACCCAGTTTATCTATTTCATCGAGCAAGATGACCGGGTCCGCACTACCAACGCGGCGTAGTTCTTGGATGATGCGCCCAGGAGCCGAGCCGATATACGTGCGGCGGAAACCACGTAATTCTGCTTCATCACGGACCCCGCCGAGGCTCATACGCACAAAATTGCGCCCGAGCGCCTTGGCAATTGATTGACCGAGACTCGTTTTGCCCACACCGGGGGGGCCAATCAGCGCTAAAATTGGTTCACGTCCTCGGGCCTCGGTTGTCGTTGGTTGCTGTTGTTTACGCTTCTGGACGGCCAAGTATTCCAAAATTCGTTCCTTGACAGTGGTTAAGCCATCGTGGTCTGCATCGAGAACGGCACGTGTATGTGCAATATCAATGGGGATAGCACTGTACTGTTGCCAGGGTAGTTCAGCCAGCCATTCGAGGTAGGTGCGTATCACGTGCGATTCGGCCGCACTACTCCCCATGCGCTGTAGCCGCATCAGCTCGCGATCGGCCTCTTTGCGTGCCACATCACTGAGTTTGGCGTTGGCCAAGCGTTGGCGCAACTCTTCGATGTCGTCCATTGATTCGCTGTCTTCGCCGAGTTCTTTTTGGATGGCGCGTAACTGCTGGCGTAGATAAAACTCACGTTGTTGCTTGGCCGTGCCATCTTCGACTTCCTGGCGAATGCGCTGTTGGACTTCCAGCAAGTTGAGTAGTTTGCGGTAGGCGTCGCGCACAAAGCGCAAGCGCTCGTGGATGTCGAGCGTGGTAAGCAACGTGATGCGCTCTGCCAACGTGTAATCGGGCGAGTATCCCGTGTTGTCGGCGAGCTGGCCCGGGTCTTCGATGTTGCGCACAAAGTTACGTATCTCTTGAGGGATTTCTGGCCGATGGTCGAGAACCGCATCAATGGCTGCATGCACTTCGAGTTTGAGATTGGTGAGCGCCTCATCAAGTGCATACACCTCATCGATGTCGCGATAGGCTACCATGGGCAAGGCATCTACGACTTCGACTGCGGTAATGTGTACCCGGCCAATGCCACGTACAACGATGGCATTCCCACCATTTGGTCCGGGCATGCGTCCAACTTGTTCGATTTTGCACAGTGTGGCGACTGCGATTAAGTCACTGTAATCGGCCTGTGCGTCTTGGTCGGGGTCACGGATGGCCACTAGTACCCGCCGGTCATACTGCTTGCTGGCTTCGACGGCGACACTGTTTTCGTCGGTGAGTGGGATACTCACGACGGTATGTGGCAGGACGACGATAGCCGTGGTACAGATGAGCGGGAGGGTATGTGCTGCAGTGATGGTGGTCACTGGGGTGTGCATGTCGGGATTGGGTGTTGGTGGAAAAAAGGTAACGTCTTCACTCATTGGTGATGCCACTTTCTGTAGTATGCCTAGAAAGGGTACGTGATTGGCTACTACATTTGGTATTATCGGTAGCTTATTCTGCAGTGTCAACGCATTTGCACGAAATCTAACACAAGTCTAATAGGCGGTATAATGCACACGAACATGATGAGTTTTTGGAGGATACATGCCACGTTTTTTTGCACAAATGACGCTCCTGTTGAGTCTCAGTCTGCTGATGATTCCGGCTCTACAAGCCCAAGAGACGAGTCCAATATTGGTACGAGGTACTGTCATCAAACGCCCGATTACGGTCATGGTTGATAATCATATCAATGCGGTGCCACAGAGTGGATTTAACCAGGCGGCGATTGTCTTTGAGGCTCTTGCCGAAGGTGGAATCACGCGCTTCATGATGCTCTTTAATGCGGATATGGCGCTGCCAAGCACGATTGGTCCTGTCCGCAGTACGCGGCTGTACTACGGGCAGTTGGCGCAGAGTTTCGAAGCAGTACATGTGCATGCGGGTGGCTCACCTGCAGGTTTGAATCTGATGGCGACGAGTACCATGGTCTACGATGTTGATGGGCTCAAACGAGCGCATGCTGCACCCTTTTATCGGAGTAAAGCCAACGTTGCACCGCATAATTTATACACGAGTGGTGATGGTATCGCCGTGCATGTGGCCAATCATACTGCCACCTACACGCAACCGGCAGTGACCAACGCCGACGGTACACTCAGTCAGCCTGTTGACGGGGATATCGGCTATCTGTATCGGGGGGATGCTGATGTTACTCAGCGCCCCGCAGGCATGCAAATTTCATACTACTTTTTGAGCAAAGCCACAGGTGCAGCATGGGGATACGATCCAGGGTGTAACTGCTATCTGCGTTCGGTGCGTGGTAAAGTAGCTATTGACGCCAATGACAAGCAACAGATTACAACCAAAAATATCATTGTGCTCGAAGTGCCTAGCCAACGAATTATGGGTGACCCCAAAGGGCGCATGGATGTGAGCGTGATTGGCAACGGTCGCGCGGTACTCTTCCAAGATGGGCTCGTTTTTGACATTGAGTGGCGCAAAGAAACTGCCGAAGCACCGCTCCGTTTCTACTATCTCGATGGAGTCAGTGAAGTCAGCATGGTGCACGGTGCCGTCTGGATGGCGATAATCCCCACACTAACCCGGCTCAGTATGCGCTAGGGGACGACACTAACGGGGAGACGCCAGCTTCCCTCGCTACTGTTGGTGATAATCATGCGTGCGCCATCACTCGGACGAAAAAAACCGAGCTCGAGGGTATAGTCGCCTGCCGGCAGTGATACGGGGAGATCGGCGTTGACTACGACCTGTTGACCAGCTGGCCAAGTAGTAATGGCATAGTCGCTGCGTGGCACGGTTGCCCGTTCGGCGACTTTGTTGCCTTGAGCGTCGATGAGATGGACGAACAACCACCAGCCTGGTTCACTCACCGGTACCGTGACCGTGAAATACGCGTTGATGTTGAGTACTTGACCACCAGCTTGCACACGTTGTGTGGCGTAGAGTGGTGTGATGCGGTCACGCACGTTGGTATAGCCTAGTCGTACGCCGTCAATCTGAATCCCGTCACTGGTTGTTTCTGATTGTCCAACAACTGTGGCACGAGTCGTTTCGTCACGATAGATGTCGTATGTTTCTCCGTTGCCCCCCGATTTGCTTCCAGGTATTTGCGCCACGTGTTGCCATGGTGTGGAGAGCTGCCACGCAGGGTACTGTGTGCGATTAATGACGATTTGTTGCACGCCAGCACCTTCCCAGTCCGCAAACTCCGGTTGTTTGGTGACTATGGCGTCACAACTGGGAGTGACAGCCACAGTGATGGCTTCGAAACTACACAGCATGATGCCTCCACGCGGTTGTGATGCGGTGAATTGATCTACCTGCAACATGTTGTATGGCCGTTGCATGAACGTGTAGTATGCCAATCCTTGGGATAGTGGTTGTACGAGGAGTGCGATGGAGACAACGGCCACGCGCACGGTGTGGGGCCGTATCCAGCGCTGGAGCTGGTCAATGAGCCAAGTAGCACCGATAACAATGTAGACCACGCCGAAGACCACTAGTGGCATCAGATTGCGCATATAGTGGCGTTCACGTGACATAAAAAAGAGGAGCTGTACGGCAAAAAAGATCAGGAACGTGATATCAACGAGTCGGCGTTGTTTGATGGTCACACCAATTCCCACAAGTGCGACGATGCTCCCCACCCATAGCCACGCTTGATGCTGGAAAAACCACACGTAGTATTGCCAGTCCCACGGATTGGTGCTGCCTTCGGGGCGACTGTAGTGATACATCTGGTACCCCAAATTGTTTTGGAGTTCGGTTAACGACAAAATGATGCCAGGGGTAGTTGCTAAAAATCCGAGTAAACTGCCCACCGCGGTGATTAGCCCATTGCGTAACAGGGGGCGCCATAGGCGCGCACGAAGTAACGGCCATTGCATCACGACCGGAATCATGATTGCTGCGCCAATGTTGTATTTGGTTCCAGTGGCCATGCCGATCACAACTGCGAGTATCCATAAACGAAGTGTGGTTGCTTGTTGTGCATAGTTCCAGGCACAGATTGCCATTAGAAAAGTGAACAAACCAACCATGATGTCTGGGGTAATCAACCCACTCTGCTCTTGATGCCAGGGGAGAAATACCAACCAGAGCATGCCCACCCAGGCACCCCAAGTAAACTCGCGTTGACGGAGGTGCCAGTATGCGGCCATGATACTGGCGACGCCGGTGAATACCATGGCGATGCGTGCATCAATGAATGCCTGGGGCACCAGCGTTATCCGGTCGGTGGGGATGGCAAGAAGTGTGGTATCAATGGGATGCCACCATGAGCCAATCCAGACTGAGATATAGGCTAGGTATACAGAGAGGTGTGGGCGTTCGAAGTTGCTTGGAATCAGCACGTCCTTGCGAAACATTTCGAGAATCATGTTTACGACATATGGTTCATCGGGATGTGGCGTGTAGGGTAGTGCGAAGGTAATTGTTGGCCAACGCAGTATGGTCGCGGTAATGACGACTGCGATGAGACCAATAATGGTAAGCAGATTGCGCCAACGTTGAGAAATAGCGTGTATCATACGAATACTCGTCCCTGTCTATGCTCTTTGTATTATATGCAATCCCTCATGGCTGTGTCGTCCGTGCAAAAAGGAGAATGTGATGCGACTTGGAGGTCCCGTATTTACGCCGTTTACTCATCCAGATGCGTGGATAGCAACGCTACGCCAGCACGGCTATAGTGCTGCATATGCACCAGTTGACCAACATGCATCTGCGGCGACCATTGCTGCAATCCGGCAAGCAGCCACACAGCATGATATCGTGATAGCAGAAGTGGGGGCATGGAGTAATCCGATTGCGGTGGATGCCACACAACGTGCAGCCGCAATGACACTGTGTCAGGAACGTTTGGCTCTCGCAGATGCCTTGGGCGCACGATGTTGTGTCAACATTGCTGGGTCACGAGGTGCCGAATGGGACGGTCCCGACGCCGCAAACTATCATCCTGATACGTTTGCACTCATCGTTGATTCGGTGCGCACCATCATTGATGCCGTCAAACCAACCAACACATACTACACGCTCGAAACCATGCCATGGATGTACCCTGATTCGCCTGAAGTCTATCAGGAACTTATTCGCGCCATTGATAGACCACAATTTGCGGTGCATTTTGACCCAGTAAATCTCATAAACAGTGTGCCCCGGTTCTTTCAGCACCGCGAATTTATCAGCCACTGTGTTGCGCTGTTGGGACCGTACATCAAAAGTTGCCACATCAAAGATATGCGCATCGAACGGCCCTTTGTGGTGGCTCTCCCCGAATGTGCCCCCGGTCTCGGTATGCTCGATTATGGTGCCATTTTGCGTACCTTGGCGCCACTCGGTGATGTGCCGTTGATGCTCGAACATCTCCAAGAGGCACACCAATACGAGGCTGCTGCCACCTATGTGCGCACCGCTGCCCAACTTGCCGGAGTGACTCTCCGCTGAGCGGACAACAAATGTGGTGTTGTCGTATGGGGGAAATGAGCGTACCCCTGCTGATTTTTCAGCAGGGGTACGCAAAGAAATAATGGGTTGGGTGTGGACGATTCTCGTTATTTGGCGATAATCTGTTTGACTGCTTCAATCAAGCGATCACCATCGTTGGGCGTGTTATAGGCTTGAATAGCCACACGCAAGAATGTATGTCCTTCCCAGCGCACTACAGGTACTTCAATCTGGAATTCATCCCATAATCGGGCATAGTTGAAGCGTTCGTCACTCGGTACGGGGCAGAGTGCCATCTGATTCCACCACTGTTGTGATTCGTCGGAAACTGGCTGGAGTTTGGTGACCCCTGCGAGCTCTTGTCGGATGTGCGATGCGAGGGTGTGACAGGCCGCACGTACTGCTGGCCAGTTGTGTGACCGTTGAAATTCAATGGCGGCAGGTACTGCAAGCCACGGGCACGGGTCGTTGGTGCCCACATTTTCATAGAGGCTGGTATAACGTGATCCGGTCATGATGGCCCGACTGAGATTCCAACTACACACGAGTGGCTCGAGCATGTCTTGTTTATCACGGCGCGTATACAAGAAGCCGGCACCTTTTGGTGCACACAGCCATTTGTGACAATTGGCCGAATAGAAGTCGGGATCGAGTGCCCGCAAATCGAGATCAATGTGTCCGGGTACATGGGCACCATCCACGATGCTTAAAATTCCTGCAGCACGTGCCCGTTTGATGATTTCGGCAATTGGGAAAATCAGTGCCGTTGCCGAGGTAATATGACTTATCGAAATCGCTTTGGTGCGTGGGGTGACTCCTGCCCAGAAATGTTCTACCCACGCATCGGGATCCGACACGGGGATCGGCATCTCTCGTACGACCAATTTGCCACCACGACGGGGTAAATGGTAATTCCAGGTATTGTTGATGGCGCCGTATTCGTGATTGGTAGTGAGCACTTCATCATCGGCGTCGAGATTGAGCGAATTAATCACGATGTTCATGCCGTAGGTGATATTGGGGATGAACACCACGTCGTCGGCATCTGCATTCACATATGCGCCGAGGGCAGCACGAGCCTCTGCGAGATACCCCAGACGATTACGCCCAAAAAAGAGACATGGCTCGGCTTCAAGCTCGTCTTGCCAGCGCCGATACGCAGCAATCACTGGTCGTGGACATGCCCCAAAACTGCCATGATTGAGAAAAACGATGTCGCGACGCAAGTTAAACTGCGACGCAATTTCAGGCAACGGCATCTGCAACGGAGCACTCGTCATTGGGTTTTCTCCTCTACAAGTCGCGAACACGACCTACTCTAGGCGTAATCGAAACGAACCAACATCTACAGGGATTGACGGATCATACCCGCGGCGATTCCCTGGCGGTGTACGATACAACGCATTCATGAATTCCAACCAACGGCGTTCGTTGCTCTTGTAGCGCCGTTGTTTGAGCACGTCACTAATCCAGGTGCGGTCACTTGGGCGTACGTGGAGTGGAATGCGTCTGATTAAATCACAGACTGCGATATCCCACACGTTGATGGTGCCACTAATGTCGGCACTCACCAACGTCTGTCCATCTGCACTTATCGTGAGTGCGCTGATGCGATGGTCGTGTGCAGTGAGTTCTATGGCTTCGAGTGATTCATGGAGGCGCCACATGGTAATCGTGCCATCGGTGCTGCCACCGACCACGATACCACGATCGGGCACACTCGTCATCACACTGGGGATTCCGTGTTGCAATGGCACGTTGGCCACCAGTTCACTGCTGTATGTTTGGCGAATCTGGAAGCCTCCAGTTGCGGAGCCACTGAGCAACTGGGTGCCGTTATGCAGAAAGACGATGGGCGCAGTACCGGGGTATGACTGCTGTTGCATGCCGTCGAGTAACCGCCAGATGCGCACATGCCCATCGCCACAAACGGCGGCGATGAGCTGGCTATTCGGGCTAAACACGACTTCTTCGGCTACGGCTGGTAAATCGAGACGTGCAATCGGGTCGCCACGATCGAGCCAGCGTGCGAGCGCATCCCCAGCCAGCATTTCGCCATTGGGCATGCGCCACACACTAATACCGTGATCACGCGGTGTACTTTGATTGATTGTTGCGAGTGCCGGTGCTGAACCTGCTACGGCGTAGTACTGACCATCGGGACTTAGCGCAATTTGTGCGACACGAGAAGCCGGGGTGCGAATGCTGCTCAAATGAGTGCCA
This sequence comes from uncultured Klebsiella sp., assembly GCA_964569955.1. Classification (GTDB taxonomy): domain Bacteria; phylum Chloroflexota; class Chloroflexia; order Chloroflexales; family Roseiflexaceae; genus UBA965. Next base: position 53,582 of record CAZMWB010000007.1, on the reverse strand, counting down.
CGCAATGACCAGAAGTGGAAGGCTTCCTCGCCACTCGACAAAAACGTATCACTGTCTGGGATGAGCTGTATGGGCATGCGCCCTTCGAAGTGGTGATGGACGGTGTGGCCGTGGATGTCCCAAATTTGCATCGGACCCACACTCGATGCACTGCACAGATACTGTTCGCTCCGTGAAAAGATGAGTGATCGGACTGGCCATTGGTGTGCTTGTGGTGTGGGGAGCGCTCCACCGTGACTGAGATGCCAGATAAATACTCCGCCGTTGCCATCGGCTGCAGCCAGAAAATCGCCACTGTGACTGAGTGCGAGCTGGTGAATGCCGCGATTTCCTGCGCGTAGGGTCATGCGTTTGAGTGGCTGAGGTTCTTGGCCTGCCAGACAGGTTTCTGCGATGGAGCGGAGCACGCCCAGTGGCATCGTGTTGGCACGGGCAGCGGGTTCGGCCCCCTCATCGAGATGCACGAGCAGTTGCGCGGCCCAGCGTGCAGGCGCATAGCGTGCCACCACTGCTGCCACATGATGGTTGAGTGGCGTGCTCAAATACTGCACCGCTTCATGCCATTGCGCATCGTTGAGGTCGGCCACGTAGACGAGCGACGGTGGCATGATGGGTGGTGCGTTGGGCTCGTCGTACAATGCGCGTGCAATCCGTTCACGGAGCTGAGGTGAACTCAACGCATAGGCTTTGATGACATGCTGGCAATCGGGGTCAACGGCACGATATGCGTCCCGTTGGTCGGTCAACAGCAGATACACCGCACGCCAGATGGTATCGTCGGGGAGATATCCGGCCCGACGTGCGATGTCGAGTGCAATTGGAATGTGCTGTTCTACGGCAAGCATGCATAGCGCCTGTCGCGTGTCACTGCGCTGGAGTGCCAGCAATGTGCGTCGTGCCCGTTGGGCAATAGATTGATTACGGTCGCCTGTGGCGATGATCAACGCTTGCAGAAGGCCTGGACGTGCACTCACCAGGAGCTCGAGCTGTCCGATATGCAGTGCACTGAGCACACGTGCATCAGGAGGCGCATTCGCGATCCAGCCATGTTGTGAAATTAGCCGGCCGAGTGTGGGGTGTCGTGTCAACGCCCACACACTACAAATGATGTTGATGTGGCGCCAATCAGCATGCTGACTCAGTGCAGTCGCAGCAGCGTTGACTGCCTCGCCATCGCCACCATTCATGATGACTTCGAGCAACACATCTAACGCACGTACCGAAGCATCACGTGCCAATGCCACCGCTGCGCGCATGCGGCGTGAGCGTCGTAACAGACGTGTGTTGCCATGCAACAGTGTTTTGTAGTGGTTGACCCGTTCAGTACTCACTGCTTATCCGTTGGTGCTGATATGTGCTGGTTGTATTGTATAGCGAACCCGTACTTCGCCGGGTGCTGCGAATTGGTAGGTCTTATTGCCCGTGTAACGAAACGAAAGTTCGTTGATGTGGGTCTGGCCAATATCGCCGTCACTGATATCAATGACTGGCCCACGGATTGCCACATACCGATACGGTTGCGTTGTATCCACAATCATCAACGCCACATACGGACGCGCCTTGATGTTGCGGTCTTTGATTCGTCCAGCTGCCGCATTGACATAAAATAATCCATCCACATAACTAAACCACACGGGTGTAACTTGCGGCGTGCCATCTGCCATTGTGGTTCCAAGTGACGCCACAATTGGCCGTGTGATGAGATCCATGAATGCATCAGGGATAGTGTTCATTCGTGACTCCACTTGAGTGCGGGGATGATCTGTTCGCCAAACATCTTGATAAAGGCGGCCTGATTGCGTCCCACGTTGTGTACATGAATCTCCGTAAAGCCGAGATCCACGAAGCGTTGAATATATGCGAGATGCTCTTCGATGTGTGGAGAAATCAGCATGCGATTGACGAAGTTGTCTGGGCGAACGAGTTTCGCAATTTCCGCAAAATCCTCCGGGCTACGGATGTCTTGCTTTGGAAAGGGCATACCCCCGTTGGGCCATTCGGTGAGTGCATTTTGGAGCGCTTCCTCTTGGGTTTCTGCCCACGACATGTGGAGTTGCAAGAGTTTGGGCATCGTCTGTGGATTTTTGCCAGCTGCGCGTGCGCCATCGGCAAATTTGCCGAGTAACATTTTGAGTTTATCGGGGGATGCTCCTGGCGTAATAATGCCGTCGCACTCGCGCCCGGTCCAGGCCGCGGTAATTGGGCCAGCAGTTGCCACATATATTGGCGGAGGTGCATCGGGTAGTGTCCAGAGTTTGACCCGCTCCATGGTAAAATACTTGCCGTTATCATGTTTGGCCACATTCCCACTCAGGAGCTGCTTGATGATGGCGATGGCTTCTTGCATCATGGCGAGGCGCACATGTGCTTCTGGCCATACACCTCCTACCACACGCTCGTTGAGGGCTTCACCGCTGCCAAGCCCCAACCAGAATCGCCCTGGTGTCATGGCAGCTTGTGTGGCAGCAGCTTGTGCGACGACTGCGGGGTGATAGCGAAAACTCGGGCAGGTGACCCCCGGTCCAAAGGTCATGTTGTGTGTCTGCGCACCGAGTGCCGCCATCCAACTCCACACAAACGCATTGTGTCCTTGTTGTGGAACCCATGGTTGGAAGTGATCTGCTGCCATGACCGCTTTGAAGCCGTGTTGTTCGGCATAAACGGCGTGCTGGAGTAGCTCGGTGGGATGAAATTGTTCGAGTGCGGCCGCGTATCCGATAATCCCCATAGTCTACCTCTGCTCCGTTTGATGCGTCCTATGTTTGCATACTACTACTCTACCACCGATGGTGGTTGGATGCCCAGCCGCGTCAGAAGCCGCCCAGTCTGTCTGCCACCCGGATCTTTGCACAAGCGATAGAAATCAACTGGGCGGTCAATGTCGAAGGTGATTGGTCCTTCACGCACAGTGATCACCGGAATATTGGCAGCACGAGCTGCAGCGGTATGGCGTTGGAGGCTCCCTTCGCCAAACGACCATTGCATGCGGGTCACTGCATCACATGCAATGGCGGTGGTGCCGCCATCATGCGAACCTGCTAGGGCAATTCCACCGGTGGGCATGCGGTTTACAAAATCATCAATGTCATCTGCTTCGACCAAGGGTAAGTCTGCGTGCATCACCAGGACCGGTGACGTATACTCGAGCTGTTCTAGTACGAGCTGAATTGAGTGGTTCAGGTTTGCCCCGGTGTCGGTGAGACAGTGAATGTTGCGTGAACCAGCCAGTGCGTGAGCGGCTCCATCACTTGCCGTCACGAGTACGGTGCTCACGGCGTGGCTTTTGGCTAGGGCAGTTAACACGTCGTCGAGCATGGCCAGTGCTAAGGCACGTCGGTCTGCAGGTGAAAGCACCGACGACAAGCGACTCTTGGCTTCTTCGAGTGTTTTAAACGGTACGATTGCGGTAATCATTGTAATTCAGCCATAAATTTGAGACAGGTGGTTGCGAGCTGTTGTTTGGTGGCACGATCACGCATAATCGTATCAGTGACACAGACCTTGAGTCCGAGTTCGGCGATACGTGGTGCAAGTGCGGCATCAACTTCGTCAATCACCATGCCATCAATGCACTCGCGATAGATGGAAGCGATGCCATATGCGGATACTTCGACACCGGCGTGACGCAACATGGCAACTGCAGGACCTTTGATTGCCGCACCACCCACAATCGGGCTAATGGCAATCCGGGGCACTGTGGCCTGCATGAGTTGGTCGCGCACTCCCGGTAATGCGAGGATGGTGCCCACGCTCACAAACGGATTACTCGGTGCGATGATGATGCCCGCCGCCGTGCGTAGCGCATCCATCACGTACGAGGTGGTTTGCGCCGTCGTAATCCCGTGATATTCGATACCCCGAATTTCTGCCCGGGCGCGGTCACGTACCAAGTATTCTTGGAAGTGGAGTGTTCCCGCAGGCGTCACAATGTGTGTGTGCACGTGGTCGTGGGTCATTGGTAGCAGAATGGCGGTGACCCCCAAACTACGGCGAAAATGCTCGGCGATGTGGGTGGCATGCCAACCGGCGCCAAGGAGCGCACTCCGCTGTATGTGAAAAGCCATATCTTTGTCGCCGAGCATGAACCACGTGGGTGCTCCGAGTTTGCCGAGCATGTGCATGCAGTGATCGGTATCGTCAACGACGCCCCATCCTTGAGTCGGGTGTATTAAACCGGCAAGCGTACACAGCACGATGTCCATGTCGGGACTGATGTGGAGCCCGTGCATCTCAATGTCATCACCCGTGTTCACAAGCGCACAAACGGTGTCGTCGGGGACGACATGGATGAGCCCTTCGAGAAAGCGTGCTGCGCCCACGCCGCCTGAGAAGACGACTGTTTTGTGTGTGATGTCGGGAATCAGTGGTGGTGTTAACATGCTTCCATTCTACCAAACTTATGTGTGCCGTATCAGCATTCGCTGAGAACCAGCGAAAGTTCGTTTCCGGTGCGTTTCGCACGACGACGTGGTGGCTGTGCCATGTAGCCAAACGGGATCAATGCCTGTGGAATGAGCTTCTCTGGTAATCCGAGTGCAGTGCGCACGGTCTGCTGGCAAAAGAGAGGTGCACACATCCATCCCCCTGCGATGCCCATGCCGACTGCAGTGAGGAGCATGAGTTGAATCGCACATCCAATGCTCTGGACGGCCATCAGATATTCTGCATGCTGGCGATCTTGGTCGGGATAGTGGTCGAGGACTTGTATGTCTACACAGGGCATGATGAGCAATGGCGCACTAGTAATGCGTTCGTTGGACGTAGCAATTCGATGGTGAATCTGTGACGCATCACCCCCGTCGAGGGCGAGTTGTGTCTGCCACACTGTGCTCATCGCCGCGCAGATGTGCTGGCGTCGTACCCCTGCAGGAATGACCACAAACTGCCACGGTTGTCTACCGTGCGGGGATGGTGCAAGCGCTGCTGCGTCAATCAGGGCATCACGCTGGGCATCGGATATTGGCTGATCGCTGAATCTGCGGACTGTTTGTCGCTGTTGCATTGCATCACGTAGCGTAATGTCCATGTACACACCCATTTAGCGAAATAGATCTTTGTTGGCTGGGCGAATCAGCAGTTGGGCTGTTGCATCGGTGTCTACCACGTACGTGACTCCACGCACGATGGCCACAGGTACACGGTCAATTTTGCCCATGACAAGCTCCGCAGCCGCAGCAATTTCATCTGCGATGGCAAGCACACTCGCTTGCATGCGGTAGCCATATGGGTCGTCAATCCCCGCATAACTGTCCAGGGGTAGCATGCCTGCTACTCCTATTGCCACATTGACTTGGCCATCGCGCCAGGCGCGCCCAAAGGTATCAGAGACGATGACTGCACAGCGTATAGCATGCTGTTGCATGAGCGTGGAGCGGATCTGCTGTGCAGATGCGTCAGGATTCACGGGGAGGAGCGTGATATGCCGCCCACCATCCACGTTCGATTCATCCACTCCTGCATTCGCACAAATCAGTCCATGATGCGTCTCGCAGATGAGTACACCACGGTCCATTTTCACAATACGTTTACTTTCTTGCAGGACGACTTCGTAGTAATGTGCATCTTTGTGGCCTTGAGCGGCAGCCATGTGTGCCATATGCGACGGTGCGTAGGTGGCCGGATCTACTACACGACCTTCCGCTTTGGAGATGATTTTTTGCGTGATGACGATGATGTCATCCTGTTGGAGTGGGAGTTGTTGTGCTGCAAGTGCATCGGTGATGATGCGTGCAATATCAGCGCCGACTGGGATTTCACCAATCCCGTCAACGGGAATGACACTGATTGCCTGTCGCATGTCTACCTCGGTTTACCATCAAAAAACAGTGTGTCTAGTGTACCATGTAACGCTGTGGGGAATGACGATGTATGTCCATACCAGGTGAATGTCAAAATCGGCTATAATAGGAACGGTTTTGTGACGTATTTATCAGTGTAAGGAGTCAATAATGGACTTCACCGCCAATTATGATATGTTCCTCAACGAGGAACACGATATGTTGCGTCAGACGGTGCGTGAGTTTGCTGAGCGCGAAGTTCTCCCGCACATTCGTGAATGGGACCGCAGTGGTGCTGCCCACGGCGAAGGTCCTGAAACCCGCACGTACATACGTCCGCTCATCGAAAAAATGGGCAAGCTGGGATTCCTCGGCATCTGTATGCCAGTGCGCTACGGTGGTGCTGGCATGGACTATCTGGCACTTGCTGTCCTCTGCGAAGAGCTCGAGCGCGTTGATAGTTTCTTGCGTGTGGTGGCCAGTGTGCATATCGGGCTGAATTCGATGACCATTTTTCAATGGGGCAATGAAGAACAGAAACAACGCTTTTTGGTACCCCAAGCACAGGGTCGCAAAATTGGTGCGTACGGGTTGACCGAACCCAACAGTGGTACAGATGCGGGTGCCATGGAATCAACTGCCCGCCGTGACGGTGATCACTATGTGCTCAACGGGGAAAAAATCTGGATTAGTCTGTCTGACATCGCAGACACCTTTGTCGTCTTTGCCAAAACCGACCCAGCCAAAGGCAATCGTGGTATTTCATGCTTTGTGCTCGAACGTGGTATGCCCGGCTTGTCCACCTATCCGCTCCACGGCAAACTCGGTGTGCGTGCCGGCAACACGGGTGGTGTGGTGATGCAGGATGTACGCGTACCGGTGGCAAATCGTCTGGGTGAAGAAGGCGAAGGCTTTAAAATTGCCATGACGGCACTCGATAGCGGTCGCTACACGGTGGCTGCGGGTGCAGTCGGTCTGATTCAGGCATCACTCGAAGCATCCGTCAAATATGCCAAAGAGCGGCATACGTTTGGGGTGCCGATTGGCGATCATCAGTTGGTCAAGCGCATGATGAGTCACATGGTGCGCAAGATGGACATGGGGCGGTTGCTGGTCTACAAGTCTGGCTGGATGAAAAATGCTGGCCGTCGCAATACGCGTGAGACGACACTCGCCAAATGGCACGCCACGGTCTCGAGCTGGGAATCTGCCGATGATGCAGTACAAATTCATGGTGCCTACGGCTTTTCTGACGAATATCCGGTAGAGCGCTTCCTGCGCAACTCGCGTGGCGGAGTCATCTATGAAGGAACCCGGGAGCTCCAAGAGTTGTTGCAGGCCGATTATGCACTTGGGCACCGCGAAATCGCTCCAAAATTACGTTGTGAATTGCCCGCCTACAACAAGGCGGAGTGGGAGGCCGAATAACCATGAATATCGTGGTATGTCTCAAACAAGTCCCTCGTGATAACACGGTAGCGATTACCGCACAAAAGTCCATTGATGCGAGTGGTATCGAGATGATTACCAATTTGTTTGACGAGTATGCACTCGAAGCTGCTTTACACATCAACGAAAGTCTGAGTGGTGCAGTTACGGTGCTCTCACTCGGTCATGACGATTGGGTTGATCAGATCCGCCGAGCAATGGCGATGGGTGCTACTGATGCCCTCTTAATCAATAGTGACGCCGAATATGATGTCTATTCAGCGGCTACTATTTTGGCTGCTGCAGCCAAACGCACGGAGTCACCACAACTCGTTGTGTGTGGACGCAATGCCACTGACGATGATAGTGCGGCTATGGCCCCCATGCTTGCACGTATCCTCGGTTGGTCCCATGTCACTTACGTGTCGCGTGTCGTCGCTGCGAGTGAAACGGAGCTCGAACTCGAGCGCAAACTCGAGGATGAGCAGGAAATTGTGCGTATCAAATTGCCCGCAGTTATTAGTGTGACAAAAGGGGATACGGAACCACGCCATCCGCCGTTGTTGCGCGTGCGTAAATTTGCCAAAGCGGAAATCCCCACTATGGCGGTCTCCGATGTGGTGGCGACGCTACCGCATCAACCACAGCTCGTGGATCGCGTGCCACCACCTGCGCGCAAAAGTGGGGAAATCATCGAAGGTGCCGACGTGGCCAGCAAAGTTGCCACACTCGTTAATCGGCTGATTGCCGATCAAGCGTTGTAGGGAGGAATCAATCATGACAGCAATTTGGGTTTTGATTGACCAAACCGCAGACAACGCACTTTCTGCAGCGCATCGTGAAATCATCGCACGTGCGAACGCACTGGGCACGAGTACCGCAGTGGTCATCGGGCATCAGGTGGATGCCCTTGCCGCTGACGTTGCCCGGTATGGTGTTGCCAATGTGCTTGTCATTGATGATGCACAACTCGCATCACGTGCCGCTGATGCACTTACGAGTGCGTTAGTTGCCTGTATTCGAGGCCAGCAGGTAGACATGATTCTGACGACCACCACATTGCGCATGCGTGATGTGAGTGCAGCAGTTGCTGCCGAATGTGGTGGTGCATTGGCCGTCGATGTCAGCGATGTGCGCATCAACGGCGCCCATGTCGAAGTGGTACGTGCATCGCACGCCGGTAATGTGGTGAGCACGTGGCACTATGCACACAAACCTGTGGTTATTTCTGTGCGCAAGCAAACGTACGCCGAGGCGCAGGTCGGTGCCGCATCTGCACCCATCCAACGTGCGGCAGTCAACGGGATTTCCAGTGGCGTGCACGTGGTGAGTAATAGTCGGGCTAGTGGTGGCATCAATCTGAGCGACGCAAGTATTATCGTTTCGGGTGGGCGTGGCCTCGGCAATGCCGAAAACTATCACCGACTCATTCCCGCCTTGGCGGAGACGCTGGGTGGCGCATATGGTGCTTCACGCGCAATCGTGGATGCAGGGTGGGTACCATACGAGCATCAAGTTGGTCAGACAGGTAAAACCGTCAGTCCCAAATTGTATGTGGCCGTAGGTATCTCCGGTGCCATTCAACATTTGGCCGGCATGCGTTCGGCGCGTACTATCGTCGCAATCAACAAGGACGCCGACGCCCCCATTTTCCGTGTTGCCAGTTACGGCATCGTCGCAGATGCCCTTGATGTGGTTCCTGCACTCATCGCCGAAATCAATAAACGACGCGCCTAGCTGATGCGATAGCCGTTGGCAAGAGTCGTGTACTGCGAGACCTGGGTAGATTCCCAGGTCTCGTCGTGTCCTAGCTCTGTGGCGATGAGATGTGCTACTTTTGGCGCACACGCAATACTCGCTGCCGCATTGGTGATAAGTGCGCGTAGTCGCCGTGATAGCACATCTTCGACAGTACGTGCCTGTTCCATGCGTACTGCCCAGACGACTTCTGCGGCCAAATACGGCAGTTCGGGGTGGAGCCGTTCGCCGAGTGCGGCGTGCTGATTGATGAGGGCGTGAATGCCTTGGGTGTCGCTTCCATATACTTGCAAATGATCGTGCGTTTTGTGCGTGCTATAGCCGTGCAGACGTAGATTCTTGGTCACTGATGGGCGTGGTGTGAGTCCTGCAGCCGCTTCGATGCGATTCACTGCATCTTCGCCCATGTGGCGATAGGTGGTCCATTTGCCACCGGTAATCGTCATGAGGCCACTCGCCGAAAAGACGATAGTGTGATCGCGAGAAAGGGACTTGGTGTGTGCACCATCACCACTCGCTTTAACGAGTGGGCGTTGCCCAGCAAAGACACTCAAAATTTCGTCTGCCCGTGGGCGTCGGCGTAGGTATTTTTCTGTGTGACTCAGGACAAACTCGATTTCTGACTGCAACGCCCGTGGTTCGAGTTCGACAGTTTGCATCGGTGTATCGGTGGTGCCAATTACCACACAATCGTGCCACGGCACAGCGAAGAGCACCCGCCCATCTGCGGTTTTGGGGATCATCACTGCGTGGTCACCGGGGAGGAATGATCGGTCAACAACAATATGAATACCTTGACTGGGTGCAACCATTGTCCGTGCCGCGGGATCGTCGAGGGTGCGCAGTTTGTCTACAAAAATACCCGTGGCGTTGATGACCGCTTTTGCGTTGAGTGTGAAGCTAACGCCACTTTCGCTATCGGTGGCTACCACACCATTGATACGGCCAGTCGCATCATGGGTGAATTGATGGACTGGCATGTGGTTGATGAGCGTGGCTCCATGATTGCTGGCGGTGCGGAAAAGGGTGATGGCCAAGCGGGCATCATCGAATTGCCCGTCGTAGTAGATAATCCCCCCTTTGAGCCCGGTGTTCGTCAATGTGGGGGCAAGTGTGAGTGCACGGGTAGCACTGATAATCTGCGAAAAACCAAAACCGAGTCTTCCCGCTAACACGCTGTAGAGAAGCAGACCGGCGCCATAAAATGGCATGTCGAACCAGCTGTATGCGGGAACCACATTGGGCATAACGCGTACGAGATGTGGCGCATTATCACGGAGACGCCCACGTTCGTGTAACGCTTCGTAGACCAGTGAAATATTACCTTGTGCAAGATAGCGCACGCCACCGTGTACGAGTTTGGTCGAACGACTCGAAGTTCCCTTCGCATAATCATGTGCTTCGAGTAACAACGTTTTGTGCCCGCGACTCGCCGCATCCACGGCAATACCGAGCCCGGTTGCTCCGCCGCCTACGATGATAATATCCCACGTGGGTGTGGTGGTGAGTGATTCGAGAAGCTGATTACGTGACATAATAAATTCTACTCCGACGATATCTAGTCATCTTATTGTACTCGTAAAATGGCATGATTGAACGTACTAGAGATGGTGTATATCGAGCGGGAACGAAAACTTGTTGAGCCGTTTATTTCGATATCATAATATTCAGCGACACAGGGGTGCCGAGAAATGCCGTATGATGGAAGTGTGCGGGAGTACCTTTCTGCAACGACGCTGCAAGGAGCATTACGATGAAAGTAAATGACACACCCGTGGCAGGATCTGTGCCAAGACCCAAAATGACACGGCAGCGCCTGCGCACCCTTGAATCCATTCAACAGCGGATATTGTGGCTTGCTACAAACATGATTCATCATGCCAATAACGTGCGTCCAAATATTGACGGCACCAAAGTTGGCGGGCACCAGGCGTCATCGGCCTCCACGGTCACCCTGATGACAGCGCTTTATTTTCATTTCCTCAAACCAGGTGATCGTATTGCGGTCAAGCCGCATTCGTCGCCGATATTTCATGCCATTCAGTATTTACTCGGGAATCTGCCAAAACGCTACTTGACCACCTTGCGCGAATACGGCGGTCTACAGTCATACCCGAGTCGCACCAAAGATCCCGAGCGGGTAGATTTTTCGACCGGTTCGGTTGGCTTGGGTGTGGTAGCACCACTCTTTGCATCGTTGACACAGCGATTTTTGCGAGATCACAGTGCGCAAATACCCGAACGGCGATTCGTGGCGGTAGTTGGTGACGCAGAGCTCGATGAAGGAAACGTTTGGGAAGCATTGCTTGACGAAGCACTTGACGGCATCGGGCAGGTAGTGTGGGTCGTTGATCTGAATCGTCAAAGTCTGGATCGCGTGGTGCCGGGAATTCGTGCGGCACGCTTGAAGAAGTTGTTTGCCCAAAACGGATGGCGTGTACTGGAAGCCAAGTACGGTCACAAACTGCAAAAACTTTACGCCATGCCAGGTGGTGACGCACTTCGGCGACGTATTGATGACATGAGCAACGAAGAGTATCAATCATCAATTCGCCTTGGCGGCGCCGAGTTACGCGAACGTCTGCTCAATGCCAACGAAAGCGACCGTGCCACATTAGCGCTCCTGTTAGCCCAAGTCCCTGACGAAGAGCTCCCTGGCGTCATCGCTAATCTGGGTGGGCACGATTTGGACACCATGTGTGACATTTTCGACGAAGTCGAACGCGACATGAGTCGTCCGACGGTGATTTTTGCCTATACCATTAAAGGGTGGGGATTGCCGATTGCTGGCCACCCGCTTAATCATTCCATGTTGCTTAATACCGAACAAATCGAAGCATTGCGTCGTAAAATGGGCATTGATGGCGACGATGTGTGGGCCGGTTTTGCCAGTGATAGTCCAGAAGGACAGATGTGTGACGAAGTTGCCAAACGCTGTGCAGAATCTGCACCACTGCCATGCCCCGTTGTGCCCATTCCTGAGCGTGTTGATCTCGGTATGCCGCAACAGGTGAGCACTCAAGACGCGTTTGGCCGGTTGCTGGTGCGTTTCGGTGATATACCCGAGTTGGCGCAGTACATGATGACCACATCACCCGATGTGTCCGTATCAACCAATTTGGGTGGTTGGATTAACCGCTTTGGTGTCTACACGCCCTTCACCGATGTGCCTGACTACGAGAGTGAGGCACAACGGTTGCTCAAGTGGCAACGCTCATCGAGTGGGCGGCACATCGAGCTGGGTATTTCTGAAATGAATCTGTTCATGATGCTGGCTGCAGCCGGGTTGTCGCACGAATTGCTCGGCTCACCCCTTGTGCCCATCGGTACCGTCTATGATCCATTCGTACTACGTGGATTGGATGCCTTCATTTATGCCGTCTATTCTGGGGCAAAGTTTATCGTGGCGGGGACGCCGTCTGGCGTCACATTAGCGCCCGAAGGAGGCGCCCACCAGTCCACCATTACTGCGTCAGTGGGTATCGAGTTGCCCAAGTTGATGATGGCCGAACCGTGCTATGCCGGTGAATTGGAGTGGTATTTACTCGAAGGCGTCAGGCAGTGCTTCGACCGTGTGCATGGACGCCCGCTCTATCTGCGTCTCAGTACTCGACCAATCGATCAAGCCCCATTCCAGGCGGCCATCGCTCGTATGGGTGTTGATACGCTTCGTGATCATGCGCTCGCAGGTGCCTATGTGCTAGCCACATGGCGTGACACGCATCCCGAATTACGCGATGCACCGCGTGTGATGCTCTGTGCGAGTGGAACGGTCATCCCCGAAGCCTTGGCGGCGGCAGCACAGCTTTGGCACGAAGGAGTTGCCGTGGACGTAGTCAACATTGTCAGTGCACGCATGTTGTATGAACGTTACAGTCAGGCGCGGCGAAATGGCGAAACCGATCCACTGGCGTGGCTCTTCGTCGATGAGCAGCGTCGTATGCCAATGGTGACTGTGCACGATGCGGCGTCCCATGCACTCGCATGGATGGGGAGTGTTTATGGGTCGCCATTGACGAGTCTCGGTGTAGATGATTTCGGTCAATCTGGTTCGCGTGATGCACTCTATCAACACTTTCACATTGATACGGCGAGTATTGTTACGGCGGTGTTTGACGCTATTGATAGTAGTGAACGCTAAGCACTGTGCATGATATAATTTTCATCACACAGCTCGGTGTGTGCATGAAACGAGGAACCCGTGGCGCACTTTAAACGAACACTCACGGTGTCGTTGCAGGATTTGGCAAAAGTGGTGCATGGGGTACAGACGATTTCGACCATCGTTGCCACCCTCACTACAACATACCAGGTCCAACATGTCAAATTGGCACACATGGTGCGCGTGTTGCTTGCGGCCAATGCACGGGCACTCGGTTGGGTGCCAGTTGCAACGGATGAATACATCCCATACCGGCAAGCAGTAGATGGCGTCGTGTTTCGCGTGATTCCTGACCAGCTTGCAATTGACGGCGAATACGTGCTCCGCGAATGGCTCGAACCATTCGTCCCCGAAGATATGCCGATATACATTGATACGGCGACGCGTCCATGTCAGACCCAAGGCCCTGACGTGTTGGTGTTGGACGGATGGTTTGCCTCACATGCGTTTCGACACGGTGACCACCTGATTGTCCATATTCACTGGCAATCGCGCTGTGAATTGCGCTTGCACATTGATCGGCGTGTCGCCCAACGCATCCCTGATACCGTGTTGATTGCCGGAGATATTGCGGCGCAGCTCACAACGCACTGGCATGCGACGCACGACCTCGAATTGGTGCAGACACGCTTGTTGGCATTGTATGCAGATGCACCATGGCGCAATGCATACCCCCCGATGCCGTGGCAATCGCTGCTCAATGCACAATCTGCGGCACCTGTGGTTGTGTCGCGCCTCGATTTGTTGCGCCTGCGCATCAACGATTTACAGCAACTGTTGCGCCAGCGGCGTAAGGTGGATAGTCAGCATGGGCTTTGGGATGGCATCGCCTTGCGGTACTCGGCGGTGCGCATGTTTATTGATACCCAGTACGACGATACCGTAACGCCACGTGTCGTTCCCGTGGATATGTTGCTCGACCATACACACGCCATTGATGATGCCATTGCACGGGGAGTATACGATGTGCAATACGCAGACAGCGATGACGATGAATCATGGACCAACAATGAATTCGATGACGACGACGAGCCGTATACGGCCGCCTTACAGAGTGCCGACGACGAAGATGCACTCGATGACATGTCTTGGTCCGACGAGGATTTAGATCGTGAAACGTTCGTTGCACTTTTTGCACATCGCCATCCCGCATTACACGCATGGTCGGTGCAACTGCTCCAGGCACTCAACGACGAAGAACGACGCATGATGCTCCGTGCAGAGACCGATGAAGACCACACTGCAATTCTGTCGGCAGCCATGCAACGCATTTTGCCACTCTACCCTCACCTCATGCAAACCCTGCGGCCGACGCCGTTGCTCTACACGGATGAGACACGAGGCGGGCTGAGTTACGCCGCGTTTGAGCTCGCCGAATTGCGTGCTGCCCAACACGTCGAAGATGCTGCACACACGGTGACCCCCGAGCATGTCACCAAGTCCATAGACGGTGATGCGGTCTTTGTGATAGAACTGGCATTGCGTGAGAGCCAGGCGCACATCCGTGCCTACGAAGAATGGTGCACCACTGCGCAACCACGGTGTGGCGCACTGCGGCAACGTATCCGGGTCATGCAGGAATTTGCGCTGTTTTTGGCACAGTATTACACGACATCACTTACCGATGCCTCATATGCTATGCTCGACGAATATCTGTTTTTCCACTATCCGCGCCACACGACGAGTGGTAGCGCGCGCATGCTCCGTTTGCGGATTGGCTATATTCGTGATTACTACGCATATCGTGCCCGCCTCGGTGATACACGGGTGTTGCCGTTTGCGCAGGCCATGTATGCTTGTCGCCAACAGGCCGGTGATGTACTGGACTTGTTGTTACGCATTCAACAGTACCCGCGTGAGCTAACGGCACTCGTTGTTCATTTATTTGCCCCATACACACTATGACAATGCTTCACTACCAGATTTCGACATTGCGGCACACCGCCCATCTCTTGGAAGTGACACTGACGATACCAGCACCAGCATCTGTGGTGGTACTCAAGATGCCAGTGTGGACTCCTGGATCGTACATGGTACGCGAGTATGCACGACATGTGCAATCGTTTCGTGTGACGCAGGATGGTCAGCCTTGTAACTGGCAAAAAACGGATAAATGTACGTGGCAGATTGATGTGCCACAGCCCCATCAACCCATCGAAGTACACTATGCCGTGTATGCGTATGACCTCACGGTCCGTACGAATCATGTAGACGACACGCACGCCTTTTTTAATCCGGCTGCGGTGTGCATGTGCTTGCCCGCATACCATGGTCAGATGCAAATTTCGATTCTTACTCCTGGACATTGGCATGTTGCAACGCAACTCGATACGAATCAAGCAGTACAGAGTCACGCTGAGGTGGCAACCTGGTCGTTTGAGGCCGAATCGTATGATGCGCTCTACGACGCGCCATTCGAATGTGGTACGCATCAGTTTGTGCAGTTTTTTGTGGAAAATATCCCACACGAAGTCGTAATCTGGGGGCACGGCAATGAGCAGATTGCTACACTTGTGCGCGACATTGAACGTATCGTGCAGGCAGTGCGAGCGCATTTTGCGACCATCCCCTATGCACGGTATACCTTCATTTTGCATCTTGCAGATGGTATGTATGGTGGGCTCGAACACTGTAATAGCACGGTCTGTTTGTGCGATAAATGGGGCTTTGCTAAACCACGTGACTATGAAAAAGTCCTTGGACTCATTACCCACGAATTTTTCCACACATGGAATGTGAAACGCATTCGACCAGCGCCACTCGGACCGTTCGACTATTTCCAAGAAAACTATACGCGTCAATTGTGGTTGGCCGAAGGGGTGACATCGTACTACGATAATCTGATTATGTGCCGGGCTGGACTGATTACACCACAACGCTATCTCGAACTGTTGGCCGATGATATCAACAGCGTGGCACGCACGCCTGGACGGCAACTACAAAGCTTGGCAGAGGCAAGTTTCGATGCATGGATACGTTACTATCGTCCCGACGAAAATAGCCCGAATGTGAGTATTTCGTATTACATCAAAGGGGCGGTGGTCACCTTTGCACTCGACATGTTCATCAGGCATGTGAGTGCCGGTGCGCGTAGTTTCGACGACGTATTGCGTCTCCTCGAACAGCGCTATCCTCTCAGTCAACCCGGTATCCCCGAAGATGATACGATGGTCGCGTTAATTGCCGAGGTTGCCGGGGTGGCAACGCAACCAGTGGCGCAGTTTTTTGCGCAGTACATCTACGGTACGGCAGACTTCGATTATGCTACCATTGCATCCGTTGTGGGCCTTACAACTCACTGGGATGTGAGCGATGATGGGGCGGTCAGTATCGGTGTCCGAGTCAAAGCCGACGCTGGGCGTCTGGTTGTGACGTCGGTGACACCCCAGGGTCCTGCCGCAGTGGCGGGTATTTCACCCTTCGATGAAATCATCGCATTCAACGATACGCGTGTTGACGCAGTACGCTTCAAATCGCGTTTACAAGAATGCGTGCCAGGTGCCACGGTCCGAATCGCCTACTTCCGTCGTGACGAACTACGCATCGTATCGTTGCAGGTTGAACCAACTCCGTGGCATAATATTCGGTGGGTTCGTGACGCGGATGCATTGCCAGTGCAGTCTGCACAATATGCGCAATGGTTGGGGGGGCCTTCAGTGGCTCAGGAGTGATACAATGCCGACGGTTTTAGTGGTAGATGATGAAACACCGCTACGCGAGCTCATTCGTGCCTACCTCGAACGGGAAGGCTACACGGTGCATGAAGCACCGAATGGACGAGAAGCACTCACTCTGACGGCACAAGTGCAGCCGGATGTGATGGTACTCGATTTGATGCTCCCTGAAATAGACGGTATCGAAGTGTGTCGGCGTGTGCGTGCTACATCCGATGTCTATATCATCATGCTCACGGCACGGGCCGATGAAGTTGATCGGGTGGTGGGTCTCGAAGTCGGGGCTGACGATTATCTGACCAAGCCGTTCTCTCCCCGCGAATTAGTGGCACGGGTGCGTGCGCTGTTGCGTCGTGCACGCTCACCACAATCCCCCAGCAAAATAATGAAATTCGACGATTTGACGATTGATATCGAAGGTCATGAACTGCGCATGGCCGGCGAAGAAATTGCGGTCACGAGTACCGAGTTTCGCCTTGTCGTGTTGCTTGCAACCACACCAGGTCGGCTGTTTACGCGTGCGCAGCTCCTCGAACAGGTATGGGGAGGGAGCTATTACGGCGATGATCATGTGGTTGATGTGCACATTGCCAATGCGCGGCGTAAACTCAAAGAAGACCCAACGAATCCGCGGTTCATTGAAACGGTGCGCGGTGCGGGTTACCGCTGGAGACAATCGTGAACTCATTACGTACGCGTTTGCTCTTGGCGCATTTTTTCGTGATTGCGGTGACAATGGCATCATTCATGCTGGTCACCTACCTGGTGACTCCGCGCATCCGTGATCGTATCGTGAAAGATGAACAATTCCAACACAATGACGGCATGAATGATGGTCGTGGCCCGATGCCACGCATGACCGTAGAACGTGTCTACAATGAGGCAGTATGGCGTGCCATGTGGATTGCTGCAGGTGTTGCATCAATTGCGGCAATTGCTGTCAGTATTACACTCGCCCGTCTGATTGTGGCACCGCTGCATACCGTCATTGCGGCGAGTAGACGTGTTGCTGCGGGTAATTTTACACCCATGGATGTGCCCACTGGCACGACAGAAATCCATGCACTCGCACAACAGTTCAACTACATGGCCGCTGCGCTCAAAGATGCAGAGCACCGCCGTGCCACCTTGATCGGCGACGTAGCACACGAGTTACGCACCCCGCTTTCATCTATTGGTGGCTACGCAGAGGGCTTAATTGATGGTGTAATTCTCCCCAACGCCAAAACGTTCGGTATCATCCGCGACGAGTCTGCGCGCATGCAGCGCCTCGTTGACGATTTGCAGTCACTGTCACGTGCGGAATCTGGCTCGTTATCGCTCAATCTGCATGCCACCGATCTCCATCTGATTGTGCAACAGGCCAACGATGTGTTACAGCCACGTTTCGAGGAATCATCGGTCACATTGACAATTACGCACCAAAACACCACAGAACCTGTCACTTGCGATAGTGATCGCGTCTGCCAAATTGTGGTGAATTTACTGACCAACGCACTGCGTGCCGTACCGCCACATGGGCTCGTTGAGCTTACCACGGGTCACGATGCTCACATGGTGTGGTGTCGCGTGCGAGATAATGGTATTGGCATAGATTCGGCACACATTTCACACATCTTTGAGCGATTCTATCGCGTGGATCCATCGCGTACCCGTGCCACTGGCGGAGCCGGGGTTGGTCTGACGATTTCGCGCGCCATCGCCGAAGCACACGGTGGTACGTTGACTGTCACTAGCCAGGGGCTAGGTCATGGTGCCACATTTACGCTCCAACTCCCACGCACCTAACCGATGTGATAACGAATTTGACTCGGCCAGGGGCGTTCACCACTGCGATAAAATGCACGATTCCCTTTAACATAACCCATGTAGTCTTGTGGGAGTGCTTGGCGTGGATCGCATTGCGTGTAATCGCACCAATTGGCAAAGAGGGCTGGGCAGTGTGTGGCCATCGTGTGTGGATTACGCCAAAACATTTCCCAATAACCCGCAATAAATTCGCCATCGGTTTGAAAAACATATGGATGTCCGAGAGGGTGATGTCCATCAGCGGGAGGACGACCATGGTAGTGCGCCAAATAACACGCATACTCTGCGGCTTTGGCGGCTGCAAATGCACTGCGCTGCGTAGCAGTCATTCCCGGTAGCTCTCCACGGCATTCGCCATACTGCATGTGACGCATACTCGTGCCATCCAACATGTGTCCAAACTCATGCAGAAACGGACAGACCCCAGGGATCGGCGTAAAAAACCCCTCGTACAGGCGTGGCATATGCAACATGATGCGATGCGCACGGAGGTCGTAGCAGCCACCACCCACCCCCCCGTTTCGCTCATAATCGGCCACCGTATGAAACAAATCAAAGGATGGTTTGGTGCTGAGCAGGGTCGTGACGACATCGTATCGGTAAAAAAAGCACATGACGATTTGTCCAATTATCAAGGCACGGGCACTCAACGGGATCCCTACTATGCTCGGCTCATTTCGCAGGCGAATTTGTATGCTCGGGTCACGAAGCAGCCCGTTGAGACGCTCCATGAAGAGTGTACGTTCAGCACCCACGAGTATGGAAATAAGGGGCAAAAAATGACCTAATGCTTCGAGTTCATGATTAACGTCAAAAACCACTGCTGCTACCGGTACGCGAAACGGTTCTCCGTAGACAGGTGCCGACGCTTCAAGAAATCGGTGGACTGCCGATAGGCTGAGTTGCCACTGCTGGCCAACAATCATCGTATCGAGGGAATACGGTTGTTCACCAATAAATACCTGATTTTCGCGCTGGCGAATGCGTAGCGCTGCGATTTCTCGGAATAGTAGTGTCTGCATGGCGTTCTGCTATATGCGTGTTTTGTCCATTATACCTGTTGTGCGCTGCTACACCGTGTGCCCGAATGTGCGGCATCGCATGAGTGTGGGATGAGCACACCTACGAAACCTTGACGCAATCTTGAACGAGTTCGGCATGGAATGTTTATCTGCACCATCTATAGTAGTGATGTCAGCCACGTAGTGGGGACAAGCGACGTAGAGAGGAATGGAACATAATGACAACTGTAATGATTGTAGCGTTAATTTTCATGATTGCGCGTGTGAGTATGCGTATCGGTCTGATTCTGCTGCTCATCTGGGGTGTGATTCAGTTGGTGGATCGGTGGCGGGCAGCGCCTATAGCACCTGTACAGGCGGCACCAGTTCCCGCCCCGATTCCAGTAGTAGTCCCGGCAGAAGTATCTGCCAGCGAAACGCATTCAGAGACCAAGGAAGTGAAGGAATAACATGACAACACAGCATCGTAATTGGGTCCGCATCATCGGTATTACTGGCGCCGTTCTGGTTGTTGCCAGTGCACTCACTCTGGGCGGGTTGTTTTTGGCGAATGCCACGGGTGTGATTACTCTGCCACAATCGTCGCGTGGGATGCACATGGATGGCACGAATGGCATGATTGGTGGCATGTTTGGCGGGCGTGGCGGGCATGAGGGACGCACCCGCGACCATGGCGGCAAACATGGCCGTGGTGGTGACATGATGCCATCGGGTGGAATGGGCATGCTAGATGGGATGGGAGGGATGCAGTTTGGTGGCATCCAAGTGAGTCCCGAGGCCAAGTCACTCATTCATACCATCGAAGTACTTCAGTATGAGCAGGCGTTGGCAACCGCTCTTGCTGATACATCGCCTGCTGCCAAAGCCATTGCTGCCACTCGGGTAAGTGAAATCGCCACGCTGACTGCATGGGCCACGGAATGGTATCCGGACGTGACAGTGCCCACTGCGCCAAGTGCGAGTGGTACCATTGCGGATCTGCGTCAATTGGTGACCCACAATACGTTACGCATTGACAAAGCGGCTACCAAAGTGACCTTTACACACGCCGAATTGCAACAGTGGTTGATGGATTCATTGCCACGCCGTGCCACTGAATCAGCTACCCTGATTGAAGGACAGACCTCGTAAGCTGGTATTTCTCGAGTACCCCCCGACCTCTGGTAGCTACCAGGAGGTCGGGGGCATTTTAATTACCAGTGGAAAAACAGTTTGGGGTGAGCCGCATTGCGCCATTGTTCGGCCACGTTGGCTGCCTCGAGTAAGAGGGCTTCGTGCCATGGACGCGCCATAAGCTGGAAACCGATGGGAAGACCGTGCTTGCTGTATCCTGCGGGGATACTGATACTCGGCACACCGCTCAGGTTCGCTGCAAACGCATAGCGCATGATTTCGAAGGTGCTGCTCAGATCGCTCATTCCATGCGGGATATGTGCGGGCGTGATTGGCGGCGCAAGTAGTCCGGCTGTGGGAGTGGCAATCAAATCTACACGTGCAAAGATATCGCGCAGTGTGCGCGTGAATGTGGTGCGGGTTTGTTGGGCATGCCGTACATCGTCGTCACGAAATTCACGTGAAATTGCCAAGGAAAGCCGTGTTTCATCTGCCAGTAAATGACCGTGCGTCTTCAGGTCCTGCTCCAACGCCTTGAGCATTTCGCTGGTGATGATAATCGTGTGTGCAACGCGGGCTGCTTCGAGTCCTGCAACGGAGATTTCCTGGATGTGAGCACCCGCACCACGATAGTAATGCAACATGCTGCGACACTGTGCCACAATTTCACTATCCGCATGCTCAAACCAGGCTGGCATGTACCCAATACTCACTCCACGTAAATCTCGCCGAGTGAGATCGGCAGCTGCTGGTGTGGGTTGGTGCGTGGTACGTGGATCATGGGCGTCAGCACCTGCCATTACCATGTATGCGGCGGCCACATCTGCTGGTGTTGGCGCAATTGGCCCTGGGTTCGACATACTCCACACCACACCCGCAGTGCCATGGGAAGTGATGCGTCCATATGTGCCCTTGAGGCCGACCATGCCACAAAAACTTGCTGGGACACGGATCGAGCCGCCGCCATCTGCGCCGAGTGCAATCACGGCCAAGCCACTCGCGCTGGCTGCTGCCCCACCACCCGAGCTCCCACCCGCGGTGTGTGCAGGGTTGTACGGATTGCGGGCTGGACCATGGGCTCGACTCGTACCCACGACGCCAAGACCAATCTCGTGCATTTGACCTTTGCCTACTATCAGGGCACCTGCAGCTCGCAGACGTGCGACTGCACTGGCATCGGCAGTAGCTGGCTGTTGACCCAAAAATGATGTGCCATCACCACTCACATACCCGCTGACTGCGAATTCGTCTTTGATGGAGACCGGGATACCATCGAGGATGCCACGCGGAGTGCCCGTCCGATAGCGTGTAGCGGAAGCGGCAGCATCCCGGCGTAGCGCGTCGTCGTCATACCCGATAAACGCATTGAGCTGGCGGTATGCATCGGTTTGACGTGCGGCAATCAATGCTTCGGCAACTGATTCCGGATTTCGACTCCCCGACGTGTATGCATCATGCAGTTGCTGTGCCGACATCCACACCGGGCTGGGAGTCTGATTGGCCACGGTGATGGTATGTGCTTCTGCGGCAGGTGCCGTGGGCCAGGCTGGTAGCACGACGGGTTCGACACTCGCTTCACTCGTTTCTGCGTGTAGCCGATAGGCGCTGACACCCGCATTTTTGAGCAGTCCGGGTGCAAGTAGCGCTCTGGTTGGTGCCCATTCGAGCAACCAACGCAACACTCGCAGTGGTAGTCCACTCACTTTGGGGAGTTGCACCGATATCAGGTCGTACATGTGTCTGTCCTTCGTTTATACGTGTAACGCGACACCAGAGCACCCCGGGTCTGCGCCACCCTGAATGACACCGTTGCGCATCGAGACTGCGTGTACGAGGGCCATCGCTCCATAGCTGAATGGCAATCGCGATATGGGGTGGCGTTTGCGTACTTCGGCACAGATGTACTCGGGAATGCGCATCTGACACACAATGTTGTCGCCTTGGCAGTCAATGCGGGGTGCTGCAATCGCATCACTCACACTCATGTCGAAGTCAATGAAATTGATGATTGTTTGGAGTACGGCGGTGATGATGCGTGATGCACCCGGTGCTCCGACCACCAAAATCGGTTTGCCATCCTTGGAAATGATGGTAGGTGCCATCCCCGTGGTGCGTCCCACGCGTGGGGCAATCGAATTGCGATGTCCGGGGAAGGGGTGGAAATTGACCATCGAATTGTTGTACATGAAGCCCAATCCTGGTGTGATGACACCAGAAGACATGCCCAATGAATGTGTCAACGCCACACACATGCCCTGGTGATCAACGACACTGATGTGCGTGGTGTCGGGTGGTGTCGTTGGGGTGTCGCTCACGGAAATTGGCTTCCCGGCACGAATGTGTGCTTGCCACTCGGCGGCGCGTGCTTTGGACGTCATCCACGCAACGGGAACTGTACCGGCACGCGGGTCGCCAAGATGTGCATTGCGATCCGTGAATGCGGCTTTCATTGCCATTGCAACGAGATAGATGTACTCAGCACTGTTGTGACCGAGTGCATTGATGTTGAATCCCTCGAGGATGTTCAAAATTTCCACAACTGTGGGTCCACCATGCGGTGCTTGTGACGTCACAATGTCGTAGCCCCGGTATGTGCCACGAATAACCTGCTCGTCACTGACCTGATATTCGGCCAAATCTGCAGCAGTGACGTAGGCACCATTGGCCGTAAGATCGCTGCTCATCGTTTTGGCGAGTGCACCATGATAGAAATCATCGGCACCGTGTTTGGCCAGGTGGCGTAGCGTCTGTGCATAATCGGGATTTTTGAGTGTTTCACCTTCATCGTACGGCATGCCGTTTTTGAGGTAGATACGACTTGCTTCTTGGTTGCTGGTGACATATTCGAGCATTGACACTTGTTCGGGGTATTTGACCCGTCCCTTCCAGCGACTTGCCAAGTGGCTATCCACCATGAATCCACGTTCAGCGGTTTCAATGGCTGGTGCAATCACCGACTCCCAGCTTCGGGTGCCGTAGCGGTGCAAAATCGTGTGAAGGGTTTTTACGGTGCCTGGTGTGCAGATGGATGTGTACCCTTTGTCGTTGACTTTGTCACGCAAAAAATATCCCCAGCCATCAGGGCTAAGGCGAATGTAGTGATCTACCCACATGTCTGCTTTGACGAGCGACCCTGCGAGGGCGGGTCCATCAATGAGCACAGGTGCCTCGTTGGGGCGTTGAATAAGCGCTAGCGCATACCCACCAATACCGCACATCTGCGGATTCACAATGCCCTGGACAAAAGCGCATGTCACTGCCGCATCAATCGCATTACCCCCATTGCGAAGTACTTCGGCGCCTGCTTCTACGGCAATTGGCTCAGCCCCTGAAATTACTGCACTCATGCGTTATCCTCGCTTTTTTGTACGTGTGTGCCCTCATTGTACTCGAATCTATACGTCTGTCATTCGCAGACCAACACAATCTGCGCACTCAAGTATTTATTGATAAATGGGATGCGCTCGAGGAGTGGCTGAAAAAAATGAATCAGCCGTGCAGGTAGCGCTGGGAAGAAAAACGGCACGAAGCCGATGTAGTGTACCGTCACTGACTGCCATCCTGCTTGACGACACCACGAGACGAGTGTATCACTCGTAAAGCTCTGTTCCTGATGCGCAATATGATACGCCGAGTGCGTTTCAATGTACTTCAGAATCGGGTTATTACCGTTCGGTTCACAGATGACGAGCCGTCTGCTGAGCGCCCGTGCATTGGTAATCGCCGACACCGGTGTGGCATGGGGGAGATGATGGATGACACCACGGAGCACACTCACATCGAAGCGTTCCGTGGGCTGTGTCGCCATATCCAGCACATTTCCCACCGCAAAATGTGCATGTGGGAAACGGCGCTGTGCCGCCGTAATCGCTGCCTGCGCGGGATCATTGCCGACCACGTATGCCTGCGGGAAGGCGGTTGCGATTTCGGCCGTATAGACACCATCACCGCATCCGAGGTCAATGATGCGGTGGCTCGTGGCCGGAATGGCTGCGATGATTGCATCGGACATACGTCTATTTGCAACGATTGCAGAATAGGGTGCATTGGTGGTGTACAAATAACCGTCATTGTGTGATGCATCCGCATTAAATGCGGTGACATTTTCTTTGATATGTGGATCGTTCATTGGGCATCCTTCTCTCACTAATTGGGGCGTAGTGACTCATCAGGGAGCTCGGCTGTAATAGCACCATGACGGATAATCGCCGAGCGGATGAGGCGTGGGCGTGCTTTGACTTCGATGATGATTTTGGCGATGTACTCACCGAGTACGGCAATTCCCAGTAGATTTATCGAACCAAAAAAGATGACCAACAGTACGAGAGTGGTCAATCCTTGTGGTACATATGACGGTGCAAAAATACGCACAAGGATACTAATCACCATTAAAATGGTTGACAAGAGCGTCAGTAACACACCTGTGGTGCTCAATAGATTCAGTGGTGCATTGCTATATGAAAAGAAGGCCATTTTGGCCCAGTTTATATTTTTGAGGAAATTATTGGTGCTCACGCCAAACATTCGCTCTGGGCGCACATAATCTACACCAGTTTGCTTGAAGCCCATGTACGCACGTAGTCCACGCAAAAAGAGATCCCGTTCGTTGCTTTTCAGCAACCACCCTACCACACGCTTGTCGATCAACGAAAAATCCCCCGCATCACGTGGGATGGGGATGTAGCTGAATGCGGAAAAGATGCGGTAAAACGCCTTGTAGAGCATTTCCCACATCCACGGCATTTCACGCCGCACCCGCCGTCCGTAGATGACATCGAAACCCTCTTCCCATTTTCTGTAAAAATCAGCAATTAATTCGGGTGGATCTTGCAGGTCGCCATCGAGCAACACCACAGCATCGGTGCGTGCGAGCTCCATGCCACTGCGAAATGCCATTTGACTGCCAAAATTGCGGCTATGGGATATCCCGAGCACGTTGGAGTCTGTGGCCGAAATCTGCTGGATTACCGCTTGGGAATGATCCGGGCTACAGTCGTTGACAAAAATAATCTCGTAGTCACACCCGATTGTGCGGAATGTTTCTGTTAAACGTAGGTGCATGTAGGGAATCGCTTCGGCATCTTTGTAGCATGCCACTATGGCACTCACACTCCGCTTGCGCGTTACCGTCGTGCGTTTCGACATCAGTACGATGTCGTGGTCGCTGAGTGTTTCGACCCAAGCCCTGGTTGCGTCGAGCCCTGCGTGCAACGATGTTTCGGCCACCCAGCCAAGCTGGGTACGCGCTTTGGTCGGATTTGCATACCAATCGGTCAAATCCCATTTGCGTGCGGGCATCGTAGCAAAGCGTGGCTCTTCCTGTAGCGCAAAATGTGCCCGGACGGTCAGCGCAAGTTGGCGAATTGTTGTGGCAATTCCCGTGCCAATATTGTACGACTCCCCGTACATGTTTGGATTCATGCGTGCTGCTGCGGTAATGAATGCCGCACATACGTCGTCAATGTAGACAAAATCACGTGAAATGTCACCATCCACGAATTCGGGATACGTCCCCTGCAATGCGTTGCGTACCACATTGGGAATCAAACGTGCGGTGTCTTCAAGTGGTCCATACACTGAGTAGAGGCGTAAATTGACAACGGGGAGTTGTCGGTATTTCCCCACGTATGCCAAATACTGCGATACGGCGACTTTGCTCAGCGCATATTCACTGTTGGGGGCGAGCTGTGCGTCTTCACTCGGTGCACTACAATTGGTGCCGTATTCCGAACTACTCCCTGCGTGTATGAATGCGGCAAAGGGGCGTTGACTGAGTTGTTCCACGAATTCCACCACTGCCGTGTAGTTGGTGCGATGAATCAGCGTCGTATTCTCTTCGAACGAATACGCTCCATACGACGAGCAGTTGAAGACGGTCTGTGGTGTAAGAGACGTCAACAGATTGCGCACTGCCGCCGGATCGGTAATGTCTACCTCCACGATATTTTCTGATGGAGACGATTGCAAGCGCCAAGTGGGTTGTCTGCGGACGACCGCATATACATCACTCCGCACCGCCAGTAGACGCTTGAACAGATTCGCACCAATAAACCCGCCTGCGCCGATGACAACGAGTGGGCCACGTAGTGCTTGAATCATCACATCAATGTTCATCGTGTACTCCCAAGTGGGCAAATAGTGTATCTGCAGTTAATGCAGAATGCTTGCGTAAAAATGCCTGTGAGCCGTATATGCCCAGTGCTAATCCAGGAGCGGACATCAGGTGAAAGTGGGGTATGTGGATGCCACGTATTGTGGCCGCGTACGTAATCATCTGCCCCAACCCGCCATGGGTGACGTGCTCTTCGACCACGACCACTGGCATACCACTGCCCATCCGTGCCAAGACGGCTTCTGGCATGGGATGGGCATCAAGGGGGAGTTCACTTACCACCCACACATCGGGTCGTCTGGCAACAGGGATAGTGTTGCAGTACTGCCATACCATTCCGGCAATCGGACCTGTCACAATCACAATTCCATTGTCACCCTGCACCAGTTGGCGCCACGGTGCATATGCAGGTGCCACACAATCTGCCGGTCGTTCACCACGACCGAGTCGGATATAACTCGGGCTGTTGCGTTGGTTTGCATGCCCTATTACCGGTACTACATCTTCGTCGAAACACGGTACATAAATATGCATGTGGGGCAACGTCAGTAAGACGCCATAATCTTCTACGGCATGATGTGTAGGCCCCATTACACCGTAGCCGTACCCGCCACCATTGCCAATCAGCTTGACCGGCAGGTTGTGCAAACAGATGTCATTGCGAATCATTTCAAATGGGCGCATCACACAAAAAGAAGCAATACTGTAACACCACACATTCCAGCGATCACGGGCAAATGCGGCTGCCACAGACATCATATTCTGTTCGGCGACGCCCGCATTGATGAAGCGTGTGCCCATCGCTGCCTGGAGCGGCTCGAGCGCCATAAAGCCCAAATCCCCAGTGAAGAAGACCATATTTTGGTCAGTGCTAATCTGTGTGAGTGCGGTGCACAGTTCTTTTCTCATTGCCCACCATGGATGTAATTGAGTGCATGTGACACTTGGAGTGATGTGGGTGGCAAATAATGGCTCTGCAATGTGTCGGCGAGCTCCGGTAATCCACGCCCTTTCATCGTGTTCAGCACAATACAGCGAGGTGCTGTGGCTGGGGTTTGCAATGCGGCAACGATAGCAGCTGAATCGTGCCCATCGCAACTCAGCAGCTGGAGCGGGAAGGCTCGGAGCTTGTGTGGCAAGTCGTGCATGGATGCAACGTGTTGTGTTGCCCCAAATCCCTGCCAGCCGTTGTTGTCAATCAGAATTGTCAAATTGGTTAGCTGATGATGGCACAGAAAAATGAGTGCCTCCCATGTTGATCCCTCTTGCCATTCGCCGTCGGATGTGAGGCAAATTGTGTGGGCAGTGGTGCCACGCATGCGCTGAGAGAGCGCAAATCCGGCTGCCAAACTCAAACCGTGCCCTAGACTCCCCGTGGCGAATGGAATGGCATCTATGCTGTTTGCGGGTGGGTGACCGGGGAGCTTGGTGTCGTCTCGGTGAAAGGTGCTCAATAAGTCACTGGAAATTACATCGTATGCGGCGAGCACGACATAGAGTGCCCCTGCGGAATGTCCTTTGGAGAGGATGAATCGGTCTTGTGGTTGTAACTGTGCAAATGCGTGATAGAGCGCATCCAGACATGACAAATTGCCGCCAAGGTGACCAACATTGGCATGGGCGTGCATCAGGATGAGTTGCTCGTGGCACCATTGCAAAGACCGTGGCATCTACGACCTACTTTTCTCAAGGGGATTGCGTGCCACAATCAGCAACGATTGTGCCAGCATGTTGATACCTGGCATCTGTTCGAGCAGATTCCCAACAGCGACCAAGGGAGCGATACACGCTTGGGGTGTGCCTGGTACCAAGAAATCGCGGTATTCCACCTGGATGTCGTGAAATCCGGCACGTGTTAGTGCAGACACGATGAAGTGTCGGCTGAATGCCATTTCACTTGGTTCGAGTTTCGCCCAACGCCGCAATACGGGAATCTGAAAGATGGCGGCGATATAGGGATTGAAGAGATTGGGTTCCATGAATGCGATTTTGCCACCAGGCAACAACAACCCGCGAATATGGGCGAGGACATCATCGAGGTGATAGTACATGTGATGCAGTATTCCGTTCCCCACCACACCGTCGAAACGGTGTAGACCGACATGCGCGGTAACAGCAGCACTATCCGTAAAATCAAAGCATGCGAATTGGATGTTTGCTCCCGTATAGGTGCGTTGCGCATAATCAATGAAGGGCTGACAGATATCGGTGCCGAGAACGGATACATTGGGGTGGCGAGCAAGGAGCTCGGCATATTCGCCCGTGCCACAGCCGATTTCGAGGAGACGATGCGGGCGTGCATCTATGCCGATGCCGCGCAACAAGTGTGCCACCCGCAACTGATTGCGCACGGTCAGCGATGGAGATGGTTTGAACCCCTGATTGTATCCCCGGTCGTCAATGATTGACATTCCTACTGCCTTGGCATTTACATCGTATGCTCCGTATTATACTACGGGCTGTGGTGTTTCCATACCCGTGCAAAGATTGTAAAACGATGACGATAGATGAAGAATCCAGTCCACAGTATCCACCACACATGGCCTATCCAACTCCATCTCACCCATGGTAAAAATCGAAGCGTCAGCTGAGTGGCTTCTGTGGGCACATTCACCCCTTGATAACCATCGTTCACAACGACCGTTGCAACCGGAATCTCTCCATTCGGCGTCGCCACGGTGGCATACCAATCCGGGTGATACGCCTGACTCACCACAACCGTTCCCGCCGTATTCCGCTCTGGTAACGCGATGTGTACGACGTCTCCGTTGTGCGTGGTCGTGCGGAGTGGTAGCGCACCAGCATTCTGAATCGAATCAATCTGCCATTGTGTTGGACCACGAGCTGTCAGTGTGTCCTGTGCAATCCATACACAACATCCCATGGCCTGAGGATAGTGATACACGTACAAACCGTTGCTCCGTGTGACGAGGGTGGCGCCGGTAAAATCATTCGGTGTTTCGCTTACAATCACCTGGATATTGGCCATCCAGCGGGCATTATCGGGAAACGTCGCGGGAATGCTTCGTATGTTGCGAATGTACGCGTCGAATGTAATGCCAAAATCCTGCATGATTTCCACGTAGTAGCGTGATGGCAATGAACTATATGCGCCCACGTTGTTGAGTCCGAGGAAAGCCGTGTAATTAGCTTCGAGTTGGCGAGCTGGTTTACTATAAACGAGTGCAAATTTCGCATCAGTTGGCAGTACTGTTTTGATGGCTTGGACGGTTTCAGACGTGCGCACTACGTGACTCTGTGGTTGTACCAACCAGTAGGGACGTACCACGATAACGGCCTGGACGATGACGATTGCCATTACCCCCCATTGCCAACGGTCGTGGCGTGGTACGATGAAACAATAGGTGCAACCCACGACAATGAGTGCTTCAAACAGCACCATCGTCCAGACAATTGGTTTGCCGTCAGCAGCACCACGGAGACAGGTGATGGCCAACAACAGCACAAAAGCCACCCCAACAATGATGCCACCGCGTCGGCGTGCGTCATCGGGAATATCGTTGCGGCGCACTAAACCGATAGCGGCCAAAACGATGTGCGGGATGTACTGTGTTGCACTCCCCAGCAACAGTCCTCGGGAAAACTGTGGTAACCCGAGTGACTCTGCGAATGCAAAAATGGGCCGATGGATGCTGAGTAGCGCCGCCACCGACAACCAGAACACCCACCCCCATACCCGGGGACTCCAAAAATAGACTGCGATTACCCCCCAAAACACGAGTGTGGACACCAACCATCTCCGCGTAATCGGATACGCGAATGCGTCATAGGCGGGAGTTGCCTGGAGCACGTTGCTATACACGTAGCCGACGACCGTGCGGATCAGGTCTTGCCATTCCGTCATCACGGGGACATTGGTGGCAAAGAAGGTCGTCGGGATGAGTTTGCGTAAATCGGAGAGTTGCATCTGTACGATGAGATCACGCAAGACTGGGATGCAGAGCACAACGGCACTGACCACCGCGAGACTCGCCATGGTCAGAAATCGACGTCGGGTGTGCCAATCGGGGATGTGCCAGAGGAGCCAGCCCGTGTAGCCAGTGACTAGATAGATGAGATGGATACTGATTTGCGGGTAGACCGTGTAAATGATTGAATATACACTAAATGCAACCAGGAAGGTGTTTTCGAGCGACGGTGTGCGTTGTAACCGGGTAAGTGCATAGATGAGTGCCATGCCCCACGTGAGTGCGGCCACAAATGTGATAAAGGTGTTCCAAAAGAATAGATACGGGTTGAACGCAAAGAGAATGCCGACGATGACCGCCGCAATGTTATCGGTACTGATGAGTTTCACATAGAGCAATGCAAACAGGCCAGCCAGATAGACCCATAGCATGAACATCAACGTAAAGAAGAGGAATGCATCGTCTATTACCAACAGGAAAAGCCAGGTAACCACATATGCCGGACTAAACCCGGCGAGATGGGCCAGCGGTCGCCCCATTTCTACACGTGACGTCCATGTCGTAATCCAGCCACTGCGCGGTTCATGCATCTGCATGTCAACTTCGGGCACATAGAATGTGGTGTAGTCATCGAAGTAGTTGGTCTGTGTCGTGGTGACCACATCCTCGCTGGTGAGGTTGGCATAAATGGCCGGATGAAACGGCATAATGACCGATTGTGTGACCATCCCTGGGGCAAACCAACAGAGGAAGACCAGCGTGTAGATGATTACGGGATGAAGTTTACTAATGCGTGCAACCACCGTCATATCAAACATCTGTCTTTCGTGCCGATTAACGCATGTGGCATTATAGCATTGAACCAATTGGCTCGTTTCTTGGGGTGCCATCACCATGTATAATAGCCTCGACACTACGCAGGGAGACCGCATGCACACACGTGACGAAGTTCGCCTTACCGACCTCGCCGGTTGCGCTGGCTGAGCGGCTAAAATGGGGCCGGGTGCCCTACAATCAATCATTCAAGGATTGCGCATTCCCGCTCATCCTGCACTCGTGGTCGGCCTCGAACGTGCCGATGATGCTGCCGTGTATCAAATTAATGCACACACCACCATCGTGCAAACCGTGGATTTCTTTCCGCCCATCGTTGACGATCCCTACGACTATGGATACATCGCAGCCACAAATGCGCTCTCTGATATTTATGCAATGGGTGGGACGCCCATCTTGGCGTTGGCCATCGCTGGTTTCCCCGAATCCCTGCCCACGCATACCATTCAGCGTATTCTACAGGGTGGTATTGATGCGGTGACAGCCACAGGAGCGGTGGTGGCAGGCGGGCACACCATCATTGATGCTGAGCCGAAATACGGCCTGTGTGTGACTGGTACCATAGACCCGTCACTCGTGGCTCGTAAACGTGGTGTGGCGCTCGGTGATGCCATCGTGCTGACCAAAGCACTCGGTACGGGGGTCATTACCACGGCCGCCAAACGACGGATCGTTGATGCAACAGCCTATGCTGCGGCCATTCATTCCATGAAGCAACTCAATCGAAGTGCTGCGCACCTCGCTGTGGCTCATGGTGTACACGCCATGACCGATGTGACTGGATTCGGCTTGGTGGGGCACCTACTCGAAATGCTTGCAGAGCACTCCTTTGGGGTTTCGCTCAACCTTGATGCATTGCCCATCCTCCCCACAGTGCAATCACTCGTTGAAGCGGGGGTTGTCCCGGGCGGGTTGGCGCGGAACCGGTTGCATGTACTCACCCAGGGTGTCCGTGGCAACGATGATGTGCCGCCGTGGTTGTTCGACGTGGTCTGTGATCCACAGACCTCGGGTGGTTTGCTCTGTGCCATACCGCGTGCCCAGGTCGCCGCATTTTGTGCGGCGTTAGCCGCGGCCGGCGAGACGGCCACTGTCATCGGTGAAGTGGTTGCATCACCAGGAATAGTGGTGCGCGCCTAGCTAGTTTGTCGTCGTATACGTGTATGTACACATGGAGAATCGCATGAGTAAGGTCAAGTTGAGTGCCCGTGTTGGTCGTATGTCGCCATCTGCTACTACCGCACTCGGTGGCAAAATCGCCGCACTCAAAGCCAAAGGAATCAACGTCATTTCGTTCGGTGCAGGTGAGCCGGATTTTGCCACCCCTGATGCCATAAAGCAGGCGGGCATCCACGCCATTCAATCGAATCAAACCAAATACACGCCCGTTGGCGGTCCCGCAGAACTCCGTGCGGCGGTCGCGAAATGGGTGAGTGCCGCCTGCGGTGTCTCCTATAGCGCCAATCAGATTTCGGTGACCAATGGTGCCAAAGAAGCCCTCTTTCTGGCATTTTTAGCACTGTGTGATGACGGTGACGAAGTCATCATTCCTGCACCGTATTGGGTCAGCTACGTGGACCAAGCCAAGTTGGCGGGTGCCACCCCGGTCATCATCGAAACAACGCCCGCAGACGGATTCCGTTTGAGTGCTGCCGCATTACAAGCCGCCATTACCCCGCGCACCCGTGTGCTCGTGCTGAATTCGCCGTCCAATCCTACTGGTGCGGTCTACACCGCCGACGAATTGCGTGCCATTGCGGCAGTGGTTGCGCAACACCCACAACTCGTGGTGATGAGCGATGAAATCTACGATGCAATCATCTACACCACCTATGCGCGTTGGTTACACGTTGCCCCCCACTTGTACGACCAGACGCTGGTTATCAATGGTGCCTCCAAAGCGTTTGCCATGACTGGCTGGCGTCTCGGTTTCGTGGCTGGACCACAGGCCATCATTGATGCAATCAAGGGTATACAAAGCCATTCAACTTCACATACCTCAACCATCACGCAGGCTGCCGCATTACCCGCCTACGATGGCAGCATCGACATGGCAGGTGAAGTCGCACGCATGGTTAGTGCCTTCCGCGAACGCCGTGATTTAATTGGTGAGCTCCTCACCTCTATTCCCGGGATATCGTTGGCGATGCCCGATGGCGCTTTTTACGTTTTCCCCGATATCCGCGGTCTGCTCGGCAAAAAACTCGCATGTGGTGTGGTGTGTCATACCGATGATGAGCTTGCTGAGGCGCTTCTCGAGCATGCGCATATCGGTGTTGTGGCCGGCTCTGCATTCGGTGCTCCCGGCTTTATCCGTATGTCATATGCCACCAGCAATGCACTCATCCGTGAAGGCATGCAACGCTTCGCCAAAGCCGTCATCGGCTAATACCAGCGGTGGCATCAGCGCACACACGACTGGTGCCACCCGCACCGGCATCACGGTCTGTTCCACGTGTATCATTGCGGTATTTCGTCACATTCACGAATTGAGGTTGTCATGATTTACGAGTTGCGCACCTATTGGGCGGCACCAGGCAAGCTGACTGCCATGCATCAACGCTTTGCAAATCATACGGATGCACTCTTTCGCAAACACGGAATGACGGTTATTGCGTACTGGTCACCTGTGGGTGGGCGTGAGCTTCACGGCGACCTCGTCTATCTGCTCGGCTATGCGTCGCAGACGGCGCGTGATGCGGCCTGGGATGCCTTTCGTGGCGATGATGCGTGGAAAAACGCCAAAGCCGACAGTGAGAAAGATGGCGTGCTCGTCGAGCGCGTTGATAGTGTTATGATGCTTCCTACGGCATATTCACCACTCCAGTAGAGAGGATTTTCCATGCACGTCCTGATTATCGGTGGAACGGGAACCATTAGTCGCGCCATTGTCCGTACCTTGCTCCACAGCGGTCACCGAGTCACCATCTACAATCGTGGCCAGCGTGTTGATCCGCCACCGAGTGATGTCGAAGTCATCATCGGTGATCGTCGTGACCGGCCCACCTTCGAGGCCACGTTGCAGAAGCGTACATTTGATGTGGCGATTGACATGATTTCATTCAACGCAGATGATGCCGCCTCGTCCTTGCGGGCACTTCCCAATGTCGGTCATTTCATTCACACTTCCACCGTGATGACCTATGGCCCCCCCTTTACTGCCCTCTACCAGGACACCGATGCACCACTCAACGGGCGTCATGATGGTGGGTATGGTGCTGGCAAAGTGGCTGCAGACGAGTTGCTGATGGCAGCACACCGCAATGGGGGAGTTCCTGTAACGATTGTCAAACCGTCGTTCACGTTTGGTCCCGGGCATACACTCTTCCGCCAAATTGATTGGGGTTCGAGCTGGCTTGATCGCCTCAAAAAGCGTAAACCGATTCTCGAGGCAGCGGAAGGGCTCAACTACTTCCAGTTTTTACCCACCGCAGATGCTGCAGACGCCTATGTCGGCTTGTGTGGCATGACTGCGGCCATCGGCAAGGTCGTGCACGTGGTCAATCCGCAGGCATTGACCTGGCACGAATGGCACGGCTTGGCGGCAGCCGCGCTTAATGTGCCGCTCGAGACAGTTTCCGTCCCATGGGATGTTTTGGTCGCCGCAGATGCCAATCGCTTTAGCGCACTCACGACGTGTCTAGGGCATAATCAGGTCTTTTCGGCGCGCTCATTGCACGAACTCATGCCCGAATGGCAACCGCGTGTCCCGTTGGCACACGCGGTCAGTGAAACCATTGAATGGATGCA
Source organism: uncultured Klebsiella sp. (assembly GCA_964569955.1). Classification (GTDB taxonomy): domain Bacteria; phylum Chloroflexota; class Chloroflexia; order Chloroflexales; family Roseiflexaceae; genus UBA965. Next base: position 18,214 of record CAZMWB010000007.1, on the reverse strand, counting down.
ACGCCACAACACGATTACGGACAGTGACAGCGACCCACTCGAAGAGCGTATCATTGCGGCGATGCGGCAAATCCGTGGGACGTTTCGTGCCTCCTAGTGCGCAAGTTGGGCCTTGAGCCATGGGTATGCGGGGCCGCCATGGACTTCGTGGCGGCCCTCAAACACGTTGAGGGTGATGCGTTGACTCGCTTCGAAGATGCGATATACGGCACGTGCATTGCTCACACCACGTTGCACTGCACCAATGGGAAATATGGGGTCTCGGGTGCCTGCCTCGATAAAGAGTGGGCGTGGTGCAATCAGCCCGGCGAGATCGTGCATTTCACCAAATGTGGCCAATCCAGGGACGAAATTACACGCACAATGATGCATCGCCAAAATACTGTCGCGAAACGTTGAGAAATAGCCGCTGATAATCCCGGCTTTGAATCGTTCATCAATGCACATCGAAAATAACGTGTGCATACCACCGCCGGATATCCCCATTGCCCCGAGGCGTTGGATGTCGAGGTCTGTTCGTGTAGCTAAATAATCAACCAGACATAATGCGTCGTGTACCCGCATACTGGGCACACTCAACCCGAGATGGAACGCCAACATGGCAGTATGCGTGCACGTACTGCCGGGGATGGGTTGTCCGTTGACATCGTCGAGGTAGCCAAAATCAGTCTGACGTTCGCCGAAACATGAGATTTCGGGGGCAGCAACCGCAAAGCCAGCACGACATAATGCAACAGCAAAGTCCGCATGATAGCCGTTTGCACGTGTGCGCTCGCTCCCATCCTCCCACAGCCCCACAATATCTGCAACCCCATATCCATGACCCGCAAACGCCACGACCGTGGGCAATGGGGTTGTCACGTTTTTGGGTATGAGCAAATAAAACGGCATCACGGTGTGCACACCCGTGCGGAGCAGGTATTTGTGCCGTACAAAATCTCCCTTGTCCACGCTGCGAATCAATGTGACATCAGCGTGTTGTCGCGTGAACATGTCGAGTTTGAGCGTCTTGGCGAGTGCATCCCGCGTCGTGGATTGCCATGCTATGGCTTCGGTCTGGGAGAGTGCCCGAAAGGCATGCGGAGCCGATGCAGGATCATAGAGTGGCCACAACGTGTGTGCCGGTTGTAATTCATGTGGAATTGACATAGGGCATTCCTTATTTACTAATACGCGGATTTGCACGTCCACCAATGCGCAAAAAGGCCACCTTTCCATCAGAACCACGTACAAAATCGCCTATCTCACCGATGCGTGGCTCATCTATGCAGACAAAGCGATCGTCACCGAGCATTCTTGCACGCACCGATGGAATCGGTGGTCCCGCAGGAATGTGTGGTTTGGGAAAGCCACCTTTGGGGGTTTCGTGAATGATGATGCCACCTTTGTTGGCGACGACACGGAAATGTGCCAACGCATAATCGTACTCGCCCACATATTCCTTGAGTTGTTTACTTTCCATCTCAATCGGTTGTGGTGTGGGTGCAGTATAGCCAAAGTACAATTCAATCGCCTTGCTCACCGTACTATCACCGACCATGCCACCATCGTCACTATTGGTCAGAATGGCAATTGCGAAGTTTTCATTGGGCAAAAAGCGGAACGTCGCCTTTTGTCCTTTTGTGGCGCCTCCGTGGCCATAACTGGTGCGCGTGCCATGCTGACGAATAAACCAGGTCAAGCCCATATCACCACGCCCACCAGCATGCACTTGAGTCGTACGCATCTGTTGCAACGTGGTTGCACGCATCACCCCTGCGCCATCACTGCTATGAAACATGGCGTAGCGCATCAGATCACCAACGGTACTGATGACTCCTCCTACGGCATTTGCCGAGCGCCCAATGGCCCACGGTGTTGCTACGCGAGCGCGTCCCTGCCACTTTTGGTGCCCTACCGCAAAACGTCGTGTCAATATCGCATCATCCGGGTAAAAGAAGGTGTTGGTTAGTTTGAGGGGGTCAAACAAGCGTTGTTTGGCTGCTCGCTCGTAGGGCATATTGGTCAGTACTTCGATGATGCGCCCTGCAATGTTGAATCCCGCATTGTTGTACGACCACAGCGTGCCGAGTGGGGTGGTCTGTGGCAGGATTTTCAGGCTTTTGACCATGGATTCGAGGGCATTATCACCCGTACCAAAGTCGTTAAAATAGTCGCCCATCCAGCCCCCCATGTGGGTCAATAGGTGGCGTGTGGTGACATGCGCGGTAGTATGTGCATCTGCGAGTTTTAGTTTGGGTAGGTAGTCAATGACCGGTTTGTCGAGTTCCAATACTCCTGATTCAACGAGTTGCATCAAGATGGTGCCCGTCATCGTTTTACTAATTGAGCCAATCTGGAAGAGCGTGTCTGCAGTCACTGCCAGTGGGTGATCCACACTCGTGACACCTAGTCCTGCTTCGTGGACTTCGCCGTTGTGCCACACGGCCACACTAATCCCAGGAATGTTGAGGCGTTTCATCTCGCTGACGAGATGCGTGCATAGCGTTTTAAAATGCCCGTCTTTGAGGCGTTTCACCACACTGTTCCGGTTCATTCTTGTACTCCTCGTATCGACTTGTGTTGCCAGTTATTGCTCGGTACGTCCATTCTACCGTATATATCAGCGTGGATTGCACGCGTATACGGGGAATAACCGACGCATGAAGCGGTGTTATGACAGGTGTACGTGTGCCTCATAGTATATACTAGTAGTGGGTCATACAGCAGAATTGGAGTAACGTAATGGCACGCATACCCGTCGCGGTACAGCTCTATTCCGTGCGTGAAGACGCAAAAAACGATTTGTCTGGGGTCCTCAAATCCATCGCCAAAATGGGATATGACGGCGTGGAGTTTGCCGGCTTTTATGGTCACGATGCCAAATCTGTCAAAGCCATGCTCGATGAATACGGTCTCAAAGCCGCAGGAGCGCATGTCGGGTTGGCGACACTGATGGGTGATGAACTGCAACGCAGCATCGAGTTCCACGCCACTATCGGCAATCGTTTTCTGATTGTGCCAGGACTCGACCACGACTACACTACGGCACGTGCGGGTTGGCTCCGTGCTGCTCACATTCTCAACGATGTGGCCACCGCGTTGACCCCACATGGTATGTTCACCGGGTATCACAACCACTGGGTTGAATTTTCGCCTCTCGATGGTGAATTACCCTGGGACACACTTTTTGGTAACACGGATCCATCCGTCATCATGCAGTTCGACACGGGGAATGCCCTGTTGGGTGGTGCCGATGCGGGTCCGTTTCTCCAGCGCTACCCAGGCCGCGCTTTGTCCGTGCATCTCAAAGAGCATTCGCACACCAATAAGACTGCGTTGCTCGGCGAAGGTGACGTGCCATGGCAGTATGTCCTTGAATTATGCGAGCGTGTGGGTGCCACACAATGGTATGTCGTGGAACAAGAAAGCTACGCATATCCACCCATGGAGTGCATCGATCGTTGTCTACAAAATTTGCGTGCGTTGGGGCGCTAAGCAACGTTGCCACACGGGAATCATGGTGATTCCCGTGTGTGCGCTTGAAGCTAGATGCAAAGGTATTCATGGCGGTAACATCCTATCAGCAAGCACTTGATTTTCTCTATGGCTATTTGCCCACCCCTGCGGCGTCGCGCGATCCCGCTGATAACTTGGTGCGCACACGCGCGCTACTTGATGCGCTTGGTGCCCCAGACAGACAACTCAGAAGTGTGGTAATTGCGGGTACCAAAGGCAAAGGCTCAACATCGGCAATGATTGCACGTATGGCACAGGCAGCCGGATTGCGTGTGGGCTTGTGGACTTCCCCGCACTTGCACTCGTACCGCGAGCGTATCCAAATCAACGGACAGGCGATTACGCAACACGCACTCATAGACGGGGTAAACCGCATAGCGCCATTCATTGCACAGGCAGAAATTGCTGCCGGTTTACCTGCCACATTTGCCATCGGGTTCGCCATTGCTATGCGCTATTTTGCCGATAATCATGTTGATCTCGTGGTCGTTGAAGTCGGCTTAGGTGGCCGGTTTGATAGTGCGAACGTGTTGACTCCCCTGGTATCTGTAGTGACATCAATTAGTTATGATCACATGGAGTTGCTCGGCGATACCATTGATCAGATTGCCATGCAAAAAGCAGGTATCGCCAAAGCGCACGTGCCCCTACTCGTCGCCCCGCAGCCCTATGCCGCACTCGTGACCGTGGCGGCCTGTTGCGCAGAAGCCGGGGCACCATGCGTGGTCGTAGATGATGCCGGTACAGGGGGGATTCGCGGGATTGACCCTGCCGATGATCGCATACGTGGGCCAATTCCCGAGTTGTTTGATCCCTACGATGTCTACCACGGCGATCATCAGTCAGCACTCCTTGGCGAGGTACAAGGAGAAAATACACGGCTGGCGGTGGCAACAGTGCTCTATTTACGACGTCATTTCCCGATTCCCGATGATGCAATTGCCATCGGTTTGCAGTCAGTGCAATGGCCCGGACGCTACGAACTCTGTCGCACGGGTACGGTACCAGTGCTGCTCGATGGTGCACACAATGTGGATTCTGCTGAACGGCTTGTGACTTCAGTACGTCGTCAATTTCCTGGTGTGCGCATCACAATGGTTATCGGGTGCTCACGTGACAAAGATGTTGAGCGCATGTTGCATGTCCTTGCCACGCTCGCCGAAGATATTATTCTGTGCGCATCACGGCACCCTCGCTCCATGCGCGATTTTGATCAGATGCGGCGTTGGGTCTTGGCAGCTAATCCTGCCGCACAAGTCGTGGGTATCGAAGAGCCCGTGGATGCGTTGGTATTTGCGATGCACCACAGTCAACCCGATGAGCTGGTTGTGGTGACAGGGTCACTATTTGTGGTGGCTGCAGCCCGTGAAGCGCTTGGACTGGCAAATGAGATTGATTAGTAAAGCGACCGTCCGTGGTTGCGCCCTCTGTCCGTCTACGTGTATAATCTAGGGTACGTGTTTTTGTGGCGTCATCGTTGTGATGGCGTTTCGTCGAGGAGTGGTATGGCAACGACATCCGATTTGCGCACCAATCTAATTATCCGCTGGAATGGCCAGTTACACCGTGTTACCGAATTCCACCACCATGCCCCAGGTAACTGGCGTGCCATGGTCATCATGAAGCTCAAGAACATTCAATCAGGTAAGACCATCGAAGAGCGTGTACGTGCCGGTGAGGATATCGAGATTGTGCGTGTGGACAAGCGCTCCATGCAATTCTTGTACCGCGAAGGTGATAGCTTTGCGTTCATGGATAATGAGTCGTTTGAACAAATCGAGCTCAGTGCCGAAGTTATCGGTGATGGAGCCGAGTTCCTCAAAGATGGCATGGAATGTGACATTTTGTTCTACGACGAGAACAAAATTCTTGGTGTTGAAATACCCATTTTTGTGGAACTCGTGGTCACCGAGTCAACCACTGCGTTGCGCGGTGATACCGCAACCAACGTTAACAAACAGGTCACCCTCGAAACGGGTGCACGTATCACAGTGCCAGCATTCATCAACGAAGGTGACATTCTGCGCATAGATACACGCACCGGTTCATACATCGAACGCGTCAAATAACTGTTGGGCGCCGGTCACCCATCCCGGTGACCGTGTCGCAGTGGGAGTGCATCCATGCAGCCCTTGTGTACCGTCGCACAAATGCGGGATGCGGAAGCACAACTGATTGCTTCGGGTGTCTCGTCGGCACAGCTCATCGCTCGCGCAGGAGCCGCAGTAGCGCAGCGCATCATGGCGCAGTTCCCCGGCATCACACGCGTGCTTGTCTGTGCTGGACCAGGCAATAATGGTGCCGACGGGCTCGAAGTTGCCTGCGTCTTGGCTCAGCACGGTTATCATGTGCACGTCCATTTGTGGCGACGCCATGCTGATGCATGGCTCGCCCGGGTGGAGGCGTTGCACATTCCAGTGACTGCTACCACATCTGCTCCCCAATTAACAGCAGCGTTTGCACATACTGATATCATCGTTGATGCGTTGCTTGGGATTGGTGCAAATCGCCCGCTCGATGCAGATGGTGCTGCACTTGTAACGGCCCTCAATGCACGCCCCGTAGCACTCCCGTGTGTGTCCATAGATGTGCCAACCGGTTGTATCGGTGATGGCAATGAGGTGCCTGCGGTGATGGTGCAGGCTACGGTCACCTACGCCACTGGCCCGCGTAAACTCGGTACGTGCTTTCTGCCTGGGCTGGCTGCTGCGGGTCGTGTAGAAGCCCTCGACATTGGTCTCGCTACGTACGCGTTCACCTGCATGGAAGCAACTATGTCGGCAGTTGCCGAGTGGTTGCCTCTGCGACCGCCTGACGCCTACAAAGGTACATTCGGTACCCTCTGTGTCTGGGCAGGATCTGCGCAGTTTCCCGGAGCTGCCGTGCTTGCCACCCATGCTGCGTTGCGTGCGGGGAGTGGCATCGTCAGTGTGGCTACCACACATGCAATGGTCCCACTTGTTTGGCGCTACCCCGAATTGACGCTAACGCTTCTCGATGCGCATCCGTTAACTGCACTCAGCGATGCACGCTTTACGGCGTATGTGGTGGGCCCTGGGCTTGGGCGTGCCCCCGAAACAGAAGCGCTCCTCACCACGTTTTTGCACCAGCGCCATCTCGCACATCGCCCCGTGGTGCTCGATGCCGATGCCTTGACGCTCCTGAGTCGTCATCCACGCTGGTACGAAGCACTCCCTGCGCAACAGATGGTGCTTACCCCCCATCATGGTGAGTTGAAACGCTTGTGTGATGGTGATTTGCCCGATGAACCACCGTGTGCCCGTGCACTCCGACTTGCCCACCGCTGGCAGCAGGTGTTGGTGATGAAAGGAAGCACGACAGTAATTGCTGCACCCGATGGTCAATGCGCGGTATGGCCGCACCCTAATCCGGTGCTTGCAGTAGGGGGAAGTGGTGATGTGTTGGCAGGCATTATTGGTGCACTGTTGGCACAGGGTCTCCCCCTGTTTCGGGCAGCTGTGCTCGCCGTGGTGGTGCATGGCATGGTGGCCGACCAGCTGCGCCAGACGGTCGCCGATGTGGGTGTCTTGCCGAGTGATGTGATTGCGCACATTCCTGCGACACTCACAGCACTGCGTACCATGAAAGGTGGTGTGCCCGATGCCCATCTATGAATATGAATGTGCCCAATGCCAAGGGCAATTTCAACGTCTGGTGCGTGGCTTCCAAGACCCCACAGATCTGGCATGTCCACGGTGTCATGCCAGATCGGTTACACGGCGCATGTCGCGGGTCAGCCAGCGCCGGAGCGATGTGCAGTCCCCCCCTCTGCGCTTTGATGCGCGTACGGCGCCCGCTGATGACGCCGACCCGCGAACTATCGCAGCATGGGCTAAACAGCTTGGTCAATCGCTGGGGGCGGATGCTGGGGAGCATTGGAACGACACCGTCGAGCAGATGATTGACGATGAATTTTCGTCATCTTCGTCCACGCGCGCTGCCGATGATTTGGGTTGGGCGTAATTCGCTACACGAGGATTCTATGCCAGATTTGCGTTTTACGGCGGTTGTTGATCACGACCATTTCGAACAACGGCTCAAGAATGTACCACAATCGCCCGGTGTCTACATCTGGAAAGATGCACACGGTGAAGTCTTGTACGTGGGTAAATCAAAGAGCCTGCGTGATCGGATGCGTTCGTACTTTCATATTGCCCAACTCAGTGGTAAAAACCGGCGCATGGTAGCGCGTATTGCTGATTTTGATACGGTGGTCACCAAAAGTGAACTCGAAGCGCTCTTGCTTGAAATGAACATGATCAAGCAACATCGTCCACGCTACAACGTATTGCTCAAGGATGATCGAAGTTACCCCTACATCAAAGTCACCATTCAGGAGGCTTGGCCACGCATCCTGACCACGCGTGTGGTTCATCCTGACGGTGCCCGCTATTTTGGGCCATATGCGGCAGCCGGTTCGGTGCGCCGGACGCTGAGTGAGCTCAATCGTATCTTCGCATTTCGCCCACCCTTTGATTGTGGTGATGATCGCTTCAAACGCCATCAACGCATGGGTAAACCGTGTCTGTACCACGACATGCGCCGTTGCCTCGCCCCGTGTGTGCCATCGCTTGTCACCCAACAAGAATACCGTCAGGCCGTAGAAGGGGTCTGTCGCTTCCTCGAAGGCAAGAGTGACGATATTCTCAAAAGCCTGCGTAAACGCATGCAGGATGCAGCCAAACAGATGCAATTCGAACGTGCTGCATTTATTCGCGACCAAATCCGAGATATTGAGCAAATCAGCCAGCGTCAACAAGTGTTGCGTACGGTGAATACCGATCAGGATGTCATCGCTTTTGCCCGTGAAGATGGCTCAGCAGTTGTACAGATTTTTTATATTCGCAATGGGAAATTAATCGGTGCTGAACCGTTCACGTTGCAGAATACCGAAGATGAAAATGATGAACAATTACTCACATCATTTGTGACTCAGTTTTATGACCATGCAGCCGAAGTTCCACCCAACATTTTGCTCGCAGACCACATTGAAGAGCCGATGATTATCGAAAAATGGCTGTCGCAAAAGGGTGGACATAAAGTGGAAATCCAAGTGCCACGCCGTGGCGAAAAGCATGAACTCGTAGATATGGCAGCACAGAATGCTCAGCGCAAACTTGCTGAGCTTCGGGCGGCCTGGATGGGTACCGAAAAGCGCATGATGGTTGGCCTCCGTGAACTCGCTACCATGTTACAACTCCCCGAATTGCCACGCCGCATTGAATGCTTTGACGTCTCAAACACGCAGGGGAGTCATACGGTTGGTGCGATGACAGTATTTGTTGATGGAGAAGCTAAAAAATCGCATTACCGCAAATTTCGAATTCGCCACGGTGATACCCCCAACGATGTGGCCGCGATTCGTGAAATCGTGGAGCGACGCTTTTTGCGTGCTGCTGCGGCACATGGCGAAGACGTCACTCTCCACCTCCAAGACGTGGATGATGCCCCCCCTGCGGCAGATACTTCCGCACATGCAGAGACGACAGATGCATGGTCGCTGTTGCCCGATCTTATTTTGATTGACGGCGGTATCGGTCAGTTAAATGCGGCTGTAGCCGTCTTGCGCACGCTCGGCTTTGCACATGTGCCAGTGGTAGGTGTGGTCAAAGGCCCCAATCGTGACCGATTCGACCTGTTGCAACCACAGGCTTCTACCCTTTTGGTGCTCGATCGTGCGAGCCCCGTGTTGGGCCTGATAAAAACAATCGATGAGGAAACTGACCGTTTTGCAAAGAACTACCATCGTACGTTGCGTGCAAAATCCATGAAGAGTTCAACTCTCGAGGAGATTGCAGGCATCGGCCCCAAGCGCCGTCAAGCATTGCTCAAGGCATTTGGGTCGTTGGATGCAATCCGTCATGCGTCCATCGAAGAACTTGCTGCAATTCCAGGTATGACCCGTAAGAGTGCAGAAGAACTCAAATCGATGCTGTAAACGTCCTTGCATTGCACTCTAATCCTTGTAGTCTAAGATAGCGTAAACACGGAGACCCGACAATCTTTCAAAAAGATTGACATAGAATGAGCAATTCAATAGAATATACTGAGATATTATACATAATATTTAAGGTGTGCCATGCCTAATGCTCTGCGACAAATGATTTATTTCGGTATAGTGTTCGTTATCGTGGTAGCAGGCATACTCATGAGTGGTGCTACCGGCTATGCACAGAATGTGAATCCGGTGCCAACCGCTGAGCCTGTCGTGCCACAAAGCGCACGATCAGTGAATCCATACCACCTCAAAAAGGTGGTGGTTGGTACCAACTTCGTGTTGGGATTGCTCGAAAATCAGACATTAGTCACATGGGGGTCGAATCGCTTTTGGCAGACGACCATCCCGTACCGGTATAAAGACACGTTATTCACGGATATTGCAGCGGGCAACCATACGTCGTATGCACTTGACACAACGGGGCAAGTGGTCGCATGGGCTGCTCCTATTGACTGTCCATCGTGTGTGGATGGGCAAAACGTTGTGCCGGTGGACGCACAAAGTGGCGTCGTAGCCATTGCAGCAGGTGGCTCTAATGCACTAGCAATCAAGAGTGACGGGAGCATTGTCATCTGGGGGAGCAATCTCTATGGGCAGCTGAATGTGCCTGCAGATGTGACCAATGTGACGCAGGCGGCTATTGGGAGCGGCCATGTGGTGGTGGTAAAGAGCGATGGTACGGTGGTGGCTTGGGGGCGAAACAACTATGGACAAACGAGTGTGCCACCGGGGCTGACTGGGGTGACTGCGGTTGCCACAGGGTCATATCACAGTATTGCGTTGCTGAGCAACGGGCGTGCCGTAGCGTGGGGAAGCAATTTATACGGTGAGAGTAAGATGCCTGGGTTTAGTACCATTGTGCAGGTTGCAGCGGGGTACAACTTCAGTGCAGTGCGGCTGAGCAACGGAAATGTGTGGTCGTGGGGTGATAACTCGGATGGGAATGTGGGCAGTTTACGGCAAGCACGCAATGCCAAGGTCATCGGTGCGGCCTATGTGAATTCAGTGGTGGGGTACAACAATGGTGCAATTAAAGCATATGGTTCGAATGTATTCAACCCGCTGATAACGCGTACCCATACGACTACTCCCTATCTTTCACCGACAAATACCCCCTCGAATACGCGTACGTCGACGCGCACACGCACAGGTACTCGTACATGGACGTCTACATCAACGCGTTCGAATACCCCAACATTTACAGAGACTGAGACGCCAACTGAGACGGATACGCCGACGGAAACCGATACCAATACGCCCACCCGCTCACATACGAGCACCCGGACGCCAACGCCGACGGACACAGAAACAGAGACACCAACAGAAACTGAGACTTCTACAGAGACTGAAACGCCGACGGAAACCGATACCAGTACGCCGACCAATACCCGGACATTTACACCGAGTATGACCGAAACACCGTCGGAGACAGAGACACCGTCAGAGACGGGTACGGTTACTGACACACCCACGGAAACCGAGACCCCGACTGATACGGAGACGCCGACGGAAACGGATACGTCTACTCCGACCAATACGTTGACGCCGTCAAAGACGTTGACACCGTCGATTACGCCAACCGATACGCCATTGCCCTACCTCAAGAATGGTGGCTTTGAAGCAGGGTTGGCTTATTGGTCAACAGTAACATCAATAGTTGACCTAAACGTTACGAAATTGGGTGGGAACCCTGGTGATGTGAATCGATGTACCACTGTTGATACACAAGACTATGCCGGAATTTGGACGCGTCCCACTAGTTACAATCTGGATGGTGGATCATATGTTGCGCCTTCGTGGATTTCGTCACGTGGTCCAAAACCAGTTGACGATAACGACGGATATGGTGCGGTGACAAATACAGTGGCAACAGTGACAACGATTGTGTCGGGGGTTGCGCCAAGCGAAGGAACACGGTCAATCAAACTAACGTATGGGAATGGTACAGGTAATACAGGTTATCATGTTAAACATGGTCCCGCAATCTATAGTAATTACTTCCGTGCTATTGCTGGGCAAGTCATTACGCTCGATTGGTTTGCCCAGAAAGCCTCTGATGATGCCGCAGTACTAGGATATTTGCTTGATGCAGATGTGAATAACAACGGCATACCTGCCGAAAATGCGGCTGATTGCCAACAATATGAAATTTTGGATGCTACAGTGTCAGGCGTAACTGGCTGGCAGTATGCCGATGTAACAGTGCCAGCAAATAAGGATTACTATAGTTTTGTCTTTGTTGGTGGTACTTTCGACAAAACTGGTCTCAAAGGGTCAGGAGCTGGATTTTGGATTGATAATATTTCGCAAGGTACAGCCCAAACCATCACATTTAATGGGGCGGCGCTCGATAATGCGTATAACTATTCAGCCAGTTTTGTGAGTTCACCTGTGGATACGTTGCCTGGAGTAACAGGGTTCGCCACTGCGACATCAGGTATGCCGATTCAATATGTCTCAAACACGCCAGCAGTATGTACTGTTACCAATCGGTATGTGGTGAATTTCGTTGGATCCGGTTTATGTACACTCACAGCGTCGCAACCTGGTGGAGTTGATGGTAGCAACGTATTGTGGGCTTCTGCGCCAGTGGTGCAAAGTTCATTTACTGTATCCAATTTGCTGTACACGGTAACACCATCCAACACACGTACTCCGACATTCACCCCGACGGATACGCGCACGCCAACTAACACGTACACACCGTCGAATACGCGCACGTCCACCAATACGCCAACTTCTACGAATACCCCAACAGAGACGTTTACTGCTACGTATACACGCTCTGCAACCAATACCCGTACGTTTACCAATACACGAACGTTTACCCGTACGTTTACCAATACGCGCACACCAACCGAAACATTTACCAATACACATACCCCAACCGATACATATACAGTGACCAGTTCACGAACGCGCACAGCAACGCGTACCCGGACAAACACGCGTACGGCAACGCAGACATTTACCAATACGTTGACCCCGACGAATACTGAGACGGACACGCCGACGGAAACCGATACGAGTACACCGACGGATACGAACACACCAACAAAAACACCAACGGCAACGAATACGCCGACCAACACGTTGTCACCCACCATCACATTTACCCCGAGTCGCACGTTTACGCCGGTCCCCAATCTTGACATCATCAAGAAAGTGAGTGTGGGGAACTCGTATGTCCTTGCAGTTCTCAACGATGACACGCTGGTCACGTGGGGTGATAATCGTCACGGTCAGACGAGTATACCGGCTGCGTTGCGCAATATGCGCTTCGACGATGTTGCCACAGGTCACACATCCGCATATGCATTGGGTATAGATGGGCGTGTCTATGCGTGGGGATCAAATGACTTTGGCGAAGGAAGGGTGCCATTAGCAGCGCAAAGCAATATCAAGGCTATCTCAGCCAGTGGGCGTGCAGCGGCTGCCGTGCGCACCGATGGTACAGTGGTGCTATGGGGCTTGATGGTGCACGGCCAAAGCAGTATACCGCGTGGATTGAATCGTGTCATTGATGTGGCCGTCGGCTATCGCCACGTCGTTGCCCTCAAAGATGACGGGACAGTCGTGTGTTGGGGTGAAAGCATGTCGTGTGGCGCAATTCCACGCGATTTGCGTGACGTGGTCAAAATTGCAGCCAGCGACGGGTACTCGTTGGCACTCAAAGATGATGGCACGGTGGTGGCATTCGGCATGAACACACTCGGGCAGTTGAATGTGCCCCGAAGCTTGAGTGATGTGGCGCAAATTGGGGCTGGTCAAGGGTTTGCAGTTGCACTCAAGAATGATGGTTCACTGGTCGGATGGGGCACAGCAGTGAGTGGCTCGCTTGATTTCCCGGCAACAATCAATGATGCTGTGCTGGTGGGGGCGGCAAACGTAAATACAGTGGTGATGCGCCGCACTGGTGAGATACTAGCGTATGGGCGACCTCTCTTCAACGCACTGGTATCACGTACACGCACACGTACGCCGATTATTACTTTGACGCCGTCACTTCCACGTGCGATTAGTACTCTGACACCGTCGAATACTAAAACACAGTCACCGACACCAACGCTCACGCGTTCCGTCGTGCCGACGCGTACGCGCTAGAAATAACAATGCAGTTTTGCATAGCTGCACGTTTGTCTGTGTACGTCAGTTGCCCAGTGATTATGCATGGTAGCATCTTGTTACGAAAGGTATGCCACGGATTCGTGGCATACCTGGTTTCCAATTACGTATTTTTCACGGTAGTTTTTGCGGCGTAGTTTACATATCAATGGCTTGTTTTTGTTAACATTAAACATTGTTATACATGAAAATTGACTTAAAATCTGCAAACAATACTTTACGATGATTAATAGCAATATTTTAAATATAAATTATTATGTTCTACATTTTATGTGGTTTTTTCGCACTATTTTGATACATTTATGTATTCATTCGTCGCCAATCTCAAAGAGAAAACTGAAGTTATCACGAAAAAGTACTTGGTGAAGAACATAATAGATTGATGAAAAAATAGTACTCTGTAATTATTTAAAATCTATCACAATTATATATTGTTTGACATTAATTTGTAATCACTCTATAATCTCCTACTGATTGTAATATATTCTGATAAGGTTATTGTGATGGTCAAACTACTGCGACAAATGATTTATTTCGGTATAGTGTTCGTTATCGTGGTGTCAGGCATCTTCATGAGTGGTGCTACCGGCTATGCACAGAATGTGAATCCTGTGCCAACCGCTGAGCCTGTCGTGCCACAAAGCGCACGATCAGTGAATCCATACCACCTCAAAAAGGTGGTGGTTGGTACCAACTTCGTGTTGGGATTGCTCGAAAATCAGACATTAGTCACATGGGGGTCGAATCGCTTTTGGCAGACGACCATCCCGTACCGGTATAAAGACACGTTATTCACGGATATTGCAGCGGGCAACCATACGTCGTATGCACTTGACACAACGGGGCAAGTGGTCGCATGGGCTGCTCCTATTGACTGTCCATCGTGTGTGGATGGGCAAAACGTTGTGCCGGTGGACGCACAAAGTGGCGTCGTAGCCATTGCAGCAGGTGGCTCTAATGCACTAGCAATCAAGAGTGACGGGAGCATTGTCATCTGGGGGAGCAATCTCTATGGGCAGCTGAATGTGCCTGCAGATGTGACCAATGTGACGCAGGCGGCTATTGGGAGCGGCCATGTGGTGGTGGTAAAGAGCGATGGTACGGTGGTGGCTTGGGGGCGAAACAACTATGGACAAACGAGTGTGCCACCGGGGCTGACTGGGGTGACTGCGGTTGCCACAGGGTCATATCACAGTATTGCGTTGCTGAGCAACGGGCGTGCCGTAGCGTGGGGAAGCAATTTATACGGTGAGAGTAAGATGCCTGGGTTTAGTACCATTGTGCAGGTTGCAGCGGGGTACAACTTCAGTGCAGTGCGGCTGAGCAACGGAAATGTGTGGTCGTGGGGTGATAACTCGGATGGGAATGTGGGCAGTTTACGGCAAGCACGCAATGCCAAGGTCATCGGTGCGGCCTATGTGAATTCAGTGGTGGGGTACAACAATGGTGCAATTAAAGCATATGGTTCGAATGTATTCAACCCGCTGATAACGCGTACCCATACGACGACGCCGTACTATTCACCAACGCGAACTCCTTCAAATACACGTACGTCTTCGCGCACGCGGACGTCGTCACCGACGGATACACCGACTGAATCCGATACACCGACGGAAACCGAGACACCGACCGAGACGGATACGCCGACGCCAACCAAAACAAACACGTTTACCCCGAGCAAAACACATACACGCTCGATGACGTATACAGTGACCGAGACGGAAACGCCGTCGGAGACGCCGACCGAGACGGAGACGCCGACTGACACCGAGACCCCAACAGAGACGGAGACGAATACACCAACGTACACGAACACATCAACGGTTACATTGACTCCGTCAATTACGCCAACGGATACACCATTGCCGTATCTCAAGAATGGCGGTTTTGAATCAGGTGTGACGTATTGGTCGACAGTGACATCGATCGTCGATCTTGGGGTGACAGCACTCGGTGGTAATCCAGGTGATACAAATCGGTGTGTAACAGTAGACACACAGGATTATGCTGGTATTTATACACGACCTAGTGCATATGACCTCGGTGGTCCTTCGGGATTCGTAAATGTATCACCGTTGTGGGCGTGGACAAACTATTCTTCGCGTGGACCCAAGCCCACAAATGACAATACGGCGTGGACATTGTCATCTGGTCAGTCAATCACGGTACAGACTGTGTCGTTGATTGGTACAAATAACTTGCCTCCAACCGAAGGAACAAAAGCCATTAAGTTGACACTTGGAAGAGGCTCAAGTGCAACGGGCTTCCATGTGAAACATGGCCCTGCTATCTATAGTAACTACTTCCGTGCCTTGACTGGTCAGGTGATTACGCTCGACTGGTATGCACAATTTGCTGATGATGATGCAGCCGTGCTTGGGTATCTCCTTGATGCGGATGTTGATAACGACGGTATCCCTGCAGAAGATGCTGCTGACTGTGCACAATACGAATTGCTTGATACTACTGTAACCGGTGTAAGCGGCTGGCAGAATGCGTATGTGACTGTGCCGGCTGTGAAAGACTTCTACAGCTTTGTTTTTGTAGGTGGCACATATGACAAAACCGGTGGTACTGTTTCAGGAGCTGGGTTCTGGATTGACAACATATCCCAAGGACAACCACAAGTAATTACGTTTGCACCGGCCCCACTAGATAACGCATACAACTACTCTGCTAGCTATGTCAGCTCTCCCGTTGATACATTACCTGGTGTCACTGGGTTTGCCACTGCAACCTCTGGATTCCCGGTGCAGTATAGCTCCATCACGCCGTCGGTGTGTACGGTGTCGAGTCGCTACACCATCAATTTCGTGGGATCAGGCACGTGTACATTGACTGCATCACAGCCGGGTGGTGTGGATAATGCCGGCACCTTGTGGGCCTCTGCACCGATGGTCCAAGGATCGTTTATCGTGAGTAACCAAATGTACACGGTGACGCCGTCCAATACACCAACGGTAACGCGGACGCCATCGAACACGCGTACTGCCACCCGTACATTTACCAATACACGCACTAATACACCCACGGATACGGCCACGGATACGGCTACTCCGACTGCCACCAACACCGCAACCAATACGCGTACATTTACACGGACACGCACCAATACGTGGACGCCATCTTCGACCCGTACTCGCTCCAATACGCCGACGAATACCGAGACGGATACGCCAACGGAAACAGATACGAACACTCCCACGGATACAAGTACACCGACCAAGACGTTTACGCGCACCAACACGGCTACACGGACACTGTCGCCGAGTCGCACCTTTACTCCAGTGCCCAATCAGGACACCTTGAAGAAAGTCAGTGTAGGGAACTCGTATGTGCTCGGCTTGCTCAACGACGACACATTGGTCATGTGGGGCGATAATCGTCATGGTCAAACCACGATTCCGTTTGCGCTCCGTACCATGCGCTTTGACGATGTTGCAACCGGTCATACATCGGCCTATGCGTTGGGGATTGATGGACGCGTGTATGCGTGGGGATCAAATGACTTTGGTGAAGGGAGCGTGCCTGTGGCTGCCCAAAGCAATGTCAAAGCAATTTCTGCAGGTGGACGTGTTGCGGCAGCCGTGCGTACCGATGGCACGGTGGTGCTGTGGGGCTTGATGGTGCACGGCCAGCGCACCATTCCACGAGGCTTGAATCGCGTTATTGATGTGGCTGTCGGCTATCGCCATGTTATCGCACTGCGTGATGATGGTACGGTGGTCTGTTGGGGCGAGAGTAAATCGTGTGGTGCCATTCCGACAGATTTACGAGACGTGGTAAAGGTTGCAGCCAGTGACGGGTATTCGTTGGCACTCAAGGACGATGGCACGGTGGTTGCGTTTGGAATGAACTTGTTTGGTGAGTTGAATGTGCCACGTACTGCCACCGATATCGCACAAATCGGTGCCGGCCAAGGGTTTGCTGTAGCGCTAAAGAATGACGGTACCCTAGTGGGTTGGGGGCGTGCGACGACGGGTGCGATTTCGTTCCCGCCGGCGTTGAACGATGCGGTGCTTGTGTCGGCAGCCAATGTCAATACGGTGATAATGCGGCGTAATGGTGAAGTGCAGTCATTTGGCTTGCCATTGTTCAACGCACTGGTATCACGTACACGCACACGTACGCCGATTATTACATTGACGCCGTCACTGCCACGTGCCATCAGCACGCTAACACCATCCAAGACCAAGACGGCCTCGCCCACACCCACGCTGACACGGTCAATGGTGCCGACGCGGACACGGTAGCTGATCTACGCCAGCACACCCTATTGATTTCTACAATAGGGTGTGCTGGCTTTGTGATGCTTTCACAACGACACCTGTTTATCGGTGCCTATTCACTATATAAATGTAAAGATAATAAATTTAAAACTTTCTAACTTTAACGCAAATGTGATATGCTACAACTGATATTCATACAAAGGGTTAAGCTTTATGTACAGGCATGTTTTTGGTTATATTGTGGTTGTCATCACGCTCGTAGTGCTCGTGATTACAGGCACACTCGTACAGCCGACAACCGGATACGCACAATCGGCCCCGGCAACAATTCAACCAACCCGGG
>CAZMWB010000006.1:0-71157 GCA_964569955.1 uncultured Klebsiella sp. | reverse complement strand
CCCACCAGTACATGATGTCGCCGACGGTCCATGGCTGGCCGTCTGACCACTTCAAGCCCTCGCGGAATTTGAATGTCCACTTTGAAGCGTCAGCGCTTGCTTCCCAGCTCTCCGCCAAGCCAGGTCCAATTGCCAAACCGTCTTTCAAGTAGCGCAGGATTGAGTGACCATACATTGACTCATGTTGGAAACCCGCAATACCCCAGGTGTTGGCATAGGCCTTGCGGAGCTTCCCACCGTACTTGCCGGTGGTCAACCACACGTGTGGTGGCGTGTATGGGTTCTTTGGCAAGCGCTCGTCCACGTTGGGGAGCTTGCCGTCCGCCACAGCCTGATCCAATGATGGCGACTGCTTGAAGGTCGTCGTCACAACGGGAATGGCGGTAGCAGCTGGGGGGGTAGTTGGCTGAAGTTTGACTTCTTCAGCAGCTTGGGTTGGTTCGGCAGCGTTGTCTGCAGTACCGGTGTTGCCGCCACAGGCGACAATTGCAGCACTCGCAGCACCCATCGCCGACAGTCGCAAGAAATTGCGACGATTCAGCTTTGCACTCACGAGACTTCCTCCTTGACATGGTATCCGCACCGCTGCGGTACACTCATGTGCGCGAAATTTGTAGAACCTCGCCTAAAACCATCGTTTCTCAATTTGCGGAAAATTGAATAGGACTTTACGTACCATATGATGGTTTCATGCTGATTCTATGACTTGAGTTACTTTTTGTCAAATCAACTTTCTATATCATCAACATTTTTGTTGTCTAACACGATGTAACAGTGACTACGCCAGCGAGGCGATACAGTAGTTGTGTGGAACAGGTCATGCGCATGCCGGCTCGTGCACCACAACACTTCCCACAGCATACACGGCGTGCGTTTGGTTCTGCTCCGCACACAACGGCAGAGATGACTATCCAGGAAAAGCGATTGTATGTCACATGAAATAATCGGGGTAATACGAAGTAATTGGGGTAATATGAAAAAAACAAATCGCCTGCGTGTTCACAACGGCAACCGCATCACAATGAGTTGCCACCATTCCCACCAGATAGACGGCACAACGAGATCGGCGAGAGGCACCCAATCCGTTTGTAGCGCAGTAATCCGATATTTGCACATTTTCTGCCAACCAAGACAATCGAGTCGCCCCCAGTAGATGGCACCACTCGTCAACACGACACGCAGATTGGCGCCATATGTGATGTTGTTGACCGTATCGGGCCACGTGTGCAACACTTCTACTTGGCGCACCGCAATGCCCCGTGACGTCATGTCTGCAGCAATCGCATCGTGAAACGAGCTGAATCGCCCAGACATGCGCCACAAGAGCAATGCAATCACACATACACCACATGCAACACCAATCACCCACCACTTGTTCATCGTTATGTTGTGTGCAATGCCGCAATCAGCTGCGCCTCTGCGGGGTAATCGGCCACACTACGACTGTAGTAGGCCATGCGAAATCGGCCATCTGGTCCGATTACGAACGTGGCTGGCATTTGCTTTACATCACCACCGTTTGCATCCCCCATGCCAAATTCACGGATGGTGGATATGGATTCGCGAAAGGCAGTTGGCGCAAAGAGTGCAGCGAGCGTGGCTTTACCTACGCCATAGCGCTGATAGGTCGTCTGCTGATCATCGTCGAGAATACAGTGAATTTGTGGTGCATGCCGCTGACAAATGGCTTGTGCACCCACAGGATCCCCCATCCCCACTGCAGCCACCGGATACTGTGGCATCTTGGCACTAAAACTCGCTAACCTAGCGAGTGTACTGCGGCAGAATGGTCAGCCGAAGTGGCGTAGAAACGTCAGAATCAACCCGTGCTCGTGCCACAACGTGCGCAACGCGATTTGGTCGCCTTGGAGTGTGTGCAATACGGCATCGGGAGCAACATCACCAACTTGCCATTGAGTCATCAGTGAGCCTCACATGCGATGCTTAATCCTATGCGTTGTTACGCAGATATTCCCTACTGTGGATGTATGACAACGATGCGAATCATGCATCAGAACATGCTACAATGACATAGAGGATAGCGTTGTATTGAGGGAAATGGAGCAACCATGAGTGACAATCGTCGTAGTCGCATGATCACCGAGGGGGTCCAACGCACTCCCAATCGCGCCATGCTACGCGCAGTTGGATTTAGCGATGCTGATTTTAGCAAACCGATTGTTGGTATTGCGAATATGTATAGCAATCTGACACCATGCAATGACAATCTTGATGTACTCGGTTTACGTGTTGCAGAAGCGATACGTGCAGCTGCGGGGATGCCCCAAATCTACGGCACTATTACCATTGCTGACGGTATTTCGATGGGCACCGAGGGGATGAAGTATTCGTTGGTGTCGCGCGAAGTCATCGCAGATTCCATTGAAACGGTGACCAACGGTCAATCAATGGACGGCGTGGTCGTGATTGGTGGTTGTGACAAAAACATGCCTGGCGCCATGATTGCCATGGCACGCCTCTTGCACGTGCCGTCGATTTTTGTATATGGTGGCACCATCAAACCGGGGCACCTCGACGGTGAAGATTTGACCATTGTGAGTGCCTTCGAAGCCGTAGGTCAATATAGTGCGGGCAAAATTGATGCGGCCCGCCTGCTCGAAGTCGAACGAAACGCCTGCCCTGGACCCGGGTCGTGTGGTGGCATGTATACCGCCAACACGATGTCGTCGGCCATCGAAGCGATGGGTCTCAGCTTGATGGGCTCTTCGACGATGGCAGCTGAGGATGCTGAAAAAGCCGAGAGCGCGTATCAATCAGGTCTTGCCGTGGTAAACGCGATTCGCAAACAAATCGTACCAGCGCAGATTTTGACGCGCAAGGCGTTTGAAAACGCGATTGCGGTCATCATGGCCACGGGCGGATCAACCAACGCCGTCCTGCACTTGTTGGCGATTGCGCATGCCGCAAATGTCTCGCTCAGCATTGACGATTTTGAACGGATGCGGGCTCGGGTACCGGTGATCTGTGATCTCAAACCATCGGGGCGCTATGTAGCCACCGACCTACACAAAGTGGGTGGCACACCCCAAGTCATGAAAATCCTGCTCCACCATGGATTGATTCACGGGGATGCACTTACCATTACCGGACAAACGATGGCCGAAGCGTTGCAACACGTACCAAATGCACCCGCAACCAACCAGGAAGTCATTCGCCAGTGGGAAAACCCGATGTACGAACAAGGGCACCTCGCCATCCTGCGTGGCAACTTGGCAGAAGAAGGGTGCGTGGCCAAGATTTCGGGCGTCAAAAAACCGGTTATCACAGGACCCGCTCGTGTCTTTGAATCGGAAGAAGAATGTCTCGACGTCATTCTCAAGGGTGGTATCAAACCGGGTGATGTGATTGTAATCCGCTACGAAGGCCCCAAAGGTGGACCAGGCATGCGTGAAATGCTTGCCCCTACGTCGGCAATCATCGGTGCTGGTCTCGGTGATTCGGTGGCCCTTATCACCGACGGACGCTTTTCGGGTGGCACCTATGGAATGTGTGTGGGGCATATCGCCCCTGAAGCAGCAGTGGGTGGTGCCATTGGATTGGTGCACGAGGGTGATTCGATTACCATTGACGCCTATCAGCGCCTTATCCAGCTCAATGTGGCAGATGCTGAGCTTGCCAAGCGCCGTGCGGCATGGCAGCCCCGCCCCGCCCGCTATCGCCGTGGTGTACTCGCCAAATACGCCAAATTGGTATCGAGTGCCAGTTTAGGGGCGGTTACCGACCTCAATTTGGATGTGTAGTCTGCTCTGATGGTTCCTGCCGCCGTGTTGCGGCAGGAACCATTCCTGCGAGAACGAGTATGCCCCAATATATCCAGGCGAGTGGTCTCGTGCGCATTTTTCGCAGTGAAGACATTGAAACATTCGCCCTCCAAGGTCTCGATTTACAGGTCAATCACGGCGAAATTGTTGCACTGGTCGGTCCATCGGGTGCCGGGAAGTCGACGTTCCTCAATCTGCTGGCTGCCCTCGACAAACCAGATGCGGGCACCCTTCAGGTCAATGACCTCGATCTCGTCGCTGCTAACGAATCCGCACGTGCCGCCTATCGCCAACACCAAATCGGCTTTTTGTGGCAACAAACCACACGCAACTTGATTCCGGGTTTAACTGCCAAGGAAAACATCATGTTGCCGGCTTTGTTGGCAGGACACGCCTATGACGACACCAATGCCGTAGCCGACGAACTACTCGACGCCGTTGACATGCACCCCTTTGCGGCACACGACCCACTACAGATGTCGGGTGGACAACAGCAACGCATCGCATTGGCAACGGCGTTGGCATGCAAACCGGCCATACTCCTCGCTGACGAACCCACCGGTGAAGTAGACTGGCAGACAGCAGAACGCATTCTGACCCTGTTACAGACGTTGCGTACTCGCTTTCAACTGACGATTGTGATGGTCACACATGACCCACGTGTGGCGGAAAGTGCGGACCGCACCATCGCGATACGCGATGGGCGCACCAGTAGCGAAATCGGCCAAGATGATGTGGAATCGGTGGTGATTGATGCGGTGGGGCGCCTGCAAATCCCTGTGGAAATCCGCCAACGACTACAACTCGGTCGGCGGGCAACAGTCACCGTCGTAGATGGCGTCATCCACATCACCCCCATACGGGAAGAACCAGCATGACACGTATCGAAGTCGTTGGAGTAACTCGCATATTTGGCAGTGATGATCGCATTGTAACCGCATTGGCCGATGTCAATGTGCACATCACTGACGGGCAAATGGTAGCATTGATGGGACCGAGCGGCAGTGGCAAAACCACGTTGCTCAACATGATAAGTGCGCTTGACCGCCCCAATAGTGGCGAGATTCTCATGGATGGTGTTGCCATTGCAGCGATATCCGACGACGCACGTGCGACGATTCGCCAACGTATCGGATTCATCTTTCAACGCTTTGCGTTGATTCCAACGGCATCGGCATACGAAAATATTGAATTCGCATTGCGCATCGCCCAAATTCCACGTGACGAATGGCAGACTCGGATTACCCGGACACTCACACAACTCGACATGCTCGATCATGCCCATCATCGGCCGGGTGAGTTGTCGGGTGGGCAACAACAACGCATCGCCATTGCACGTGCACTTGCCACAGACCCACCGCTGATTATCGCCGATGAACCAACAGCCAATCTCGATTCGCATCGTGGAGCCACCGTGCTCGAACTTTTTCGCACACTGTGCCAACACGGCAAAACAATTGTAATGTCAACACACGACGCTGCCGCCGAACGCTATGCGACGCACATCTGTCGCATGCAGGCTGGACGGGTCACGAATTTTGCACCACCCGTTACAACCGACGCAGGACCCACATCCCCGCCACAAAGCGCAAAAGCATCGAAAAAACAAAAAGCACCGCATAGTGATTGATGGTGACGCCAGCAAACTGCCATGTCATCGAACCAAGCAACTGTGCAATGACACCACCAACAATACCAGAAAGCACCACACCAATACCAGAGACTGCCCCGTATGCGGCGAGATAGGCACCTTTGCCGGCTTCTGGGGCACGTGCCATTGAAAGGTTGGCAAACCCCTGATTGATACCAGGCCAAAACATGCCAGCAAACAACGACGTACAGAACAACGGCCATAACCAACCAGGCGTCGAAAATATCCAGCCTAACGGCAACGGCACCACGCAAAATGCACTCCACACCAGCACAATTTTGTCGCCAAAACGGTCCTGAAGCCGACCAACAATGGGGTAGACGACAATCGAAGCCACACTCGAAATGATGCCTATAAAGGCTAACTCGGCGAAAGTCATCTTGAGTGTGGCAATGCCGTATGCCGTAAAAAACGGACTGGCAACACCAACCACAAATGCCCATGACGCCGCAGCCAGAATGAGCTTTCGGTATGTACCATCTCTCAGCGGTTCGATGAACATGGTACGAATATCCAGACTCCCACGGCGCCGTAATGGCGGTTCGGCTTGGAAACACACCATGGTCACACCAATCATGGCAGTTACCACACCAATTGCCAATGTGACCGCATAGGCGTACGCTTCCGACACGTTGGTTTTGTAGTAATCGAGTGTGAAGCCGGATGCGAGCCCAGCAAGCATGGTTGCCACACTTGCCACCGTATTGCGAATGCCAAAGTAGCGACCACGCCGCTCTGCGGGTACGAGATCGGTCATCCAGCTACTCCAGCAGTTGACATTGACCCCGTTAAAGGCAGCTGAAAGAAATTGTAAAAACACGAAGAGAAAAATGACCACGGTCGGCGAGTAGGGCAAAAACGGCAAGACAGCGATGGGAGCCCACATCAAGCGACTCGCGGCTTCGCTGATAACCGCGAGCAGGCGCCGATTCGCGTAGCGTTCCTCGAGATATGCTCCGAGCAACTGAAAGAGTTGCGTCACGAATGGAAAGGTACCAATCACACCGAGCACGAGTGGGCTCGCTCCCAAATGGAGTGCCAGCCCTGTGACCAACCCGTTGGCGGTAATACTCACAAAGACACTGGCCATGGCACCTTCGTAGATAGAGAGGCGCAACGCGGCCTCACGCGTCGCAGGCGTCAATTCTTGTGGTTGCATGCGCATGGCATTCCCTGTTCGTCGTTGCTGTCTGCTCCATCATACCAAGAAAACAACCGCAGAGACGCATGCATCTCTGCGGTCACACACTGCCATGGACTGCCTCGTTTTATTTGTTTTGGAGCTGCTTGAAAAGGTCGCGCTCTGCGTCACTCAACTGCGTGGGCAACACGACATCGAGTTGCAAATACAGATCGCCACGTTGCGTTGGATTTGCTTTAATGGGCATCCCTTGATTAGCGATGCGATGAATAGTCCCGTTTTGTGAAAGGGGTGGCACCTTGAGGGTCAACGATTTGCCGCCCATAACGGGGATTTTGATTTCTCCACCGAGAATCATGTCGTACAGGTCAACGGGCACTTTGGCATGCAAATCGTAGTTGCGCCGTTCAAAACGCACATGCGGTGCCATGTTTACCACTACGATTAAATCGCCACGGCGACCTCCACCCAACCCCGGTGCACCTTCATTGGGGATGCGTATTTTACCACCGTGCTCTATGCCTGGTGGAATCTTGACAGTTACTTGTTTGGGTTGTCCGTTGGCAGCATGATACTGGAAGCGCCGTTCCGTCCCTGTAAATGCTTCTTCGAGGGTGATTTCAACGCGTTGCTCCACATCCTGGCCAGCGGCCTGCCGTTGTCGCCCATCCATGCCACCAAACATGGATTCAAAAAAATCAGAAAAATCAACCCCACCCACGCCCCCAGGCCCTGGCTGGCCACCAAACGGGTTCCCCCCATAGGCACCGGCGGCTTGTGGGCCCGCAGCACCCACCCGATCATACTGCGCGCGTTTGGTCTTGTCGGAGAGGACGGTATGGGCTTCGTTGATTTCCTTGAAGCGTGCCTCTGCCTGCGGATTATTCGGATTGACATCAGGGTGATATTTACGCGCAAGGGCCCGATACGCTTTGCGAATTTCTTCTTCGCTGGCATCACGTGGGACACCTAAAATTTCGTAGTAGTTGCGTTGCGACATGCGTTCATCCTCCACGCAGTGAATGGACACCATTCATCAGTGCGCTACCTACCACTAAGCCTAGTAGCACCATGTTATAGCGTCAAGAGCTCTTCCGTTAGAGTTTTGCAAAAATCAGCGTAGCCAGTCCACATCATCACACGTGCCAATGCACCACAATCCGAGGTCATCGCGTGTTGCCAGCGTGGCTGGCAACGGCAACCGGATCGCTTCTGGGGGTACAACCACCGATGTTGGCAACAAGAGCAACTGTGTTGCGGCTACAGAGGATGTGCGGTAATCTGCAGAGACTCGCCCAACCTGCATACCACGCAACAGGTACACGCCCACATCACCGTCGAGCCATTCATCGAGTATATACCACTGTGCATCGTGTTGGCGTGCGTGCTGATTATATTGTTGCACATAAGTGAGCGCACGGGTAATCTGCCCATCAAATTCTGCGTATGCACGATCATCACGCTGCCACTGGACGTAGGTTGCGCCGCTCCACACCATGGTAGCCAGCATGATGAGCAGTACCACACGCGGTTGCCAGCGCGGCTGGAGATAGGTAACCAGCTGACCAAGACCATAGGCGACAGCAACCGCTATGGGCACCACAGATTCTACGGTGCGCAATGCATGTGGTGCATCTACGCTCAATACGCCGGGGAGTGTGGCCACACCGGCATACCACGCCAACCAGACACTCGCCGCATCACGCCGCCACCAGAGAAGACTGAGTGCGACCAGTATTGCGCTTCCCTCGACGATGGTCAGCTGTGGCATGCCCATGTAGAAATGCCGCGCATTTCCGTCACCTGCCACAAACAACGCACCGAGATATGCGACGAGATTGCGCACCACGGCTACACCAAACGGGATTCCTTCACGGAGTGCGAGTGCACTCAGCGATGTCGAATCAATGCGCTTCATGTAGTTGTAGGGCTCGGTGATGGCATACCACAGTATGGGCGCAGCCACTGCCACAGCCATACCCCCCCACACAAGTAATACGAATGCACGTGACTGCCACCGCCAGCGCTGCTGATACCAGCTCGCACCGATGACGCCGAGCACGACGAGTGGCATCAAGCGAGACGAATGGTACATGTGCATCATGGCACCGGTGGCAACACCAGCCCCAAGTGCGGCAACAAGCGCGGACCAAGATGTGGGGTTGGCCAAAACACGCCACAACAGCCCCACCGCTACCAACGTGAGCAGAGGACCAGCAGACGCAGGAAAGCCGATACGGCTCATCCCCATGTGCCATAACAGCGTACTCAACACCACACTCGTCAGCAGTGCTGTACGTTGCCCCCACCACTGCACCAAGGCCCAGTAGGCGATGGGAACCGTGAGCACACCCATGAGTGCCGCACTGCTACGGATAGCAAACGCAGATGGACCAAACCAACCGATTGGTAACGCCGATAAATAGAAATAACCGGCAGGCAGGTTGGCAAAGGGACTGTACACCATGTACTGACGTGCGAGGATGAGTTGTGCCAACCCACCATGACGCGCTTCATCACGAAACATGCCCACAGGGAATTCGTTGAGCATTGGTAGACGCAATACTGCGGCAACTACCACGGCGCCACCCAACAACCCGAGCACCCACCCGTGCGACCATGGTGCATCGGGCTGAGCAACAAGACGCGATCCATACCACGCCACAATCAGCAACAGGGCACCAATTACGACCCATTCAGTACGGAGCAACCAGAGTGCACCGAGGAGCAGAAGCACGAGCCATGGTGGCGCAAATAGTGCCCGCCGATACGGCGTGATGGCCCACAACGCACCCCCCCATAGCAGCCACCCTGCTGCCGTCCAGTCCTGTGGCACGACGAGCGCCCAGGTTGTAGGCATGTACAACTGGAGTACCCAAGTCACAATGATTGCTAGTGCCACCATCCACCAGGCCCATGGCCACCGCAGACTCACCAGTACCACGGCACCAAGGAGCATCAACGAGAATACCCATTGTGCCAGTATGTGGGGCGATAATCGTGTAGATGCAACGTCTACGCGATCCACAGCTAATCCGAGAAGACGACGGTCGTTGGGGACTTCACCACTGACGCGGTAGGCAACCTGTGCGTATGCATCATGCCATGAGTCATATGGCACGAGGATGTGCATGGTACGCCAACCCGGTGTCAATGATGTCGTGAGCACTGGTCGCCCAGCCACATGTAGCTGGAGCTGGGTGGGAATGGTCGGGGGGCGACCAGTATGTGCATGGATGCGCACTACCACGTCACGCAACGAGCCATCGGCAATGCGCAGTTCGCCACTATCGGGCAACCAACGAAACGCACGCCCAGTCGGATCTTCGTTTTCGTATTCGATGGTATTAATGTATGGAAACACGGTATGAATCGTGCTTTCTGTGGCACGATGTGTCACGGTGACCAATGGACGCACGTGCAATACCCAAAGGTTACCGAGTGCCGCACAAATCACGACTAGGAGCCACACCACAACTGACGTTCGGTAGGATGATGCATTTTGCATAGCGAATCTATTATACAATAGCAGCACCAAACACACGTTCACGTGGGAGATTATTATGTCAAACAAATTACGAATTCTGATTATTGGTGCACACCCAGACGATTGTGAATTCACTGCAGCGGGCACGGCCGCATTATGGGCACAACGCGGTGATAGTGTGTGTTTTGTGTCAGTGAGCAACGGCGATGCTGGGCATCACGAAATAGGTGGTGGCCGGTTGGCACAACGACGCTCCCAGGAATCATTGGCAGCAGCAGCAGTAATCGGCATTGATTACGTGATTTTGGACAATCACGACGGCACCATTCTCCCCACACTCGAGATGCGCCATCAACTCATCGATTTGATTCGGTCGTACAAACCCGATCTGATTCTATCACCACGCCCCAACGACTACCATCCAGACCATCGCTACACGGCGCAACTAATTCAAGATGCGGCGTACATGGTGACTGTACCAAACGTACGGGCAGGTGTCGCCAACCTGATGACCAATCCAGTGATTGCCTATGTGAGTGACACTTTCAAAAAACCCGTACCGTTTGTACCCGACGTCGTCGTCAACATTGATAGCACCATTGACAAAAAAATCGCCATGCTCGACTGTCATGTCTCGCAGGTTTACGAGTGGCTACCGTGGAATGGTGGCTATCTCCACGAAGTCCCCCACGACGCCACAGCCCGACGCGCCTGGTTACGTGCTAGACTCGACGCACGGATGCGCCGCGATGCGGAGAGTTACCGCGAGCTCCTGGTCGCTGCGTATGGTGCTGCTGGGCATAGCATCAGCTATGCCGAGGGGTTCGAAGGGTGCGAATATGGTGCCCCCCTCGATGCAGCTGCGATTGCACGCCTATTCCCGTTTGTGCGTCCCGCCTAACGATGTGTCACACGGCAGCAATTGCTGCTATTTCCACTCACCACGGAATTCTGCCGTATTGCGCGCCATCTGGTGCGCAATACGCATGGCACCTTCAGCGGGGTCATGGACGAGGTGCAACGACACAGCCAACTGATGTCGTGTCAGCGCCGCTTGTAATGCGTGTTGTAGAGGAGCACCATGCACAATCATGCTCCCTGCCAATGCCACCGGGGTTGGCCGTGGGAGTTCGAGGTTACGATACACTGCCACCACGGCTTGTGCGAGCGCATCACCTGCGTGTTGCACAATCTGTTGCGCCACTGCATCTCCCGATTCTGCGACGTCGATGACCAACGGCCCCACATCACCCAACAGCACGCGTGGGTCGTCGAGACCGTATAAATGGGTGATGAAATCTTCTGGTACGGAGAGTTGCCAATGCTGCAACAACGCCGGCAGGAGTCGCGTACTTGCCCCCCGACCATCGGCAGCATGTGCAGCAGCCCGGAGCGCCATAATGGCCAAATCGTGACCACTCCCTTCGTCGCCAAAGAGATACCCCCAGCCACCAGCACGGCGCTGTTGACCAGTAGCGTCACGCCCCACGGCAATGGAACCCGTGCCGCAAATCACGCCAATCCCCACACCGTTGGGGGTGCCGGCAGCAATCACCAACCAGCCATCGTTGGCGATGAGTAAGCGGTCACCGATACCACGCTGTTTGACCCATGCAGCCACCATCGCCTCGTCCTCGGGGCGACTCACCCCTGCCAAACCGGCACACACCGTGACAGCACGGCGCCGCGTGATACCAGCATCGAGATACGCACGACCGATGGCACTATCCAGCTCTGCAAAGGCGACCGTGTTATCGTGGGCATGAAAATTACTGCCACGACTACGACCACGCCCGAGTATTTCCCCTGTATGGGCATCGGCAAGCAGTGCAACAGTTTTACTTGCACCACCATCAATGCCGAGGATCAACGGTAAATCTATGCTCATGTGCTTCCACGTGCATGCCCCATGCATTGGCGCGTGCATGCAACCTCGTCCTCTCCTCAGTCAGGGATAGCTTATGCGTTGGGATCCGTTTTGGGATCGTATGGAATGATGTTGTCCCACTCATCGGCACGAGATCGTGCGACGACTGCGATGACTTCCTCGGTATCACTCAAATTATAGACTTCGTGAGGAATGCCTGGCTCAATGAAAATAAAGTCACCGGCCTGATTATCAATGATCTGCTTCAAGCCAGGGCCAAAGGCATGGCGCACTTTCCCCTGCAAAATGTAGAGCATGACTTCGAAGTCCACGTGAATGTGCGCATAGGCGATTGCCCCGGGAGGAACACGTGCCACATTCATGGAGAGTTCTTTGGCGTTGGTGTTGCGCGATGACATACCCAATTTGTAGCGAATACCGTTCCAGCCACGTTCACTGCCACCACCACGAATGACCTGTATGCCCGCATCACCCTCGACCTCGCGCATTTGCTCATGAGAAACATCAGAACCCTGCATACGATTCGTCATGTCTGTTCCTTTCACTGTCTGATACTGTAGTATACCGTATCAATACGATACGATGTCGTATGTCTAGATCAAGCCATAATGCACGTCAATGTCACGTTGATACGCATCCACACGGCTATGCAACACGTCATCAACGCTGACAACCCGTCCTGCAGTATGTGATTCCAGCATCGCAAAGGCAGCTGCCAAATCACGAAGCCCCTCGACGCCACTCGTCTCCGGGTCTTTGCCGTGTGCAATTGCATCAAGCCAATCATACTGCGAAATAGCGGCTGGGTCGGTCAATCCATGGGGGAAAAACTGATGCCGCTCTTGGGCGGTCATATCACGCTGAAAGCGTGCCAGCAACGACTCGCGCCGCCCATCCGCATAGACGAGCTCGTCACCACGAATGGCGGCGTTGTCGCCAACAAAGGCGGGAGCCCCATTAATGGTAACCGCATCTGCCAGACCAGCCCACGACCACCAAAGTTGTCCCATGGCATGGTTAGCAAAACGAAGCGTGGCCATGTAGGTGTCATCAACGTCGGCGTGTACCGAATGTGTGGAGCCGGCGGCATCGGTATGTGTGCGCACGGGAACAAATGTATCAACTACGGCGGAAACACTGTAAATTTCGCCCATCACATAGCGCATCCAATCCATTTGGTGGACACCGATATCAATGCTCCCACCACCACCTGCACGGAGTTTTTGGTGGCGCCACGGGGTTTCGGCCACGATACGAGAGGGAGACCACAACCCGCCAAGCACCCCCATCACGGCAAATTGCGGCGTACCGATGATACCATGTGCGACTGCCCAGTGCTGCGCACGCACCAATTCCATTTGACGCACATTTTCAAAGACACCCAGAGTCAGCCCGCGTTGTGCGGCGAGATCCACCATCGCACGGCCAGCACGCACACTGACGGCTAACGGTTTTTGAGTCAAGAGGTGCTTGCCAGCTGCGAGTGCTACCTGAGCCACATCATGATGCACGGCCAACGTGGTAAAATCGTTGACCGCATCTACCACACCACTCGCTATCATGTCACGATAATCAGTAAAGATGCGCACACCGCTGGCATCATGCAAATCACTGATATAGGTGTGTGGTGCTGCCAGCGGATCACCACTTGCCGGGTCTACCACAGGTGGGCGCGGGGACGGACCACGGCCACGGGTATGAAACATTTCTGCATCTGCCGGGTTACGCGCACACAGCGCAGTAATGCGAAAGTTGTCCATGCCGAGTTCGCGCAGGCGTTGATACCCCTGTAAATGCGCATTGAGAATGCGCCCACAGCCCACAATTCCAATACGTATCATGCCATTCCTCCGTCGTAGAGCGCTGCTGGTGGCAACGGCAACGCAACCACGGCACCGGTATTCACCGAAATAATGCCGGCACTGAGCACCTGTTGTGCCATCAACGCCGTTTCAGCGTTGCAGAGCTCAATAAGTGGCACTTCACCGCGAATCACCGCCGCAAAATGGGCAACAGGATCCTTCATGGTGGCAGGGAGTGCGGGGACACGCATGACCGTACCACGGTCGTTTTCGGCATCCGAGAAGTAGAGTTTGCCATTGCTCGCCATCAACGTCCCTTTGTCACCGTAGAAGGTAGGTTCGTAGCTGGTCATGTGGCCAATCTGTGTCCATGATGCCGTTGCGGTCGAAAGTGCAGTGGCATGTTGCATAATCAGCACCGCATTGTCTTCGGCGGGGAGATCGTGTTTGCGCAAGCGCCCAGCCATGGTACTCACTTTGGCAGGGAGCCCCAGCAACATGCAGGTCAGTGCGGCGCCATAGCAACAGTAGTCCATGATGACGCCGGCCCCATTGCGGTACGGGTCATAGAGCCACTCCACAAACTGCGGATCACAACCGTTCTCGCGGGGGCCTGCATGAGCGGCGCGGTAGTTGACCTGAAACACATTCCCGATTTTGCCCCGTTTGACGAGCGCAATTGCGTGCTGCACACTCGGCCACCAGGCCACAGGCCAGTTGACCATCAGCACCACACCGGCTTGTTTCGCAGCACCATAGAGTGCCACGGCACCGGCATAATCCGCAGCCAGCGGTTTTTCAACAAATATATGGAGACCACGCTTAGCCGCAGCTATCCCAAAGGCGGGGCCACTGCGGTTATCACCAAAAATCGCCACCGCATCGAGAGTGGTGTCTGCGAGCATGGTATAGGGGTCACTGAATGTGGTACTCACCCCGGCATCAGTTGCTTTGCGACGCAATTGATCGTCGGTGTCAGCAGCAGCAACAATTGCAACATCGGCGAGGTGCGCCGCGTGTGCGATGAACGACCAGACATGGTCGTGACACAGCCCCATGATGCCAATGCGGATTACAGCAGTCATGATTGTGCTCCTTTGTACAACCAAGAGATATCGGCATGTTCATTATACCTGAGCACGTGATGGTCAGAGACGCGCATGCTGAGCGGGGAGCCGTCGTGCTACCAGTAGCGCAATGACAATCATGAAGATTCCAGACAATGAAAATGAGAACGCATACGACGACAGTGAAATGATGACGCCACTCACCGCAGAACCAATCACCCCACCCAGCGCCGCGATGGTGTGGTACATGCCTGCAAGCCGGCCACGACGCTGGCGTAATCCGAGCTCAGTTGCAACGAGGAGTGCAGGTGTTTCGTAGCTCGAATAGGTGAAAGACCGGACCATTTGGAGTGGCACAATCCCCCATCCAGGCGCAAGGAGTTGGTAGAGAATGTAGATGGAACCTTGGCCAATCAGCCCGGCCATCAATAGTGGCCGCCGGCCCCAGCGATCTGCAAGGAATCCAGCCAGCATCAAACCGGGTACTTCGCCAGCGGCAGCCAACGCCCACAACGCACTAATGGAACTCTGCGAGTACCCCACATCCGACATGAAGGCGGGCCACAACCAGGCCACACTGCCCATGCCATAAAACCAGGCAAAGACCACCACAAAAAAAGTGATGGTCACTGTGCGTGACACGGGTGCGGCATCGTGTTCCATCTGCGTAGGTTGTGAAGCAGCAACGGATGGCACAGCTTCACGGATGCCAAACGACGCGATACAGCCGCACAAGAGTAATCCACCACCGATACCGATGGGCAACCATGATCCAAAGTTATCGGCGATGACTCCACCGGTGATGGCCGTGAGGGCAAATGCGAGTGAACCGGTGGTACGGACAAAGCCGAGCACCCGACCACGGGATGCAGCATCTTCGATGAGGTCACCCACCAGTGCCAAGCCACCCGCATTGAAACCGGCCACCGCCACACCGAATACGAGTTGGGCGATAATCACGAGCCAAATGGATTGCGTAAATGCGACACTGAGCATGGACATGCTGGCCATGGCTAACGCCCAAAAGATGATTGGACGGCGCTGACCAATAGCATCCGAACGCAACCCCCACAAATAGGGGGCAGCCAACGAACCAAACTGTTGCACGGCAAAGATTAATCCGACGATGGTGGCATCTGCGTTGAGCGTGGCATAGTGATTGGCCATGAGTGGGATGGTCAAACCGTTGGCAGCAAAAAGACCTGCTTGGCTAAAAATGAGATGCCGTAACGAGCGTTGATTCTGTGGCAGCACGCTGCGCATGATGGCCCTTTCGCAGTATGAGAATGCCTTATCCTATCACAAATTACTGGGCAACCACTCACAACGACGAATGTCCACGTGTAGATAGGCGCGCATGGGAACTTGTTCGTGGCACAAAAGGTCGTATTGGAGGGAGGCATCTGGGGAAGTAATCCGCCCTTGGGCAGCAACGACACGCCACCACGGCAGCTCATGGTGCCGTGAGACGGCTAACGCCCAGCCCACGCCCCGCGCACCGCGTGGGACGCGTACCATGCGTGCGATAGCACCATAGGTCGAGACGTAACCGTAGGGGATTTGGGCTACCACGTCGTAGACTGCTTGATATTGATTTACTGCGCCCATACCACGCCTCCATGGTACAATTCAGTACGGTTGGTATTTTTGAGTGAGAACAAACACATGGGTTCATCAGCGGACAAACTCCCACGCCGGCGCCGAGGCACCACCGACAAAAGTGCATTGCCACGTGCAATACGACGGCGTAAACAGCATGTCGCTCCGGCAATCTTCCCGCGGCTCCTTCTCGGATGCATGTCTTCCATTCTACTCATATTTGTGGTAGGTGTTGTCATCGTCTTCGGCATCTATACGTCACTCACTGCCGAGTTAATACCACGACTTGAAAGCATCAAGAACCGTACCAGCTTTGAGACGAGCCGTCTGTACGACCGCAACGGCAAAGTGCTCTACGAGTTCTTTGGCACGGGCAGACGCACCAAAGTCACCCTGCCGAACATTTCCAAATACCTGATTGCAGGAACTATTTCCATCGAAGACAAAACCTTCTTCACGAATCCCGGGGTGGACTGGGTTGGTATTGCCCGT
Organism: uncultured Klebsiella sp.; assembly: GCA_964569955.1. Lineage (GTDB taxonomy): Bacteria > Chloroflexota > Chloroflexia > Chloroflexales > Roseiflexaceae > UBA965. The sequence continues at coordinate 54,248 of CAZMWB010000006.1, read as the reverse complement.
GCCGCAGTCCGCAGTGTGTCTGCTGGCTCAGTGGTTGGTGGTGGTTCGACGATTTCACAACAGGTCATCAAACAAGTTGTGCTGACTGAGCAGGAGCGTGCATTTGACTTGGAAAGCCGGGTACGCCGCAAAGTTCTCGAACTCGTGTTGGCCCAAGAACTATCTCGCCAATACTCCAAAGCACAAATCCTCGAACTCTATCTCAACGAAATCTACTACGGGAATTTGGCATACGGCATTGAAGCAGCCTCCAACACGTACTTCAAGACATCGGCGGCCAAACTCACCCTCGCACAAGCAGCCCTGTTGGCCGGGATGCCCCAGCTCCCATCGGTATACGACCCCTACCTCTACACCACCAACAACACGATTCCCGGATTGACGCTGGAATCAGGATGGCTCCGTGCCAACTACCAGCTCGGCGAGGATGTATCACCGACCAAATGGCGCCAGATAGCCGTGCTACGCCAGATGGTGGAAAACGGCGATGTCGTAGAATCCGATGCTGTGGCAGCTGCATCCGAAGACTTGGTCTTTGCGGGTCAAGAAGTGCCCATCAACGCACCACATTTTGTCTTTTATGTGCGCAATCTACTCGAGCAAGAATACGGACCACAGTTTGCCACACTCGGATATTCGATCTACACGTCTATTGACCTTGAGTTGCAACAAAACGTCCAGAAATTTGCAACGGAACGCATCGAAGAATTGCAAGAGCGCAACATTCACAATGCGTCGGTGGTGGTCATGCAACCCAACACGGGGCAAATACTGAGTATGGTGGGGAGCGTCAACTACAACAAGACGGTAGCCACCACGAATCCCGAATTCGAAGGGAACGTGCTCGATGGCCAGGTCAACGTGACCACGAATTTACGCCAGCCTGGATCTGCGCTCAAACCGTTCACCTACATCTCCGCCATGGAACAGGGGATGACTCCGGCGACGATTTTGTGGGACGTACAAACCACATTCCCATCTACCGGTGAGGATCGCTATGCCCCCACCAACTACAACGGCAAATGGAATGGTCCACTACGCATGCGCCAAGCCGTGGCAAATTCGCTCAACATGCCATCCATTATGGCACTCAAATATGCAGGGATTAGCAACACGATTAATTTGCTCCAACGAGCTGGTATTACGTCGCTCAAACGTGGCGAAGGGTTCTACGGGCTTGCACTCACACTGGGTGGCGGTGAAGTATCCCCCCTCGACCTGACCACTGCCTACAACACGTTGGCGAGCAACGGTCGCTACTACCCGCCGGTTGCCATCCTCAAAGTGGTAGACAACAATGGACGTATCATTGCGCAGTACAAAAAACCAGACGTGCAACCGGTGATTAATCCGGAACTCGTGGCTATCATGCAGGATATGATGAGTGACGATAATGCGCGTGCGGCCATCTGGGGAACAAATTCCAAGTTGAAATTGTCACGGACAGCGGCCGTCAAAACAGGGACTTCCAACGACTGGCGTGATGCATGGGCGCTCGGTTACACGCCGTATGTGACTGTGGGAGTCTGGACAGGCAACAACAACAACGAACCCACGCAGAAAGTCGAAAGTTTGACAGGTGGTGGCATCATCTGGCGCAACACGATGGAATTCATCTTTGCGGATGAGCGCCTCAACACCTTGCTCGCAGAACCCTTTAACGGCAAATTACCGTTGGAGTTTACGCGACCAAAAGGCGTGCAAGAGCTTCCCATATGTCCATTACCAGGGGCCTTCAACAATCGCACCACCGAACTCTTCACGCGCACCATGATTCCGTCGCCGATTGCGCCACCTGCGGGCACCAGCCAAGACCCGACCACGTTGCCACCACCCGAACTCGGGCTCGACCCGTGTGCCGGTTTGCTACAACCGGTGAGCGTGGTCACGATTACCGACACCTTGCCCCTGTCAGGGGTCATCACCGATTCTGCGGTGCTGAGTCAGACGGTCTGTCTCCCCAATGAATCCACGTTTGTACCACCAGAAAAACGTATTGATGGGGTGGCGTGGATCTTGCCCTCTGCAGAGCCAGACATTTTTGCACTCTATCAGTGGGAAGCACCCGCCGCCACGGACGTTGAGTTCCAGCCAAAAATTATTCCCGTACCGGCAACCAGTATAGCGGTGTGTACGCCAGAAATGCTTGCACGATTTGGGCCACCGGTGGAAGGGGCGATTCGCATGCCCGACATCCGCGGACTCGATGCACAAGTCGCCGTGGACACACTCGTTGCACTCGGTGTGGCGCAGACGCAGATCTATGTTGACTTACAATCACGTGATCGCATTCCCGACGTCTTCGATCAATTCCAGCCCAATCAGGTCATTGGCAGCATTCCTAGCACAGGGGACTGGGTACTACCCGGCGCGTCCGTCATCCTCGGGGCGCGTGGGCCGTAGTGCATCCGTGTGTTCGTGGATGCGCATGATGAGTTGTGTCAACTGCGATGGTGTTATGCCCGCCATGGTGGCAGCCGTGACCAGTGTCTGCCACCATGGCGTGTATTCGTCTACCACGATGCCAGCACTGGCCAGCAATGGGAGCACTTCGGGGTAGTGGGTCACCAGTAGGAGCAAACTCGTCTGCTGCGACACAGGGAAATGTAGCGAGGTGGTCGGCAAGCCACTGTCGGCAGACGGAGTACGATTGACGAGTTGCCAGGCTGTTGCCCCAAACCACGCGTCTGCAAGAAGGTCATCTGCGAGTGCCTGTGCGAGCTGAGTCGCAAACGGGGCAATCTGCGCAGGCTGACGCATGTCGTGGCGGAGTGGAAAATCACTGCCGAAGATGATTTTGTGCGGCGCAGCCAAACGGGCCATCTGGGCAATAGTAGTCGTATCTGGAAACAAAAGTGGACTCGCCGCCGTGTCGTAATAGACGTTTTTCAACACGGTGCGCACTGCGGGCATCGTTTCATACCAGAGTAATCCACCACCCCAATGCGCCAAAATCAATGTGAGCTCAGGATAGCGGGCTGCAATCTCGTAGTAGGTGACAAGGGGTGTAGATATTTTGCCTGGATATGCCCGTCCCACTGGTTCATTGACATGCAGCAGTACGGGAAAGGCATGACGTTCGCAATAGGCAAATACGCGTTGGACGGCTGCATCACGCACCGAAAATTGTTGAATGGCCGGATTTAATTCGCCGACACCCCACATCCCTGCATCACGACAACGCGCAATTTCTTCACATGCATCGGGGTGGCGTGGTTGTACGATTGCAAAAGCTTTGAGGCGGTGTGGCGCACGAGCACACACTGCCTGCACTGCACGATTACGCGCCACACAGTTGTGCTGATGCAAAAAATATTCACCCTGAAAGACGGCCACATCCAATTGCGCAGCATCAAGCGCGGCAATAATGGCATCCGTATCAGCATAGTCCTGCACACGCGACTGCTGATGGAGCCACTGTTGTGCGGCTTCGTCGGCCAGTGTGACTGGGCCGGGTAAATAATGCTGGTGGAAATCAATCCGCATGCCGTGGTACGACCTTGTCGTAGATGACGCTAATGCGTGCAAATACATGTTCCCATGTGTCATGTGCCATCACAGACTCGTAGCCGCGACGCGCCAGTACCTGTGCGAATGGGCGATCGGTGAGCAAACGCATGACCGCAGCAACGAGGCAGTGCACATCTGCGAATGGAACCAACAGACCGTTTACTTCGTGAGAGACGACATCGGGGATGCCACCTGCATCGGCACCAATCACTGGTACCAGATTACACCATGCCTCGAGAAAGACGATACCAAATGAATCAGTGCGAGAGGGCAACATGAAGACATCTGCCGCCGCATACGCATCACGGCGTTCTGCATCGCTGGCATAGGCGAGCACACGCATACGCGTGCGGTCAGACGGTGGTAAGGTGTCGAGAAAGGCACTGAAATGGGCAAGTGGTGCACCAATTAAGACGAGGGTGACATCTACCCCATTGGCCCACAGCTGTTGCATCGCTTGTACCGTGGTAATCGTCCCTTTATCACGCGCCATGGCTCCCACCTGTAAACAGATGGCACCAGTGATTTGATGGCGCATACGAAAAGCCTGTGCATCGCCACCAGTGACTTCGTCGGGTGTCACACCTGCACCAATAGTGTGCATCGGCGTAGTGACACCGTGGTGACGGAGAAATTGTGCCTCGCGATTGGTCATTGCACATACATCCGTACTGCGCTGCAAAATATCGAGCTGTTGTGGCATGCTGTAGTAGCGCACAAAGGCGCGGTCATGGATTTCACCGAGATGGACGAACGGTGTACACAACACGGGAATTTGGTGCACCTGTGCCAGCTGCATGATGGGATGAATCAGGCCATCAAGTGTCACATTGGTCACATGAATCACATCAATTTCATCGGCGTGTGTGGCCAGCCATGCCACCATATCCGGGCAGGCCGGAGTAATTGCGGCCAGTCGCCGCACCCAGGCCACGGGGAGGGGGAGTCGCCCGAGTTCGCAGAGTACACGGCGAAAGAGTGGGTAAAAGAGTGGCCAGTCGGTGAATCGGTGGATGGCAAAGCGCCAGACGCCACACCCTTCATGTTGTGAAAAACCAGCAGGCAACGTCCGTTTGCCCGCTTGCCACAGCGCTTCGAGATCGTGGGCCGTGGTTGTGAGGACGGTCACCCGATGCCCGGCCGCCGCAAGACGCTTGCCGAGCTCGCTAAAGTAGCGCACCGATCCACTTGCTACCGGATGATAGAGCTGTACCACATGCACGATGTGCACGACTTAATTCCCCCACGAGATACCAGAATCGGCATCAAAGAGTTGATCACGCGTCATCTGTACTGCATCACCGTCGGGCTGCCCATTGGCTAGTTTTTGGGCGTACATTTCAAAACCCGATGATTCTGGTGGCACGGCCAAAAAGACCAACCACTCACCATCAGGAGAAATTGCAGGAGCACGTGCAGAATTCAGTTTGGTCATCGGAGTCGGTGTACCACCACGTACCGGCAATGCGAAAATGTCCGTACCAGTGTCGGTGCGTTTGGCAAAGTAGAGGGTTTGGCCATCGGGACTGAGTGCGGGGTCATAGGTCTGATCGGGCATGCCGGCGGGTATCGTCAGCCGTCCCGTACTCCGTTGGTAGCGCATGATACGCGGTGCACCATTTTGACCAGCCGGTGCAAAGGCAAAGTAGACACCATCACCATCCACATCAAAAATCGCATGTCCCACATTCCCGGACCCATCAGCGTAGGCATCTTCACGGGTGGCGCCAGCACGTGCTTCCATGAAGTACATAATCATGCGGTATTCGGACGCCGGGTCACCTTCGGGGGGACCATACTGCGAAACATAGACGATGCGGTTGCCGTCTGGGGAAAATGATGGATACATGGCCCATGTCGAGTCGTAAATACGTTCAAAACTATGCAATGGATGACTCGATGCATTGTTGGTAAGCTGTATCGCTTCGCCACCACTTGCCGATGTCAGCATGATATCACTCGCACTTTCCACACGGCGGACAAAAACGATGCGTGTTCCATCCCGTGAAAAAGCCGGTTGCCATGCATTCCCGCTCTGCGTGATTTGTTGCAGATTGCCGTTTTGCCACATCCACAAATCACCCGCCTTGGCCAAGAGTAAACGCCCCGGCAAATTGGGCGTTGCAATGACTGCCGGCTCGCGTGACGTATCACCAACCTGTTGAACTTGCGGGGTAGTCGTGGTGGTACCACACGCACCCAACACTACGAGGGCACTCAATAGCGCAAACAAGTACCAAAATCGCATCATGATTACTCCAGATTAACTCAGTGTGGTGAACAGCCGTTCTGCGGCATTTGGCGTCACCAAGACGCGCAGTGCATGCGCTTGTACGGTCATTTCACTAGGAGTCATGCCCACATAGTCACCATCAATTTGCACAGGCAATGCCCCACCTTGGATGCTAATACGTTTGACTCGACGATAGATGATACTCTCATCCTGCCAGCCAAAATAAAGTTTAAGATACAACCCGATAAATTTCCATGGGCCATGCACCATCGTATCACCGGAAATCAGACAAATATCCAGCATGCCATCGTCAATGGACGCCTTGGGCGTAAACGGGATAAAACTAGCATACCACGGCGTATTCCCCACGACCATCATCAGGGCCCGCACATGCAATTCTTCGTCGTCGAGTTGTATGGTCACGTCTACACCACGGAAAGCCCAGACAACGGCCAAAATCCGCCAGATGTAGGCAAATACGCCAAAGCGTTTTTTGTCGTGTGAATAGAGGTGTTTGACCACATCAGCATCAAAACCCACCCCAGACATGAGCATGAAATGGCGTTGCCCGTCGAGCATACCGACATCCATCCACCCGACAATTCCCGCCCCAATTTGTTGGGTTGCTTCACGTGGATCCATGGAGAACCCGGCTTCACGGGCCCACACGTTCACCGTACCCACAGGAAGTGGAGCGAGCACCACATCGCTACCCACCAAGCCATTTGCAACTTCGTTGACGGTGCCGTCACCACCCGCAGCCACAACCAGGTCATAGCGTTGGGCGACGGCTTGTCGTGCCAGTGTTTCGGCATGTCCTGGATGAGTCACCAGCCAATGCACTACATGCCACCCCTTTGCCTGCCAGACTTTCATGGCATGCGTGAGTGCGAGTGTGAGCCGATGTGCTTGACCGGCATGTTTATTGGCAATAATCGCAACACGCGCATTGGGTGGTAGATTCATATCTCGCTGGCCTCTGGCAACACGTCATACGGTAACTGGGCGCGCCACCATGCATAGGCTTGCTGTGGGGTGCGGATGGGGAGAATGCCATGCATACATAAGGCCGCATGTACGTGAGTGAGCGGTAGCCCGACCACGTTGGTCATACTACCACGAACCTGGGTGACCAATCGCCCTGCGGCACCCTGGATGCCGTATGCCCCTGCTTTGTCCATCGGTTCCCCACTCGCCACATACGCGGCAATCGCAGCATCAGCCATGGCAGTCATCTGCACATCACTCGCTTGCATCGTCAGTTGTGGCTGATGCTGCGGTGCAAAGAGTGCCACTCCCGTATACACCGTATGCCAGCGATTGGCCAGACTACGAAGCATCGCACAAGCATCTTCTGCATCGAGTGGTTTATTGAGCACAACACCATCGCGCACCACGACAGTGTCTGCGGCTACCACAACGGCGTGGGGATGGGCGGCTGCCACTGCCGCCCCCTTGCGCCACGCCCGAATCGCAGGATGGTCGTGGAGTGACAACCCGTCACGTGTCACGCTTGCCAACAAAGGAGCGTCGGGGAGATGGGGTTCTTCTTCGGCATCGCTGACCACCACGGTAAACGAAACACCGAGCGCAGTGAGGAGTTCGCGGCGACGTGGCGAACCCGATGCTAACACGACAGGGTCTGTTGTATACATGTCATTCTGTGGTACTATCGTAAGTGTAGTTTAGCAAACTACCTGTTCGCCCTATTGTACCATCCATTAATTGCAACAATTTCGCATCGTTGAACGTCAATGCAACTGGAGTCATGGGACTTCACTACGCACTGCAGAAAGGGTATTTGGTATGCAATCACAACCACAAGTCGTCACACAACCGCGCATTCAAAGCGCCATGCAACAAGTCTATTTGTGGATGACCGCCGGCCTCCTCGTCACCGGTGCCGTGTCGAGCATGGTGATGGGCAACGAAAGTATTTTGGTTTCAATTTCCAATCCGATTGTTTTCTTTGGACTTATCATCGCTGAAGTCATTTTGGTCATCGCCCTCAGCGCCGCCATCATGAAGCTCAGCCCTGCTGTTGCCACTGGGTTGTTTCTGTTTTATGCCATGCTCAACGGCATTACCCTCACCCCACTTGTGCTCGTCTATACCGCGAGCTCAGTAGCGGGAGCATTCTTTACCACGGCCGGCTCGTTTGCCGTCTTGGCACTATACGGCTCTACTACCAAGCGTGATCTATCGGGGATGGGCAAGTTTTTGCTGATGGGGCTCATCGGATTGATTATTGCGTCCATTGTCAATATGTTTATCGGCAGTGGTCCGTTTAGCTTCATCATCTCGATTATCGGTGTGTTGGTGTTCGCAGGTCTTACCGTCTACAACACACAGCGCTTGACACAGATGGCACAACAGATGGTCACCGAAGAAGATACCGGGCGCTTCGCCATCTACGGCGCATTGACCCTTTATCTCGACTTCATCAACCTGTTCATCTACATGTTGCGCTTGTTTGGTGTGCGTCGCGATTAATGCGTGAGTTTGTCGTTACGAAACGGGTGGATTGGCACTGGCCATCCCACCCGTTTTTGTGTGTGTGCATGTGTGATGGTATCTGTACGCTACCGTGTCGCATTCTGTGGCTGATTGTGTCATACACCAATCTATGGTACTATCTGCATAGATGTAATTTGAACACATTATATGTATTTGCAGTAATTGACGTACTACCGCTGCGGAGTGCTGGTATGTAGTGACAACAAATACGCATCGCAGAAAGAGGGATGGCATGCAATCACCACCAGCCGTTGTGGCAACTCCCCATTTACAGCAGGCCATGCAACACGTCTACCTGTGGATGTGCGCAGGTCTGCTTGTGACGGCAGCAATATCGAGTGTCGTACTCAACGTCAGCAGCATCTGGAACTTGTTGTTGCAGCCATATGTCTACCTCGGCGTATTAATCGTGGAAATCATCTTGGTAATCGCACTTAGTGCACTGGCAATGCGTATCAAGCCGTCCCTGGCCATCGGATTATTTGTGCTGTATGCGGCGCTAAACGGCATTACGATTACGCCACTGGCATTTGTATACACCACAGGATCCATTGCTGTGGCTTTCGTAATTTCTGCGGGCACATTCGCCGCACTCGCAGCGTATGGCACAACCACCAAGCAGGATTTGTCTGGCGTAGGCAGGTTCATGATGATGGTGCTGTTTGGCGTGTGTATTGCGGCACTCGTCAACCTTGTGCTCGGGAATCCACTAATTGATTATGTCATGTCCATCATCAGTGTGCTGGTATTTGCTGGCCTTACCGCCTACGATACTCAACGCCTAACCCAAATCGCACAACAGATGCAAGACGATAATCGCATCAACCAATTTGCGATTTATGGTGCACTGATCCTCTACCTCGACTTTATCAACATCTTTGTGAACATGGCACGTCTCCTTGGTAAACGACGCGACTAAGCGCATACTAGGCAGTTATGCTAATAGCCGTTGGAGAGTTGCGATTAAAAGGGGTTGCTCGACGCTCCGGATGCGTTGGTGCAACGACTGTTCATCGTCATCTGCATGAATGGGGACTTCGGCAGATGCAATTACTGGACCACGGTCAACGGCAGGCACCACGGTATGGATGGTACATCCGGTCATCGGCAATTTTTGTTGCAACGCATCACGCACCACGTGTGCACCACGCAATGCGGGAATGACGCGCCCATCATGCAATGTCACCGTATCACCACCATCAGCGGGAAGCAACGAGGGGTGCTGATTAATAATCGGCATTGCTAATGATGCGAGTGTGTCTGCACTCAAAATGCGCATGAATCCGGCCAGAAGCAGTAAATCGGGTTGTACGGCCTGAATGATCTGCCGCATGACCACTTCCCATGCGATACGCTGTGCGGGTGTGGCATGGCGCGGATAGGGCAAGGCACAGATGGGGAGGCGGTGTTGCACTGCGCGCTGTACACCGCCACAATCAGGCCGGTCGCTCAGTACCAAGGCAATGCGCGCACGCAACGTGCCGCGGCTGATTGCATCAATCACCGCTTGTAGATTTGATCCCCCACCAGAGACCGCAATAGCGAGTGCCGGGATTGTCATGGCAACTCCGATTGGCCGATATCGAGCCGATAATGCATGCCGGCGAAGTGTACCGCATCTACGGCGGCATAGGCGGCCTTGAGGGCATCGGTGAGCGATGCACCCATCCCTACCGCATTGAGTACACGCCCTCCAGCGGTATACAACACGCCATCCTGCAATACAGTGCCTGCATGGAGCAACTGTGCCTGTGTGGGAATAGTTGCCTGCCTGATGGTAATCGGGTCGCCACTGCGTGGGGCCGCTGGATACCCGTGACTACTCAGGACCACACATGCAGCGGCACCAGCACGCCAACCAAGTTGGTCTGGGTGCAACGTGCCCGTAGCCGTCGCATAGAGTGCGGCCAGCACATCCCCGTCACACAAGGGCAAAATAACCTGGGTTTCCGGGTCACCAAAGCGCGCATTAAATTCGATGACTTTGGGACCAGCTTCGGTGAGCATCAGGCCGGCGTAGAGTGCCCCGACAAAGGGCATCTGGTGTGCACGCAAAAAATCAATGACGGGTTGCATGACGATGTCGGCGAGTTGGCGTGCCACACTGCGATCAATGGCCTGCAATGAAGCAACTGCACCCATCCCACCCGTATTTGCGCCTTCATCACCGTCAAAGATGCGTTTGTGGTCGCGTGCTGATGGAAGTGGCACTACGGTGGTGCCATCACTGAGTGCGATGAGTGACACTTCGGGTCCAGAGAGCCGTTCTTCGATGACGATGCGTTCACCCGCAGGAAGCATGCTGAGTTGGGCGATTGCATCGAGTGTTTCTTGCACACTATCCGCCACAACCACCCCCTTGCCCGCAGCCAGACCATCGGCCTTGACGACCCACGGTTGCTGCGACTGCACCACAAAGTCGTGGGCTTCGGCAGCCCCAGTAAACATGCGAAAGGCGGCGGTAGGGACGGCTACGCGTTGCATGATTTGCTTGGCAAAGCCCTTGCTACTTTCGAGGCGAGCAGCCGCTTGCGATGCCCCAAACACGGGGACTCCGAAGGCGCGAATCTGATCTGACCAGCCCGCAGCAAGTGGGGCTTCGGGGCCAATGACCACCAAATCGCAGGGATGCGCGCGAAGCCAGGCAAGCACCGCATCAATGGTTGGCAGGGGGAGCGTGTGGGCTATCTGTGCAATCCCAGGGTTCCCGGGAGCTACCGTCAACGCGGTCAGTCGTGGTGATGCACTGATGGCCAATGCCAAGGCATGTTCACGACCACCAGCACCAAGCAAAAGCACCCGCATGCACTCCTCCATCGCATTCGCCGTTTGTTAAATTATACCCGATGCCAAGAATTCCCAAGACGTCCATGGTGGTGTGCTACAATTTAGGCGGATGCGTCAGATGATTGAGGGTGGTATGACACAATCTGCACAACCCATTGATGTCGCGGCAGTCGTGGATGCTCTCCATGCCCGAATTGCCCAACACGCGAGCACGAGTGCTGCACATACTGATACGAGTGCAGAACTGTACGACGTATATGACGCTTTACACGAAATGGAGCTGACACGCGTCATCAGCGCACATCTGCCCATCGTCAATACGACCGTGGGAGGGCGTGTAATTGGTCTACTCCAAAAAGTGACACGGCGTTTGTTGCGTTGGTACATCAATCCCATCGTAGAACAACAAAACATGTACAACGATGCAGTGATGCGCACCATGCGTGAAATAGTGGCCGCATACGAAGCGAATCCACGACCACAACCGCCAGCTTCCCTACCACCAGTACCGGACACCGTGGACAGTCACAACGTGCATGCCATACATGCCACGCTCGCAGACAACGAGCCCCCCATGTCGGCGCATACCACGGCCTTGTTGGCACTCGAGACGGTACGTGCCACGCATCAGACCGTCCATGCCCATTGGCCATTGCCCGTACACCAGCCACTCGACCATGTGGCGAATGGTATACACAAACTACAACGCATGTTGCTCCGGTGGTATATAAACCCGATTGTTGAACAGATCAACGCACACAACCGTGCCACCCAACGTGCCATTCAGCTACTGATTCACTACATCACTGCCAAACGACTCCCTGCGAAGCGCCATGAGTAGCGATATCGTCACGATTGTGAGTACGTGGTATGGTGCCGAGACTGCAGGCGGAGCAGAGCATGCTGCCCGCCATCTCGCACTAGCGCTCTATGCCCGTGGCGTCCCCGTCGAGGTGTGGAGCACAACCGCACGTGATTTGGTCGCACCAACTACCGCCTACTACCCCGAGGGTATATCGTGGGATGCAGGCATCAAGGTGGTGCGCTATGCGGTAGAGGCACTAGCACCCGATGCGCAGTTCCCACACTATGTCAATCAGTTCGATACAGTGACGCGTATCATACGTGAATGTGCACCGAGTGCCCAAGAGTTACGCACCGTAGCACGACTAGCCTATAGTAGCGGCTTGTTGCGTGCAATTGCGCAACACCAGGCCGGCCGCCGCTTTTTGTTTGTGCCATACCCGCTCCCCAGTAGCCTATTTGGGAGCATGCTTGCACCCACACGCAGTTACTTGCTCCCGTGTATGCACGACGAGCCATATGCTTACCATGCCTTGACACGCTGGCAGATGCGCAATGCACGGACAATATTGGCCAATAGTGCCAGCGAGCGTGATTTCATCATCACCCAATACGACATTCCCGCAGAACGAGTGGCACTGACACGCCTAGGCATCGAACTCGGTGTGACGGGAGATGGTGCACGCTTCCGACACCACTACGACATCCACGGCACAATGCTGTTTTTTGCGGGGCGACGCGATGCCTCCAAAAACATGCCTCTGCTCATGCTCTACGTGCAGGAATACATGATTCGACGCCAACGCATGCTGACCCTCGTCTTGTCGGGACGCGACCCACTCACACTCAGTCGCTATCAGCAACGCTTCATTCGCGATATTGGCTTCGTGGATGAGCAGACCAAAGCGGATGCGTTTGCGGCGTGTGACGTATTTGTGCATGCGGGGACGCAAGAAAGTTTTGCCTTTGTGTTGATGGAAGCATGGCTACAACAGCGCCCCGTGCTCGTAAATGCGGAGTGTGCCGTCACCACGGCTGCCACCCACGAATCGGGGGGTGGGCTCTCGTTTCGTGATTTCCCGTCATTTGCAACCGCCCTCGACATCTTGCTAGCCACGCCTACACTGGCGACACACATGGGCGTAGCAGGCCGGGCGTATGTAATCGCCAACTGTCAATGGCAAGATGTGGCAGCCCGTGCAGACGCGGCGATTCGAGGTAACGCATGAACATCATCATCTGTACATCGCAGGTGCCGTTTGTGCGGGGTGGTGCCGAATTGCTTGTGGAAGGGTTGCGTGATGCCTTGCGCCGGCACGGGCATCGTGTGGATGTGGTCGCACTACCGTATCGTTGGCAACCCCATCAAGCACTCTACGACAGCATGCTCGCATGGCGCTTGATTGACCTGAACGAAGTGGATGGTCACCCCGTTGACTTGGTGATTGCCACGAAATTCCCATCGTACTTGGTGCAACACCGACGCAAAGTGGTATGGCTCGTGCACCAGCATCGCCAAGCGTACGATTGGTACGGCACTGCATTTTCTGATTTTGTGAATACACCGGCAGACCGCGAGCTGCGCGATGCGTTGATGGCTGCCGACCAGACCGCCCTCAACGAAGCCCATGCGTGTTATGCGATTTCGCAAAATGTGGCACGGCGTTTGTGGCAATTCAACCGCATCAAGGCCACACCGCTCTACCCGCCGAGTCACTACGACGGGCGTTTCACGGTCGGCGCATACGGTGACTACATCTTTTCGGATGCGCGTCTCGATGCGGCCAAGCGGCTCGACCTGCTCATCGAAGCAATGGCACTCGTACAGGCTCCGGGGAAACTCGTGTTGGCGAGCACCGGCCCTGCCCGGCCACAGCTCGAAGCGCTCGTGCAGCGACTCGGGTTACACGACCGCGTACACTTTTGCGGATATGTGAGCGACGAGGAACTGCTCGCCTACTACGCCAACGCACGCGCAGTCTACTATGCGCCGTTCGACGAAGACTACGGATTCACCACCATTCAAGCGATGGCGGCAGCCCGACCGGTGGTCACCACCCATGATGCGGGTGGGACACTCGAATTCGTGCGTCACGGGGTCAATGGCATAATAGTGGATGCGCAACCGAGGGCGATTGCCACGGCACTCGACCAACTGTTGAGCGATGCGGCGTACGCCGCATCGCTCGGGAGTCAAGGTCCAGCCAGTGTGGCGCACATCGGATGGGACGAAGTGGTACACACACTGACACGGTAGGAATTATTTGCCGAGGAGCGACAACAACGCCGAATCGGTGCTCTGCAGCGGCAAGTCAATGCGCCGATGTGAGCGCGATGATTCGTAGGTTGCAAAAATCAGCTCGGTGGCACGCATAGCGTTGTACGCCGACAGTTCGGGGCGGCGCCCAGTGAGCAGTGCATCCACGAGATCGGCGACCCCACGTTTGACACACTCTTCGCCGTGTAAATTTTCGGTTTCAGGCATGTTGACCCAGTCTGCATCGCCTTTCCCTTTAACACGCAAGTGCAATTTGTCGTTGACGCCCACATCAATGATGCCGTCAGTGCCAATCATGCGCAAGCCGAAGCGTGGTCCAGCCTGGTAACCGGTACTCATCAACAACGTGACACCATTTTTGAACTTGGTGAGACTAACACCATGGCGCTCAATGGCGACCCCAAAGACCGTCTGCGGGTCACGCAGGTCAATTTGCCCGAGCACCCATTCCGCATCGGTTTCATTGTTGAAGTAGCAGGCCATATCGAACCAATGTGTGCCCCAGTCGTACATGTTGTCACAGGTGGCTTCGATGCGTTCGAGTTGGCCGATACGACCAGAATCGAGCAGTGCTTTGCCTTGCCGGAACGGTTTGCCGAAGCGACGCTGATGGTTGAACGTCAACTGCACGCCATTGGCTTCTGCGGCCGCCATCATGGCTTTACATTCCCCCCAGGTAGGTGCCACGGGTTTTTCGCAGTGGATGGCGCGTACTTTGGCGTTGGCCGCCGCAATTACCATCGGGGCATGCAGATGCGGCCACGTGGAGATACTCACAATGTCGAGTTTCTCTTTGGCGAGCATTTCTTGGTAGTCGGTGTAGATGGCCGCCTTGGGACCATGCACATCGGCAAAGGCTTTGGCGTTGTCAGCAACCAGATCGGCGAGTGCCACGATTTCGCACTTGCCGGTGGCATTGTAGCCAAAGGCGTGTTGATGCGACATGCCAAAGCCGGTGGCGCCTTCACTCTTCCACGGTTTCCCACATCCAATCACTCCCACTCGCAGTGTCATCGTACTCTCCTTCGATTGCATTACAAACCAAGTGAACGCAAATACGCACGGCTTTGCGTGGCACTTTCAAACGCAGTTGGGAGCTGGGTCACATCGGTTTCCACGATCAGCCACCCAGCGAATCCTGCCTGGCGCAGGTGGGTAAATATGGCCGGGAAATCCACATTCCCCTGCCCTAGCTCCGTCCATACGCCGAGGCGTTCTGCGCCACGGTAATCGGCGCGTTGGGCGCGTGCAGTGGCGACAGCGGTAGGGTTGACATCTTTGAGGTGCATGGTCACAATGCGATTCGCATAGGTACGCACCATGTCGGTCACGTCTCCACCCGCCCACGCCATATGTCCGGTGTCGGGGCCGAGAGCCAAGAGTGCTGGATCGGTGTGTTGCATCAACGTGTCCAGCTCGGCACGGGTTTCGATTACGCTCCCCACATGATTGTGAAATGCGGCTGTTACGCCATATTGATGCATGATCGTGCCTACATCGGTAATAGTACGCACAAATTGACGCCATTCGTTGTCGTTCATGCCATCGGCAACAGTCACTTGCCCCGCCGCTTGCATGCGTGTACGCCCGTTGCGCACCATCTGGTTGTCGGTGTTTGCTGCCACATAACAGCAGGTACACCCTACCGCCTGTGCAAACTGTGCATAGCTGTGGGCTTGCGCCACAATTGCATCGTATTTGCTCTCATCCCAAAAATCGGCACCCAAGTACCCAGGGGCGGGAGCCAGACCGTAGCGCTGAAAGAGCGCAACTCGGTCTACGGCAGGTGTAGAAGGTTTGGGGAAAATAGGAGCGCCTGCATAGCCCGCAGTAGCGATTTCCCCCAATACCTTTTCTTCACTCACATCACGCGGCCACGTAATCTGACCACAGCCAATTTGCCAGCCTTGCATGTCGTGCCTCATCATTGATAGTGGGTCACCAGTTTGGCAAACACCTGGTAATTTTTGACGAGCCCATCAATGTCAACCCACTCCTCGTCGGAGTGCAGACCAAAACCGATAGGACCACAACACACCGCAGCAGTCCCCTTGGCACTGTAAAAACGGGCATCAGTGCCAAAGTGTTCGCGGTAGAAGCCGGCTGGTTGCCCCATTACTTCAGCCACGATACCAGCGAGTTGTTGCACGGCAGGGTGCGTCGGATTGGTATTGAGTGGCACGCCCACATAGTGCATGTCTACGGTGGCGTGTTCGGGGAAGCAGGCTTTGATACCCGCCAAAATGTCATCCGGTTTATCTTCGGGGACGAAGCGAATGTCAAACTGCAATTTAAGTGTTTCCATGATACGGTTACCGGCTTCGCCACCGTTGAGAATCACCGGCACGACCGTCGTCACAAAAGCTTCTTCGTCGGGGGTGGGAAAGCGCTTTTCGAGAGCGACGAGACCATCTCTGAGGATGTGTACTGGGTTGCGCCCAAGCCAGGGGCGTGACCCGTGGGCAGGCATACCGTGCATGGTCACCGAGATGCTCAAACCGGCCTTGTGCATGTAACAGATATTGAGATCGGTAGGTTCCGCCGTAATAAAGAAGTCGCACGTCCACCCTTCGTTGAGAATATGGTTGGTGCCGTGGCGTCCACCGATTTCTTCATCGGTGACAAACTGGAAGTTGACATCGGGTGGGTCTGGGAGTTTAGCCAAATCCTGTGCGAGACGAATCAACACCGCTGCGGCGCCCTTCATGTCTTGGGTACCACGCCCATAGATGCGCCCATTCTTGAGCACCGGCTCAAACTGATCGGGGCGAGCAGGAACCACATCCACGTGCGCATTGAGCACCAATTTGGCATGTTTATTGCCACGCAACGAATAGACGATGGCCGGTTTATTGTTGGAATTAAAATGGTGAATGCTCCCGCGCGGCAACCCGCTCAATGCGGCAACCACGTAATCAATGGCTGCTTGGAGTTGTTCGGGGCGGTCAGCGAGCGACGGAATACGCACCATGTCACAAGTCATCTGTACCAGGTGCTCACGCAAGTCGGTCATCGTCGTCCTCCTGTTATTGCTGTTGATTGGCACAGTGGTATCATACCGCAGAAAAAGCAGGTGTATTATTCGTCGTCGGTGGCAGAATCGGTGCGATACGTGTCGTCGTCGGTGGCGTCGGTATCGTCATCATCGCCATC
Source organism: uncultured Klebsiella sp. (assembly GCA_964569955.1). Taxonomy (GTDB): domain Bacteria; phylum Chloroflexota; class Chloroflexia; order Chloroflexales; family Roseiflexaceae; genus UBA965. Next base: position 36,966 of record CAZMWB010000006.1, on the reverse strand, counting down.
GCTGCACGTAGGGCGTACCCCAGTGGGTGAATCGTTGCCAGCCACGAGGAGCACAAATTCACCTTTGATGCTCCGCCCCGCCAAGGTTCGCTGAATGTCACTAAGGCGGCCACGCCAGACGACTTCATGGAATTTGGTCAGGTCGTTGGCAAGCGCTGCAGGACGATCGCCGTAGACGGTGATGGCATCGGCCACAAGTGCCGCTATGCGGTAGGGGCTTTCGTAGAAAATCAGCGTATGCGGGGTATGCACGTCCTGGGCGAGCCAGCGCTGGCGTGCGCCTGATTTGCGCGGTGGAAAGCCTCGATAGGTGAAGGCGTGAACGGCCAACCCAGACAAGATTAAGGCGGGGATGAGTGCGGCAGGGCCAGGGATGGCGGTGATGGGTAGATCTTCGGCTAATGCGCGGCGCACCAGCACGAAACCAGGGTCAGAGATGGCTGGTGTGCCTGCATCGCTGACAAGAGCTACTGACTGCCCAGCACGGAGCATGCCGATGATGCGTTCGGCGACCTGCTTTTCGTTGTGTTCGTGACAGGCGATAAGTGGCTTGCGGATGTCGTAGTGCTGGAGCAAGATGGACGTTTTGCGCGTATCTTCACTGGCAATCACGTCTACGCTCTTGAGCGTTTCAATGGCACGCACAGTCATATCGCCTAGATTGCCGATTGGTGTCGAAACAAGGTATAGCATGCATGCATCATAGCAGACAATTGCCTCAGCGTCACATCTATCAGTGAATGAATTATGCTAAAATGTGGCTAATGTATCGTACAGCAGACTGATGGTGGATATGACAAAGCGTGTGGCAATCTTGCAGTCAAACTATATTCCGTGGAAGGGATATTTCGACCTCATCGCCGCCGTGGATGAGTTCATTTTGTATGATGATATGCAGTACACGCGGCGTGATTGGCGCAACCGCAATCAAATCAAAACGCCACAGGGTGTGCAATGGCTGACCGTACCCGTCCAAGTCAAAGGAAAGTACTTCCAGACCATTCGTGAGACGATGATTGATGGCAATGATTGGGCGTTGTCGCATTGGCAGACACTCCAGCTCAACTACCGCAGAGCCCCTTTTTTCAATGAGGTGGCTCCCTACTTTGAACCACTCTACCGCGATACACAGTATACGATGCTGACCGATCTGAATCACACCTTCATCACCGCAGTATGTGCGTATCTCGGCATCACCACAAAAATTTCGTTTTCATGGGATTATGCGATCCCCGAGACCGACGACCGTACCGAACGCCTCAAACACATCGTGGTGGCAGCGGGGGGCACCGAATACATATCAGGACCTGGTGCCAAAAGCTACATGCAAGAAGACATATTCACGGCTGCCAACGTGGGTGTGACCTGGTTCAACTACGAGGGATACGAACCATACCGTCAGTTGTGGGGCGAGTTCACTCACGCCGTGACCGTACTCGATTTGTTGTTTAACTGTGGCAAAGATGCGCCCAAGTACATGAGATACGTACAACCATGAAACTTTCTATCGTTGCAACCCTCTATCACTCAGCACCGTACATCCCTGAGTTTTATCGGCGGATTTGTGCTGCAGCGACACAAATCGTCGGAGACGATTTCGAAATCGTACTCGTCAACGACGGCTCGCCGGACAACAGTTTGGCGATGGCAGTCGAGCTCTGCCAAAAGGATACTCGGGTGACTGTGGTTGATTTATCGCGCAACTTCGGGCATCACAAAGCGATGATGACCGGACTTTCGTGTGCACGTGGCGAGCATATCTTTTTGCTCGACAGCGACCTCGAAGAAGAGCCTGAGTGGTTGCTCACATTTCACGAGCTCTTGCACAAACATCACGTTGATGTAGTCTTTGGAGTGCAAACACAGCGCCGTGGTCGCGTATTTGAGCGCATCACTGGACGGATTTTTTACGCACTCTTCCGTCTGTTCACGGGAGTCTCACAACCCAACAACATTGTGACGGCACGGCTGATGACCCGTCGCTACGTGGACGCCCTGCTGTTACACCGCGAGCGGGAAATCAACATTGGTGGATTGTGGATGATTACCGGCTTTGCACAACTGCAATGCCCCGTGGCCAAGCATGCATCGAGCCCGACCACCTACAACTTGATCCGCAAATTCGAGCACCTCGTAAATGCGGTCACATCATTTAGCAACACGCCCCTCTTGCTGATTTTTTACCTAGGCGTCATCATTCTCATCATCACCTTCTGCTATATAATGCTGTTGGCGTATCGCTACACCTTCGTGTCACAACCCCCAGACGGATACACGTCGCTCATCTTGTCAATTTGGTTGCTAGCGGGGCTCGTCATCTTCTCAGTGGGGGTGATAGGCATCTACTTGGCCAAAATTTTCTCAGAAGTCAAACAACGTCCATATACGATTATTCGCGATGTGTATACATCAACCACCAAGGAGTCCTGACATGAGTACCATCCCAGAGAAATCATACGGCATACTCCAGCAGACGGCGTGTGCTGGACATCTCGACGAAGTCGTGGAGCAGGTCACACAACTCGGATACGCGGTACTTGATGCGGGATTGTCTGCCACGGAAGTACAGGCAGTGGCCGATGAGTTTGCGCGTATTCATGGTGTCTATACGCAGAAATACGGTGAAGCCCAGCTCCGTGCAGTGAACGAGCACAACACGATTCGTGGCATGGTCACACATGGCAGCGAGATAATCCTCAACTTGGCGATGAACGCCAACCTGATGACCGTACTCAAACGACTCATCCCCGGCAAGTTTATTTTGAACCAACAAAACGGCATTATCAATCCTCCCAAAGAAGGCTACAATCAGGGTTCATGGCATCGGGATATCCCGTATCAACATTATGTAAGCTCACGTCCTATCGCCATTAATGCGCTCTACTGTGTGGATGACTTTACGTTGGCCAATGGGGCAACGTTTGTTCTCCCCGCCACGCACCTCAAAGAACCATACCCATCCGCGCAATTCATCCAGCGTCATGCTATCCAGGCCGAAGCCAAAGCAGGAAGTTTCATTGTGCTCGACTGTATGATCTACCATGCGGGTGGATACAACAGCACCGACAAGGCACGTCGAGCCATCAATCACGTCTACAACATTCCGTTTTTCAAGCAACAGATCAATATTCCCAACAGCATGCCCGACATGCCGCTCTCCGCAGAAGCCAAAGAGTTGCTCGGGTATACCTACGCAGAGCCACGCTCCGTAGATGAGTATCTGATGTCACGCATCAACAAAGCGTAAAGGACGCCATGACAACCGTATTGCCACCAGGCACACTATTACAGCACATGTATTTGCGTGAACGCCTGCGCGCACACGCCCCTGGTCGGTTCATCGAAATCGGCCCCGGCTATGGTGATATCACAGCGCTATTGTTGGCCATGGGCTGGCAGGGCACACTGTACGAGCTGTCACCAGAATCTGCGACGCATCTGCACACTCGTTTTGCCACGGAAATCGCAGCGCAGCGCTTAACAGTGGTGACTGGCGACTTTGTAAACGAGGTGCAACAGGCAGCGAGTGCCGATTTGGTCATCTCTTCGATGGTCATCGAGCATCTCAGTGACGACGATGAGCGGGCATTCATGGCACAGGCACGCCACGTGATAAGCGCGCGTGGCATCGTCATCAACATGATGCCTGCGGGCATGCAGTACTGGGGCATCGAAGACGAAATTGCCGGTCATTTCCGCCGCTACGATCGCGACCGTATCCGGCACCTGTGTGATGCAACAAACTGGCAGATGACCCATGTGGCCGGCTTGACGTTCCCCGTGTCGAATATTCTGTTGCCCCTCTCTAATCGGCAAGTAGCGCAATACGAGGGGCGCAAAGTACAACAATCCATGCTCGACCGTACCAAGGAATCTGGACATCGCGCAGTCCCGTTCAAAACCACGTTTCCGGCGGTACTAGGGCTTGTGTTGAACCCGATTGTGATGTTGCCGTTTCACTGGCTACAAAAACTGACGCGCCATTCATCGCGCTGTTTGATCCTCTATTTCGAGGCAACACCGGCAGGAGGTGGCGCATGAGCGATAGTATTACGAATGACGTTGCTGCCTATTACAGCGACAAATTGCGTACACATGGCGAAACACCAAACGGTGTGGACTGGAATGGTGAAGCAGGGCAAGTGCTCCGCTTTGCACAGCTTTGCCGTGTGATTGACCCACATCCTGGCTTTCGTGTGTGCGATATTGGCTGTGGCTATGGGGCCATGTACGACTATGTGGCTAGCCACTACGGTGATTTTCACTTTGTGGGCGTTGATGTGTCGGCGGATATGGTGGCAGCGGCAACGACCCGCTATCAGCAGACCAGCAATGCGACATTTATCCACGCTGATCGCCCACCGCAACCCGTGAGCTACTGCGTGGCGAGTGGCATTTTTAATGTGCGCCTGACGCACAACGATACGACGTGGTGGTCGTATCTGACGGGAGTCCTCGATGTGATGCATGCATCGAGCACACACGGCTTTGCGTTTAATTGTTTGACCAGTTATTCGGATCACGACAAAATGCGTGATTACCTCTACTATGCAAACCCGCTGACGATTTTCGACCATTGCAAAAGACACTACGCCAAAGATGTGGCACTGCTTCACGACTACGGTTTGTATGAATTTACCATTCTCGTAAGGAAACAGCGATGAAACAGCCACTCGTCATCTTTGGTTCGGGAGACATTGCGCAACTCGCCCACTACTACTTTACGACGGATAGTGCGTACGACGTGGTCGCCTTTACGGTGGATCGTGACTACATGACAGTCACCGAATTCTGCGGTGTGCCCGTGGTGCCGTTCGACGAAGTCACCACCCGCTTCCCCGTTGCGACACATCACATGTTTGTGGCCTTGAGTTACGCCAAAATCAACATGGTGCGCAAAGAAAAATACCTGGCCGCCAAGGCACTCGGATACACGTTGACGAGTTATGTGAGTTCACACGCTACTGTGCTCAACCAAGGGCAGATTGGAGAGAACTGCTTCATCTTTGAAGACAACACGATTCAGCCCTTTGTGCGCATCGGTAACAATGTGACCCTGTGGAGTGGCAACCATATTGGCCACCACAGCACCATCCAAGACCACGTCTTTATCGCGTCACATGTGGTAGTCTCTGGTGGCGTCACCATCTGTGAACAATGCTTTATTGGTGTGAATGCCACACTGCGCGACCATATCACGGTCGGTGACCGCTGTGTAATAGGTGCAGGCGTACTGCTCCTCGGCGATGCCGAGCCGGATGGGCTCTACATCGGCACAGCGAGCGAGCGCTCGGCAGTCCCGAGCTCACGAGTACGCAAAATATGAGCCTCCCGCAATGGCACAAACTGGGGTGCATCTACACCCCCGTAGACAAACCACGCCACCCCAAGCTCCTCACGCATGTGGCCAACCCACTGGCCGTACATCTCGCTGGTGACGTGTATCGGATTTTTTACAGTGGCCGCGATACCCACAAACGCTCATCGGTGGGGGCGGTTGACATTGACATCGTGACACGGCACATCGTGGCCGATCACGAGACCCCGTTTTGTGAGCATGGCGAGGCAGGGAGCTACGACGCGGATGGCATGAGCATCGGCAATGTATACGAAAGTGGCGGGCAACGCTACATGCTCTACATGGCATGGCAAACGGGTCGTTCGGGGATGTGGCGTGGCGAAGTGGGACGGCTCCTGGTGCACCCCGATGCAACGCTATCACGCGAGTCCGCAGAGCCGTTTATGCGGCGTGACGCCTACGACCCAGTGAGTATGTCGTATCCGTGGGTACACCAAGTGCGTCCCGATTTCTATCAGATGTGGTACGGCTCTACGTACACGTGGAATGCGGGCAATGGCGAGATGATCCATGTCATCAACTACGCATCATCGTCTGATGGTCATGTGTGGCAACGTGGTGGCCTGGCAGTGCCGTATGCAGTGAATGTGGCACAAGCGTTTTCACGCCCCACAGTGTGTGTGGATGCACACGGCTACCACATGTGGTTTTCGTACCGGAGTGGCACGGGTGAACGCTACCGGATTGGGTATGCGCACAGCGACGACGGTGTTACCTGGCGACTCGACTTGGCACGCAGTGGCATTGATGTGTCAGCCACAGGGTGGGATGCAGATATGATCGAATATCCGTTTGTGTTCAGCCACAACGGCGTACGATACATGCTCTACAACGGCAACGGGTATGGTGCAAATGGCTTCGGATTGGCGTATTGGGAGTAATCATGGGTGAACATGCACCGCAAACACGGACCCTGTGGCAGCTCATACGCTACGTGATGGTGGGGATTGTCACCAATGCGAGTGGGTATCTTCTCTACTTGGTGGTGACATACCTGGGGGTATCGCCGACTCTCAGTATGACCGTCATCTACGGTACCGTCACGCTGATGGGGTTCTTTGGCAATCGCAAACTGACGTTTCATGACACCGGGACCATCTGGTCGTCGGGGAGTCGCTATTTGCTCGTCTACGGCATCGGTTTTGTGTTTCAATATGCGATGCTCGTCATCTTTTATGAGGGGCGCGGCTATCCGCATCAACTCGTGCAAATTACCTCAGCGTGTGTGGTTACCGGCTTTCTGTTTTTTGCGCTCAAATACTTCGTCTTCCCGCAGCCTGTCAGCACGTCACCGCATACGCAACCGTAGTGTGAGCCATGCGGCATGCCCCCACAGCACGAGCATGCAATAGCCGACGCCCACCCAGTTGGTGGCGGCTGGCCACACCACCGTTGAAACGACTACCACAACTACACCAACAAGCGCCGCACCAAGTCCGTAGCGCCAGCCGCGTGGCACAGCAAGGAGATTGGTGTATGTGATGCGGCTGGGCATACTCACTATCCAGAAGGCGGGGAGCGCCACCCCACACAACGCCAACAGCGAGCTCTGCCATGGCGCCCAAAGTGGCATACCGAGTACCACACCAGTCGCCAAAATAGCACCACTCGTAACAATGCGTAGCAAGAAATGACTGAGCACGAGGCGCATGCGGCTGACGATGCGTGCCCCCTGTTGAAAGAGTTGTGGCACAATGGCAAAATCATCGTTGAGCAACACCACATCGGCGACGGTGCGTACCGCACTACTGCCCGATTGCATGGCAATCGCAATATCCGCGGCACGCATCGCGGGAATGTCATTGAGGCCATCACCGACCATGGCCACCTGATACCCCATCTGTTGCCACATCGTTATAATGCGCTCTTTGTGGGTAGGCGTCAGCCGCCCAAACACGGTGGTGTGGTTGAGCAGGGCGGCGAGCTGTGCATCATCGGCCTGCGCCACTGCGGCACCATGACAGACCGCATGCCCAGGGGAAATCCCTACTTGTGTGACGAGCGCCTGTACGGCATCCGGATGATCACCCGACAATACACAGACACGGATGCCTTGTTGCTGGCACCGCGCCAACACTGCATCCACGTGTGGGCGAATCGCGTCTACCAATACCACGTAGCCATAGGGAATGAGTGTGGTTGGCAAAATGGGAGAATCTCCGCGCAGCTGCCCATCGGATGCAGGTGCATGGGCAAAAAGCACCACACGCGCTCCCTGTGTGAGGAGCGCCGTCATGTCAAGCCGGTCATGATAGCAGGACGGGATGGCTGGCATGAGCACATCTGGTGCACCAAGCACCCAGACGCCATGTGCGTGCTCTTGCAGGCTCCATTTACGTTCAGAATCAAATGGCACGTGCTGGTGGACAACCGTTGGTTCACCAGGGAGCGCCTGTGCAATGGCCTGGGTCGTCGCATTGACACTGACGTCGCTGGCCACATAGGTGGCGAGTGCTGCATGGAAGTGTGTTTCGCTCACCGCGATGGCATGCAGAGCAGCCACATGGAGCTGATTCACCGTGATGGTACCTGTTTTATCAAAACACAGCACCCGCACATGATGCATCATCTCGACGGCAGCGAGTTGTTGTACCAAGCCACCAACACGTGCCATCTGCAACGCCGCAATCGCATATGTGATGGTCAGCGTCAATACTAATGCATTGGGGATCAGACCCGCAATCACGGTCAAATTGCTAATGCGGGTTGCAAGGGGTGCTGCCGCATACCAGTCGCGTAGCACCACCATCAGACTCAGCACCACCACCACCACCAAAATCAGCCGCATCACATCGTTGATTTGGCGCGTCAATGCGGTCTGTACCAGCCGCAATGTCTGACCGCGCTGTTGTATCTGCTGTGCAATGCCATCAAAGGATGTGACTTGGTACCACGCGGCACCGCGGACACAGATAGCACCCGCCATGATGGTCGCACCGACATCGTGGTGTTGCGGCTCACTTTCACCAGTCAACAACGATTCATCGAGTGCGAGCGTATCGGCACTCACAATTACGCCATCGGCAACGACTTGATCACCGGCAGTCAGCAAAATGATGTCGTCGTGGACGACGGTGGCAGGTGCTACGTGACAAAGCACGCCATCGCGCCATACGGCCACAGTGGGCATAGAAATTAGTGTGAGTTGATTGAGTTGATAGCGGGCACGAATAGCCTGTATCAGTCCAAGCACAACGTTGATGACCACCACACTACTCGTGGCGAGGGCATCTGCACGTAAACCGACGCTCCACAGCGCCACCGCCAGCGCCATGATGATGGCATGCAACCAGGTGGCGCTTATCCCCCAGACAAGGAGCGCATATGTGCGCACCTGCTGCCAGAGTCTGAGCCAACGTGGCAGGTCACGGCGACGTTTGATAGCTTCTACATGGGTCAAACCGGAAATCGGAGGCACAACAGGAATCATCGCGCACCCTTTTTGCAACCGCAGTACTCCCACAACCATACCACAGCAGTATTAACACGCAGTGATGGGTGTGCACCACCGCCGAGTAACACGGTGGTGCGCCAGTAAAAACATCCTATTGGAGCATGAGTGTGCGCCATGCGGCCAACCAAGCATCACGATTTTGGGCGATGGTGGCAGCATCGAGTTGGCCTTCTACGGCAGGTACCACACCATACTGGGCGTACATGTCGGGCAGGGTGGCCGTGGTACTGGCTGGGTAGACAAACATCTGCAGGGGAATGTCGTTTTGGAAGGCATCACTGAGCATGAATTCGATGAACTGTTGGGCGAGATCAGCGTGGGCACTCCCCTTGAGCACACCCGCATACTCGACTTGGCGAAATGCACCAAATGCGACATTGGCGGTTGGTGCGGTAGCTGGTGGGTTCTCACTGAAGTAGACTTCGGCAACCGGACTGCTCGAATAGGAGACGACGAGTGGGCGGGGACCCTTGCCGCTTGAGCCACTGAAGTGCGTATAGTAGGCGGTTGACCAGTCATCAACAATGAGCACATCGTTGGCACGCAACTGTTGCCAGTAGTCTTGCCAACCATCAGCACCATACTCGGCCACTGTGGCGAGGAAAAATGCCAACCCCGGTGAAGATGTGGTCGGATTCTCGACAACCAGTTTGCCACGCCACTTGGGGTCGAGTAATTCGGCAAAACTCGTGGGTGGTGTCAGCCCTGCGGCTTGCACGGCGGCCACGTCGTAGTTGATGATGACATAGCCCACATTGACGGGGATGAGTGGGGTGCTGGCGTCTTGGGTGGCGGCATCAACGAGTGCGGGAAGCGTCGGCTGGCTCTCTGCGATGATATCTGCTTCGAGGGCGCGACTCAGAAAGGTGTTGTCAATACCGTAAATCACATCAGCGAGTGGCGCATCTTTACTGAGGATGGCCTTGTTGAGCATGGAACCTGCATCACCCGCATTGAGGATAATCACTTTGACGTTGTGTTGTTGTTCAAAGACGGCCAAAACTTCGGGAGTCACCGCAAAGCTGTCGTGTGTCATAACGGTCAGCGTCGTCGCCGGCTGGGTCGTTGCGTCTTGCGCAACGGGTTGCGTCGGCGTAGCCGAGTTCGGCTGGCTACCACATGCAACCACGAAGAATAATAACGACATCACTACACAAAAGGTGCGGACAACCATCTTGCATCCTTTCACATACAAAAAATACATCACAAGCGGAGTGAGCTTGTGATGCGTGAGTATCTACGCGCTTTCCTCCGCCGGTATTAACCGGATCAGGTTCAAAGGGTCAGCGACATTTGGGTCGCATCTCAGCCAAGCTCTCTTGGCGCCCCTAGCAACTATGCACTTGTGATACTGGTAACGATAGCATGTTTTTTCTGTATCGTCAAAAAAACGGCACGGGCAAGATTGAGTACAATGACAGCATGCGTATATCGCCAAAAGGAGAATGCAGATGACTCGTCGCCGTGGCAAAGAACTCGTGGCTCAAATGAATGCGTTGCATGTCCCTGCTGGTGCGTTGGCCTTGTGGTGGCTGGGGCAGATGGGGGTGGCAGTAAAAGGCCCCGATCAGCAGATTGTGTACATTGACCCGTGTTTGACCGATATTGTGAATTTGAAGTGGCCGGACCCCACGCGGGGACCGACTCGTGCCATCGAAGCCCCTCTCCAACCAGAAGAGGTGACTAACGCCAGCGTGGTTATCTGCTCGCACGAGCACATTGACCACACCGACTGCTTCACACTCGCGGGGATTGCACAGGCGTCATCGCAGGCCCGCTTTGTGGCGACGGGCTGGGCGCAACACGAGCTCGATGCGGCCAATATTGCGCACGAGCGCCGTATTATCCCGCACCCTCAGCACACCGTTGATTTGGGCGTGCTCACCCTCACTACCGTCCCCGCAGCACACTATACGCGAGAATACGACGTCCATCAGGGCGAGCGCTGGATGAGCCTGCACCTTGACTGGGGCACAGTGGCGTTTTTTCATGGTGGCGATACGGTGCTCTACGACGGCTACCTCGACGCCGTCAAGGCGCTGCCACAGGCCGACGTGGGGATGCTGGCGTGCAATGGGCGCGATGCCATGCGCGATGCCAATGACATCGTGGGCAACATGTACCCACACGAGGCGGCGTTTACGGCGCAACACCTCGGTTGGGATACGTTGATTGCTGGTCACAACGACCTCTTTGCGGGCAATCGCCTGCCTGCTGGTGAAGTCTTTGGCGCCATCGAACGTGTGGCACCCGAGTTACAGGTGCATGCACTCAAACCAGGTGAGCTGTTTTTTTATGTGCGCTAAAAAACGCTAATCCAGCCACGTCTGCAACTCGATGCCGTTGCCTTCGGGATCGGTGACATAGCACCACGACACACGCCGTGCCCCGGCCTGTGTCGTGACGATTTCACCCACTGCCTGCCCACCTGCTGTAATGACAGATTGACGGGTAGCAACGATATCCGCGACCTGAAAGGCGATATGCCCGAAGCCGCTGCGGCGCACGTTGGCCGGCACATCAATGAGTGGCTGATACGCGTAAATCTCGAGTGTCGGACCACTCTCGCCATAGCCCGGTAAGCGCAGATGCACCCCTTGGAGTGTCGCACCAGCCACCCCCAGCCCCGCATCTATGGTCGAGCCAGACAAATCACGCTCGGGAGCGAGGATTTCACAGCCAAAGAGCTGCGCATAAAAGTGTGCCAGTGCCCGCCAGTCACGTGCCACGATGTTGACATGCCCAAATCGCATGGGGGCATCCTTTCTCCCACCACCAAAAAAAGTAGCGCGCATACCGAGGTGCACGCGCTACTCAGTATTCAGCACTACTTGTTGCCCAGGCGTGCGAGTTCTTCGGCAACGAGCGTGTCGTCCAACTTGCGGAAGAGCGGACCAATGTCGCGCAAGGCAGTACCCGGCTGAATCGTGCTCACCTGCCAGCCAGTGACGGCCGTGTAATCGCCGGTCAAGACGGGGCGCTGGTTGCCCTCGGGGTCACGCTCGTGCTCGACATGCGGTTGTGCGGCAATCACGTCATCAAACCCCAGCATGTGGTGCAGGCGCTGACAGGCGTGGGGCAGGATGGGAGCCAGCAAGCGATTGAGTGTATCCACCGCCTGAATGGCCACAAACATGATGGTCGCAGCACGGGTGGCATCCACTTTGACCACTTTCCACGGCTCTTGTTCGCTCAGGTACTGGTTGGCCGTCTGCGCAAGGAGCATGATTTCTTGGAGTGCACTTCGCAGTTTCACTCCCTCGTACAACTCCTCGACCCGTGCAAATCCCTCGCGGATGGTGGCGAGGAGTGCCGTATCCGCATCGGTGTAGGCGCCGGGTGTGGGCACACCACCGAAGTTCTTTTGTGACAGTGTGAGCACACGGTTGACCAAATTGCCCCAGGTAGCCACCAATTCGCTATTGATGCGTTGTACGAACTCTGCCCAGCTCCAGTTACTGTCTTTACCTTCGGGGGCAGCAGCAGTCAAGTAGTAGCGCAGTAAATCCGGCTCGTAGCGTGAGAGCAGGTCGGGAATCCACAGCGCCCAGTTTTGGCTGGTGCTCATCTTTTCGCCTTCGAGGTTGAGAAACTCGTTGGCAGGCACATCGAACGGCAAGGCGCGATTGCCGTAACCGAGCAACATGGCCGGCCAAATAATGGTGTGGAAGGGAATGTTGTCTTTGCCGATAAAGTAGTACCCTTTTTGGTCGGCATTCGGATTCCACCACTGTTGCCAGGCATCCGGTTGATTGGTGCGTTTGGCCCATTCCAGTGACGCCGAGTAGTAGCCGATGACGGCATCAAACCAGACGTAGATGCGCTTATCTTTGAAGCCCGGGTCATTGCCAGGGACGGGGACACCCCACTCCAAGTCACGGGTGATGGCACGGCCACGCAGCCCCTCGCGGAGCCAGTTCTGCGTGAACATCAACGTGTTGGTACGCCAGTAGCTACGATCCGTCGAGTCGAGCCACGTACGCAAGGCGGGCTCGATTTTGGCCAAGTCAATGAAAAAATGCTCCGTATCGCGGAACGTCACGGGTGCGCCGTCGAGGGTAGAACGCGGGTTACCCAGCTCTTGCGGGTCACGCAACTGACCACATTTGTCACACTGGTCACCACGCGCTTTCTCGTACTTACAGTTGGGGCAGGTGCCGGTGACAAAGCGGTCGGGCAGAAAGCGCCCGAGCGACTCGGAATACGAACCCACCACCACTTCGCGATAGATGTAGCCGTTGCGGTGCAACGTTTCAAAGATATCCGTGGTAGCCGCATAGTGATTGTCGGTGTAGGTCTGGGTGAAGAGGTCAAAGCTGATCCCCAGTGTATTCAGCGACTCGATGAAACTCGCATGGTAGCGGTTGATGATAGTCTGTGGCGTAACGCCTTCCTTTTCAGCCGCCAAGGTAATCGGCGTGCCGTGGCAATCCGATCCCGATACCATCAGCACAGGGCGCTGGCGCAGGCGATTGTAGCGCGCATAGATGTCTGCGGGTAGATATGCACCCGCAATATGCCCGACATGGAATGGACCGTTGGCATATGGCCATGCCACTGAAACCAAAATATGCGTCATGCTGACTCCTTTAAAAAATGGCATAAAAAATAAAAAACCGCAGGTACCATAAGTACCCGCGGTGCATCCAATGTGTCACTTAGGACACGGCGCACGCGGGACAAGGCATCTGCATCATCATTGCAATTCTACAGGCCACCATATAGCAAACTCCTCACCCTAACGCCCCTATCATACCATACGCCGCCATGCCCTCGCAAGAATTAGGAATAACGGTTGGTTGGGGCACAATTCGTTGCACCCCAACCAATTCAATGCATCAGTTGTGTACAACCGGTTCTGGTTGATGCGATTGCGCAGAGCGGTAGGCAGCCTCGACGATTTGTACGGTGCGCAAGCCGTCTACACCACTAATCGGTGCTGGTTTGTCGTGGCGCACGGCATCCAGCCAATCGGCAATCATCAACGCATCCAAGTTGATGCCGTAGCCTACCCAACGACCACGCCCTGCACTATTGTCGTAGTGGGTGACGTGCTGGCCAAAGACGTCGAGGTTGATGATACCGTTCATCGCAGTGATTTCCATGGTGACATCACCCCAGGTCGGGTATGAATTGTTGGGGCGCGACCAGCTCGGGTCGAGGCTGACGAACATGCCGCCCTGCATGGTCATGAGGAGCATGCCACAGTCGTCCACGGGGATGTCATAGTGACGCGTGGCGGCTTCGGCATACACTTCGACACACTCACGTTGCCAAATCCAGCGCAACAGGTCGGCTACATGCACGGTATGGTCCATGACGGCACCGCCGCCGGCTAACGCTTTGTCGCCGAACCAGCCACCGGGAAAGGTGCCACGGTTGGTGGCGCGGATCATCAGCGTATCACCGAGGCTACCGGACTGAATCGTATCACGCAGGCGCCGCACGGCAGGGCTGTAGCGCACGGGAAAGGCGGTACCCAGCTGGATATTGGCTTGGGTAAAGGCATCTACCATAGCACGCGCATCAGCGGCATTGGTGGCAAGCGGCTTTTCGCATAGGGTGGGGATACCACGCCGGGCGGCTTCGAGTGTCACCGGATAGTGCATCGCATTGTCGCCGGCAATCATCAGCGTATCAATGCTGCCAAGCAAGTCGTCAAGGCTGGCGAACGCCTGTGTAGCGTGGTGCGTCGCAACGGCATAGGCACGGGTCGCATCTGCGTCCCACAGCCCGACGAGGGTTGCATTTGCTGCCCGGTGTGATTCGTGAATATAGCCCGCAGCGTGGACATGTGCCACACCGGCGATACCGATTCGGAGTGGTGCAGGTGTCATCGTTGTCTCCTTTTATGTCAATGAAACAGCACGACCAGTGTGGACGCTTTCGATTGCTGCCAGGCTCATCCGCAACGCTTCGTAGCCATCTTGGGCCACACTACGCGGTACCTGGCCACCACCACACCACGTCACAAAATCACGGAGCTGTGCCAAATAGGGATCCTCGTGACCATCACTGTCAGCGACCAACGATGCTGACGTATCGGGAAATGCGTTGAGTGCAATGTCAGCAACGTCGTCATTGGCGTGGTGGATGAGCCCCGCGCTACCCGAAACTTCGAGCGACGTGCGGAAGCCGTTGGGGTAGGCCCAGCTCGCCTCGGCATACGCGATGACCCCATTCGCAAAATGCACAATGGACATGGCAGCATCTTTGCGGTCAAAGCCGGCAGTGAGCAACCCGCGTGCATAGATGCGATCGGGCGCCCCAAACGTCCAGCGCAACCAGTCGTAATCGTGGACGATGAGGTCGAGCAGTACGCCACCACTCCGCTGTAAATCAGCATACCAGTGCCGTCCATCCCCAGGAAAGGCACCACACCGATTGGTGCGCGCAACACCCGGCCGACCAATTGCTCCCGATGTCACCAAATGGTGCGCCTGCGCGTAATCGGCAAAATAGCGCACCACATGCCCTGTCATCAAATGACGTTGATAGCGGATGGAAGCCTCGATGATTGCACTTGCATCCGAAAGAGTGCGTGCCAGCGGTTTTTCGACAAACACGTGTTTACCGTGCTGCATGGCCGCAACTGCCACTGCTGCATGCGTATCCGTGGGAGTTGCGATGATGACCGCATCAATGTCATTGCGCGTATAGACGGCAGCGGCGTCGTCTACACATGATGCAGCCGCATGACGAGCCACGTTGCGCGCAGCATCGCTAAACTCGGGTGATCCCATGGCGACCAAGGTACAATGTGGGATGCGGGTCGTGTTGTAGGCATGGTATGTAGCCATCCCGCCTCCACCAATGACTCCCAAACGCATAGTAAACCTCACAGTGGTAAATCGGATTGCCATCTCATTGTACTGCGAAACACACGCTCATCAATACACGGACAGGATTGGTATATACTAGAAATACAACAGCATCAGTGGCAAA
This sequence comes from uncultured Klebsiella sp., assembly GCA_964569955.1. GTDB lineage: Bacteria > Chloroflexota > Chloroflexia > Chloroflexales > Roseiflexaceae > UBA965. The sequence continues at coordinate 21,208 of CAZMWB010000006.1, read as the reverse complement.
GAGGCAAAAAAGTGACACACGCTCAGTGGAATCCACGCATCCTGATTACGATGGTCTTTACCATATTCATTTTTTTTGGTATCAGCATTGGTGCAACAGGCGTCTTATGGCCAGAAATTTTGCCCGTACTCCAGCTCGATGATGCGTTGTTTGGCACATTGTCACTCATCTCTCCCGTAGTCTCCATCGTCATATTACTCTTTGCATCACCCAGTGTCGAACGCATCGGCAAACGCCCGATTATTTCGCTCGGTCTCGTGCTGTTGGCACTCGCCGCATATTCGCTGTCAATTGCCAATAGTCCACTCCATTTTGCCGGCATCTACATCCTTTACGGGCTCGGCTACGGTCTAGTGGAGTTGGCAGTAAACAGTGTGACCCTCGATTGGGAGCGTGAGCAACAACGTGCAGTCATGAACTACGTGCATGCGGCGTTTTGTGCGGGGGCAGTCATTGCAGGATTAGCCGTGGGGCAACTCGTAGCCACGGGATGGAATTACGTGCAAATTCTCCAAGGCGTAGCCGTGATTGCACTGGCTATCGCCGTGGTCAACATGCGCCTCGCCTACCCGCCCAGCCAAGTCACCCACGAGGATGATGCATCTGCGAGTGCCGCCATCAAAATGCTCATCAACAATCGTGTGGTTTTGACACTCGGTATTGTCAGCTTTTGTGCCACATTCGGTGAAAGTATTGCGATTACCTGGTCGGTACTGCATTTGCGCGATCTCGGTGCGAGCGCCTTTATCGGTGGTGCAAGTTTCGCACTCTTTAACACGGTCATGTTCATTGGACGCATGACCAACAATTCCATCGTATCGCGATACGGCGTGGAGACATCGTTTCTGATTTCGGCAGTGGCAATTACCATCGCCGGAATCCTAATTGTGATGACGAGCGACCTGTGGGTCGCCGTCTTGGCATTTGCACTGCTCGGACTCGGTGTGGCAGGTGGGGTACCCACCGCACTCACAGCTGGTGCGCAGTTTGTCCCCGGCCAAAACAGTACGCTGTCTGGGGCGTTGATGTCAATTAATTATCTGTCATTCATCATCTGCCCGCCATTGGTTGGCAACCTGGCCGTCGTCACGTCACGTCAAATCGCGCTGAGCGTCACCATTGTGGTGGGGATTGCCATGATACTCATGACACGCAAACTACGTACCTACCACACTGCGCCATAACTGGCGAGAGGAGTGTTGCTATGCTACTACGTGCTGTTCGGCGTCATATCATCAGATACAGCGTCTTGGTGGTCGGCGTCCTCGGTCTGTATGCATGCACCCTTCCCGTGGCGGTTGCGCCTACGCGTGTGTCTGAGGTCACCGCTTCGCACACAGCGCAACCTGTGGCGGTGGCAACTGCCACCGTCGTCCCTGCCACCCCCACGCCCGTGGTCACTCGTATACTCCCCGCCACACCCACACTCGCCGCACTCGACCGCAATACGCGGGAACGGCTGTTTGAGACGGTGTGGACGACGTTTTCCAATCATTATGTCTATCGTGATTTCCGGGGTATTGATTGGCAAGCGACCTACCAGACATACAAACCCCAAGCCCTCGCCGCTGACACACCACAGGCTTTTTACGGCGTACTCCGGGCCATGATCGAACTCCTCGACGACGATCATTCACGGCTCGATGACCCCCAGCAAGTCGCCATGAATAGTGCCGCCTACAACGGGCGCGCAGAATATGCGGGTATCGGCATCATGATTCGCGAGCTCAACAGCGGGCTGATGATTACCCGGATTGCAGCTGATGGCCCAGCATACCGGGCAGGGTTGCGCCCCAACGACATCATCACCGCCGTAGATGGCACGCCCATCACCAGCACATACACACTCAACGACGGTGATTACGGTTCGCTGATACGGGGGCCGGTCGGGAGTACGGTGCGCATTGAATATGTGCGCGGCAGTCAATCCCCGCAGTCTATTGCGGTGACCCGCGCCATCATCCCTGGCAATGCCTTCCCCGAAGCAGTTGCCGAGCGACTCGCTGACAACCTGATACTGCTCACCATTGATTCATTTGACCGTGACGAACTCGCAGGCATCGTACGTGACGCACTAATACAGGCTCAGGGCAACGAAGATGTGGCTGGACTCATCATAGACATTCGTGAAAACGGCGGCGGTAGTATTGAAGACATGTTGGCAGTGATTGCGATTTTTCATGATGGTGGAAGCATCGGCGCCCAAGTAGACCGCAACAACACGTACCAGCTCAATGTGCCACGTAATCGGGTAATCGCACCATATGATCGCATACCCATCGTATTGCTCACTAGTGCAAACACCGCAAGTGCCGCAGAAATGTTTAGCGCGGGGATGCGCCATTTACGTGACACACCGATTATCGGCGAAACAACCGCTGGCAACAGTGAAAACCTATTCCCGTATGACCTCGAAGATGGATCCGTCCTGTGGGTGGCCGAATTACTCTACCAGCGCCCCGACGGCACCTTGATTGACGATGTAGGTGTTGTGCCAGATATTACGCTACCCAATGCGTGGGATGAGCAACACATTGCCACCGATCCATTTATAGATGCGGCGCGGCAACAGCTCCAACAACGCATCACCACCCCTTAGACAGGAGTGGTGATGGAAAGTTCGTGAATCGTAGCATGCACAAATTAGGCGGGGCGGCGTGTGTGCCAATCGGTCACGCCTTGGTAGGCATCAGCAACACGCATGATTTCTGCGTCTGCAAAAGCGGGCCCGATCAACTGGAGCCCGATGGGTAGACCGTTGTCGAAGCCACACGGCACCGAAATTCCCGGCATGCCCGCGAGACTGACCGGCAAGGTACAGACATCTTGCAGATACATGGCCACTGGGTCTGCACTATTTTCACCGAATTTGAATGCGACATTGGGCGATGTGGGAGCAGCAATAATGTCAACTTCTGCGAAGGCGTTGGTGAAGTCTTGGCGGATGAGTGTGCGTACCTGCTGTGCACGTTTGTAGTAGGCATCGTAATACCCCGCTGAAAGCACATAGGTACCGAGCATGATACGCCGACGAACCTCGGGACCAAAAAGATCCCCACGCGTCTGGTCCAATGCGTCACGGTAGCTGTCACCGTCGCTCCGTTGGCCGTAGCGTACCCCGTCAAAGCGCGCCAAATTGGAAGATGCTTCGGCAGTGGCAACGATATAGTAGACGGGTAACGCATACGGGCTGTGTGGCATCGAGATTTCTTTGACTGTTGCCCCGAGCGATTGCAACACGCGAATCGCTTCACGAACCGCACTATCGGTACCCTTTTGCATGCCATCTACAAAGAACTCACGGGGAATACCCACACGCAGCCCCTTGAGGGAACCACCGAGGGCAGCCACGTAGTTGGGAGAGTCCACCGGTGCGGATGTGGCATCGAGGGCATCATGTCCAGCAATGACATTCATCATCATGGCACAGTCACGTGCCGACCACGCCATCGGACCGATTTGATCGAGTGATGATGCAAAAGCGATTAACCCGTAGCGCGACACCCGCCCATAGGTCGGTTTGAGACCGGTAATCCCACACAGCGACGCTGGCTGGCGGATACTGCCACCCGTATCGGTTCCCAGAGTTCCTGCAGCCATGCCAGCAGCAACTGCAGCCGCCGAACCACCACTCGACCCCCCGGGTACGGTGCTGGTGTCCCACGGATTCCGCGTCAACTGATATGCGCTATTTTCCGTGGACGAGCCCATGGCAAATTCGTCACAGTTGAGTTTGCCGAGCAACACGGCACCCGCCTGCTTGAGACGTGCCACTGCCGTTGCATCGTATGGCGGGCGATATCCTTGCAAGACTTTGGATGACGCCGTGGTTGGCAAACCGGTCGTTGACAAAACATCCTTGATGCCGAGTGGAATCCCCAGTAGGTCACCACGTTCACCCGCATTGATACGAGCATCGGCGGCGGCGGCAGCAGCAAGTGCGCCAGCTTCGTCAACGTGAAGGTAGGCACCAATCACTGCGTCTTGGCGCTTGATTTGCGTCAAGATAGCACTAGTGAGCTGTTGTGCGGTGATGTCCCCAGCATCGAGCCGAGCGCGCATGTCGGCAATGGAAAGTGTGTGTAGTTGGTTCATAGCGTCCCGTTCAATATCCTTTATTACGGCCAGTTACAATATCGACAAAGGTGCGGATGCAAATCTTAATGTCGAAGAGCAACGACCAATTCTCTACATAGTATAAGTCGTATCGGGTGCGGTCTTCAATACTGGTGTCACCACGCAAGCCATTTGCTTGGGCCCAGCCCGTGATACCCACCTTTTGGCGATGGCGCCGCATGTAATACGGAATCTCTTGCTTGAAGCGTTCCACCCAGACTTCTTGTTCGGGTCGTGGGCCTACCACGCTCATTTCACCACGAATCACGTTGATAAAATTGGGTAATTCATCGAGTGATGTTTTGCGCAAAAATGTACCAATACGCGTCCGGCGCGGATCATCTTTGGTAGTCCAGTTGGCGAGTTGCGCCGCATCTACACGCATGGTGCGAAATTTGATCGTCGGAAAGGGTTCTCCATCGGTGCCAACACGCGGCTGCACAAAAAATGCCGGCCCGGGTGATTCCAATTTGATGAGAATCGCAATCAGCATCATGACCGGTGAAGCAACAAGGAGCACCATGGCAGCAAACACGAAATCGAAGGCACGTTTGAGCGCCTGATTGAACGGATTGGCCAAGGCACCGTTGCGCACATTGAGCAATGGCAGTCCGATGATGTCGTTGTCCGAAACCACGTTGTTGGTTATCAGCGTATATGCATCCGGGTACAGCTTGACTTCGACGTGTGCGTCTTCGGCGCGCATGATGATATCGAAGAGCTCGTGTGATGCGCGCCCCGAAAGCGCGACGATGACCAAATCGATGTCGTATGCGCTGATACTCGCCCCTATATGCTCAAAGGCACACAACACGGGGGTGTTGTAGACCAGTTCACCCACCGGCCGCGTATCCGAGGCAAAACCGATGACACGGTACCCGAGGCTCGGATCACGCACCAATGCACGATAGACGAGTTGACCGGGTTCGAGTGCGCCGATAATAAGCACACGACGAATATCAATGTTACGGCGCCGCATAGTTGAGAGAATCGTGCGATACACGAAGCGCGCGACCAAATTGGCCGTCAGAATGAAAAACCATCCCCCACTGAGCAACACGCTCGGCAACGGAATATCCACAATCCCGAATTGGGGCAACACGAGATTTGAGACATAGGCGATGCCAATACCCGTGGTGACCATGGCAATCACTTTGAAGGCTTCATCAATGCGCGAAACACCACGGGGCAAGGTGTACATGCCGGCGATGAGGTAGGTGCCAAAGAGTGCCAGATTGAGCACGATGACAAAGAGAGCCACCCCCGACCACGGTGTACTATCGAGTTGTGCCTGTACTTCGATGTTGAGCGTGCGCACCCACCAATAGATGGGGAAAAGGGCCAGATTGGTCGCAAGGGCATCACTCAGCATGGCCGCCAGCATGACGACGACGCGGTTCCGCGAAATACGCCAGAGCATAGGCTATGTTCCTCGCTTTCCGTGGGCTGGCGGGCGGATTGCGTTGCGCCAAAGTTGCACGTGTTCGGTGGCGCTAATCCCGACTTCGATACACCAAGCAATTGGTGTGGGCGTGGTCGCTTTGTAGTAACGGCGAAAGAAGATGCGCATGGCATCGTAGAAATGTCTGATGGTCTGTACCGGACGTTGCCGACTCGATGCACGTTTGACATGATGCACGACGGCATCGGCCACATAGACGATCCGCCAGCCGTACATCTTGATGCGATAGCACCAGTCGAGATCCTCGCCATACATGAAAAACGTCTCATCGAGAAGACCAACCTCACGGATGACAGCGGTGGGCATGAGCATGCACGCTCCCACCAGCGCATCTACGTCTACAGTCTGATGCGCATCCACGTAGGTCATGTTGTAGCGACCAAATCGGGGGTGGCGTGGGAAGAGCCGCGCAAACCCGATCATGCGCCATAATGAGACTTCGGGGCTCGGAAAGGTGCGACGGCATGCGAGATCGAGTGAGCCATCGGGCAACAATAGCCGCGGCCCAACAGCCCCAACGTCGTCGTGATTGCGCAAGTATGCAACCATACATTCGAATGCACCAGGGGTGACCACTGTATCGGGATTCAAAATCATCGTATAGTCGGGTGCATCTGCGGCTGCCAATATCTGCCGTAATGCCAGATTATTGGCATACGAAAATCCCCCGTTGTGGTCACTCACAATACACCGCACCGTGGGGAATTGGGCACGAACCATGGCGACTGAATCGTCCGTAGAGCCATTGTCAACAACCCAAACATCACAGGTCCCCGTGTTGAGTCCCGCAGGGATGGACTGCAAACAGGCCCGCAATAATTCACAAGTATTATAATTAACGATGACCACAGCAATACGGTGCATAGGTGATTCCTGTCTTTGCTGTGTGTATATTACCATTCCCACACAGGTGCGTAAAGCACTGACACGATGAGTTGCAGTATACTTAGCATCAATATCAATAGACTAATTGGGAACGAGGAAGGCACAGCACATGCGCATGAACATTTCGACAGGGACACCATGGGAAGGAATGGCCGGGTATTCACGCGCAGTGCGCATGGGCAACCACGTCAGCGTGTCGGGGACCACCGCTTCCAACGCCAACGGCGAGGTCCAGCATCCCGGTGATGCAGGAGCGCAAGCCACCTACATCATCCGCAAAATTGAAACCGCCCTCAACGATGCAGGTGCACAACTGCGTGACGTGGTGCGTACCCGCATTTTTGTCGCAAACATCGAAGACTGGGAAGCCGTCGCACGTGCACACGGTGCAATTTTTGCGGATATCCGCCCAGCCAACACCCTGGTACGCGCACAAATGATTGATACGCGCATGCTCGTCGAAATCGAAGCAGACGCAATCATTACCACCGAAGTACAGCCCGCATGAACGATATTCCCGAATTGCCGTTACGCCACGAATCACTGGCACCACGTGTCCCCACCGACGCCCCAGCGTTGTTGGTGCTTCTGCACGGGTACGGCACCAACGAAGAAGATTTGCTCCAGTTGGCACCCTACTTGCCTGACACCCTGCACATCGTTTCGCTACGGGCGCCGTACATGCTGATGCCCGGTGCGAATGCGTGGTTTGAAATTGATGTGGCACCAGGTGTCATCCGCGGCGATATTTCTCAAGCCGGCCATGCCCTCCAGGTCCTCAATGAGAGTATTGATGCGGCGATTGTAGCCTACGACACCAATCCTGCGGCCACGTTCGTAATGGGTTTTAGTCAGGGGGGAGCCATGGCAGGGCTCACCGCATTGACACGGAACGACCTCAAAGGGGTGGCCATTTTGAGTGGGGTCAATCCGTTTCAGATGGGGGGAGTAGCCACCGCAGACACACACTGCCCGATCCTCGTGGTGCATGGCACACTCGACGAAGTCGTACCCGTTGCCCATGGACAGGAGTGTCAGCAGCAGTTCCAAGCGGCGGGGTACCCGGTACAGTATGCAGAACTTCCAATCGGTCACACCATTGACTTGCGCGTAATAGGCGTGTTGGTTCGTTTCCTGCATGGACAGATGTCATGAACACACAGTCACAACAGTTCCTTGAAGCATTTATTGCCATCGAACAGCATCTCGCTGACATCAGTGGATTACCACGGGGGACACCCTTTACCCAGCATGTGGATACGTTGCGCACACGCAATCAGGCGGTGAGAGCCTACGCCGAAGACCTCAAAGCGTTCGCCCGCTTGCGCAATGTGATTGTACATGAACGCGGTGGCGGGCAGATTCTCGCCGAACCCAATGCGTGGGCTGTAGCACGCATCGTGTCGCTCCGCGATTTGCTTATTACGCCACCACTTGTGGCTCAATTTATCCGCAAGAACGTGAGTAGCATTACCAGCGAGGAGTCACTCGCTACTGCCGTGCGCCGCATGACGAGTCAGCACTATTCTCAGCTCCCCGTCTACCATAATCGGCAATATCATGGTATTCTCAGTGTGCGGAATGTGACCTATTTTCTCGGGGCACAACCCGATGTGGTCATTGATTTTAGTCGTCACACAGTGGCCGATGTCCTCGCACAGGCCGCCCAGCGCGACACAGCAGTTTTTGTGGCACACCAGACACCGCTGATTGACGTCCTTGCCCACTTCGCGACCTCCAATCGCCGGGGTAACTATCTCGATGCGGTGCTCGTGACCAAAGATGGTGATATGCGCCAGCCGTTACTCGGGCTGATTGCCGAAGCTGATATCCCGGCCATGAATGAACGATTGCAACTCTATTCGAATTAACTGGGCGAAGGAGGCGTGTGATGCAAACCATGATGCAAGTCAACATCGCATTATTCATTTGGTTGATACTTGGTTCGCTCTCTGCGGCGGTGATTTACCGCAAGAAATACCGCTGGTATACGGGGATTCTCATCGGATTGTTGTTGGGACCGTTGTCGGTGCTGGTGGCATTTTTCATGCCAATACGTGCCACGCAAGACTAGACGGTGTGTGGTGAAAGTGAGGTTCACATGAACGGTACCGTGATTGCCCGCATGGAAGGGGCGCAGAGTAGTGTTGAAGTCATTGAATACCCTGCACTCAACATTTCAAGTCGCCCAGACGTTGCAGCCATTGCATTTTATGCGCAACAGATGGGGTTACGCCTCCGGCAACTCCGCATCACACTCACCGGCGGGGGAGCCGTCATCGAACCAGGCATGCTCCAGTTCAGCAAAGGGAGCATTACCACCAATACGAGTGCTGGTGGTGCCTGGGGCATGTTGAAGCGGGTCCTCGAACAGCGGCTCAACAACGAATCCGTCTTTCGTACTACCTTTCAAGGCAACGGTGAAATCTACACAGAGCCCACCTTTGATCACTATCTCCTGACCCGTATCCAACCCGGTGAAGAAGCAGTGGTGGACGATGGACGCTACGTTGCCAGTGAACAAGGGGTTGATACCAGTTTGGCCGTCAAAAAAAATCTCTCCTCGTTTATTTTCAGCAAAGATGAAGCGATTCGCACCCGCATCAGTGGCAATGGCTGGTGTGTGGTGCAAAGCCCGGTAGCGGCCAGCGATATTCTGCGGGTAGATCTGACCAATGAAGAGTTACGCGTGGATGGTGAAATCGTTGTACTGCGCAAAGGCACCATCGAACAAAAAGTGGAAGTGGCCACCAAATCATTGGTCGGATTGGTCACATCCGGTGAAGGACTCGTCAACGTCTTTCACGGGACCGGACAAGTGTGGCTGGCACCGAGTGAACACGGCTTCAATCGCCTGATTGACATGCTCCAGGCTGCGGGTGCACCATATGTCAAATCACTCAAGCCCAAACCACGCTGGAAAAGCATACTCGAGGAATACATTAAATGAGTCGTGAGCGAAATCCAGTTGACATTGTGAGTAGTGGGTACGATACCATTGGCAAACGCTACAGCGAATGGGGACGCACCTTTCGTGATGATGCACGACAACGCTACACACAGGTACTCCTCGACCATGCGACCCGGGGCATGCGCTTGCTCGACTTGGGCTGTGGCAACGGCGAACCAACCACCAAACTCTTGAGTGAACGCTACCGTGTCACAGGTGTGGATATTTCTCCCGTGCAAATTGCACATGCCGCACGGAACAATCCTCGTGGGCAGTTTATCTGTGCTGATATTGCGGCAATTCACTTCCCACCAGAATCTTTTGATGCAGTTTGTGCCTTCTACTCGATTATTCATGTGCCACGAGATGAGCATGCGGCACTATTCCAACGCATCGCCCGCTGGTTACGCCCCAATGGACTCTTTGTGGGGTGCTTGACTGCCATTGATACCCCGGCCGACTACAGCGATGATTGGCTAGGTGTGCCCATGTACTGGAGCGGGTTTGCGAGTGAGGTCAACCGGCATCTGGTCCGTGACGCTGGGCTCACCATTCATTCCGCTATCGAAGAAACTGTCAACGAAGATGGTGACGATGTCACGTTTCTCTGGGTGATTGCCGCCCGGACGCGCTAACACGTTGCCATACCAACCAGCCCCACACCATTACGAGCATCACGGTACCACCGCTAGCTGGCCACGTGCTATCCACGATGCGCACCACGTTGTATTGATAGCGGATAACCGTGTCTCATAGCACCATCGCAGCGAAGAGCCACCACTGCCGGCGATTACGGATTCCACCACGATACCCGACCAGATGGGAGGGACATACTGCCCCCAGCGCAGCCACCACCATCATCAGCAAAAAACAACAGTGAGACGTGCCCGAGAAAAAATGTACCGAAAACGCGCACCGCGTTGAACTCGTGTGAGTTGGTGCATCGCTCTCGTCCTGTCTGAGATCGTGTATGCGTATTGTATACCGTGCACACACTCGCATATTGTACTGCCATCTCACGAGTGCGATTTGGTACAATACAGTCAATGATAACGGAGGAACTGCCTGTGTTTACCACCATCGATCACATCGGTCTAGCCGTCAATGACATCGCAGCAGGGATTGCCCTCTACCAAGAGCAATTCGGCATCACGGAATGGGAAATCATCGAGCTCCCAGAACGCCATATGCGCGTGGCAGTGACCCACATCGGCACGAGCATGGTCGAATTGATTGCACCAACGTCGAGTGATGCCGCTTTTGCCAAATATTTGACCGAAAAAGGTCCTGGCATGCACCACATCGCCTACCGTGTTGATGATATTGAGGCATGTTTAGCTCAGCTCAGCGCACAGGGACTGCGCCTGATTGATGAAACACCACGTCCTGGTCTCCACCATACTCGTGTGGCCTTCATCCACCCCAAAGCGACCATGGGGACGCTCATCGAGTTGGTGCAACATCAATGATGCGGCCAGTGCGGATCGGTGTCGTGGGGTGTGGTCCCATCGCACAAGCAGGCCATCTCCCGGCCATCGTCAAGGCACACAATGCCCAACTCTATGCCATTGCCGACCGCTCGGAGCGCTTGCGCCATTATGCGGCAGCGGTGCATGAACCACAGGTAGTTTACACGGATGCACAAGAACTCTTTGCGGATCCCGCAGTAGAGGCAGTCGTAATTGCAGTGGCCGACCAGTTCCATGTACCGCTCACCATGCACGCCATCCAGGCAGGCAAGCATGTGTTGGTAGAAAAACCACTAGGGGTGGATATCAAGAGCTGCGAACCGTTGCTTGATGCTGCACGCACGCGACCGGTGGTTATCCAGGTGGGCAACAACAAACGATTCGACCCGGGGATTGCGTACGCACACGACATGGCACAGCACCACCTCGGTACACGTTTGGCGTATCGTGGTTGGTACTGTGATTCGCACTATCGCTATACGGTCACAAACAATGTGCAACCGACAATAGTACAGGATGCCGCCGCACTCCGTCCGACAGGCAACCCCAAAGCGGACCGTCGGCGCTACCTGTTGTTGACCCATGGCAGCCACTTGGTTGACACGGCGCACTACATCTGCGGGGCCATCACCCAAGTGCAAACGCGCCTATTGTATCGCGACGACAGCTGGTGTTGGTTTAGTGCGGTAACCTTTGCAGATGGTGCGCTCGGTCATCTCGACTTGACCGTCACAATACGAGGTGACCACCACGAAGGCTTTCACCTCTATGCGAGTGGTGGTAGTATTGTGGCAAAGACGTATTTACCGTGGTACTTGAAAAGTAGTGATGTCGAAGTGTTTACGCATCACGATCAGCACTATCACCGACCACTTGGCGCCGACGGACACTCGTACAAACGCCAAATCGAGGGCTTTGTGGATGCCATCCAAGGGCAACCACAACGGGGTGCCACACTACACGATGGTCTAGACGCCCTACGTGTGCTCACCGCCATGAGTATGTCGGCGGCCGCAGATGGTGCGACAATTCGAGTCGCAGACGCAGTAGGTGAACCATGAGCTTTTCGATGGGGTGTGCCGTCTGGTCATACAAAGAATGGGTGGGCAACTTCTTCCCACTCGGGAGTAAGGCGAGTGATTTTTTGCAGCTCTATGCGCAACGTATGCACAACGTGGAGGGCAACACGACCTTTTATGCGACGCCGTCTGCCGAAACCGTGCAAAAATGGCGTCACGATACGCCGGCGTCGTTCAAGTTCTGTCTCAAAATCCCACAGCACATCAGCCACCACGGCGAACTCGCACACAACATCGCCGCAACACACCGCTTTGTGCAGCACATGGCCGCCCTCGATGAGCGCCTCGGTCCGTTTTTTTTGCAGTTGCCACCGCACTTCGCATTGCGCCATTTACCGCAGTTACAGCGCTGGCTCGACGCCTGGCCCACGGCGCATCGTGTCAGTGTCGAGGTCAGACATGCAGACTGGTATACGTCACACGGCGAAGCGCAACTCGTTGCGCTCCTGAATAACTACAATGCGGGACATTGCTTAATGGATGTCCGCCCACTCGATCTCGGCGATTTACCAGGGGCCGAAGCCGATCTTGCACGAGCCCGCGATCACAAACCACAAGTGCCGATGCGGGCGTTTGTAACAGGCAATCTGGCATTGGTGCGCTATATCAGCCATCCAGATACACCACGCAATCAGGCGCTTTGGAATGAATGGCATCAGACCATTGTGCGCTGGTTGGCTGATGATATTGACGTCTATTTTTTCATGCATTGTCCGGTGGAAACTGTGTCACCCCAGAATGCCCGCATATTTTACCGTCAGCTCCAGCAGATTGTGCCGTTGCCCGCACTGCCGTGGGATGAGTTGGACATCCCCGAACAAGCATCACTATTTTAGAGGAACCAACTGTGGACTACTTGGCCAACCTGAATCACGAACAACACGCCGCAGTGACTGCACATGTCGGACCGGTATTGGTCAAAGCGGGTGCTGGGAGTGGCAAAACACGCGTATTAACGTTGCGCATTGCACATCTCGTCAATCACCATGGCGTTGACCCATCACAAGTCTTGGCGCTAACGTTTACGAATAAAGCCGCCAAAGAAATGCGTCAACGCCTCAAACCGATTCTCGGTGGACGGCTACAGCGCCTCACCACAGGCACGTTTCATGCCGTCTGTGTGCGCATTTTACGCAAGTACATCGAAGGACACATCGGTCACTACACACGCAACTTTAGCATTTATAGTGGCGATGAACAGCTCCAACTCGTCCAACAGAGCATTGACGCGGCGCCAGAGATGTCACCCGAAGCGAGTGATGTCAATGACGTGCTCCGTCGTATTTCGCGTGCGAAAAGTCGGCTACAAACACCCAAAATGCTCCTTGCACAGGCCGCAACGCCCAACGATGAATGGATGGCACTACGCTATCGCCATTACCAGAGCCTATTGTCCGAAGCGAATGCGGTGGACTTCGACGACCTCATCCTGCTCACGCATCGCCTCCTGAGTGAGCACGAAGACGTGCTCGACAGTGTGCAACACCAGTGGCGCCACATCCTCGTTGATGAGTATCAAGATACAGATCCGAGTCAGTTCAGCTTGGTGCGCATGCTCAGTGAGCCCGTCGGGGCACGGCCACGTTCACTCTTCGTGGTCGGTGACGCCATGCAATCCATCTACGGATTCCGCAATGCGGACCATACGATTATTACACGCTTCGCAGACACATTCCCGCAGGCACAAATCATCGAACTCAAAACTAACTATCGGAGCCGCCAAGCAATTCTAGATGCCGCCTATGCGGTGATTCGCCATAGTCAAGCGGTGGCACCCATGCAACTAGTAGCCCACAATACGTCACGTCCGGTTGATCGTTCGATTATTTTTCTCGAATATCAGTCTGGCAAAGATGAAGCGCTGGCCGTGGCCCACGAAATCTCATTGATGGTCAACAGCATGGACAATGCGGGAGCCTTTGGCGATGTACGCCGTGAAGGACGCCAACCCAAAGATATTGCCGTCCTCTACCGCTCCAAATTCATGAGTCGGCAATTTGAAGAAGCGCTACGCCTCAAACACATCCCATACAAACTCAAAGGGCAACTCGGCTTCTATGATCGCGCCGTAGTTCGCGACATCCTGGCATTTGTACGTTTGGCCGTCAACCCGCGTGACAACATGGCACTAACACGAGTAGCCGATGTGCCCAAACGCGGGTTGAGTGCCAAACCACTCAAAATCTTTAGTGTGGAGGCAGCACGACGGAATCTGGCAATTGCTGACGTGCTTGGGGATATCATGGTACTGGCACAAATCGAAGACAACGCCCGCAACGGAGCGCGCCAGCTCCACAATTTACTGGCACGCTTGCGCCAACGCATCAAGAACAACACACCACCACGTGACCTCATTGAGGATATTCTGTTCCAGACACAGTACCAGGCATACCTCGAACAGCTTCACAAAAAAGACCCAGAAAAGTTGGAAGATGCGCGAGAGCATATCAACGAACTACTGGCCGTGGCAGAAGAGTATGACAGCGCTGAGGATTTTTTACAGTACATTGCAATTATGACAAGCAGTGATGGGAGTGACGATGACCGCGATCAGGTGCAATTGCTCACTATCCATGCGGCCAAAGGACTCGAATGGCCACTCGTATTTGTGGTGGGGCTCGAAGAAGGTGTGCTACCACACGAACGAAGCATGGATACGACAGTTGGCATCGAAGAAGAACGTCGCCTCTGCTACGTGGCCGTTACCCGGGCCGCCGAACGCCTCTACTTGTCGTGGTGTCGTGAACGGACCGGTGGCGGCAACACTTCACGCAAGAAAAACGTCAAAGCATCGGCGATTGTGGCAAAGCGATCGCGGTTCTATAATGATATTGAAGCATACGGCAAAGAACTTGCGCAACGACGCCCGGAGAAGGGAAGATCATGACAACCAAGAAGGATTCAGGGGTATTTGATAATCTGCGCCAAATTGTGCTCAAATGGCTCATCACATCACTGGCCATCTTTGCAGCACTCTATCTGGTACCTGGGATTTCGTTCACCGGTCCGGGCTGGCAAATCGGCATTATTGCGGCGATTTTCAGTGTCATCAATCTGCTCATCAAGCCCATTTTGACACTGATTACCTGCCCACTCGTCGTGCTGACACTCGGGCTATTTAGTGTGGTGGTGAATGCCATCCTGCTCCAGTTGACGGCCAATTTCGCCAATTTTCTCGGCATCCAGTTCGTGATTGACGGATTCATGACTGCATTCATTGGCGCTATCGTCATTTCGTTGACCACGCTGGTGCTCAATCTACTCTCCGGCGAAGGCAACGTGCGCATCGAAATCCGCCGCGGCGAGTAATACTCACCGGCAGAGCGGTGCAAGCGTAGCACTGAGGGTAGCTTCATCGGGAACGCCATTGACGCGTGCCAGCACCGTGTTGTCGGTGGCAAGCACCATTACCACGGGATGCGATTTGATACCGTATGTGTGCGCCAAACGCTGACCCGCCTCGGTCGAATAGTTAGCTTCGACGAGGGTAATACATGGCGTATACTGCGTGATAAGCCTATCCACGATAGGACGTGTGAGGGTTCACGGGACTCAGTTGTCTGTGTATACAAACAACAACGTGGGGGAGGCAACAGGGGCAGTTACTGCCTGTGCGCAAGCCACGAGAAACATTCCCCCAAGTGCACAGAATATGCGACGGCGCATGGCATTCTCTCACAAGCTGTGCGCCGTACACAGATACGGCGCACAGCGCTGTCTTGCTTACGCTTGCTGTATCGCCCGCCATACGCGCTCGTCGCGCAGTGGCAAGTCACAGACGCGGGCACCAACAGCTGCGCGGACAGCATTCGCAACAGCAGCTGCACCTGCGGTAATTGGTGGTTCACCGATACCACGGGCACCGAATGGGCCATGGGGCGCTTTGTTTTCCACCATAACGACATCGATGTCGGGCAAGGCATCGCCACCGGGTACGCTGTAATCCATGAAGCTGGCAGTCAGCAACTGACCGTTGTCGTCGTAGACCATGGCTTCGTGGAGTGCCCAACCGAGCCCTTGTGCCACCCCACCGTGGATTTGCCCTTCAACCAACAGGGGATTGAGCGCAAACCCGACATCTTGGACGGCCAAATACTTGAGCGGCTTGACATGACCCGTATCGGGGTCGACATGCACTTGAACGAGGTGTGCCACAAAGCCGGGGGCATTTTCGGAAATCGCCGTAGCACCTTCGCCCACAATAGGACCATGGCCACCTGCATGATTTTCGGCGAGCTCGGCAATGGCACCGATTTCCATCGACTTATCGGGGAAGCCTTTGACACTGACCACACCATCACGCAACTCCAGGTCCGCAGGGCTGGCTTCGAAGTGATCTGCGGCCACGTCGAGCAGTTTTTGGCGCACCGATTGCGCGGCCTTGGCGACAGCACCCGACACGCTATATGTGGTCTGGCTCCCACCACTCGGGCCTGCACGTGGACCAGTGCGTGTATCACCTTGGATGAGTTGGATGCGATCTGGCGAGATGTCGAGAATTTCGGCAGCCACCAAAACCAATGAACTGTTTACACCCGAGATGTCCACCGAACCCACATGGATGCGCACTGCACCGTCGCTATCGATGCGACAGACAGATGCTGCCGGTGACATACCACACAGCCAGCCACCCACGGCCATACCCCAACCGGTGTTAGGGGCTTGGGTGCGCTGTTGCCACATGGGGTGCTGTTGCAGGGCTGCGAGACATTCGCGCATGCCGATATGTGGCCAGGCGCCACCGTTGCCCATCAAATCACCCTTGGCAACACAGTTTTGCAATCGCAACTCAATCGGATCACGACCCAGGGTGCGTGCCAGCTCGTCCATGCTTGATTCAATGGCAAACGTGGCAGACGGGGCACCGGGGGCACGATACGCACCACCCTGCAACTTGTGCGTCAGGACTTCACGCAACACGATACGCACGTTGTCACACTTGTAGTAGCCACCGATGAGAATACCGACGATACCACCGATAGTAAACGGGAAGACGCCGTTGTCGATGACGGCGACAGCGTCGATAGCAGCAATACGACCATCCTTGTAGGCAGCCAGGGTCAAGTCAATACTCATGGCCGGTGATGGAGTGGTCGTCAAGAAGTCTTCGCTACGCGTCAATACAATCTTGACAGGGCGGCGTACGGCCCACGCCACCGCCGCAGCAAGAGGGTCGAGAATACCGTATTTGGCACCAAATCCACCGCCAACTACCATCGGCACCACACGTACCTTGGATTTGGGGAGTGACAGCAAACGCGCCACTTCGTCACGGACACCGAATTGTCCCTGGGTGCTGGTGTAGACGGTGATTTCACCACGCACATGGTGTGGCTCAGCCACAACTGCATGGGGCTCGAGATAGCCTTGATGCACGATGGGCGTGGTATAGCGATGTTTGAGCACCACATCGGCGCCAGCAATCGCTTTGGCCACATCACCACGGGCAAAGACGTTCTCTTCGTGGAGATTGGATGGGGCTTGCTCAGCAATGTCACCACTTTTATCCACCGCAGCATGTGCAGCAGTCAGGTCCATACCATCTTTGGGTAATCCGTTGGGCCAAATCACTGGTGCATTGGGTGCAAGTGCATCTTCGGGGGATGCCACAACGGGTAGTGGCTCATAATCAATTTCTACCGCATCAGCACCATCTTGGGCTGCCGCTTCGCTTTCGGCAACAACAACGACAACCGGATGCCCACGGAAGAGCACGACATCGTGCGCAAGCACGGCACTGGAGCGTGAGTTGACGGGACGGTCACGAGTAGGCAAATCGGCAGCAGTCAACACCGCAACGACACCAGGGATAGCGAGGGCAGCGGTGCGATTGATGGACGTGATACGGGCATGGGCATATGGGCTCAACACTGGACGCGCATGCAACATACCTGGGAGTGACACATCCGCGGTATATTGTGCGGTACCAGTGAGTTTCTCAGCGCCATCAATGATTTTGTGACGCTTCCCAAGGGTACGATACTCAGACGTCGTGGTCATGGTTTTCCTTTTTCCTCGATGCACTCAAATAGGATGATGCCATACTCATTATACAATGGTTGGCGCTTCGTTTCCGGCTTCGGTGATAGCACGACGCACATTCACAAATATCAATAGGATAAATCCAACCACAAAAAACACGCCAATCATAGCGAGTGCGAGTCGATACGAATTGGTGAACTGATAGACCAAGCCGAAAACCAACGGTCCAATCCAGCTTGTGCCACGTTCACTGACTTCGTAGAGGCTGTAATACTCCGACTCTTTGCCTTTGGGGATCATCTGTGCAAAGAGTGACCGGCTCAGTGCTTGGGTACCACCGAGCACCACTGCAATCCCCGCACCGAGAAGGAGAAACTGCTCGACGCTCCCTTTGACGATGAAATAACTCACCACCGTGAGCGATGTCCAAATCACTAAACTCGCCAGAATGGCTTTCTTGGCACCGGTACGCTTGGCCACCTGATTAAAGCCAAGTGCGCCAAACCAGGCCACAAATTGCACCATTAAAATGGTGATAATCAGTGTCTGCGATTCCATACCCAGCTCCTGAGTGCCAAAGGTGGACGACATAGCAATCACCGTCTGCACACCATCGTTGTAGAGCAGATATGCACCCAAAAAGAGCAACGTATGCGGGTAATGCACCGAGTTGCGCAGAGTTTCTCCGAGCTGGCTAAACCCAGCAGTCACCACGGATTGTCCCTTGACTAACTCACGTGAAGCCGCAGTATTGGGCAGACTGCGCAAGGTGATGGGGATAAAGATGGCCATCCAGACCCCAGCCGACGCCAAACAGATGCGCACAGCCAACCCGCCATCAATGCCGATCTGCTCGTATGACAAAAAGAGTGCCAAATTGAGGATGAGCAACAACCCGCCACCGAGATAGCCAAAGGCAAAGCCTTTGGAGGAGACGGCGTCACGCTCATCGGGAGTGGCGATTTCGGGCAAAAAGGCGTTGTAAAAGACCATGGACGCCCCAAACGTCAAATTCGCAACCAGATAGAGCAACCCGCCGAATAGGTAATCAGTACCTTGCATGAAAAACATGAGAATGACGGCTACCGTGGAGATGTAGGCAAATATCCCAAGCATGCGCCGTTTGAGCGCCGTATAATCGGCCACAGCACCAAGAATAGGCAAAAAGAAAACCTGCAACAGTACGGAAAGTGATGTCATGTAGGCGTAAAACGACCCCGCAGCAATCGGAATTCCCGCACCAAGCGGGTAGAGCATACCACCGGTGTCTTTGGCGGCTGCTTCGGCAATACTGGTGAGATACGGCCCGAGAAAAACGGCGCCGACGGTGGTGGAATAGGCGGATACCGCCCAGTCAAAAAAGTACCACCCGCGCTGTTGGCGTGTACCACTAAACATCCGTTGCTCCTTTGCATGGTATGAATGACAGGGGATAGTGCGATTGGGAATTAAAACAGTGCCCTCTTAGTATAGCCTAATTTTACCCATTGACGACCAACGGCACATCATGCATGTAGCGGAGTCCGTGCAAATCGAAGTGGGCTGAAACCCCCACGCACTGCACCCCACGTGTCACAGCAGTACGTACCGTATCCGCCAACACAGGGTCAATGCTGGCGTCAATGGCAACCCGTTCTGCGCTGCCTTGTGACACAACCACGAGTACGGCATGATAGCCGCTCTGTGCCAACAAAATGAGCTCACTGACGTGGCGAGCTGCACGGCTACTCGGGGCATCGGGGACCAGCCCAGTACCCGCCATAATTCGCCCAGCAGACTTGACTTCGAGGACGATGGGGGGTGTTCCATCTAACCCGAAATCAAAACGACTCGATCCAATGGCCACTTCGGGGCGCACCGTGGTATAAGGGGGAAGCTGGGGTAACAAATGGTGTGCAAGTACCACGCGCATCAAGCGATTGGGCAACAACGTATCGAGCGACGCCCAACTCCCGTCGCTACGCTGGGCTGCCGCCGCCTGCCATTGCGTGGCGCGATGCTCGCCGGAGCGAGAGACGAGACAGATGGGCACGCCCGGGATGAGTGTTTCAACGAGGCGACCACGATCCGCCATGTGGGCACGCACTACGTCACCATTACTGAGTTGTGCTTCGACTACAAAGCGATTAGGGCGCGAAAGAAACGTGCCAATAATCTGAGCCCCTCCTCCGGCCAACGGCACATGCGCCGCCATCAACGGTTATCCCACTGCGGGGCACGTTTATTGAGAAATGCGTCGGTACCTTCTTTGGCGTTGGGACGGATGACAATATCGGCAAATGTGTCACATTCTGTGGCGAGGGCATCATCGAGCACCATATCAACGCCGTGCCATATCGTCGCCTTGATTGTTGTCACAACTGGACGTGCCATGCTGGCAATACGACGGGCCAGAGCGTGGGCCGCAGAAATCAATTCTGCAGGTTCGACAACTTTGTCGACGAGCCCGAGACGGAACGCGTCTGATGCAGTAATTGGCTCACCGGTGAGTGCCATCATGAGTGCGGTACTCGCGCCGGCTTGGCGTGCCACGCGCACGCTGCCCCCCCAGCCTGGCATGAGTCCGAGCGTAATTTCAGGCAGAGCGAGTTTGGCGTTAGTACTCGCAATGCGCATGTCGCACATCAACGCCAGTTCACAGCCACCACCAAAAGCCACCCCATTGACTGCGGCAATGATGGGGTAGGGTTGCGTGCGCATGTATTGACCGAGTGCGAGCACCACCTGGCCAAACTGGCGTGCATCAGCGATATCGGCCAGCGCGTTGATTTCTTTGATATTGGCACCAGCCACAAAGGCTTTTTCACCGAATCCCGTAATCACCACAACACGGGTTTTGTGCGCCTCAAGGGCATGCAGGATATCCGCAAGTTCTGCCACCGCTGCCCGGCTCAATGCGTTTACCGGCGGGTTGTTGATGGTGAGCGTGACTACACCCTCATCGTGTTGTTGTTGCCAAATCGCCATGAAAACTCCTGTCAATTAAGAATTATGAATTATGAATTAAGACAATACCTACGCCAAATTAGGCCGCATGTTGTTGGTGTGGTGGTGCATTGATACGCCCTTGCGCCAAAAATGCTCCCTCAAGTGGGATTTTTAATCCATTCTGCACCTCAGGCGGAAGTATTTTTAATACCATATCGCCCGTAATCCCCCCCATCGTAGGGGCGAATACCATACCGCCCGTAATCCCCCCCATCGTAGGGACGAATACCATACCGCCCGTAATCCCCCCCATCGTAGGGACGAATACCATACCGCC